>JAFWDI010000014.1 GCA_017513125.1 Lachnospiraceae bacterium | reverse complement strand
CTGTCTCCGCACAGCTTCCGGCGGATGTGTGTGACCAGATAATGCAATATACCGTATACGATATACACGTAATAGATGATGAAGCGCCAGACCAGCATGGCCCAGAACACATGCCCGCCGGACAAGGACGAGAACACCGCATAGAACACGCCTTCCGCGGCGCCGGCATTGCCCGGGGTGGGGATGAACGTGATCGCGGCGTAGATCGTGACCGTCGTGACGAAACACTGCACGAAGGGCACGTCCCCGCCGAACGCGCGGACCACGAAAAACGGCACGCACATCAGCGCCGCCTGATATACGAGGGCCAGACCGAGCACGGCCAGCAGCAGGCTCACGTGGCGGATCAGCCCGCGCAGCGACTCGCAGTAGCCGCGGACATGTCCCACGAAGCGCTCTTCCGCCTCATCGCGGTCCTTCACGATCCGCAGTCTGGCCAGCAGGCCGGTGATGAGCAGGGTCAGCCGCTCGGAAAACGCCGGGAAGAACGTGAAAAACAGAATCACGGTCGGGAACAGCGAATAGCAGACGATACCGATGTAAGACGCGATCCGCACCGCGTCGGACCCGATGAAATGTCCCCCGAAGACCGCACAGAGGATCGCGATGATGATGAACGCGTACTGCATGGACAGGAAGCCCGCGATCGGCGTCGAAGCGCTCTGGGCCGCAGGGATCCCGTTCTTCTTCATGTAATAGATCTGGAAAGGCTGGCCGCCGATGCCCGAGGGCGTGATGTTATCGTAGTAGCGGCCCAGAAGGACCGTCTGCGCACAGAGCTTCGGGTGGACGAAACCGCAGGTCTTCTTCATAATGACCATGTATTTCGCGATCTCCGCAGCCAGTGAGCCGGCCATGCAGAGCGCAGCGGGAATCAGATACTGCCAGCGGACCGTGAGCTCCGAGATGTGCCCGGCGCCCTGTCCGCCGCGGAATTCGCGCACGGCGGTCCATGCGATCACGGCAATGTTCAATGCCACGAACAGCACGGTGAGCCATCTTCGTTTTTTCGATGTGGTCGCGGTCTCTCCCATAGCGATTTGTATTATAGCACAAGAACCGCGGACGGACACATGTCTGGCGGGCAGCGCCGAAGACGCCCGGATATGAGGAAAAGAAGGTCTCCTGTGTTTTACAAATATGTAAAAAGCGCATAGAATAGACGCGGTAAAACACTGCCGCTCCCTGCGGCCCGAATGAAGGAGAAACGTCATGAAAAATCGCTCCCGCGGTCATATCATCTTCCCCGCGATCATTCTGCTGGTCCTCGCCTGCCTCGGTCTCTCCGCCTGCGGCGGATCCGGCTCGCCCAGAGGCTCCGGAAACGCCTCGGGGGAAACGGAGGCCGCGCCGCGCACCGCCTGGCTCGCGGCGGACACGGACACCGTGGAACTGTACGATCTGTGCGACGTCGAGGAGACACAGGCGAACGGCCGGACGACCGCGTCCGAACAGATGCTGCCGGTGCTGAGCGCGCCGCGCGGAAGCGAGGTGACTTACACGGATGAGGACTTCGACCATCCGGTCTCATGGGTATTGCCCGGAAACGGAGCCGGGGAAGCAGCCGCAGAGGACAGCGTTGACTCGGATGACTCCGCGGAAGGTGCCGCAGCCGAGGCCGCCCCGACCGATCTCGTGCGCGTGACCTATGACGGCGGCGAGTATTTCGTCCCTGCAGACGCTCTGGCCTCGAGCGAGCGGGACGCGGTCCGGGAGACCGAACGCTTCGTGCGCACATCGGTCACGGTCTATGAGAATAACGAGGACGCGCGGATCGCCTCCTGGCTGCGGAAAGGCACCGCCCTCACGATCGAGGATTACGATTATCTCCTGCCCGACGGCTCGGTGAACATGTACCTGGTCTCGGCCGAAGGGATCCCCGCGGACGGCTCCTCGGAGACGCCCGTCCCGATCACCGGCTGGGTCTTCGGAAAGTATCTCGCACCCACGGAGGAAGCCGCGCTCGCGGTGAACACCGAGTATGCGGACATCCACGCGGACCGCGCGTTCCGCTTCGAGCTCTACGGCGGCGCTGCCGGCGAGTTGGACTACTGGCCGGTCGATAAGCCCTCGTTCGAGGATAACCCCCTGCTCGAGGAGGCCCGCACGCTCTACGTGAACGTGGGCGAGGTCTGGAATATGGACCGGTATATCGACATTGCCCTCTCGAGCGGCATAAACGCGCTCGTCATCGATATCAAAGACGGAGTTCTGGCCTATCACTCCGAGGTCGCGGAGGAGCTCTGCCCGTCCGCGAATAACCGCACGCTGAACGAGGTCGCGGATTATCAGGCGGCCGTGCAGCGGGCGCGCGACGCCGGTCTGTATGTGATCGGCCGGATCGTCGTCTTCAACGACTCCTGGTTCGCCGAGGATCACCCCGAATGCACGATCATGTGGGGCGGTTCGACGGGCTGGCCTTCGGCGTTCTGCCGCGAGGCATGGTACTATAACGTCCGCCTCGCTCAGGAAGCCATCGACACCATGGGCTTTAACGAGATCCAGTTCGACTACGTGCGCTTCCCCGAAGCGTCCTACCAGATGTCGAAGGACAATGCCGATTTCCACAATCTCTACGGCGAGGAGAAGGCCGAAGCCATCCAGAGTTTCCTCTACTACGCGGCGGACATGCTCCACCGCGAGGGCGTGTACCTGTCCGTCGACGTGTTCGGCGAGTGCTCGAGCGACTACGTGACCGCCTACGGCCAGTACTATCCCGCGATCTCGAACATCGTGGACGTGATCAGCTCGATGCCGTACTCGGATCACTGGGGCCGCGAGATCGACACCTGGTCCGAGCCCTACGGGCAGCTGTACGAGTGGGCGCGGAACACGTACGCGCGCCGGAACGAGTGCCCGACTCCGGCGGTCGACCGCACCTGGATCACGGCGTACGACACGCCGCACTGGGATCCCGTGGTGGACTACGACGCGGAGATCATCGCGAGCGAGATCAGCGCGCTCTACGACGCGGGCCTGACCGGCGGGTTCATCACCTGGAACGGACGGTCGAACGTCGACAAATATCTCGAGATCATGGACGCGTTCGGGCGTGATTACGCGGGCGGCGGCGGATCCGCGGCCGGCAGTGCGGAAACCGAAGGCGCCGCAGACGCGGAAACGGGCGCCGCAGAAACCGCAGCGCCCGCCGATGATGCCGCGGCGGGAGGCTCTCCCGCCGCCGAGACCGTGACCGGTCAATAATTTTCTTTTCTGACTTCGAAATACGCCTGAGGGTGCTTGCACACCGGGCAGACCTCCGGAGCGGCCGTACCGATGACGACATGCCCGCAGTTGCGGCATTCCCAGATCGTGACGCCGCTCTTTTCGAATACCTGCTTCGTCTCCACGTTCCGCAGCAGCGCGCGGTAGCGCTCCTCGTGCATCTTCTCGATGGCCGCGACCCCGCGGAACTGCTCCGCCAGCTCGGCGAAGCCCTCTTCTTCGGCCTCTCTGGCCATCCGGTCGTACATGTCGGTCCACTCCGCGTTCTCGCCCTCAGCCGCGTGCAGAAGGTTCTCCGCGGTGTCGCCGAGCTCGCCCAGGGCCTTGAACCACAGCTTCGCGTGCTCCTTCTCGTTCTCCGCGGTCTGCAGGAACAGCGCCGCGATCTGCTCGTAGCCGGCCTTCTTCGCTACGGACGCGAAGTAAGTGTATTTGTTCCTGGCCATCGACTCGCCGGCGAACGCCTCCAGCAGGTTCTTTTCGGTCTTCGTCCCCGCGTAAGGATTCTTTGCCGCCGCGGCAGGCTCCTCGGCCTTCTTAAACTTCTCCGCGGGCTGGCCGCAGAGCGGGCACTTCTCCGGGGGCTGCTCCCCCTCATAAACGTAACCGCATACCGAACAGACCCATTTCGTCATCGCTCCTTCTCCTTTCGAACTCTCTGTTTTCGATTCCGCCTTCGTTTCATTGTCCGGAATCGTATCCAAAATCTTCTTCGCTGTCTCCTTCGGGAAATCCGCCGTCGGAGGATCCGCGATCAGCTCCTCCAGCAGCTCGTGCGCGTTCCGGCTCTGGGGCAGCATGTAACCCGCTTCGCGCATGATGTCTTCCGCGATGAGCCTTTCGGACCGTGCGACCGCCTTCATGAGCCGGTTCAGGCCGTCGGCGTCCGCTGCCTCCGCGGCCTGCAGAGCGGCTTTCTCGCCGTCGCACTTCCGCTGCGCCAGGTCATACAGCACCGCGCGGACCGCGTCCGTCTTCGGCTGCTGCGGAGGATATTCCTCCGGGACCATGCTGATCGCCCCGCTGGGGCACGCGTCCGCGCAGACGCCGCAGCCGATGCACTTCTTCACGTCGATGACGCTGTCCTCGGTATCCGTCGCCCCGGTCGGGCAGACGTAAAGGCAAAGGCAGTCTTTCGTGCAGAGTCTCAGATTTCTGACCGCTGTCTTCTTCATCATCCTGCCCTCCCTTCGATCTTCTCGAACTTCCAGGCGGGCACCTTGCAGACCGGGCAGAGCTCGGGAGCTTCGTCGCCCACATAGACGAACCCGCAGACCGTGCACAGCCAGACATTCGTGCCGGCCAGCATGGCCTCGCCCACCTTCAGATAGCGGTCCACCAGCGAGGAGAGCATGCGGGTGACTTTTTCGCCCCACACGCAGATCCGCGCGGCTCCGCGGTCCGCCTCCGCGTCGGCGGCGGCACGCACGCCCGGATACCGGTCAATGTCTTCCTGCAGCAGGGCGGCGATATCCTCCACGCCCGCGTCGTTTACCGGCGGGGTGACCGCCGCAAAATAATCCGCCAGCTCCCGGAAAGAAGCGGCCTCTTCCGCCTTATACTGTTTCTCGCATCCGCGCGCCAGGTTCGAGCAGAGGGCCGAGAGCTGCCCCGCGGACAGCTTCTTCAGATGGACGTCCTCCGCAGGCGCCGCGGGTGCGGCGGCAGCAGGCTTTTTCGCCTCTTCCGGACCGAACTGGGACTTCGGTGCGCCGCACAGCGGGCACTTCCAGGTATCCGGAAGCGATTCGAACGGCGTCTTTTCCGCGGCTTCGTCGTAAACGTAGCCGCAGACACGACAGACATATCGCATAAACACTCCTCCTTTGCGATCTGATCCTGCCTGATATCACAGATCCCGCAGGCCTCAGCCGGTCTGCGGGATCCGTTTTTCCTGTTTCGCTTCAGGCTGCCATCGGCATGCTTCTCAGACTGTTATCCGAACAGCAGTCCCTTACACTCTGTGCTCCGCACGCACGATGATGTCTTCCTGCATCTCGGGCGTCATATCCACGAAGTACGCGGAGAAGCCGGCGATACGCACGACGAGGTTGTGATACTCGTCCGGGTTCTCCTGGGCCTTTCTCAGCGTGGCGGCGTCGACGACATTGTACTGGATCTCCATGCCGCCCTCGTCGAAGTAGGCTCTCGTCATGTCGGCCAGCTTCTGCGCGCCGTCATCGCGCTGCAGCGAGCTCGGGTGGATCTTCAGGTTCAGCGCCATGCCGTCCATGAAGTGGCCGTGCTCGAACTTCACCGCGGAGTTAAACACAGCGGTAGGTCCGTTCACGTCACGGCCCTGCGCGGGGCTGGAAGCGTCGGCGATCGGCTCGCCGGTCTTTCTGCCGTCCGGGGTCGCCCAGGTGATCTCGCCCTGTACGACGTGGTCGGAAGCGCCGAACGTACCGCACTTATAGGTCGTGCAGCGGCAGGTCGAGAACTTCCGGGTGATGCCGTAGTACAGATCCATCACGTACTTCATCTCTTCGTCCGCGTACGGATCGTTATTTCCGTAGTGCGGGACTTCGTTCAGCACGCGCTGGCGAAGCGCCTCGTGGCCCTCCCAGTTGTCCAGGATCGCCTGCAGGAACTCCTCGCCGGTCACGATCTTCTTATCGAAGATCATGTACTTCAGCGCGGTCAGGGAGTCTGCCGTCGTGGCCAGACCGGTCGCGGTTCCGCCGTAGCTGTTATACTTCGCGCCGCCCTCGGAGACGTCCTTTCCGGACTCCATGCATCCCTCGGTGGAGATGGACAGGTTCGGGAACGGGAACATACGAGGGTACTCGTGCTCGGTCAGGTTATTCAGGGACGCGGACCAGGTCAGCATCCAGTCGCAGATCTTCTCGAACGCCGCGCGGACCTCGTCCATGCTCTTCATGTCGCCGAGGTAGCCGGAACGGACCTTCTCGGGGCACTGCGCGCCGTTGATCGGGTTGATGCCGTTATTGATCGCCATCAGCAGGGCAATGGCCCAGAAGATGCCGTTATGACCCATCGCGGAGCCGTTCGGCGCCGGGTAGTCGTTTCCGAAGCCGGTGACTTCCTGGCAGCCGATGAACGCGAAGTTCCGCGCGTCCTCAAGGCTGAAGCCCAGTTCCTTCATCAGAGCGGGGATGATGATGTCGTCGTTCTGCAGCAGGGGCAGTCCGCCGACGCGGGCGGAAGCCGCCATCGCGCACTCCCACATCTCCTTCGGGGTGTTCTGCGTGACGCGCAGCGAGATCGTCGGGTCATGCAGATCCAGGCGAGCCATCGTCTCCAGGACCATGTAGGACACCGGGTTCACCGCGTCCTCGCCGGTCTCCGGAATGGTGCCGCCGATCGTGGTGTGCTGGAAGGAGTTTCCGATACCGGCGGTCTGCGCGGTCTTGCCGAAGCCGCCACCGTAGAAGGTATTGATCTTCAGGAAGAAGCCGTCGACATACTCCTGCGCCTCATCCATCGTGATGCGGCCGGCCTCGAGGTCAGCCTTCAGGAAAGGCCAGGTATACTGGTCGAAGCGGCCCATGCTGATGACGCCGGGGTCGTTCTCGGCCTTCAGGAACACGTCGTACAGCATCGCCATCTGGCAGGCCTCCCAGAACGTTCTGGGCGTCTCGGTCGCGATCCAGTCCAGGCTCTCCGCACGGCTCGCGTACTCTTCCTTCTTCGCAGGATCCTCGGCCTTCGCGGACAGCTCGCGGGCCAGGTCGGCATAGCGGCGGGTCAGCGTGATCGCGCCGTCACAGGCCACGGTAGCGGCCTTATAGAACATATACTTGCCGATATCGTCGCCCATGATGTTTCCTTCATGCTCGTCCAGCCAGTCCTGGGCCTGCTTCCGGATGGCGCCGTAACCCTTCGCGATGATGTTCTGATAACCGGGGGTCAGGTGTCCCGGCGGCAGATAGATGGGCCAGCCGCCGATCTTTCCGGAGGGGTTCGCCTGCAGGACGAACAGATCCTGGACGCCGTCGGGCAGCCAGTCCTGAGCGCCGAAGCCGCCCTCGATCTCCGCACGCTCCTTCGCGATCTCACGGAGCTCCTTCAGGTCCTCCGGGGAAATGGCCATCAGCTGCTTCGAATAGAACGGATCGTCGAGCGGTGCGTGATGCAGGCCGTCTTCCATGATCGGCCAGGTGTTCTCGATATCCACGGAGAGCCACATGATGCCGGCGCCGCCGGTGTTCGCCGCGCCCCAGCCTTTATTACCCATGCCGCCGAAGAAATACTCGTCTTCATGGATGTTCAGGGGCATGCGCTCCAGAACGTAAAGGGAAATGTAGGGTTTCTGGAGCATCGGCGGGTACTTGATGTACTTCTTCTTCGCCTCCAGCTGCAGGCGCGCCTTCGTGGCATCAGCGACCATCAGACGGTCTCTGACCGCAGCTTTCAGCCTTCCGACACGCTCGGTGTAGGGTTTGAAAGTATACATGGCAATGGGTCCTTTCTCAAAAATATACATTCTTACAACGGAGACGCACGGTCTCCGCCTTTTAAACCAAATATATTATATCCATTTAAGGCCCGAGACACAATCCCGCCCGTCAAAAAAATAACCGCGGCGGCAGCAGGGCCCGGGCCTGCCCTTACAGCATTTCCAGCACCTCGTCCAGCGAAGGCATATCCATCGGATCCTGCGCGTAATTCGCGTATAATGCGGTGCCCGCCTCGTCGAGGATGAACAATGCCGGGAGCTGCTGTTCATTGCCCTCATAATCGCCGTGCACGAAGCCCTCGGCCTCGGCTTCCCTCGCCTTCGCGATCAGCCGTTCGAGCACTTCCCCGGCCGGCGGCCCCTCCTGATCGGCCGGCAGTATCTCAAGCTCTTCGTAGATCTTCTGCTCCGGATCGCACACGATCTCGAATGGCAGCACCGCGCCCGTCGCCCGGAGATCCTTCTCAATATGCGCGCGGTCGCTCTGCATGACCGCGAAGACCTGTGCTCCCTTCGCCGTAAACTCTCCGTAGCGCTGCGCGATCCTGTGCACGTCGAGCCGGCAGACCGGGCAGCCGATATAACGCAGGACCCACAGCACGGTCTTTCCTTTCAGCACTTCGCTCAGACGCACGCCGTCCCGCTCGTTCGTATCGAATACGAGGTCCGGAATCTTATCGCCGATCTGGATCTTCATAATAACCTCCTCATTCCGATGATCGTATGATCGTGTGATACTTTATATTATTTTAACACGAACCGCGCCTTCACGAGCCGCATAAATGCCGCGATAAAGAGGAGCGCCCGAAGGCGCTCCCCTCATCATGATCCCACAGGATCCTTTTTCAGTTTTTACAGTTCCGCTCTACGCTCAGCGCGCTCTCCGTCTGCTGACAGCCAGCGTGCCCGCGCAGACCGCTATAGCGCCCAGTGCCAGCAACACATAAGGCATGAAGTTCGTGCCGTCGCCGGTGGGAACAACAGGCGGCGTCTGCGGAACATAAATGTTCGAGAACACCGGAGTGCCATCCGTATAAGTAGTCTGGGCGATCAGCAGCCCTTCGTTCTCCGTTACCGTCACAGTCACACCGAAGGTCTTTGTATCATATGTGACCCCGGTCTCATTCCCGGGCACCTCGGCGATCGTGTAGTTATACGTTCCGGGCACATCATACGTGATGCTTTCGAACGAGATCGTTCCGTCCGCGGCATTCGTCGCGGTCTGAAGGACCTGCCCCTGTGCATCGCGAAGCTCGAAACGGAACTCTCCGGCCTGCAGGTCACGTCCGGTCAGGACCTTCCGGGCCGTCAGCGTTACGCTGGCGGCGGATGCTTCATGAACATTCCGGAATGTAAGAACGTATGCCGAGTTCGTATAATCGATGCTGCCGGAGACCGCCTGTCCGGACACAGATCCGGCCGCTTCCGAAGCAGCATTGCCGCCTTCATCCGTGAAATTCCGGACCCCGGCCGCCTCTACGAACCGGAAGCCGCCCGGCATCGCGCTCTCGGAAATACTGTAGGTCGTCTCGTCAGAAAGGTTCAGGAACCGCAGGTTCCAGCCCGCCCGGATGCGGATCGTGACTTCGCTGCCGCTGGGAGCATAATAGTAACCGGTGGGTGCTCCGCTGCCGTCCAGCTCAGCCTGAACTCCGCTTCCTGAGAAATATGTGACCTCATCCGTGTTTGTAACCAGAGTCTCGCCGTCCCGGACAGAGAACCAGACATTTCCGTCAGCACTCGCAGGATCCGTCACGGTGGCGGTACAGTCAAACAATGCATCAGCCGGCGCAGCATCGCCGTCCACAACTTTGGTGATATCCAGATAGCTGCGGCGCTCATTGACGGCAGTCAGGCTGATCGTCTCGCCTTCTTCAGCAGCCTCGGCAGCATACCAGCCAAAGCTGTCCAGGTAGTAATATGTAGTTCCATCGACTTCGGCGCGTGCAGAACCGCTTTCCGGTGCAGATGCTTCCAACTGGCTGAGCACAGCCTCATCTTCGACCTTGATCAGCATGGTCACTTCGCCGTTGATCATCATGGGATGCGCTACAGGCGCCTGGATCTGCCAGTTCTGCGCGATCTCTCCCATTTCAGCGAAAGTATAATCATGGCCTGTCGTTCTCATGATGACGGACTCGCCGTCTACTGACAGGATGCCGACGGAAATATGGACCTCATTGTTCCAGCTGTTTCCGCTGTTCAAAGGCACCGTATAGCAGTCAGCACCGTCTCTGGTCACATCCAGTTCGATCTCTTCAGCAGCAAGAGCATCCAGCTCATTCTCCCACTGCTTCGAAATGGCCATCAGCTCGGAAGAATTGGTGCTTACGCCGGGGGGAGTATCGTAATCAACGGTCTGTTGTCCGGCATCGTTCCGGGAGTCGTTGTAACTCAATGTCGCACCGGTATTCGTACTCAGGATACCGTCGCGGCTCAGATACTGCCGGATCGTGGGATCCAGGGTATCATACAGAGCAGGATCATTTTCCATATCCGCGATCAGATCCAGGGTCGTCTGAGAAGGCCATACGTTAAACGTGACCGTATAGGTAACATTATCCAGAAGCGTCCCCACGGAAGACAGATCCCAGTGGACTGCACTTCCGTCAAAACTGGCGGCAGGAGGAGCCTTATCATAGAGAGAATTCGCACCCGTCCACCGATATCTCAGATTCGGGCTGACCGTACCGGTTACGGTTTCAGAGCCGCCCGGCCAGGTAACCGTTGCCGTACCGTCGCCGTTCGAAACGACGGTATAGTGAACCGTTTCACCGGAGTCGGGATCTGTGCGGTCAAAACCGTCTTCCACCAGCGGAATAGTGATCCAATACTCAAAAGAGCTGTCATCCACGTCGAGCAGATCAGCGATCTCGCCCGAAGTAGTCGTCACGTTGCTGGTCGTACCGTCATTGATCGAAACACTGCCGATACCCAGCGTTTCGGTGATATCCTTAAAGATCGCGTTGATCGCGGCCTGCAGCGCTGATGTATCCGAAGCATTGTAATAGTTGGATGTGGGAGCTGTTCCCCCGCCGGTCTCCTCGCGCTCGCTTCCATTGTTCGCATAGTAGACCAGATCATCGAGATAATCCGCTTCGCTTCCAAACGCATAAATACCATAGAACCTTACATCGCTGCCTTTTCCGACGTAAGACAGGGCGTCATCCATGGCCGCCTCATAGCATGTTCTGCGTCCGGCATCGGTATTTGCATATCCCGTGTCGCTGGTATCCGTCTGGGTGGGCGCGCCGTCCGTCATAAAGATCACGAACGTGGGGTCGTCATCAGGCGGTGCAAATGATGTATTGGCATTCATAAACGCCCGTTCCCAGTTGGTTCCGGAGGTGTATCGAAGATTCACGCCGGATCCGGTGGAATTAAAATGACCGGTGATCGCGCCGGGCGTACTGGTCCAGGTCTGCTGCTGGCCTTCATAAGAAGGGGAATATCTGCTGAACGTCGTAAATGCGACCTGAATGTTGCTTCCGTCACCTGTCTGTTTGCCGAACAGTGCAGTAAGGAAATCGTACATTACCCGTTCTGCAGCCTGCGCCCGGGTGCCTGTGCTCCCGGTCGCCGCAGTATTGTACATGCTGTTCGACGTATCATAGATGACAAGCACATTCACACTTCCGGTAACACTGGAAGTGGTGTCCGCATCTCCCTGAACATCCAGTGAGATCTGATACGTGCCGTCGCCGTTTGAGGCTACGCTCTTGTCATGAGCCGGCTTATCACCCGCAGCCGCCCTGGCCGTTACCGAAGCAGCTCCCGGCAGTGCAGACAACAAGCCCACGAAAAGGACAGCTGCCAGAACCCCAGCCATCGTTTTCATCAGTTTTCTCGCCCGATTTTGCATGACTTTCTTCCTCCCTCAAACCATCAACTCGTTTTCCGGATAGCCAAGAAGCAACATCAAATGAAAACTCCGGCACAGATTTTCTATCGATAAAAAAACCACACTATGGTTGCTTCTTTAAACCAATAATTATGCTTTTAAAACAATAGATACAGTTTTGTGCATTTGCGTCCCTGTTTAACCTGTATTTAGATGCTCCTCAGAGATCATAACGGCATATCCGGACTCCTTGCCGACGCCGTGCACAGCCTTCACGGTACCGCTGAACTCAGTGATACCGTGAAGGCTGCCACTTTTATCTGGAGGGTAATACTTCTATCCGGCATCTTACAGGACGAAGTTTTTATTCTCAGCGCCATCCTGTCATTCCTCTTCAGGGTTCTTGCGCTTTCGTTTTCGGTACTGCCATATCAGGACGGTCAGGACCACCCCGACCGCAAACGCGATGACCGCTGTCAGCACGTATCCGCCAGCCTCCGCAGAGAGAAGGAACGCTCCGTACGCACTGCCTGCGCTGCCGACCCCGCCTTTGCTGAAGGACGCGATCACACAGATCAGTCCTACCAGCAGAACGCCGGCCGCGCCGCCGAGTATCTGTATATTCCGGCTTTCCCGTTGTTTTCGAACCGCCCTGCCCCTTTTCAGGACTTCCCGCAGAGCCTCTTCATTCGTGAAGCGCATGGTCATCACCTCTTTTCCATCCGCCCGCTTTTATGATCCTTTCTGACTGTTACTTGCAGTTTTCCTCGATTTTGCCCACCAAATCGTAAAAAAAAGGTCCATACCGGCACAATGCACAAAAAAACCGCACATTTCTGTGCGGTTGCGACATAAACTCTCTATTTCCGGTCACGACCCCGGCGGGTCCTCCGAAACCTCTTTTACGACCAGCCTGTCGTAGATCTGGCGGAACACCACATACAGGAACAGCGCGGTCACGATCGGGAGCGCATAGCCGATCCAGGACGTGAGGCCCGGCCGGGACACGAGCAGGTTATAAAGCCCGTGGAAGGTCACGGCCAGCGAGACCGCGCCCGCGATGCTCTGGACAGTCAGCGCGTTAAAGTAAACGGCCAGATTCACGCAGACGGCCAGCGTCACCATGCTCACGATATGCATCACGCCGACCGCCATGCTGCGGATCAGGATGAACGTCAGGCTGTCCGCGCCGGTGGAAAGCATGTAGCAGCAGTTTTCGAACAGCGCAAATCCCGCGCCGATCCCGGCGCCGACCATAAACAGACGCTCTTCCCCGGGTTTAAACAGATAATGGATGAAAAACAGCGGCAGGCACTTCATGAGCTCCTCGATGATCGGCGAGATATAGACCGCCGTGTTCTCGGCCCCCATCGTGCCGGCCAGGCTGATAAAGCCGCTGATATATGCGCTCAGCAGACAGACTCCCATGCCGGCGAGAAACGCTCCCACGAACAGCCGGGTCCTGCCCCTGAGGAACAGGAGCAGCAGGATGAGCGGCACAGCAATGCAGATCAGGATGTTTTCCGCATAGATCATTCCGCGCTCACCTCCGCTCTCACTGCCGCCCTCACTGCCGACGACATCAGAAGCAATGCCGCGCAGGTCGCCACCGTAGCGAACAGATACCAGACCCCGGCGGTCATGTAGACCACGGTCGTGACCCACATATATGCAGTAAATGATAATGCCAGGCAGACTTTCGGATCGTTTCGGGTCCGGAGCGCCGCGATCGCTTTTACCATAATCCAGACCAGCATCACGAACATCAGGATGTAAGCCGCGGTTTCGGTAAACACGCGTACGGATGACGGAATATGGAACCAGGCGGCCTGAAGCGCGATCGTGGCCGTACAGGCCGCACCCATCACGATCCATTCCCGCCGTGAATACGCGCCGATCTGTTTCGCGCATCGCAGGATAACGCACAGGAAATAGCAGTATGCGGCCCCGCCCACGATATCCTGGACCCATTCTCCGGACCAACCGATCCAGAGGGCCACACTGGCCGCCGAGAACAGGATCGCCGCGACCGCCTGTTTTTTAAACGGGACGCCGTTCGGCGGAATGGCATTGCCCAGAGCGGACGCAAATAAGAGCATGAACGCCGCCTCCCCGAGCTCATCGGCCGAAAACGGCATGCGCACGTCCGGGAGCATCAGGTCATAGGCGATCCAGTAGGTGTTATTCACCAGAAACGTGATCATGGCGAACAGAAAGAAGACCACCATCATGGAGCGCACGCCCGTGCCGATCAGACGCATCGTGCGGATCAGCACGATCAGGCCCACGGCGCCCTCCACGAGGTAGAGGACCGTCGACGCCGTCATGACCGTTTCATCTCCGTGTGCTTCTTCACATACAGGCAGAGAAGCGCGACGAAGATCCCCAGCAGGAACGCGAGAACGCCGACCACGACGTATCCCATGTTCGATGTAGTGAGAAGCAGGCTGCCGTACTGCGCCGCCCCGCTGTCCGTCTGTGCGGCGGAAAGCGCCGGCAGGTGCAGGCCCGCGACGATCAGCAGCGTCAGGCAGATGCATGCGCCGACCGCCGTCGACATGACGCGTCGGCGGACTGCCCGCACTTTTCGGATCCCATCAGATCTCTTCAGAACTTCCTGAAGCTGTTCATTCGTACTGCGCATAGTCAAATCCCATCTCTTTCAAAACGTCCCGCAGCCTCTCCCGGCCGCGGTTCGCCAGGTGATACATCTGCTTCCGGGTCTTCCCCATGACCTTCGCCGCCTCTTCGTGAGGCATCTGTTCGAAGTACAGCAGGGTCAGCGCCTCGCGGTAATCCTCCGGCAGCCGCTGCAGCCCCAGATAAAGCTCTCGGTTCCGCTCCTCCCGCAGCATCTCCGCTTCCGGCAGAGCTGCCGCATCCGCCCGGTTCTCATCCAGAGGCAGGACCGCGGCGCGGTGCTTCCGCAGGTACATGAGCGCTTTCTTCCGTCCGATGGCAAAAAGCCAGGTCTTAAAGCTGCTGCCGCCGGGCGCCCAGTGACTCCGGGAGGCCGCCTCGGCGAAGGCGTCGATCATCAGGTCCTCCGCCTCGTCCATGTCGTGGATCATCCCATAGAGAAACAGCGTCAGCCCGTTCCTGTGACGCTCCAGCAATATCCTCAGCGCTTCCTCGTCGCGTTCCGACAGGAAGCGCTGATAAAGTACTTCATCCGTTTCGGCGCCGCGCACGGTGTCCTCCTCAGATCATATTTTCCGTCCGGCTGATCAGGTCTTCCTGGCAGTCGGGTGTGAGTTCCACAAAATACGCCGAGTAGCCCGCGATCCGGACCACGAGGTTCTTATACTCCTCGGGGTCGCCCTGGGCTTTCCGCATGGTCTCGCTCGAGACGATGTTGAACTGCGCCTCCGCTCCACCGTCGGCCATGTAGGCCTTCACGGTGTCGCGCAGCTTCGAGATGCCGTCCTCGCGCGCCAGCGCGGTCGGATGGATCCGGATGTTCAGGCAGACGCCGTCCATGAATTTATCATGCTCGTAGCACAGCGAACTCGAGAAGATCGCGGTCGGACCGTTCTTGTCCGCGCCCTGCGAAGGCGAAGCCGCGTCAGCGATCGGCGTGCCCGCCTTCCGGCCGTTCGGGGTCGCCCAGGTGCCGTAGCCCTGGCCGACATGGTCCGCCGCGCCGTAGAGGCCGGCCTTGAACTTCTTCGTGCGCAGGGAGTAGCACTCCTTGCAGGTATCGTAATATGCGTCGATGACCCACTTCATCTCGCTGTCGGCGTAGGGGTCATTATTTCCGAAGAACGGGACCTGGTTCTGGATGCGCTGGCGCAGGGCCTCGTGCTCCTTACCCTCCCAGTTCGCCATGACCGCGTCATAGAGCTCGCGGGTCGTGCAGAGCTTCTTATCGAAGCACATGTATTTGATCGCGGTGAAGCTGTCCGCCACGGTCGCCAGACCCGTTCCGGTGCCGCCGTAGCTGTTATACTTCGCGCCGCCGGCCGTGCAGTCCAGACCCTTCTCCATGCAGTCGTCGATCGAGATGGACAGGATCGCGTGAGGCATATAGATCTTTACGAGGTACTCGAGGTAGTTGTTGATCGAGACCTGCGCCTTCTGGTAATACTCCGCGAGTTTCCGCCAGGCCTCGCGCACCTCCTCGATGCTGGTCATGTCGTAGAGGAAGCCGGTGTGGATGGGGCTCTGGTGGCCGTTCATCGGATTCTTTCCGTCGTTCAGCGCCGACGCCAGCAGTACGCTGTAGTGGATCGACGCGTAGGGCGGAGCCACGCCGTTTGCCGCGGAATAGTCATTTCCGGAACCCGTAATTTCCTGGCACCCAATAATAGCGTAATCGCGCGCGTCCTCGAGCGTGAAGCCCATCTCTTTCATGATGCCGGGGATGATGACTTCGTCGTTCTGGAACAGCGGCAGGCCGCCGACCAGTTTCGAGGTCTCCAGGGCCAGGTTCCACAGATCGTCCGGTGTGTTCTTATTCACGCGCAGCGAGATCGTCGGATCGTGCAGGCTCAGGCGGCCGACGGACTCGAGCACCATGTAGGTGACAGGGTTCGAGGAGTCCTCGCCGGTCTGCGGATCCACGCCGCCGATGGTGTTATGCAGGTAGGTGTTTCCGATGCCGATGATGGCGGCGATCTCCGCCTGGCCGGCTTCGTACATCGAGTTTATCTTCATGAAGTAGCAGTCGGTCATCTCCTGCGCCTGCTCCATCGTGATCCGGCCGGCTTCGAGATCGGCCTTCAGGTACGGCCAGGTGTACTGGTCGATGCGGCCGAACGAACCCACGTCGGTGATGTGGCTGTAGCGGATCAGGTGGCAGTAGGTGATCGCGGCCTGCAGCGCCTCCCGGTAAGTGCGGGCGCCGTTCTCGCTGATCCACGCCAGCGAATCGGCCATCGACTCGAGCTCGGCCTTACGGTCGGCGTCCTCTTCCGCCGCGGCCTTCTCCAGGCACGCCGCGCTGAAGCGCTTCAGGAGCGTCGTCGCCGCGTCGCAGACGATGGTCACAGCCTTATAGAACAGGACCTTCTCGGCGTCCGCGCCCATGAGATCGTTCACGTGCGCGTCAAGCCAGTCCTGCGCCTGCTTCCGGATGGGGCCGTAGCCGCCGTCGACGATCTTCTTATATCCCGGGGTCAGATGACCCGAGGGCAATGTAAAGAACGGCGCGCCCACACGGCTCGCGCTGCACTCCATCTGGCAGAGCTCGAGGTATCCGTCCGGGATGAAGGAAGCCGCGATGTCGCTGAACGTCTTCCCGCGCCAGTAATCGTCGACCTTCAGGAGTTCCGCGTAGTCCTCCGGCGAGATCGCCATGGGAAAACCGTCCGAGGGCGGGTTATGATAAAGGCCGTCCTCCTCAAGGGTCCACACGCCGTTCTTCACGGCCTGGGTGACCCAGTCGCCGGCGGTCCAGTCCGGATGGATCGGGCAGCCGCAGAAATACTCGGCGTTATTTCCGACGATCATCTCCCAGTCCTCGACGCGGACGGTCATATTTTCGCAGAGGGCCTTCAGGATCATAGGGCGGCGCAGATAAGGGACCATGGACTCGTGAGCCTGCACGAACTCCGTGGCGATCCGCGCGTGTTCGGAGCCGTACCGCATGACGCGGTCGCGGACTTTCTGGTGCATGAGCTGCATGCGCTCGCTGACGGGACTGAACTGATGCATATCGGTACTCCTTTCAAACTGTATCAGTGACAATGCCGCGGCAATGACGGTATCCCCGCACAGCATACACGGCATAAGCGTATAATAAGATATTTTATTATATAGTATATATGCCCATCTTTCGAGCAGAAAAAACACCGCGCCCGAATTCCCGAATCCACGCGTCGGGAATTCGCACAGCCCGCCGGATGTTCGGCTTGACTAACCCGTCTGACACCTGCGATAATGCCCGCGATGAGGGAGTAGCAGGCGCCCGCCCCGAATGCGGCGCAGCAAGTCAACATACTGATCCGACCGATCTGGCTTGCTTTAAATTGCGAGACTCATGTCAGCTTTCGGCTGTGCATGGGCTCCCTGTATGTATCGTTCCCGGGCACAGCGGCCCGGGCTTTTTATTGCCCGCAAACACCTCGCAGAAAACACGGAGGACTTTATGGGAATTGCTTTCGTTTTGACCAGCATCCTGATGGGCTTTGCACTCGCGATGGACGCGTTTTCCGTCTCCATAGCGAACGGCCTGACCTGGCCGCACATGTCGCGGAAGCGCATGTACCTGATCGCGGGCACCTATGCGTTTTTCCAGTTCGCCATGCCCATGATCGGTTGGGTCTGCGTCCACACCGCGGCGCACTACTTCACGGTCTTCCAGAAGTTCATCCCCTGGATCGCTCTGGGACTGCTCGCACTGATCGGCGGAAACATGATCCGCGAAGGCCTGAAGCGCGAAACGCCGGGCGACGAAGCCGCCGCGAAACCGCAGATGCTGGCTCTGGGAACATTGGCCGTGCAGGGCATCGCTACGAGCATCGACGCGCTCTCGGTCGGATTTACGATCGCGGATTACGAAGCGCTGAGCGCCCTGACCGCGGCTCTTCTCATCGCAGCCACGACCTTCGTGATCTGCATGATCGGCCTGGTCTTCGGAAAGAAGTTCGGCGAGCGCCTCGCAGATAAGGCCACCGTGATCGGCGGCCTTATCCTGATCGCGATCGGTATAGAGATCTTCGTTAAGGGCGTCTTTTTCTCCTGAGCGGCGCCCGTCCGGGTGGGCCTCAGTTCAGCGCCAGGTCGCCCTCGCGGACCCAGCCCATCTTCAGCATGCATTTGTGCAGCAGCGGCGTGATCACCGCCGGGAGCACGAAGCAGATCAGGATCAGTCCGATCCAGTCAAACGCCGTGACCGCGGCCTTCGCGCCGGCCGCCATGTCATTCAGCCAGCCCGTATACACGCCGATCGGTCCGACCAGGCCACAAGTCCCCATGCCCGAGGACACCGCCGCGCCGTTCATGCGCATCTGGAACACGCAGGTCGCAAGCGGCCCCGTGATCGCACTGGTCAGGATAGGCGGGAGCCACACGCACGGATTTTTCACGATATTTCCCATCTGCAGCATGGACGTGCCCAGCCCCTGCGAGACCAGGCCGCCCCAGCGGTTCTCGCGGAACGACATGACCGCGAAACCGACCATCTGCGCGCAGCAGCCGGCCACCGCTGCGCCGCCCGCCAGGCCCGTCAGGCTCAGCGCGGCGCAGATCGCCGCCGAACTGATCGGGAGCGTCAGGGCAATGCCCACGATCACCGATACGAAGATGCCCATCAGGAACGGCTGAAGCTCCGTGGCCCACATGATCAGCTGGCCCAGTTTCATGGCCGCCTGACCGATCGCCGGAGCGACCAGCGCCGCTAATCCGATGCCCGCGCCGACCGTCACGAGCGGCGTCACGAGAATGTCGATCTTCGTCTCTTTCGAGACCATCTTTCCGAGCTCCGCCGCCACGATCGCGACGAAGAATACCGCGAGCGGGCCACCCGCGCCGCCCAGAGCGTTCGTGGCAAATCCCACCGGGATCAGTGAGAACAGCACCAGCGGCGGACACTTCAGCGCATAGCCGATGGCCGCAGCCATCGCAGGGCCTGCCATCGCGCAGGCCAGACCTCCGACCGTATACTCGACCCCGCCGATCGTGGCCACGGTCATCGTAAGGAAACCGATGTGGAACTGTGTGCCCACGGTATTAATGATCGTACCGATCAGCAGTGAGCAGAAAAGGCCCTGCGCCATCGCGCCGAGGGCATCGATCAGATAACGCTTCACGGAGATCTCGATGTCCTTCCGTTCCAGGAAAGCCTTCACCTTTTCCATATCTGTCCGGATCCTCCTTTCGGGACGTGTCTGTAAAACAGAATGTACACAAACGACATTGCTTAATGATAATATCTTGACAGGTGTCAAGACACATCGAAATTTGGTTCATGTATATTCTATTTTTCGACAGCCGTCAAGCAGTTTTTTGAAAAGGACCGTCAGCCGGTCGGGCCCGCGCATGAATAAGCGCCGCGAAGGTCTCCCTCCGCGGCGCTTCCGTTTTTGATTTTCCATCTTTTCCGACCGGGTCTTCAGAGACCCCAGCGGTCTAAAACATCCCACACGATCCGGTTCCCGTCGCAGGCCAGATCGCCGCAGTCAATCACGTCCATGTGGATCCACAGCCACTCGACGAAGCGCCGCGCGGGCGGCAGCAGCCGGTACCACCATCTCCGGCGGCTGATCCGGCACCATTCGATCACACGGTAATGCCAGACGATCTCGCTCTCCAGCGAACCGTCCGTGATCCGGAGTTCTTCCCCGAACTTCCGGCGGTAGGCTTCCTTCAGGACGCGAGCCATCTTCCGCGCCGGCCGGTATTCGCTGCGCAGGCCGCGGAAAAAGCCGCTCCCCGCTTCCGCGCGCAGCAGTTCCTTCAGCGCCAGGTCGTTCCTGATACGCACGACCTGCCGGTCGAACGTCACGCCGACTCCGTGATACGATCTCCACCGCACTTCCGACATCTTCAAACTCCTCCTGTGAACAGGCTGTGACGCTGCGGCCCGGTTTCGGGCAAAAGCCGTCACCCGCAGGCTTCGCAGCCTTTCTCCGGGGCCGCGGGCCGCTCTTCCGTCAGCTCGTCCGAGCCGCGCACGATCTCCAGGAACGTCGGATGCTCCGGATCGAATTCGATCATCCGCGTGATGTTATGATAGGTGGTCTTCCGGTCATAGTTCTTATAATCCCACTCCTGCGGCGCCGCAGGCTGGATCTTACACATATGACACTGCTCGCAGGGCTTTTCCGAATTCCTCATCATGTCCCAGCAGTGCTGCCAGGCTTCGCCTTCGATATTCCAGAGCTTCCGGGAAGCTGCGTTCATATAGACGATGTCATGCGTGTCCGTGGTCACGACCGCGGCGGAATCCGTCATCATCTCCAAAACATCCTGAAACTCTTCCCTCGTCATGATCCGGGCTCCTTTCTTCACTCTACATGTATATTAATAATATCTAAATCCTTAAGAAATCGTTCGTTCTCTGTCAAACCGCGTTTTCCCGTGCTATCGTGTTGAATGAACACACGTATTATATCATCATGACCGGAAAGGCGGTACTGATATGTCGATCTTTAAAGGCGCGGGAGTCGCCATCGTCACTCCCATGAAAGAAAACGGCGAGATCGATCTGGAAGTCTTCGGGGAACTGATCGAGGACCAGATCGCGAACCATACCGACGCGATCATCGCGATCGGGACCACCGGCGAGGCGCCCACGCTGGATGATGACGAGCACCTCGAAGCCATCCGCTACTGCGTGGAGAAGGTGAACGGCCGCATCCCCGTCATTGCGGGCACCGGCTCGAACAACACCGCCCATGCCATCATGATGTCGAAAGAGGCGGAAGCTCTGGGCGCCGACGGGCTGCTTCTCGTGGCTCCTTATTACAACAAGACCACTCAGAAGGGACTGATCGCACACTACTCCGCGATCGCAGAGTCCACGAAGCTCCCCTGCATCCTGTATAACGTCCCCTCGCGCACCGGCACGAACATCCTGCCGGAGACCGCGGCATGGCTCGGAAAGAACGTCGAGAACATCGCGGCCGTAAAGGAGGCTTCGGGCAATATCACCCAGGTCGCGCACCTGATCGAACTCGCGGAGGGCAGCCTCGACGTCTATTCGGGCAATGACGACCAGATCGTCCCTCTCTGCTCCCTCGGCGGCATCGGCGTCATCTCCGTTCTCTCGAACGTGGCGCCGCAGCAGACCCACGACATCGTGCAGGCCTGCCTTGACGGGAACTACACGTTAGCCGCGAAGCTGCAGCTGGCCGCGCTCCCGCTCTGCCGCGCACTGTTCTGCGAGGTGAACCCGATCCCCGTGAAGGCCGCGCTTCGGCTGCAGGGCCATCAGGTCGGTCTCCCCAGACTTCCGCTCGTGGACATCGAGCCCGCGCACCTCGAGCAGCTGAAGGCTGCCATGCAGGAGTACGGATGCCTGTAAGGCCGCGGCCGCTGTTAGATACGATCGATACGATCTTAAAAAAGGAGCCGACACTTCACGTGCCGGCTCTTTTTCATTTCTCCGCTTTCCGGGTCCTCTGCCGTCATGGGCTTATCCCCGCTCGATCGACGTGATCATCCAGTCATCCTGCGACAGCCGATACGCGGATCCGCAGTACGGGCAGGTCTTCCGATGATACGCGTCGAAGCTGCCGGCGCAGGAACGGCACTTTACCTGATGAAGCTGAAATCCGGGATCGTCTCCCGCCTCGATATCCCGCTCCATCGTCACGATGAAGTTTTCATCTTTTCTCCGGATTCGCCTCCCATACCGCAGATCATCCATGAACGCCCTGATCCGGACGCGTATCACGCCGTCTGTCACCTGAAAATGCAGGAGCTGCAGCACGCCCCGGTACTGCATATCCACCAGCGTGTCCAGAAAAGACAGATCCTGGGACCCTTCATAGATGCTGAGCGTATCCCTCCGGTCGCTGAAGGCGACCGCCCGCAGCAGCGAGATGAGCCTCCCTTCGAAATAGGGATAGGAAAAATCCGGTTCGTACTGCCGCATCCGCTCTTCCAGTTTTTTCTCCGTCCGCATGCCTTTTAGCAGCGGCATAGACCGGCCCGCTTCTTTGAACATCTTCCCCAGAAGGAAGAAACTGTAAAACATGTAGCAGAAAAAGGTGATCGCAGCGCCGGCGGCCAGGCCGCCGAACACAGCTCCGAAGATTCGCTCCGCCGCTCCCTGATCACGGTTCAAGATCAGAGACACCACCGCGAGGATCACCGCGGCGGCCAGAAAGATCCGAATCAGGACACGTTTCAGATTCGGACCGAGGTTCGACCGTTCCACAACGCCAGGCACGAAATAATAAGAAGAAAACACGGGCCATGCATCTTCGATCTCGAACACGGTCCCGCAGTAAGCACACTTCTCCCTCATCCGGGACGCCATGTCCGTATGACCGCAGTTCGGGCAGGTGCAGGAATGATCCTGATAGCCGCGCTTATTAAGCATCGTCGCATAAAAAGTGACCGGTTTTCGGATCTTGCGCAGGATCCTTCCGTTCTGCCGGAATGTGACCAGACGCACGCCTTCGCGATACATGGTCGCAGCGTCGATTGTCTCTCCGCTTCTGGCTTTCCCGCCGGCGATCTCACCTTCCGTGTGTTCGATGCTCTCTTCCATGGTCAGGCCGAGGGCTTTTAAACGTTCCGCCTGACAGGTCAGCACATAACGCATCTCCCGCGATGCCAATGCCGGAAGCGGTCCGTTCTGCGACCAGAGATGCATTTCGTCGGTAAAATTATTAAGCAGGTCCTTGCTGTCGCGGTCAAACATTCTCGGGCTTTCCCTCCAGAAACGCGTACACATTCCGGAACACGATCTCCGCGCGCCGGATCATGGCCTCTTCCGAGATAAAGCCCTGATGCGGCGTAAGAAGCGTATTCTTCGCGGACAGCAGCGGGTAGTCCGCGGGCAGCGGCGGCTCCATGTCATAGACGTCGATGCAGGCGAAGCCCAGCTCGTCCGCGTTCAGCGCGTCCGCGAGCGCGGCATTGTCCACGATGGGACCGCGCGCGCAGTTGATGAACACCGCGTCCTTCTTCATGAGCGCGATCTTCTCCCGGCTGATGAGCCTTCTGGTCTCGGGCGTGTTCGGGAGGTTCAGCGAAATGATATCGCTCTCCGCGAGGACCTCGTCCAGCGTCTTATACTCGATGCCGCGCGCGATCGCCTCTTCCTTCCGGCTGCGGTTGAACGCGATCACCTTCGCCCCGAACGCCTGAAACAGCTCCGCGCAGCGCATGCCGATCGCGCCGAGACCGATGATGCCGACCGTACGGCCCGCGATCTCGCGCCCGCCGATGCCGGCAGCGGTGCCGCCGCAGCGCACGACCTCGTTCGCCTTCGCGACGTTCCGCAGAGCGTCCACAGCCATGGCGATCACGAGCTCCGCGACCGTCTCGGTGGAATACCCGGCGGCGTTGCAGATCATGACGCCGCATTCCCGGCAGACGTCCGCGGGGACGTGGTCGATCCCGGTGAACGCCACGTCGATCATCTTCAGATCCTTCGCCCCGCGGATCGCTTCCGGCGCGACCGGGTGGTTCGCGATCATCACGATGTCGCTGTCCTTCATCCGCTCCGCCTGCTCCGCTTCATCGGCGGCCAGATCATCATACGACACGAACGTATGGCCCGCCTCCTTAAGCGGGGCGGCCAGACGGTCAATGACTTCCTGCTTTACGTTCAGGGGTTCGATCAGACTGATCTTCATAGAAAGGCACCTCATTTCATTAAAAAATACGATACAGCGGTGTATTTGCGGGTATTATACCATGTTCTTACGTTTTTTTGTGTATCTGCTCGCTTTTACCCACTATATGTCGTATAATAACAGTCGTTATTATATGTTAGGAAAGGTCTCCGCCCCGGCGGATCCGGATCATGGTATTTAACGACTTTTATTTCATATTTCTGTTCTTCCCGGTCTTCTACGTGCTGTACCTGCTGCTGCGCAGAACTTACGCGAAGTGGCTGATTGTGATCGGGAGCGTCGTCTTCTACACGATCGGCGTGTGGGGGCATCCCTTCCAGCTGGGGCTCCTGCTCGCGGTGACGGCGGTCGGCACGGTCGGCTGCATGCTGTTCCAGCAGCCGAGGTTCTGCAGGAAATGGCTGCTGGCCGTCTTTATCGTCATCGTCACGGCGCCCCTCGGCTATGTAAAGCTGGCCGGGCTGGTCCTGCCGACCTCTCCCTCTCTTCCCCTGGGTCTGAGCTTCTATACGTTCCAGATGATCGCGTTCCTCGTCTACGCCTGGCGCGAGGGTCAGGTGGACCCGCTGAGCGTGGCCGCGGGCGTCCTCTTCTTCCCGAAGCTGCTGTCCGGCCCGATCGCTGAGCCGCGGCCGCTCCTGAGGGACATGTGGAAGCCGAAGCTCGATAAGAAGCTGATCGACGCGAGCCTTCAGGAATTTATCATCGGTCTCGCTTATAAAGTGATCCTGGCCGACCACCTGGGCGGCGTGCTCGGAAAGATCCGGATGCGTACGGTTCAGGGCGTCTCCGTGCAGCTCGCCTGGCTCGGCGTGATCTGCTACGGGCTGCAGCTGTATTTCGATTTCTGCGGCTATTCGAGGATGGCCATGGGCATCGCCGGCATGCTCGGCATCCGCCTGCCGGAGAACTTCCGGCATCCCTACTGCTCGACCAGCATTCGTGAGTTCTGGCGCAGATGGCACATCACGCTGGGAACCTGGTTCCGAAATCACGTCTACATTCCGCTGGGCGGCAGCCGGAACGGCGCGGCCCGCATGGTCCTCGCCACGCTGGTGGTCTGGCTTCTTACAGGCATCTGGCACGGCGCCGGCTGGAACTTCGTGTTCTGGGGCCTGACGATGTTCGTGCTCCTGATGGGCGAATATTTCATCTGGGGGAAATGGCTGGAGAAAGTCCCCGTGATCGGGCACATCTACGTGCCGTTCATCATCATGCTCTCGTGGATCTTCTTCATCACGACTGGTCCCGCGGAGGCCGGGCACTATTTCGTCCGGCTGTTCGGCGTAACGAACATGCCGTTCGACGCCGGCGACTGGAAGATCGTGCTCTCGCAGTGCTGGATGTACCTCGTGCCCGCGGTCGTCTTCGCCACGCCGCTGCCGCAGATGCTCTTTAAAAAAGTGTCGAAGAAGACGGTCGGCTGGGTCATCCTGGCGGCGGTCTTCGTGGCCAGCATCTTCTTCATGTCGACTGCGGCTTCCGAGCCGTTCCTGTACTTCAGCTTTTAAGGGGGCGTCATGGCGGAAAGGAAAAAACAGAAAAAAGGCAAGTTCTACGCTTTTAAGTTTCTGATCCTCGCGGAGGTCTTCGCGCTGGCGCTCCTGGTCTCGGGAATGGTCCTGCGGCGGACGCTGCTGGCGGGCATGCCCCAGTATGACTCGGTCCAGACGATCGCGCTGCCGATGATGGTGCTGAAAGACCACAGGCAGATCATGGCACAGCGGGCGCACATGGCGCCGGCCGGACCCGGAGGCGCGTCCGGGACCGTCATTGACGGGTCTGAGACCGAAGCCCAGACCGAAGCCCGGACTCCTGCCGAGACCGAACCGCAGACCGAGACGGCCGCGCCGGAACCGGTCACGGTCGACGAGCATTATTTCGATAACACGCTGTTCATCGGAGACTCGCGGACCGAGGAGCTCTCGCTGTGGGGCAGACTCGGAACGGCCCGCTATTACTGCGGCGTGGGTTTCTCCGTGTTCAATATCTTCGGTGAGACCGTCACGAACGACGATTTCTCGGGGCAGACCCTCGAAGGTGCGCTCGCGGAGCATCAGTACGACCAGATCTACATCCAGCTCGGCTATAACGAGTCGGGCTACCCGCTCGAAAGCCTGATGACGCAGTACACGGTCCTTCTGGACACCGTGCGCGAGGCGCAGCCGGACGCACGCATCGTCCTGCACGCAGTCATGCACGCGAGCCGCGGCGCGGTGGAGCGCTGGGATAATTACGCGCCGGAGAACCTGGATGCGATCAATGCCCGGATCCGTGAGCTCGCGGAGAGCCGCGACCGCGTCTACTACGTGGACGTGAACGACCTGTTCATCGATGAGAACGGCTACATGCGCGAGGGTCTGAGCAATGACGGCGAACACCTCGATATCGAGTGGACCGAGGTCTGGGCGCAGGCATTAATAGACCGGGCCATCGTGGAATAAGGCCCGGTCTCTCACAGACGGTCATACTTCGTGTTCCGGCCCCGGGCCTTTTCGACGGGGTACTTCGCCTCGTTCTTATCCATCTTGGCATTGACGATCTCGTCCTCGTCCAGACCGAGCTCGTCCAGCAGGTTCCGGCAGTAGACCATCACGTCGGCCAGCTCTTCCTTCACATGCTCCGTGTCATATTCCGTCTCGCTCCACTGGAAGCACTCCAGCAGCTCGCCCGCCTCGATGGCAATGGACTTGGCCAGGTTCGCGGGCGTGTGAAACTGCTGCCAGTCTCTGTCCTCGGTGAATCTGCGGATGCGGGCAATGGTTTCCTCTCTCATATCATCATCCTCGCGTGCTTATGCTGTACTCCGTCCTGTACCGGACGGTCCCGCCGGCCCTCAGCAAAGGCTTCGGCTCATCTTCCCGGTTCAATACATCCGGCGCGAACTGCGCCTCGAAGCAGAACCCCGACCGCGGCGCGAAGCCGGTCAGGTAGTCTCCGGTATAAAACTGCAGCCCGGGCAGGTCCGACCGGCAGGTCAGGCGCATCCCGCTCGCGGGCGAATACGCCTCCGCCAGCGTGCGCAGGGTCCCGGGCTCCCCGGAACAGACAAAATGGTGGTCGTAACCGCCCGGCCCGATCTCCCTCGGAGCGCGGAAGTCGAAAGGCGTGCCCCCGACCGGCGCCGCTGCTCCGCTGGGAATATGTTCCTCGTCCACCGGCAGATACGCCTCCGACCGGATCTCCACGATGTGATCCGAGACCGGCGTCGAGAAGTCCCCCGACAGATTAAAATACGTGTGGTTCGTCGGGCTGAAGACCGTGTCGGCGTCGCTTCTCCCCTCGAAGAGGATCCCGAGTACGCCGTCATCCGTCCAGCTGTATGTGACCGCCGCGTCCAGCCGCCCCGGAAAACCGTCGTCTTCTATCGTCAGCCGAAACCGGACCGCATCTTCTCCCGCCGGTTCTCCCGTCCAGAGAGCCGTACTGAAATTCACCGCGCCGCCGTGAAGCAGGTTCGGCCCTTCATTCGGCTGCAGGCGGACCGTCTCTCCGTTCAGGGGAAACGCCGCCCCGCGGATGCGGTTCGCTGCGCGGCCGACCGCCGCGCCCAGATAAAACGGGTCGCGCTCGTACTCTTCCGCCGTCTCATACCGCAGGCACAGGTCCCGGCCGCTCACGCAGATGCGCGAGACCCGGGCGCCGTATTCGATGATCTCCGCAAAATCCCCCGCGGCGTTCGTGATCCGGAACCTCGCGGCCGAAGGGTGCGATGATGAGGCAAATGGCGTTTTCGTAATCATAATATCCCTGATACTTCCGTCCGTTCGGAAACCGTTTCTCTGCAGTACACCGCATTTATTATAGCACAGAACCGGCTCCGCTTTCTTTTCATGCCGTTTATGGTAAAATGAGCCATATTGAACCCGAATTCTTTTTACCACGGAGGACCCCTATGAACCGTTATTATCCGCATCTGGGAAGCAGCCTGAAAGTAGGCGGCGTCATGCTGAAGAACCGTATCGTAAACGCACCGATGGCTCCGCCCGAGATGGGCCCGATCGGCGATATGACGCCGGAGAATATCGGTTTCTACGGCCTGCGCGCGAAAGGCGGCGCCGCCGTCGTCACGGTCAGCGAAGGCATCGTGCACACGGCCACCGGCCGCAGCCACACGAAGCATCTGTCGCTGGACAACCCGATGATGCTCCCGTCGCTGGCCGAGGTCGCCAGGGAGATCCATTATCACAATGCGCTGGCCAGCATTGAGCTCTCGCACGGCGGAAAGTACGCCGGAAACCGGGTCCAGGGACAGGATCCGAACACAGTCACCCGCTACGGCCCGATCGACGAGGTGCTCTCCGACGGGCGCGAGGTCCATGCCATGCCCGAGGAGCTGATCCTGGAGATCGCGGACTGCTTCGGAAAAGCCGCCGCGCTGTGCAAGCAGGCGGGATTTGACATGGTGCTCGTCCACGCCGCGCACGGCTGGCTTCTGAGCCAGTTCATGTCTCCCGGCACGAATAAGCGTACGGACAAATGGGGCGGCAGCCGTGAGAACCGGATGCGCTTCCCGCTGCTGGTCGTGCAGAAGATCCGCGAGGCCGTGGGTCCGAACTTCCCGATCGAGTACCGCCTCAGCGGTTCGGAGTATGTCGAGGGCGGCTACGATATCGACGAATGCGTGGAAATGTGCAAGATGCTCGACGGAAAGGTCGACATCCTCTACATTTCCGCCGGCGTCCACGAGAACCGCGACAGCTTCGTGCTGACCCATCCCTCGATGTTCCTTCCGCACGGGAGCAACGTCCATCTGGCCGCTGCCGTGAAGAAGCACATGAAGCACACCCCGGTCGGGTGCGTCGGCGGGATCAATGACCCGGCGCAGGCCGAAGAGATCCTGGCCACCGGTCAGGCCGACCTGGTCTGCATGGCGCGTCAGCTGCTGGTGGATCCGGATTTCCCGAAGAAGGCCCTCTCCGGCCATGCCGAAGACATCACGAAGTGCTGCCGCTGCTTCACCTGCTTCGCCTCGACCCTGACGAACCGCATCACCTCCTGCGCGCTGAACCCGCTGATCGGCAGGGAGCTGGACCAGCGTTACGGGAGGCCCGCGACCACGCCGAAGCGCCTGGTCATCGTGGGCGGCGGCCCCGGCGGCATGCAGGCCGCTCTCACCGCCCGTGAGCAGGGGCACGAAGTCATCCTGATCGAGAAGTCCGACCGTCTGGGCGGGCAGTTAAACAGCGAGGAATTCGTTCCGTTCAAGGCCGATCTATACGCCTATGCTAGGCAGCAGGCGCGGCGCGTGGAACAGTCCGGCACGGAGGTGCGCCTGAACACGGAGGCCACGCCGGAGCTGATCGAGTCGCTGCACCCGGACGCCCTGGTGCTCGCGGTGGGCGCGAAACCCGTGGTCCCGCCGATCCCGGGGATCGATTCCCCGAAGGTGAAGGGGCTTTCCGCCCTGCATCAGGCAGATCCCGATCTGGGTCAGCGCGTCGTGATCCTCGGCGGCGGCCTGGTGGGCAGCGAGACCGCGGTCTGGCTGAACAGTCTGGGCCGGGACGTGACCGTGGTGGAAATGAAGGACGATTTCGCCGCGGAAGCGAACGAGATGCATAAGATCGCACTCGAGCACGAGTTTAAGAGCAGCCGGATCCGGCTGCATCTGAATACGTCTGCCGTGGAAGTCACGGAGGAAGGACTCGTCTGCCGCGGACCGGAAGGGACCTTCACCGTTCCCTGCGACTCCATCCTGCTGGCCGCAGGCATGCGGGCAGACTGGGACAGCGTCGAGCGGCTGCGCGACGCGGCGCCCTGGTACTGGGCGATCGGCGACTGCGTCCGTGCCGGTCAGGTCGTGAACGCGACCGAGCAGGGACACAACGTCGTGCTGGATCTGTGATACGCTTATCCGTTAACTAATAAGAGACCCGGGCCGCCAGGCCCGGGTCTCTTTGTCTCAGATCGTCTGAGGTTCTCTCTTTCATGATCCGCTGTTATCCGGGAGCGCACCGCCGGACCCGCTGTCTGCCGGAACCGCATTCCGGGCGGCATCTTCCGCTGTGATACTCGCGACCCTTCGCCGGACCATCGGCACATAGATGGCAGCCATGGCGGCGATGCAGAGCGACCACGCCACAGGATAAGACAGATAGAGATGGAACAGATCCTGATGGTGCGGAAAATAAAAGATCGACCACAGCGTGCGGAAGCCGAACAGCCCCAGTCCGTTGATGATCGCCTGCGGCACTGAGATCGCGTAACCGCGCATGGATGAATTCATGCTTTCCAGGAAGCCGTAGATGAAAGCCAGACTGCAGACCGCCATAACGCGCTGCTCTCCGAAAGCGATCGCGGCCGCGTTCCCGGGTTGGAAAAGTCCGAGAAGCTGCATGCGGAACAGGACGCAGAGCCATCCGATCACCGCGCCTATTCCCACGATCATGAGCATGCCGTTCCACAACACTTTCCTCGCGCGTGCGAAATCTCTGGCTCCGACGCACTGACTGGTAAAGACCATGCACCCCTGGCCGAGGGACATCATCGCGGAGAAGGTAAAGCCGTCGAGGTTCAGGGCCGCGGCATTGCCCGCGACCGCGAGAGACCCCAGACTGTTTACGCAGGTCTGCAGCGGAATATCCGAAGCCGCCAGCATGGAGGCCTGAAGGCCCGCGGGCAGTCCGACCCGTATGATGCGGAACACTTTATCCTTATGAAGGCGCAGACGGCTGAACTGCATGCCGTATTCCGAGCCCGGTCGGAACAGGATGATCAATGCCAGCACCGCTGACAGATATTGCGTAATGACCGTAGCGATGCCCACTCCGAAGACGCCCCAGCGGAATGCGATGACGAAGAGAAGGTTCAGGCAGACATTGCAGACGCCGGCGATCGTAAGGAAGATGAGCGGACGCTGCGAGTCACCCCGCGCGCGCATAATCGAAGCGCCGGCATTATAGACCATCTGGCCCGGAATGACGAGCAAATACAGCCGGAAATAAAGGATGGCGCCCGGCCGGATGTCCTCCGGCACATGCATGGCCGTCAGCACGGACGCAGCCAGGAGCTCTATGATTACCGTAGCGCACAGGCCGACCAGAAACGCGAGCAGGATGGCTGTGTGGGCGGTCCGGTCGAAACTTTCCCGGTCTCCCGCTCCCCAGTCTGTGCCCGCGCAGACCATGACACCCGCGGCAAGTCCGCCGAAAAAGCAGATGATCAGCAGGTTCAGGGAGAACGTCGCCCCCACGGATGCGAGCGCGCCTTCGCCGCCCCAACGGCCGACGATCATGCTGTCTGCGGAGTTAAACAGCGTCTGCAGCCACTGCGTCAGGACCAATGGGATCGAAAAAGCCAGAAGCTTACCCAGGACAGGCCCGTGCAGCAGATCGACAGCTTTTCTGTTCATAGGAATCCTCCGTTCGAAAAACTCCGTGATTTCGACTCAGATGCCTTAACTAAGATGATCAATGAAAAAAATGCGTTTTACTTTTCCGCGTTCTGCGGGCGCAGGATCACGACCTGCGCATCCGGCAGATCATCCGGATCCAGCACGCTGCCGGGCAGCCTGCAGACAGAATCGAACTGTCCGGCGAACACGTTGACCTCGCTGATCGCGTCAAAACCGAACCCGGCTGCGTCGTCCCGGTAATGCATCGGGACCGCGGCTTTCGGCCGGATCTTTTTGATCAGCTCCGCCGCCTGCAGCCCGTCGATCGTAAAGAAGCCGCCGACCGGGATCAGACAGACGTCAAGGCCTTTCAGCTGCCCGATCTGCTCCTCGTCCAGATCGCAGCCCAGATCTCCGAGATGCGCGATCTTAAAGCCTTCCGCCTCCATGATATAGATCGTGTTCGGTCCGCGCTTCGCGCCCTGAACCTCGTCATGCCAGGCCGCGATCTCCGTGATCCGGAACGGGCATTCCGCCGCCTCCTCGACTTTCACCAGCTGCCGGGCGTTATGATCGAAATGTTCATGACTGGCCAGCACGAGGTTCGCCTGCTCGCGCACCGGCCCGATCCCGGGAACCGAGCCGTCCTCATAAGGGTCCGTCACGATCGCAAACCCGTCTGCTTCGATCTTAAAACAGGAATGACCGATCCATGTGATCTTTTTACTCATGATCCACCTGTCCTTTCTCTTATGACTCCGGTTCTGCCGCCCGGGGCGCCTTCATCATTCCGGAGCGCTGCCTCCCAGGCGTTCTGCCATATCCATGCTCTCCCGCAGGGTAAACACGGCTTCCGCCATAGCGCAGCTCGTACCGCCGGCAGCATCCTTCATCTCAGCCGCCGCATGAATGATCCTGCGTCCCATATGCGGCAGCGAGATCAGAATACGATACTCCGCTCCCGTTCCGGGCTGCAGGTACTGCACATTCATCGATACCGTGCTCGCGGGTTTTTCGCTGTAAACGCCGGAAGTGATGCCCATGCAGGAGTCCAGCACGGCGGCGATCATGCCGCCGTGGATGCCGCCGAACACGTTTCTCTCCCAGTCCTCTGAGACAAATAAGAATTCCGCTGTCCGGTCTTCCACTGAACATGAAACGAAACGGATGTCGATCATTCCGTTCAGATTCGATCTGTCTTTATGGATGTTCTCCTCCAGTTTCCGGAACATCCATGCCGCTTTTTCATTCGTCATAATCTAACCTTCGGTCTTTTTCCTCCCGGATCTTCGGCCGTTCTCCCGCGTCAGGGAAGCCGCAGGATCTGCCCCGCGTAAATGTGATCGGCATATTCCGAGGAATCGTTCACCTTGATGCCGCGCTCCTCCGCACTCGCGATAAGGATATCCGCGTTAAGAAGCGACAGTTTTTTCGTGGTGGTACCGTATTTCGCCGCGATCTCGGAAAGCGTATCTCCCGGCTGCACGATATAGGTCCTCCGGGCGCCTTCGGCGGAAGCTCCGCCGGAAACATGTTCCAGATCATTCAGGTTTAATTCCGACATAACTGTTCCTCCTTTTATCTCTGACCGGTCAGACGTGATCGACCTTCTCTCCGCCCTGCTCGTATCCGTAGAGCTCGTTCATCACGACCGAGAAGTGAAGGATCGGCGTCTTCTCGTCCTTGACGTTCAGTATGAACATCGGGCAATGCTTCATGTTCGGGGGAAGGAAGACCATCGTGGATCTGGTAATGATATGCGGTTCGTCCTCCACCCAGAATTCCACCTCTCCGCCGAGATCCAGAGGGTCATCGGGATTTGTGCCCACAAATCCGAGGATCTCCGGATAGGAGTGCGAATGGCCCGTGACCACAGGCGCGTCGGGGTGCTGAAGCATGAGCTCCTTGTTCGCCTTCGTCCAGAAGCAGGTGTTCATCTGGAACGAGCCCGGCACGCAGTTGCCGTCGATCCACAGCTGCCTGGCTCCGAACTGCCTGTATCCCGCGAGAGCTTCCGGGGATCTTCTGCTCTCCGGGGCGCCGCTCATGTCCTGCACGAAAAGGTAGCCGTACTTGCCTTCCCTGTTCATTACATAGTCAGCCATTTTTTGATCTCCTTATGCTTTAATAACAGATAACCTCTCGATCTGTATGTATACCATTTTACTCCATTACCCCGGTTCGCATATACATTTTTTGAGCATCGTTTTTTATCCAGTTTCAGGCCGCATAAAAAGCAGACCGCATACCTCTGGATCCGGAAAAGAAAAATTGCAGATGATCCCATGGATCACCTGCAATCTGTTATCTCTGTCCGTACCGGCGAACCGATCAGCGGATCTTCTCACCCTCACGTTTCCTGTGCCCGTCGATCGCGGCCTTTGCGACCAGACCGGACAGCGCGATCAGCGCGATCAGGTTCGGAATGACCATGAGGCCGTTGAACATATCGGACAGGTCCCACACCAGGTTCACCTTCAGGACCGAACCCAGCAGGATGAAGAACAGCGCGATGACCGTGAACGGCAGAACGCCCTTCTTCCCGAAAAGGATGGTAATGTTCGTCTTCGCGAAGAAGTACCACCCGATGATGGTCGAAAATGCGAAGAACAGCAGACAGATCGCCACGAACGCGGGACCGATCCGCGAGCCGAAGCCCGTGGAAAATGCGGCCTGTGCCACGGGGATGCCGCTGATGCCGCTCTCGATCATGCCGTTCAGAACGCCCGAAGTCAGGATGACCAGCGCGGTCAATGTCAGCACGACGAACGTATCGATGAACACGCCGACCATGGCGGTCTCGCCCTGATGCTCCGGAGTGTCGACCTTCGCCATCGCATGCGCGTGCGGGGTCGAGCCCATGCCGGCCTCATTCGAGAACAGGCCGCGCGCCACACCGTAACGGATGGCCTGACGCACCGCGATGCCCGCGACCGCACCGCCGACCGCGCGGGGGCTGAACGCGCCCACGAAGATGGAGGCGAAAGCGCCGGGGACCGCACGCACATTGATGATGATCACGACCAGGCTGCCCACGATGTAAAGCGCCGCCATGATCGGGACGATCTTTTCGGTGACCGAGGCGATACGCCCGATGCCGCCGATGAAAATGACCGCCGCCACAGCCGCGACCGCGATGCCCACCGCGATCTTCGGCACGCCGAACGCCGTGAAGAAAGCGTCGCCGATGGAGTTCGACTGGACCATATTGCCCATGAAACCGAGGGCAATGATGATCGCGATCGAGAAAAACACCGCCAGGAACTTTCCGAAGCCCTTCTCGCCGAAGGCCTTGTGGATATAGAAGACCGGGCCGCCGATGACGTGGCCTTCCTTATCGCGGGTCTTCGTGATCTGCGCGAGGAACGCCTCGCCGTAAATGGTCGCCATGCCGAAAAACGCCGCGACCCACATCCAGAAGATGGCGCCGGGACCGCCGGAGACGAGCGCGGTGGCGCAGCCGGCGACATTGCCCGTGCCGACCTGTGCCGCGATGGCGGTTGCCAGGGCTTGGAACGAGCTCATGCCTTCCTTTCCTGCCTTATCGCCGTGCAGTTTGATGCCGCCGAAGACGCGCTTCATGGCGGCGCCGAACCTGCGGATCTGGACGAAGCGGGTGCGGATCGTGAAGAACACGCCCGTGCCGACCAGCAGGATCAGCAGCAGGTAGTTCCAGAGGACGTTGTTCACGCCTCCCACAATGGTGTTGACAATGTTCGAAAGTGTCTGCATACAAGTTCCCCTTAGCCGGTAGTACCTTCGGACGAAGTAATGCCGAGGCCGTGATGTCGCGCGAAAACGCCGTATGAAAAAAACCGGATCCTCATGAGAGAATCCGGTTCGACACCTCGTGTTCAGCCCGCTGCGCGATACGCCTGCCCGCGCCTGCGGCTGCTGATCAAAAGCTCTGTCCTTTTGGCCTGAGAGATTCACGCGGCACGCGCCGCGCTTGCCCCTTCGGCACCCGACTGAACGGGATTCTCCAGAGGTGCTCCGCTGCCGGTCGGGAAGGATCCGTTCTGGCAGCATCCGCATATTTGATTTTCGCAAGCGTTATCTTATCAGCTGAGGCACGATATGACAATCGATTTTTATACCCGGGCCCGATCGTACCCGGCGCGTTCCGCCTTTTCGTGCTGTCCGTCAGTCCAGCACCTTATACGGCCGCCATTTCAGGAAGTCCCCCGAGACCAGGCTGTAGCGGATGTCATGAAACATCCCCTCGATGCTGTCATGGAACCTGGCCTCACCATGGCAGTGCGCATAGATCACCTGCTCCACACGGTACTCCTCGGCCATCCGCGTAAAGCCGCTCTCCTCTTCGATCACGCTGGTGGGCGGATAGTGCAGGAACATGATGAACTTCCGATATCCGTCCCGGGACGCCGCCTCAAAAGAATCCCGCAGGCGCTTCAGCTCGCGCTCCACGATCTTCTTCGCGTGCTCTTCCGCCGCGTCGTCCCAGTCAACGATGCGGCCGCGCCGGTCGACCCGGAACGGTCCCTCGAACGTAAAACCCTTCGTCCCGACGAGCGCATAGTCCCGATACGTATAGTAATTTCCCTGCAGGAATTCCAGTTTCCCGGCATACCGCGCATTCAGCGAGGCGGTCTTATTTGCGTCCCAGAACATGTCGTGATTGCCCCGGGTCAGGATCTTCCGTCCGGGCAGGTCACAGATATACTGCAGGTCCGTTTCCGCCTGCTCCAGGTTCTTTCCCCAGCTGTGGTCTCCGACCAGGACCAGCGTGTCCTCATCCGTCAGATGTTTCCCGCAATATGCCTGAAACTTCTGTTCATGCTTCTTCCATACGCGGTCATGCAGCTGTCCCGGCGCCTTCAGTTCCGACTGAAAATGCAGATGCAGGTCGCCGATCGCATATAAACTCATAAATATGTCACTCCGATGCGGCCTTTCGGCTCATGCGGCTCGATGGGATCTTTCGCATACCCCACAGCAAATGCCGAAAGGATCGTATATCCTTCCGGGATCCGAAGGAGTTCCAGAAGCGCAGGGTCCTTCCGCAGCTTTTTCAGGAAGCCCCATAAATACACGCTCCCCAGTCCCAGAGAAGTGGCTGCGAGCGACATGTTTTCGATCGCGCAGGCGACATTGCAGTATTCAATGCAGTCTTCCGAGGGCCCGGTAGCCGACAGAAATATGATTGTCTGCGCACCGTAGAGCGGATCCACAAGAGTTCCGTCCTTGCGCTTCATCATGCATCCCTCGCGGATTCTGGTCAGGACCTCCGGATCCCCGAGGACCGTCATATGGGACATGGTATAATCCGCTCCGGCGATCGGAGCCGTCCTTCCCGCTTCGATGATCTGCTCCAGATCCTCTTCTCTGACGGTCTCAGACGTGAAGGCTCTGGTCGAGCAGCGCGAACGAATAACGTTCATAAATACTTCAGACATTTCACCGGTCTTATTCATATGATCTTCCCCTCCAGGTAGTCCGTTTCATGCCGGATGATCTGCACCGTCCATCGGTTTTATCACCTGTCAGCTGAAATACTCTTTCCGCGAAACATGCACAGTCTGTCACTCGAATTCAGAAATCCGTTATTTCATCCCGTTCCCGCCGTCAAAATCGATATAGCGGCCGATCGCCGCGTCAATCTTCGCGATCTGCGCTTCAGTCAGCTCCCATTCGAACGCGCGCACGAGTCCCTCGGCCTGCGCGGCATTCCGCACACCACAGAGCACCGTCGACACGAACGGTTTCGACGCGGTCCAGTTCAGGCTGACCTCGATGACCGGACGGCCCGTCTCCTCCGCGACTTCGTCCAGGACTTTCAGCAGCTCCATCACTTTCGAGAACCCGGGCTCCCGGAAATACGGATAAAAGCCCATGGCGCGCGGATCACGCGGGCCGAATTCCGGCAGCGTCCGGTACTTTCCCGACAGGATGCCGGAGCCCAGCGAACCGTAGGTAAAAGTGTCGATACCCTGCGCGGACGCCCAGCGCATCAGCTCCTCTTTTTCACGCACGATCATCGAATACGGAAGCTGCAATGCATCGACCCGGCAATACTTCGAGATCACCTCGATCTGCTCCCGCGAGAAGTTCGACAGACCGATGTGGCGGATCTTTCCTTCCGCCTTTAAGACATTGAACGCCTCCGCCGTTTCCTCGAGCGGCGTATCGTAATCCGGCCAGTGCACATACAGAATATCGATATAATCCGTGTTCAGCCGGCGCAGTGATTTCTCACATTCATAGAGGATGTTCCCGAATGACGCGTCGCGGACCTCGCCCGCCGCACCGCGCTTCGCCTTCAGCGTGTGGTTCATGATCCCGCACTTCGTCGCCACGATGATCTTCTCCCGGTCATAGCCCGCGATGGCGCGCCCCACGAGCGCCTCGGCATGGCCGTCTCCGTAAGCGGGCGCTGTGTCGATGGCGTTAACGCCGCGGTCCAGCATGGCGCGGATGGCCTGCACTGCATCCTCGTCATTCGTCTCTCCGTATCCGTCTCCGCCGAGGCCCCAGGTCCCCACATTGATCTCCGCTACGTCGCGGTCCATACGGTCGAAATGTCTGTATCGCATCTTGGATCTCCTTTCTCAATACTTCCCTGATCCCGCGATCTTCGCCCGCGTCCAGGCGTCCACACAAGCCCGCAGTTCTTTGAAAAACGGCGAGACCTTCATATTCTCCTGCCGGTACGTCAGCTGCAGATCGCATTCCAGAGGAAGCCAGGTATCGATGTCCGACTCATCGTGCGAGATCAGGGCCTCGAGTGCATCCAGTGCCTTATACGTCCGGGCTTCCCGGGTCTCCATCGCAGTCATCTCGGCGAGCAATGCCGTCCACTCGGCCCGCTGCGGCTCCGGAAAACCCGCGATCCACTTCAGCAGAACGTCCTCCTCCGCATGTTCCTGCGAATCCTGCTTTCGAAACACCGGAATATCCCCGGTGAAAGACTCACCCAGATCATGGATCAAACACATGCGCATCACGCGGTCCATGTCCGTCTCAGCGAATTCCGGCTCCGGCGCCAGCAGCATCGCCATCAGAGCCAGCCGCCAGCAGTGGTCCGACACGCTCTCGCGGCGGTCCGCCTCCAGCCAGCAGTGCCGAAGCGTGGTCTTCAGTTTTCCGGCCTGCGACAGGATATCCAAAAACACTTCCGGTGTCATACGCCCTCCATCCATTCTCTCATGTTTCGGATCTTGTATATCGTTAGGCCATGTCGCACATGGCAGCATTTGGGGAGACATTACTTGTCTGCTGTACCGGATGAAAGCCCGGCGTCCCCCGGCAGCACAAGTTTGCAAGATAATTTTACCAAAGATACAGCTGCATTGAAAAGCGTGAAAGACCGACCTCATTTGGGGGACTGTCGTTCAGGAAGAAGACGTTCCCAAAAACTCCCCCGCAGAATGATCCGCAGGGGAGTTTCCCGTACATATTCACCGTGCGGAAGGTTTCCGCGGTCCGGCCGCCTCATCCTCTCTGCCGCACCATCTTCAGGATGGCCTTGATCACGCCGAAGCCCACCGCCGCGATCGGCCAGATGATCCAGGTCTGATGCCACGCCATGGTGATGAAGCTCCAGATCAGGTATGCCGCCGTGACCGCCGCCCAGTAGACGGACTCCAGAGGCTCGTTTCTCTTATTCTCGCGCTTTTCCGCGCGGGTGTATTCGCCCTCCTGCAGCAGCATCTGGAAACCGCCGTTGATGATGCAGACGCGGACGATCAGGAACACGCCGATCGCGACCAGGACCAGAAGGAGCGCCGCGCCGAGGTCTTCGCCGAGGGCATTGTCCTCACCGAACAGAAGCGCCCCGCAGAAGACCGGAATGACGGAGATCACGCACAGGACGATGCCCAACGTCAGCTGCATCACGAACGTCGGATGGAACTTGTCCCGGCGGTCTTTTACCACGCCGCTCACGCCGTAGGCGGTCTCGATCAGTTCCTTCTCGAAATATTCGAAGCGGTGCCCCTGAATGCCGGTGGTGACGAAGAGCGCCACCGCGCCGCCGATCAGCAGGAACAGCACGATCATGCCGATCGCCTCGGCTGCATTCTCCGCGACAAGCAGCGCGCCGGCCTCCGAGACGGCTCCCAGCACCAGCATCAGGACCGGCGAAAGGATACACATCAGGACGCCCGCCGCGATGCGCACGGCCGCGCGGTTCTTATATTCCATGAACGCGTTCGCCTCTTCCATGCCGACCATACGGGTCTCCACGAAATCCGCCGCAGGCTCGCCGGCGTCGACGCCGGGCTCCGCGGACTCGGGCATCTCCATCTCATCCTTTAAAAGGAAGTCCGTCGACACGCCGAAGACCGACGACAGCTTCAGGACCCGATTCATGTCCGGGATCGCCTGCGCGCTCTCCCACTTGGAGACCGCCTGCCTGCTGACGCCCAGCAGCTCCGCGAGCTCTTCCTGCGACCAGCCGTTCTTTTTTCTGAGTTCAATGATCTTATCTGCCAGTATCATGTCTGTTCTCCCTTCGAAAACGATCCCGGGCATCCGCCCGCCTCCGTCCGGTCCCTGCCGGACACCATGAGACTATCGTTTTCCGCAGTTGCCTGCCAGAAAGTCAGCCTTGAAATCGCGCAACCGGAGGTTGCAGCTGCTGAGATTCTTTTGATTTCACAATACTTTTGAGTAAAATTATACGAAATATATGCAGTTCCTATTCTCTTTCACATTATCAGATCGGTTGATGTACCGCAATTCTCCGATCCCGGTGCGTGATCAGGCGCCGTCAGCGATGCCCCCGCGCATACGCCTCCCACTTTCCGCTCAGATACCGGGAAACGAAGCAGATGATGCGGCAGATCCAGTCGATGACCATCGCGATCCATACGCCGACCGCGCCCATCCCCATCCGCACACAGAGCACATAGGAAAGCCCCACACGGAACACGAACATCGACGCGATGGAAGCGATCATCGTGAAGCGGACGTCGTTCGCCGCACGCAGCATATTCGGAAATACGAACGCTAGCGGCCACATGAAGATCGCGCAGACCTCGTGGATCATGATCAGTTTCCAGGACAGCGCAGCCGCTTCCGCACTCATCGAATAGAGCCGCAGGATCAACGGCAGGATAAGAATGATCAGCACATTTCCCGCTCCCTGAAGCAGCCCGTCCCAGCGCGTCAGTTTCTTCGCATAATGCCGCACCTGGCCCATATCTCCCGTGCCGACACAGCGTCCGATCACCGTGACCATTGCAAAAGAAAAGGCATTGCCCACGATACAGCCGATCCCGTCCCAGTTGTTGGCAACCGCATTGGCCGTGATCTGCACGGTTCCGAACGTCGCGATCATGCTGACGACGATGATGCGCCCCAGCTGGAAGATACTGTTTTCGATCGCCGAAGGGATACCGATGTACAGGATGTGCTTCGTCGCGTTCGGGTGCCCTAAGAACATGTCTTTCGCGTGGATGCGCAGCGGATTCTTCCGGCTCGCCATCAGGAAGACGATGACCCCTGCGCCGACCACACGGCTGATCAGGGTCGGGACCGCCACGCCCGCGACACCCATGCGCAGATAGTAGATGCAGAAGGCGTTTCCGACGACGTTGATCAGGTTCATCAGAACGCTCGTCTTCATCGAGACCGCGCTGTTCCCGAGCGATCGGAACAGGGCCGAGCCTGCGTTATAGACCGCGAGGAACGGATACGAGATCAGCGTGATCACAAAATACAGCAGGGCGGCCTCGCGCACCTCCTGCGTGATCGAGCCGAAAAACAGGGAAATGATCGAGCCGCGCAGAAGCAGGCACAGCACCATAAGGCCCACGCCGGCGATCAGGCAAAGGCCGATCATCCGGGAAGCGCGCATCTCCGCGCGCCTGTGGTCCTTCGCTCCCAGCGACTGGCTCACCACGACGGCGCCGCCGGTCGCGAAGGCTGCGAGGAGGTTAAACAACAGGACATTGATCATGTCGACCAGCGAAACGCCCGAGATCGCGGCCTCACCCGCATCGGACACCATGACCGTGTCCACCATTCCGACCAGAAGAGCCAGCGCCTGCTCGATCACGAGCGGCACCAGCAATGCCCTCAGGTCTCGATTGGTAAAGACCGTCCCCTTCACCTGATCTGCTGTCATTTTTCGAAAAATACTCATGTTGTCCAGGTCTTTCAGGCTGCTTGGCGCCGGGCTTTGCCGCGTCCGGCACACGACGCTGCAAGAACTAATGCTATCACGATTGCCCGCAAAAAGAAACCGGAGCTTCGGCAAAACCGACAAAAAGAGCTGCCGCATGCGGCAGCCCTTTCTTCCGACAGGTTAAACGATGCTCCGGATCCGGACGATCGTTCAGGTAATAAATTTACACCACATGTCCGCAGTGTATCACTCGAGCCAGATCGTCCCGGGTACGCGAGGATATTGCAGCTATTCGAGCTC
>JAFWDI010000013.1 GCA_017513125.1 Lachnospiraceae bacterium | reverse complement strand
CTTATCCAGCGCCTCGACGATCGTGACCTTCTTCCCCTTCATGGCCAGGTCGAGGGCCAGCTCGCATCCCACGAGGCCCGCGCCGACCACGACCACGCGCTCACCCGGATCCTTCTGTCCCAGCAGCACTTCCTCGGCGGCGTATACGTGCTCGTCGTCGCCCAGCGGGAAGCGCTTCGGGCGGGAACCCGTCGCGACGATCACCGCGTCAAATCCGCCGGCGCGCACGGTCTCCGCGTCCGCCTCAGTGTTCAGATGCACCTCGACGCCCAGGCGCGCGAGCTCGGCCGCGTACCAGTCCGCGAGGGCAATGTCATCCTCCTTAAAATCAGGCGCCCCGCCGGGGATCAGGTTTCCGCCCAGGCGCGCGTTCTTCTCGTACAGCACCGGCTCATGCCCGCGCTCCGCGAGCACACGCGCGGCCTCGCAGCCCGCCGGGCCGCCGCCGACGACCAGCACGCGCTTTTTCTTCGTGATCGGAGCCAGCGCCGCGGACCGTTCTTTACCGGTCTGCGGGTTCACCGCGCAGTTGATCAGCGAGTACGTCTGGATGCGGCCCATGCAGCCTTCCTGGCAGCTGATGCAGGGGCGGATCTGCGCCAGGCGTCCGGTGCGGATCTTCTTCACGATATCCGGATCCGCGAGCAGCGGGCGGCCCATGCTGATGATGTCGCAGGTCCCCTCCTCGAGGCACGCGAGCGCCAGATCGGGATCGTCCACACGGCCGGCCATGAGCACGGGCACCTTCACATGATCCTTCACGATCTTCGCGAACTCACGGTAAGGCGCCTTCGGCATATACATTGGCGGGTGGTTCCACCACCAGGCGTCATAGGTGCCGGCGTCCACATCCAGAGCGTCGTAGCCGTATTTCTCCAGAAGCTGCGCGGCTTCGATGCCCTCCTCGATATCGCGGCCCTTCTCCTCGAATTCCTCGCCCGGGAGCGCGCCCTTCCGCCAGTCCTTCACCATGCTCTTCAGCGAATAGCGCATAGCCACCGGGAAATCCCAGCCGCAGGTCTTCGCGATCTCCTCGCGGATCTCCTTCGCGAAGCGCAGGCGGTTCTCGAGGCTGCCGCCGTACTCGTCGGTGCGGTGATTGAAGAATGAGATCGCGAACTGGTCGATCAGGTAGCCCTCGTGCACCGCGTGGATCTCGACGCCGTCGAAGCCGGCGCGCTTCGCGTTAAACGCGCCCTTTCCGAAGCTCTCGACGATCCCGTGGATCTCGTCCACGGTGAGTTCGCGGCACATCTTGTCCAGCCAGCGGTGCGGGATCTCCGACGCAGACACCGGCGGAAACTCGCCGAGGTTCGTCGGAATGGTCACGCGGCCGAAACCGCCCGACATCTGCAGGAAGATCTTCGAACCGTAGGCGTGCACGCGCTCGGTCATCTCGCGGCTCGTGCGCACGAACTGCACCGGGTTATAGGTGCTGTTCGGGGTGTTCGGGAACGAAGGCTTCTCGACCTCGCAGTCGCTGAACGTGACGCCCGTGATGATCAGACCGACGCCGCCCTGCGCGCGCCGCGTGTAATAGTCGACGCCGCGCTGGTTCCAGCCGCCCTCGCAGTCGCCGAGGCCCAGCGGGCCCATGGGCGCCATCGCGTAGCGGTTCGGCAGCTCGAGCTTCCCGATCTTCACCGGGGTGAACAACTTCTCATACTTCATGGGCTACAGTCTCCTCTCTTTATAACTTTCGGGCATATATGCCCGGCTCAGTCCCTTCAGAGCTCTCTCCGCGAGCAGGACCGTCTTCCCGTTCCGCTCGACTTCCCGGATCACAGTGAAGCCGTTCTTCTTCCAAAAATGCGCAGACTGCGGATTTCCCCGATCGATCGCCAGCCGGACCGCGGACATTCCCAGCGATGCCAGGTACTCTTCCGCTTCCAGGATGACCGCGCTTCCGATGTTCCGCCCCTGAAGCGCTTTCCTCATCATGAAAAGCCCGATAAACGCGGTACCCGGCTTCGGATATCCGTCCACCAGATCCATGACGGCGATCAGCGCGTCCTTCAGATAAAAACCGATAAAGTATTTGTCCGCCGGCCCGATGCCCGGCGGCGTGACGGACAGATCGCTCAGTACCTGTTCCCGGGTGGCTTCCGCGTCCGCGTACGGAAAATACTGTGTATTCTCTTCGTACAGTTCCAGAATGACGTCCGCGTCGGCGTCACCCAGCCTGCGGACATCGTACTGCCGGCTGAGCCGGGCAATATCGATCATGGCTCTTCTCCGTTCGGCGATCTCTCAGCGTTTTTTCTTCGGCGCAGGCAGCTCTTCTGCCATAGCGTTCAGCAGCCCGCACAGAAACTCCCGGTCGTCGATGTCCTCGACCAGAAGCATCTCCTTTGCACCCTCGTACGGCAGTTCCGACGGGGCATCCGGCATCATCCGACGGGCCGAAGCGGTCGGCTTCACGAGAAAGCGGTCGTCATAGATCCCGCCGACGATCTTCCCCTGATAATAGATGATGAACTCCCCCATCATCGCCTTATAAGAAATGTCGTCCAATGCCGACAGCTGGTCCAGTACGAATTCCAGATAATCCCTGCTCGAAGCCATATTCCCCATCCAAAAAACACAAAAAATCGGTGAACACCCCTGGGGTATCCGTTCACCGAAAATTATAATTCACATCTATTCTTTTTACAAACCCCGCGGCTGACGGGTCTTATTCAACAGTAAAAACGGTATTCTTCTCGAAAACACCGAAAGCAAACCCCAGCCGCATCCAGAGCGGCATGCCGGAATACGCCTCAAAGCTGGTCCTCTCCAGGAACTCGCCGACCGATATCTCCTCGACATACCCGTAAGGATTCGCGATCACGACCCTGTCGTTCGGAATATCCATCCCTGTTACCAGCGAATAATGCAGCGTCCATTGCCCTTCGAACTGCGCCGCCCACTCGAACGGGACCGGGAAGCCCCGGGAAAGCGTATCGTAGACCAGATCGATCAGTTCGGTGTTCGTCAGGTATCTGTGCATCTCGGTATGATACTCCGGGAAGCGCTTATTCATCTCCCCGCAGAACGACCGCCCCGTGGACGTCACGACCTTTCCGTATTCGCCGTACAGGCTCTCCTCGGTGATATCGCCGCCAGCCCACGCCGAAAACATTTCGATCACGGCGTATCCGCATGACACATCCTGTTCGATCACGTCCACGCCGGCGATAAAGACCGGGGCGCTGTATCTTTCATCGTCAAAAACGGAAGACGGATCATCCAGGATGCGGACTGTGCGGACGTGTGAAACGAGCAGTGCGGCGGCCGTGACGCAGATGATAATGACGATGACCGAAACGACGACTGCCGGAAGCGTCTTCTTCCGTGCCCTCTTCTTATTCTTCATAGCTGTTCTCCTGCGGGTACGAATGTCCGGTCACTCTTCCATGGTCCGGAACAGGTTCCTTTTACACTTCACGCTGTACTGCAGCGTATAGGAAGCCGCTCCCGCATCCAGCGCGTCCTGAATCCCGACGATCTCCCTGGTCACGTCGTCCAGATCTCTGTACCAGGCGAGAAACGTGTTCTGCGCGCCCCACAGCGACATGTCATTCCCGTCGGAAGCAAACAGCGCGTATTTCGGGCTGTTCTTAGCTCCCCGGAACTGCTGCGAACGGGTCACCTTCGAGGCATTGATGATCACACCCTCGTTCGGGGAAATGATCCGGATCGTGCCGGAAGATCCCCCTTGCTCAGGATCGGCGGCGTTTTCATAGACTTTATTTCCCAGCAGGCTGTCCAGGGAAATGTTCAGTTTTTGGGAAAGCAGGATCAACTTATCGACTTCCGGATAGCCTTCTCCGAGTTCCCACTTCGATACGGCCTGTCTGCTCACTCCGAGCATCTCCGCCAGAGCTTCCTGGGACAGGTGCTTTTCTTTGCGAATGGTCTGCAGGTTTTCTCCAAAACTCATGGTCTCGTCCTCCTTACACCGTGAGCATACAGGTCACGCCGCGGTTCTTCCACCAACCACAGCTTGCATTTGCGCAACCTGGAGTGGCATCACGGCTCTATCCGCTGCATTTCCCGCAGTCGCTGCAGCCATTGCAGACCATCTTCATGGAACACTCTTTGCAGTTATCGCAGTAGTGCTTCACGTACAGCCGCTCCTCCGGAATCGGCAGCCCCCAGCTGTCAACCAGGTCGAAATGCAGCGGCCGTCCTTCGAAGTTCATCCCCGACCGGAACGCCTGCTGCGTCTGCAGCCGCTTTCCTTTCAGCGTGTATTTCTTCCCGTCCTTGATGAAGACCGTCCCGGTCTCCAGAAAGCAAAATGTGATGTTCCTCGGCACGCACTCTTCCCGCAGCGACCTGACCCAGTCGAAGTCGCAGGGTCTTCTTCCGCCGTAGTTTTCGCCTCCGCAGAGGACCCGCTCGATCTGCCCGCTGTCCAGATATTGCGCCAGGCTCACCGGTCCGATGAGCGGCGTGCAGCTCACACCCTTGTGACGAAACGGCAGTTCCAGCAGGATCGGGATCCGCTCGTCCGCGCGCCTCTGATTCTCGCAGGTGACATTGAAAAATACGTTCTCCCAGCCGCCGCCCCAGTCTTCGGGCAGGCAGTCCGCGACCCGCTGCGGACGCTTCGTCAGCAGGTAAAAAATGACGTCGCGCCGCTCGCGCATGATCTCCCAGGCGTCGTCCCGCCACGGATCCGCCTCTTCGAGAAAGAAATCCGACGTCATGCAGACGCTGATCATCTCACCGCTCCGGATCTTATACCGCCCCTTCCGGTCTCTCGACAGCGGATACCGGGCGTTCGCGGTCAGGTAGATCTCCGAGCCGTCCTTCTCCCGCATCCCGTCCAGGAAATACATATAACAGTTTTCGCACCCTTCGCTGCATTTGACGCAGCCGTGCCAGGGATTCCAGATATCGTGCATCGCATTCCTCCGGGGATTATTATAGCAGTCCGAAGAGCGTTCGTCTTTACTGTCAGAAACAGGAAAAAGCGGACTGAGAAGCGCCGGATTCGGTACCGGGCGTTTCACAGTCCGCTTTTCTGTTATTTGAAGTACGGATATTCCAAGCGTGCAGAACGCTTTCTGGCCGCACTCAGGCTACTTTTTCTCTCCCCGTCTTCTTCTCGATCACCAGCAGCACCACGATCATCAGCGCCGCGCCGATCACCAGCGAGACCGCCGGGTTCTTCGTCAGGCCCGCGAAGATGTAGGCCACGAAGCAGACCGCAGCGCAGGTCAGCGCGTAAGGCAGCTGGGTCGAAACGTGGTTGATGTGGTTGCATTGTCCGCCCGCGGACGCCATGATCGTCGTATCCGAGATCGGCGAGCAGTGATCGCCGCAGACCGCGCCGGCCAGGCAGGCCGCGATGGAGATGACCATCATCTCGCCCTCCGGGAACACGCCCAGGACGATCGGGATCAGAATGCCGAAGGTGCCCCAGCTCGTGCCGGTCGCGAACGCCAGTCCCAGCGCCACCAGGAAGATGATCGCCGGCAGCAGGATCTGCACCGCCGCCGCGGAGCCCGCGACGAGGTTCGCCACGAAATACTTCGCGCCCAGAAGGCCGGTCATGCCGGACAGCGTCCAGGCCAGCGTCAGGATCAGGATCGGTGCGAGCATGGCCTTAAATCCCTCGGGGATGCAGGCTGTAAACTCCTTAAACGTGAGCACGCCGCGCAGCAGATAGTAGAAGAACGCGAAGATCACCGCGATGATGCCGCCGATGACCAGGCCCACGGAAGCGTCCGCGTTCGCGAACGCGGTCACGAAGCCTTCGCCCGAGAAGAACCCGCCGGTGTAGACCATGCCCATGATGCAGGCTGCGATCAGCACGAGCACCGGGATGATCAGGTCGGCCACGCGTCCGTTCTGGTTCACGGCGTCGTCGTCCGTGAACTTCTCCTGCCCGGTCGTGAAGAGGTCTCCCGCGATCGCATTCAGCTCATGTTTCCGCATGGGACCGTAATCGATCCGGCGCACCACGAGGACCACCATCATCAGGATCGTCAGCAGTGCGTAGAAGTTATAGGGGATGGTCCGCAGGAAAGTCACGAAGCCGTTGATGCCGGCGTCGTCCGGGACCGAGGAAGTGACCGCCGCCGCCCATGAGCTGATCGGGGCGATAATGCAGACCGGGGCCGCCGTCGCGTCGATCAGGTAGGACAGCTTCGAGCGCGAGACCTTGTGCGTGTCCGTCACGGGCCGCATGACCGAACCGACGGTCAGGCAGTTGAAGTAGTCGTCGACGAAGATCAGGATGCCGAGCACGATCGTTGCGAGCTGCGCGCCGACGCGGGTCTTGATGTGCTTCACCGCCCAGCGGCCGAACGCCGCGGAGCCGCCGGCCTTGTTCATCAGCGCGACCAGGATGCCCAGCAGCACGAGGAACACCAGGATGCCGACGTTCCAGGAGTCGGCGAGTTTGAAGATCATGCCGCCCTCTTCATTGAACAGCATGGTGTTCAGGCCGAGCTCGACGTTAAAGTTCGAGTACAGGAGCGCGCCCGCCACGATGCCGACGAACAGCGACGAGTAGACCTCCTTCGTGATCAGCGCCAGCACGATCGCGATGACCGGAGGCAGCAGCGACAGCGGGGTCGCGTAGAACGGGCTCACATAGCCATCCAGCGCGCCCATGTCGACCGGGCGGGCCAGCGTGCCGATGATCAGCGCGACGACGACCGCGAGGATCACGATGATGACTGCTTTCTTTTTCATAATTTTTCTCCCCATAAAATGAAAAAAAGAACGGTGGGTATCATTCTAACATGATGCCCACCTGTTTATATATTATTTATATCTGTTATTAGAAAATTTGTATGATTCAGGAGGAATAATAAGCTGACGCGCGGTCAGCTTATGGCCACCCCGAACCGCTCCATATTATACCTGTCGATCTCGTCCACGATCACCGGCAGCACCTCGGGATAAAGCGTCCCCGGACCGCCGTAAGTGATCCCGGGCCAGAAGCCGGGCAGCTCGCCGTACTCCGTGCAGGCGCGGCGGGTCTCCCTGCGGATCTCCTCTTCCGTTACGTCCGGGCGGTCAATGATCGAATCGATGCCGCCCATCAGCAGCATGCGGCCGCCGACCTTCGCGCTGATCTTCGCGATGTCGTTCGTCGGCAGCACGCCCTGCCAGATGTCGATCCCGATGTCCGCCATCTGCTCGACGATGGGCTCCAGATACGAATCGCCGTGATGCATGACGATCACGCCGTTCTCATGCAGATAGTGATACAGCTCGCGGTAGGGCTCCATGAAGAACTCCTCCCAGACCTCCGGCGAGTAGAACAGGCCGTTCTTTGAGCCCCAGTCATCGTGGGAAATGATCATGTCCGGATGCAGGTTCTCCACGATCAGCTTCATGTAGGTCAGGCGGTATTCCTTTATCGCCTCGATCATGTCGTGCGTGTTGTCCGGGTCAATGATGGGCGCCAGAAGCGTATCGTCGAACGTCATCAGCATGTGCATCTGCTCGAAAATGCCGGTGCCCATGACCGTGCAGGTCAGATAACGGTCCTGATCGATCTCTGCCTTCGCCGCCAGCGATTCCTCCCAGCTGGCGCCGGCGCAATACCCGGCAATATCCGGGACCTTCACCTCCTCGCGCCAGGTCTCGATGTCCTTACAGGGCGCGTTCTCCGGCGTCACGAAAGGCACCGCGGCGGGCGCGTCTTCCGGGAACAGGATGGTCGTGCCCCAGCGGTCGAGCGACGTGGTCCCGCGCACGCGGTTTCCGCGGGCGAACTTAAAACAGGGATCACCCGGGATGCCGCGGATCATGGTGTAGTCGTTCGGCAGGCACTCGGGATGACCGTTTTGGAATTTCAGACATTCCAGAAGATTTTGTTTCGGTGTCAGCATAGGCTCCCCCTCCTCAGCAGACGTAAGACCTGATGTTTCCTGTAAATATTGTATTATAACACTGCTCATTATGCACTTGTCTTTCAAAAGAACATGCTATAATAGTTCCTGCACAAACAGAACGGGCCCTGCACGGAAAGACGGTTTTCCGTCGGGCACGCAGAAGGAGGAAAAAATGAAGATCAGAAAATTACTGGCTCTGGGAATCGCCGCGGCTCTGGCCGTGGGTACGCTGACCGCCTGCGGAGGCGGCGGGAACGCGGCCGATGACGCTGCGGACGCCGCGCAGGATGTCGCTGACGATGCGGCCGACGCCGCTCAGGGCGCAGCCGACGCCGCTGCCGACGCTGCGGATGCCGCCGCGGACGCTGTCGAGGGCGCCATCGACCTGTCCGGGTACGATTTCAGTTCGCCCGACATCGAGGTCGGTTTCGGCAGTTTCGAGGTCATGGACGCACAGGCTTCCGCGATCCAGAACGGCGAGTATGAAGACATGATCCTCACGATCGACGGCGTGGTCATCCACCCCGGTTCATCTTACGCGATCGGTGAGGCAAACGAAGACGGCAGCCAGCGCATCGGCACGCAGTTCATCATCGTGGACGGCACCGACGCCGACTATCCCGCGGACGGCGCGCATGTGCGCCTGACCGGCGTGGTCACGATCATTAACGAGGACTATCATGTCTGGGGCATCGCGACGACGACGAGCATGATCGAGGTGCTCGACTGAACGTGATCATTGACCGACACGAAACGAAGGAGGCCGGCTCGCAGCCGGCCTCCTTTTTACTTTCCGGGACCCTCCTTACAGGAACTCTTCCGCTCCTCTCACCGCGGCGGCGATTCCGGCCGCGTTCAGCCCGTAGGTCTCAAAGACCTCCCGGGAATTCCCGGTGACGACCGGCGCGTCGGGCAGCGCCAGATTGATGACGCGCCTGGGGCACTCAGCTGCCGCGATCTGGCTCACCATGGATCCCAGTCCGCCGAAAGGCGCGTGCTCTTCCGCTGTCACGATCAGCTTCGCCCTGCGGGCGGCCGTCAGCACGGCTTCCCGGTCAATGGGCTTGACGCAGTACATATCCACCACGGCGGCTCGGATGCCGTCGTTTTTTAATAACTTCGCGGCTTCGACCGCGGGCCGCACCATCTCGCCGCAGGCAATGATGGCGGCGTCGTACTCTTCGCTGTCCGCCAGGATCGTCGCACGGTCCATCTCAAAGGGGCAGTCGTCCTCTGAATAAATATCCTCCACGGGATTCCGGCCCACGCGGACATAGGCGCACTTCTCATCCTCCAGCAGTGCCTCGATCAGCTTCCGGGTCTGGTGCCGGTCGGAAGGCAGATACACGCGCATGTTCGGAATGGCGGACATCGCGGCGATGTCCTGCGCGGAGTGATGGCTCATGCCCAGCGCCCCGTAGCTCACGCCGCCGGAGATGCCGATGAGCTTCACGTTCGTATCGGAATAGGCGCAGTCGATCTTCGCCTGCTCATAGCTCCTGGTCGAGAGGAAACAGGCGGGCGAGAAGGCATAGGGCTTCTTGCCGCATTTGGCCAGACCGGCGGAGATGCCGACGAGATTCTGTTCCGCGATGCCGACCTCGATGCTCTGCTCGGGGAAAGCCTCGAAGAAGGGCGTCATGGAGGCCGAGCCCCGGCTGTCGCTGCAGAGCGCGACCACATTACGGTCACGACCGGCCGCCTCCATCAGTGTTTCGCAGATGGCCTGGCGGTTCGGGATCTTATTGCCGGCGGCGTTCAGTTCAGGCAGTTTACGCATGGCGGCACGCCTCCTTTCTCTCTTCCAGATCGGCCCGGATCTGTGCGGCCTCTTCCGCGTTGGGGACTTTATGATGCCAGGCCGCCTTATCCTCCATGACGGACGAACCGCAGCCCTTGACGGTGTGAGCGATCACGACGCTGGGCATGCCCCTGAAAGCCTCCGCCTCGCGGAACGCGGCGTCCAGCGAATCCATGTCGTGACCATCACATTCGATCACATGCCAGCCGAAGGCCGCGAAGCGGTCCGCCAGCGGCTCATGGCTCATCACGTCCTCGGTCCTCCCGGAGATCTGGAGTCCGTTCCGGTCCACCACGGCGCAGAGATTGTCCAGATGATAATGCCCGGCGGCCATGGCGCCCTCCCAGACGGAGCCCTCGGCCAGTTCCCCGTCGCCCATCACGGTAAAGACGCGGTACGGCGCCCCGTCCATCTTCCCGGCCAGCGCCATGCCCACGCAGACCGGCAGGCCGTGGCCGAGAGAACCGGAGTTCATCTCGACGCCGGGGATCGTATTGTGCGGGTGGCCGATGAACTCGGACCCGTAACGGGAGAAGCTGTTTTTATAGGCCTCGAAATCGAAGAAACCTTTCTCCGCCAGCACGGTATAGTAGCTCTCCACGGAGTGTCCCTTCGAAAGCACGAACTTATCCCGGTCCGGGTCATCCATGTTCGCCGGGGAAATGTTCATGTGCCTGAAATACAGCATGACCAGGATATCCATCACGCTCATGTCTCCGCCGATATGCCCGGTCTTCGCGCCGGTGATCACATCGACGGTCTGCTCCCGCAGCCGGCAGCTGAGCAGCGCCAGCTCGCTGTTCGTCATCTTATGGTCTTTCATTACATTGTCCGTCCTGTCGTGATCCGCCATATCACACCTCGTCAAACACGACGTCCTCTCCGCGGAGGTACGCTTTCACCTTTTCCTCGATCGGATCGTACAGATCCGGCTTTACGCCGATATACTTGCAGGCCTCGTACACCACCGGGACCACGTCGCCGTGGATGGCCGCCACATGGTGGATGTACGGTCCTTCGACCACTTTCGCCTCCAGGCGCTTCAGGTTTTGGACCTCGACCCAGACATAGGTCCCGCGCGTCCAGGGGCCGTCGATTCCCCGCGCGTGGCCCAGAAGGATCGAATACTCTCCCTCGTCGCCGTCGAAGCGCACCAGGCTCATCGGGCCGTGCTGGGCCTCGGCGGACACCGCGCCGTTCTCCGGGAAAGCGACCGGGACGCAGATGGTGGGCTTCTCCTTCGCGACGCTGATGGGCCAGGGGCCGCAGTGCTGCAGGAGCTCGCCGTTGTCATTGTCGGGATGGCGCACCGTCCAGTCCGAGAACATCACGCGCCGCTCGTTCATTGAAGCCGCCTCGGCGATCAGCTGCGAGATCGCCCCGTGGATGTCCGTCTCGCAGACCACCGGGATGCCCTCCTCGTTCAGCAGGGAATTCGCCGCGCAGGGCATGATGTGAATCTCGTCCTGCAGGGCGTTCCAGCACTGGATGGCAATGGCATTGCAGCCGTACTTTTCGGCCAGCGACTTCATGGCGGCCTTCAGTTCCGCGACGCTGTGCAGATACTCTTCCGAAATGTCGCAGTTCATGTTTTCATGGCAGTACGCCACGATCCGGCCGACCTCGGTCTTCTCCTCGCGCCACTTTTTCATCTCCGCGTAGAGTTCCGGCAGCGGGACCGGCGCGAGCTGGATCCCGAACTTTTCGAGGAGCTCGCCTTCATTGCACATGGTGCTCCAGAAGTCGAACGGGCGCGGGCCGATCTGCAGGATCCGCGTGTGACGGAACACTTTCACGACATTGCACACCGCGAGGAAATCGCGGATGCCGCGCTCGAACTCGGGGTCGGTGAGATGGCAGTTCGTCATATAGGTGAAGGGCACGCGGAAGCGCCGCAGCACCTTTCCTGTCGCGAACAGGCCGCACTGGCTGTCGCGCAGGCGCATGCCGTTCTCGTCGGGGCGCTCGTCGCGCGGCCCCCAGAGAAGCACGGGCACGTTCAATGCTTTCGCCAGCCGCGCGCACTCGTACTCCGTGCCGAAATTCGCGTGCGGCAGGAACAGGCCGTCGACCTTCTCGCGCTGAAACTTCTCGATGATCTTCTCCAGACCCGCGTCGTCGTAGAGCAGGCCCTCGTCATTGATATCGTCGATATCCACGAAATCGACCCCCAGTTCGCGCAGACGGTCCGCGGTCAGGTTCCGATACTCCACAGCGGCCGGCGCGCTGAAGATCGCGCGGCGCGTCGGGGCAAAGCCCAGCCTGATGTTGGCTTTCATAATCTCTCTCCTCCCAGTATGCTTTGGACGGCTTCCTTCCAGCCGCTGATCTTTCGTTCTCTCGTCTCGTCGTCCATGCGGGGACTGTATACGGTCCGGGTCCTCCCGGCGTTCAGGATGCTCTCGTCCATCACCCCGGCCGCGATCCCGGCCATGACCGCCGCCCCGACCGCGGAGAGCTCTTCGACCTCGGAAACGCGGATCGACGCGCGGAGCATATCGCTCTGAAACTGCATCAGGAACCGGTTCGCCGTGGGTCCGCCGTCCACCCGCAGCTCCTCGAGCGCGAGCCCGGCGTCCTCGCCCATGGCCTCCGCGATGTCCGCCGCCTGATAGGCCATGGCCTCCAGCCCCGCCCTGACCAGTTCCGCGCGTCCGGTCGTGCGGCTCATGCCGACGAAAGCGGCACGCGCCTCGCTGTTCCAGTACGGCGCGCCCAGACCGGAAAATGCCGGGACCAGATATGTCGTATCGGCCGGGTTCGCCTGTTCGGCGAGCTCTCCGCTCTCTGCCGGATCGGTCAGAAGACCGGTCTCCTTCAGCCAGGTGATGATCGCGCCGGAGTAGTTGATGTTTCCTTCCAGCACGTAATCCACCCGGCCGCTCCGGCCCCATGCCAGGCTGGTCACCAGCCCGTGAGTGCTCCGGCGGAACGCCGGGCCGATGTTCATCATGACGGACGAGCCCGTTCCGTAGGTGGCCTTCGCCATGCCGGGCCGGATGCAGCCCTGTCCGAAGAGTGCCGCGTGCGAGTCGCCCAGGACGCCGCGGATCGGGACCGGCTCTTCGAAAAAGCCTTCCAGCGTCGTCGCGCCGTAATCTCCGTCGGAGTCCGTCACCTCGGGCAATGCCGGGACCGGAATGCCCAGTCCGGCACAGATCTCTTCATTCCAGCGAAGCGTGTGAAGATCGAAGAGCTGCATCCGGGAGGCGTTCGAAAAATCCGTCCGGAAAACGTTTCCGCCCGTCAGCTTCCAGATCAGCCAGGCGTCCACGGTGCCGATGCAGAGTCCGTCCGCCTCGGCGAGTTCTCTCGCCCGCGGGTGGTTCCGCAGGATCCATGCCGCCTTCGCCGCCGGGAAATAAGGCGAGAACGGGATGCCCGTCCGCTCACGAACCAGCGCGGCGAACTCCTCGTCGGCTCCCGCCGCGATCTTTTTCGCCCGGGCGCACTGCCAGACGACGGCATGTCCGACCGGCTTTCCGGTCTCCCGCTCCCAGGCCAGGGTGGTCTCGCGCTGGTTCGAGATCCCGATGGCCGCCACGTCCTTCGGGTCCACAGCCGTCTGCCCGATCAGCATTTTCACGGTCTGCACCGTGTTCCGGAAGATCTCCTCCGGATCATGGGAGACCCAGCCCTGCTCGTTCACGATCTGCTCATGCGGCAGATAGGTCTTTCCCGCGATCCCGCCGGTCCGATCGAGCAGGATCGCTTTCGTCCCCTGCGTGCTCTGGTCAATGCCGATGATATACTTCTCGCTCATAGGATCACCATCCTTCTCTGACCTTACTATATCGGCGGGGCAGCTAAATTGATATCGGAAATTTAGTAAAGTTTTACTAAATTTACTAAATTTGATTGGATGACGCGTATTTCCGACGATATACTGGGAATGTCCGGCGGCGCGGTCACGCGGAACCGCCGGAACTGAAAAAAGCATGAAAGGGATCAAACCATGTCCGTTACCGCAAAAGAACTCGCCGCCCGCCTGGGACTGTCCGAAGCGGCAGTCTCCCTGGCTCTCAACAACCGTCCCGGCGTCAGCACGGCGACGCGCCGGCGTGTGTTCGAGGCTGCGCGGGAGGCCGGCTACGACTTTTCCCGCAAGGCGCTCTCCCCCGGCGCGGGACGGGGGCTGATCTGCTTCGTGATCTATAAAAAGAGCGGTGCCGTCGTGGACGATACGCCGTTTTTCTCGGCATTGTCCGAGGGCGTGAGCCTGGGCTGTAAGCAGGCGCATTACGATCTCATCATCCGCTATCTGTACGAGGACGAGGATCTGGAAAACCAGATCGCGGGCCTGCGGACCGGAGGCTTCGACGGGATCCTTCTGCTGGCGACGGAGATGGACGAAAGTTCTCTGAAGCCTTTTGCGTCTTTTAAGATCCCCGTGGTCCTCGTGGACGCGTATTTCGAGCGGCAGGACTTCGACTGCGTGCTGATCAACAATGTCCAGGGTGCCTACCTCGCCGCCTCCTGGCTGATCTCGAAGCGAAAGACCCAGCCGGGCTACCTGCGTTCGAGCTACCGGATCGAGAACTTCAACCAGCGTGCGGACGGTTTCTACAAGGCTCTGCGGGATCACGGCATGTCACCTTCCAAGTCTCCCGTTCATCTGCTCACCCCCTCGCAGGAGGGCGCCTATGAAGATATGAAGGCGCTTCTGGCAGCCGGGGAGGAGCCGGCCGGAGCATATTTCTCCGACAACGATCACATCGCGGTCGGAGTCATGCGGGCGTTTAAGGAGGCCGGCTACCGGATCCCCGAGGACATCGCCGTGGTCGGCTTTGACGATCTGCCGATCTGCGAATACCTGTCTCCGCCTCTGACCACCGTGGAAGTTCCGAAACAGTACCTGGGCGAGATGGCGGCGAAACGCGTGATCGAGCGGATCGAAAACAAAAACAGCCTGCCGCTGAAGATCGAAACAGCGGTCAGGCTGAAAAAGCGCAAAAGCGTATAGCGGAGATCTCTACTCCCGCACTTCATGCGGCAGGTCGAAGCCCTCGATCCCCAGACACTCGCGGATCAGCATCGGGACCATGTAGCTGGCATTCAGCAGGAACGCCGCCCGCGGATACAGCAGCAGCGCGTTCTCGTCGTAAAACATGCGCTCCATGACCGCGATCAGATCATCGCCCCGGGCGCCGGTCAGGTACGCGCCGCAGACCGCGTCCTTCGTCTTTTCGAACCAGAAGAGCGCCTGCGGGAAGAACCCGCGGATCACCTGCCCCTCCAGAAGCCCGACGTGCGGAAACAGGATGTGTTCGACCGGATGCGTCATGACCTTCCGCAGGGAGGCGATGCTGTCCACGTAACTCACGAGAAAGCTCGGGTAGACGATGTCCTTCTCCGGCACGAGGATGCCCAGGGTCTCGTTCGACAGCAGCAGCCGCTCCTCCTCCGAATAAAAACAGATCGAGCATTTCGTGTGGCCGGGCGTTTCGAAGACCGTGAACTTCACGCTGCCCATATCAATGACGTCGCCCTCCCGCACTTCGCGGTCCACACGGAGCTTCTCCGGCATCGCAGGATCGTCCCATGAAATGCCGCGCTCGGCCGCCGCGGCGCGGTTCATCTTCCGGATGGTCTCTCGCGCCCCCGGGCGCTTAAATACACGCGCGGCATAGGTCCCGGCGACGATCTCCGCACCGGGCCAGCGTTCCTTCACACAGACGCTCCCGCTCGCATGGTCATAGTGCGTGTGCGTCAGCAGGATCATATCCAGCGGCCGGCGTCCGAGCGCACGCTCGATGTTCGCGGCGGTCTGCGGGGCACTGAAAGCGAAACCGCTGTCGACGAGAGCGGTCTTCTCCGGGGTCGTGATCAGGAAGGCTTCCCCTCCCGGGGCGCCTCCGACGGGTGTGACGGTGTACATGTGTTCTCCTCTTTCGGGCAATGATCAGACCGCCCGTTTTCTGCGTCTGCGGTACTTCCGCTTCCGGCGCGGCTTCTGATCGTTTGCCATGCGGTATTCATTGATCCGCTGAGCAATGGTCGTGTAGTCCCGCTCGAACAGCTCCTCCGAGATCTGATCATGGAGGATGTCGGGCTCCACTTTCTCGAAGATCTTCTCCCGCACGAAGTCCTTACTTTTACCTTTATAGGCGGGCAGTTCATTCTTCGCCTGGATGTTCGCCAGCTCGAAGCGCCAGAGCAGCATCAGCTTCGCCCGCAGCACGTCCGCCGGGTTTTTCTCCGGGCGGCGCAGGATATAGAAGTCCGGCGCCGCGGCGGCCGGCGCGTCATCGTCCGGACCGTCGTCCGCGATCTCCTCGTCGACCGTGATGATCCCCCAGTGCGCCGGCACATGCTCGTCCACATGGGCGGCATGGCTGCTGCCCGCGACCACCCAGCAGTAGTCGCAGAACCGGTCGTAGTCCCGCACCTGCGAGGCCAGCCGGGTGTAGCTGTCGGCGTCGCTTTTGATCTCGATGCCGAAGAGCGCCCCCGGCGCGATCATCAGCACGTCCGCGCGCGATCCGCCGATATTCTTCTCTTCCAGGATGCGGACCTTTCCGTACAGTCCCTCGAGGAACTCATACAGCGGTTCGCGGATGTCTTTGTCGTAAAGCATGGCCCCATTATAACACAATGCCGGGAAGGGGCATGTCCCTTTCCCGGCACATCACGTGTTTTCTTTCTGTTCGGAGATCAGCGGATCGAGCAGTCCACACGATAGCCGGATTCGCAGCTCATGGAGAACCGGTAATGTCCCCGGGACAGCCGCAGGGCAATGTCCTCCTCGCTGAAGTCCGTATCGGTCACTGAGTACACGGTCTCGCCGGCATCATTGACCACCGCGAACGTCATCGGATCCCGCGACTCCATCTCCAGATCCAGATAGTAGAGATCCAGATAGTACACCTGAAAATCCGCCCAGCGGTTATCGACGATCGGCTCATCGATCTCCGAAGCCTGCTGGTTCGTCTGGAAACCTGGCCGGGCCAGCTGCAGGACACACCCGGCCACCAGGCCGATCAGGATCACTGTGATAAATACAGCCAGGTTCGTTTTCGCCCGGCGCCGTCCGGAGTCCGGGTTCCGCATGACGGCCGCGCCCCGCAGCAGGACCGCGCTCTCGATGCCGAAGATCAGTACACGGACCAGCGCGGAAAGCTGCGGCGTCCGGATCAGCTGGATCAGATAAAACACTGCAAACGCGAGGAGGATGATGCCGAGCGCCAGGGCCAGCCGCACCCAGCGGCCGTTCATCTCCCGCAGGGACTCGCGGTCCGTGAAGATCTCATACTCTTCTTCCGGAAGCGAGGGATCATACAGCTTCCGCAGATAGTGCCAGCCGTTCCACGTGGAATTCACATACTCCCACCCCTGCTCTCGGAACGTCTCAAGGTAGCGGGGCATATCCCCGATCTTCCCGTAGTCCAGCTGATAGCGGTAGCGCACGCCGGGATTCTTCACGAACCGGCTGTGGAAGCATCCGCCCTTAACCAGCTGCCATCCCTGCTCCGAGGCCCGGTTCAGATCGTCGATCTCGCCCTGGTAGTTCCAGGCCGCGTAAGCCTTAAATGAAGTCCTGTATTCCGCTGCCATGATCACACCTCCTCCGCGTTCTCCAGCATCCGGCGCAGACGCGCGATCTCCGCGCGGAGGGCGGCACGGCCCTCTTCCGTCAGCTGATACATCCTTTTTCGCTCCAGCCCGGCGCCCTCCGACATGGTCTCCCGGATCCAGCCCTTCTTCATCATGTTCCCGGCCGCGCCGTACATGGTGCCCGATCCGATCACGACGTCGCCGCCGGACAGTTCCTTCGTCATCTGCATGATGCCGTAGCCGTGATTATCGCCCTTCGCCAGACAGAGCAATATGTAAAAGTAGCTTTCCGACATCGGTTCACTTTTCTTCATAACTATCGTCTCCCATCGTGTCGATCTTGTGTCGGCGCTCGATATGTCGCCTGTCGACATATGTCATATCACGACATATGTCGAGTGTCAACATATTTTTGCAAAAAAATTACCGGACGGGTCTTCGTACCCGTCCGGCAGACTTTTACGATCGTCTCTTATTAGGTCTCTTATTAGGTATTGGGACAATACCGCGGAAAATACAGGATCTCCCGCCCGAAGGTCATTCGAACAGTCCTTCCTTTACTTCCAACACCGCGTGACCTGCCTGGCAGCCGGGGCAGGGGCAGACGGTCTGTCCGGCGGCGATCATCTGGCGGGCCTCCTCCGCGATCTGTCCGGCCTTCTCCGCGCCGAAGATCTGTGTGCCGCGCTCGGACGTGACCAGGTCCAGCAGATTTTGCGTGGTCATGACGTCCTCCTCGAGCTCCGCGATCAGGTTCTTCGCGGCCTCCTCCTGCGCATCGGTGCCGACCGCCGCGAGCCATTTGTTCGCCGCTTCCTTCAGTTCGGGGCAGCTGCTGGGAGCCGCGACGACCGCGTTGACTTTTTCGATGATTGCCTGATTTGCCATAATTCCCTCCTATTCCGGGCTTTTTGCCCCAATAACATGTGTTATTTATGTTTATTCTTGCCTTTTTCTCCCACTTTATGGGGCTTCCGCCTCATTCGGAGTTCAGCACGAACTTCCGGATGATCTCCGCCGCGCCGTCGTGGTCGCAGTCCGCCTCGGTCACATAGTCCGCTGCGGCCTTCGCCTCCGGGATACCGTTCGCCATACAGGCTCCGACTCCTGCCGCGCGGATCATCGGGATGTCATTGCCCTCGTCGCCGGCGGCGACCGTGTCCTTCACGTCCACTCCGAGAAGCTCCGCGGTCCGCAGGAGCGCCGCCCCTTTATTCACGCCCGCGGGGACGATCTCGAGGATCATCGGCGCGGAGTAAAAGCTGTCCAGCTGCCCCGGGTAATTCTCCAGTACCCACTCGCGCATCGCGTCCGCTTTCGGCCGGTCCTCGAACTCCAGGACCAGAAGCTTCACCGGGTCGATCGGCAGCTGCGCGATCTCCGGAATGACGCGGAAGCTCATGACCGTCATGTCCGTATACCAGCGGATGGCCTCATCGTCACAGCGCGGCTCAACGATCACATCGTCGCCCATATAGGTCTGGATATGCAGTCCGCGGCGCTCCGCCTCGCGGAAGATCTCCTCCGCCAGCGGGAGCGGGATCGACCGCGCCTGCAGGATCTCCTCCCGGGTCATGTCGTAGATGATCCCGCCGTTATACGCGATCAGCAGGCAGCCCTCTCCGCCCAGTCCCAGGCGCTTCGCCTGGCGGATCGCGCTGGAGAGCGGGCGGCCCGTGGCCACGATCACTTTATGTCCGGCTGCCAGTGCCTCGTCGACCGCCGCGCGGTTTCCGGGCGAGATCTCCTTTTCCGAGTTCAGGATGGTGCCGTCCAGATCGGTGAAAAACAGTTTCATGTCACCTCCGCTCAAACCCGGTCTTCTGCATCTCCGGGCGGAAATGCGCGTACAGATACCGCATCAGTCCGTCCTCCACGCGGAACGCCTCGACGATCAGCGAACCGTGCTGGCTCACGGTCGGTCCGGTCTTCGCCTCCTTAAACAGCGAGTAGCTCACGACCAGCCCGCGCGACGGATCGACGATCGGGTAGCGCCTTTCGGACTTCGGGGTCTCCCAGCGGAAGCCTTCGCTGTGAAACTCGCTGAGCATGGATCCGGACATGGTCAATGCCTCGACCGTCCGCGATCCGTTTTCCAACCGGTAGCTCGCAGGGTGCGTCGGCAGCGCCGTGAACGGATCCACCGAACGCTCGATGCTGTCCCAGTACGCCTCGACCACCGCGATCAGTTCCTCGCGCGTGTAACGCTCCTCCTCAGGGACCGGCATCTCCAGCTGCAGGTCGGGAAGCTGAATGGTCGAAAAATCGTTCGGGAAGCCGTTCATCCGCTGATCCAGCACGACCTCTTCTATCTCGGTGATCAGCCCGTCCTCGACCTTCAGGCGGATCGAGGCGCTCGCCCAGTAGACGTACAGGTGATCCTCGTCCGGCCAGTACTGCTCAGGCAGCGGAACGACCTCATTCGTGCAGACCACGAAGCTGAACGCGTTCCCGGTCACGGTGTCGACAAAGGTCTGCCGTCCGGCGAAGCGCAGGGTCTTCCGCCACATGGCATTGTCCCCCGGGGCACAGGGCTCGCCGTTATAGCGGACGTTCGCGTCCGGCGCGATCGGCAAGCCGGAGGGATCCTTCGCAAGGACCGCCTCGAGGTAGTCGGTCATGAGGGCCAGAAGCGCGCGGCGTTTCTCTTTATATTCGCTCATGGAATGCTCCTTTCGATGACGATGAAGGGTGCGGTTCTGAGAACATTTTATCACTTAAGTCCGAAGAATCCGACACTTTTAGCGCGATCCGGTCCACGTGGACCGCAGCCGCGTTTTACGGCATTGACGGGGCCGCCGGTTTCACCTATAAATGATGGTATGGAACATATCGTATTTATCTCACATTCATCGAAAGACGCGGCGATCGCCCAGCTCATCTGCCATCGGCTGGAGGAAGAGGGGATCCGCTGCTGGATCGCGCCGCGCGATATTCAGTACGGAAACTGGGCGGCCGCGATCATGGAAGGTTTTGACCGGGCGGACGTCTGTGTCATCGTCGTCGGCGAGAACTATTTCGAATCGAAGGAGTGCCCGAAGGAACTCGCCGAAGCGACGCGGACATGCACGTATATCGTTCCTTTTAAGGTGGACGCCGCGGATCTCCCTCCGGATATCCGCTATCATCTGGGTCCGTATCATTGGCTGGACGCTTCCACCCCGCCGCTCGAAAAGCGCGTGGAAGAACTGGTGTCCCGCGTACAGCATCTGTCGAAGGACGATATCCTTTTCATCAATACGCGCCAGATGACGCTCCGGGAGGACACGGTCCCGCCGCGCCCTCTGTTTCTGGGGCGCGAAAACGAACTCGCGGAGATCGCGGAGCGCCTTCCGGAAGAAAAGGTCCTCTTCCTGCAGGGCATGGGCGGCATCGGAAAGTCCGAGATCGCCAAATCCTATGCGGAGAGATATCACGACCGCTATGACACCGTCGTGTTCCTGGGGTACGAGGGCAGCATCCTCGACCTCGTGACGAGCGACCGTCTGCGGATCGAAAACCTGCCGCCTCAGGATGTCGACAGTGAAAGCCAGGAAGACTATTTCCGGCGCAGGATGGACGCCCTGCGAAAGATCACCTCGGAGCGCACGCTGATCATCTTGGACAACTACGACGTCGATGACGATCCGCATTTCCCGGATCTTCGCGCTCTGCCCTGCCATCTTCTCGTCACGACGAGAAACGAGCATGACGATTACCCCTGCATGAAGATCGGTCCCATCGCGGACTTCGGGACCGTGCGGAAGCTGTTCCTGACCGCTTACGGGAAGGCGCTGTCCGATGACCAGCTCCCGGCCGCAGATGAGATGATTCGCTTCGTAGGCTGCCATACGATCACGGTCGAACTGCTCGCCCGGCAGATGAAGGCCAGCCGCCGAAAAGCCGCGGATATGCTGGCCCTTCTGAAAGAAGGCGGGATCAACACGCATCTGAAAGAAAAGATCCGCCGGGAAGGGACCGCCGAGAGCGTTTCGGCTTTTGATCTCATTGCCCGGCTGTTCACCACGGCCGGTCTTTCGCCGGCTCAGGAGCAGCTGCTGCTCTATATGACCATGGTGCCTTACACCGGCATGGATATCGAGCTCTTCTACCGTATCTGCGATCTGGATTCCTATGACGACCTGAACGAGCTCATCGCGCACAGCTGGCTGATGCTGGATGAGGATACCGACGTTCTGAGCATGCACCCGGTGGTCGCGGATGTGGTCCGCGAGCGGCTGCACCCGACCGTCGAACGCGGTCAGGCGTACCTCGCCGGACTGTGGCGGGAGGTGGGCTCTCTCTGGCCGAAGGACCGGGAGGAACGCGCGCAGCTGTGGCCGTATTACGCTTATATCATTCAGCATTATTTCGATCCGATTCCCGAGCTCTGGGACTTCTTCAGTTACCTGGCCCCCAATGCCTGGATCTGCGCGCGTTACGATCTGTCGATCCGGACCGGCCACAGATTCCTGGAGTACGCCAGGGAGCATTTTCCGGATGACCCGGGCCGGATCGGTTTCGCCGCGACGCTTCTCGGCGGATGCTATCACAACAGCGGGGACGATCCCGGCGCGGCGCCTTACTACGAAGAGGGTCTGGAATGCCAGAAGAAGGCCATCCGTGAGGACGACGGCTACGACGCCTGGAACAACCTCGCCGACGCTTACCAGAAGATCGGACGGATCGCCTATCAGACCGGGGACTTCGCGAAAGCCAAAGCATGTTTCGACGAGGCGATCCGCATCAGCCGGGAAAAGTGCGGCTCGCGCGGTTGTTATGGAAATGCGCTGCTGGAAACGGACCGCATGTACCAGGCGATGGGCGATTATGAAAACGCGCTGACCTATGCGCTGAAAAGCCATGAGTTCTACGTCGCAAGAGACGGACACGACAATCCGAACAGCGCGTGCTCGCTGACCGATATCGGAAAATGTCACATGCACATGGGCCGTTATGAGGAGGCGAAGGAAGCTCTGAGCGAATCGCTCCGCATGAACATCCTGTTCAACGGCAAGTTTAACCGCCAGACGTTCTGGGCGAAGGAAGCCCTGGCCGATTTGGCGGCGGCGCAGGGGCGCGCGGAAGAAGCGCTGGATCTGTACCGGGAGATCGAAGTCGAGATGGAGCAATGCTTCGGGGAGCAAAATCCGGACCTGACGGCGATAAGAAAAAAGATCGCGGGAGAATGAATTCTCCCGCGTTTTCTTTTATATGATCTCAAACCGTTTACTTGGTGCCATAGATCCGGTCGCCGGCATCGCCCAGACCGGGCACGATATACGCCTTCTCGTTCAGGTGATCGTCGATCGCCCCGCAGTAGATCGGCACGTCCGGATGCGCTTCGGTCACCACCTTCAGGCCTTCCGGCGCCGCGATCACGCAGAGGAACTTAATGCTCTTCACGCCTTTCTCCTTCAGCATGTCGATCGCGTCCACCGCGCTGCCGCCGGTCGCCAGCATCGGATCGAGCAGGATCACGGTCCTGTGCTCGATGTCGCTCGGGACCTTGAAGAAGTAGTTCACGGGCTTATTCCCGTTCTTTTCGTCGCGGTACATACCGATATGACCGATCTTCGCATTCGGGATGACCTGCGTCAGACCGCCCAGCATACCCATGCCGGCACGCAGGATCGGCACGAACGCGTAGCGGTTCTCGTCAAGCTCTCCCGTGACCATCTTCGTGATGGGCGTCTCGATCTCGACTTCGTTCAGCTCAGCATCCTCGAGGGCGCGGTAGCACATGTACACGCACACCTCCTCGACCACCTCACGGAACTCCTTCGTGCCGGTCTTCTTATCGCGCAGCACCCGCAGCTTATGTGTGATGATCGGATGATTCATCTCGAAAACGTTCGGCAGGTCTCTCGCATCGCCCGCCGTGAAAGGAATCTCCACTTCCTCATCTCCTCCTTCCGCAGAGTCTCCGTCATCGTCGGCACCGCCCTGCGCGTCCTCTTCTTCCTCGTAACCGATCTCCTCGATGATGGGCTCGCGCTCCTCCGGCAGGAACAGGTTCAGCACCACACCTACGATGGCCGCGAGACTCATGCCCGAGAAGGTCAGGGAGACATTGCCCGTGCCGAAGGTCAGGGCCGCGCCGCCCAGACCCAGCACCAGCATGGTCGAAGCCACGATGATGTTCTTATTCTTATTAAAGTTCGTCTGATTCTGGATCAGGACCTTCAGGCCGTTGACCGCGATGAAGCCGTACAGCAGCAGCGAGACGCCGCCCAGGACCGGGTTCGGGATCGTCTGCACGAGCGCCGTGAACTTCCCAAGGAAGCCCAGGATGATCGCGAAGATGCCCGCGGTGCCGGTGACCCAGACCGAAGCCACGCGGGTCATGCCGACGACGGAAGTGTTCTCGCCGTAAGTCGTGTTCGCGGGACCGCCGAGCAGGCCGGCGACGAACGTCGCGAGACCGTCGCCCAGGAGAGTCCGGTCGAGCCCCGGCTTATGCAGCAGGTCTTTCCCGATGATCGCACCGAGCGCGGTGTGGTCGCCGATGTGTTCGGCCATGGTCACGATCGCGATCGGGGCAATGGTCAGCGCCACTCCCAGGTTCGGCGTATACGTCACGCCGGGGAACTGGAAATGCGGGACGCTGAAGAAGCCGGCTTCCAGCACGGGCGTAAAGTCCACGAGCCCGAGCAGGACAGCGACGATGTAGCCTCCGATGATACCGATCAGGAAAGGAATGATCTTCAGGAAGCCCTTCGCCAGGACCATGACCAGCGCGGTGATCACGAACGTCGCCAGAGCCACGATGACGCCCTTCCAGTTGATGTCCGTGCCCGAGGCGATGCCGATCTGGCCGACCGCCGAGGAGGCCAGGCCCAGTCCGATGATCATGATCATGGGACCGATGACCACAGGCGGCAGCACGCGGTCGATCCAGCGCTTACCGACCAGTTTTACGATCAGCGCCACGATGATGTAGATGATGCCGACCACCATGATGCCGGTGAACGCGCCGCCCTTCCCGCCGCGGGTGTAGGCCGCCGCGACCGGTGCGATAAACGCGAACGAACTGCCCAGGAACACCGGTGACCCTGCTTTCGTACAGACGATGTAGATCAGGGTGCCGATGCCCGCGCAGACCAGCGTGACCGGGATGGTCAGGACTTCTTCGCCCGCCTGGGCATTGACCAGGATGGGCACGAGGATCGTCGCGCCGAACATTGCGAAGACGTGCTGAATGGCCAGGACGATCCACTGCGGGACCGGCGGCTTATCGTGAAGATCGTACTTCAGAGCCGCATTCTGTGTGGTTGCTTTTTCGCTCATTTCCTCTCCCTTCGGATCCCGGCGGTGCTCCGCACGGATGCTCATAAAAAAAAGAATATCGGCCCTTCGGTCAATACTCCTTCCCCATGTTCTCATCGCGTGCGCGTCATGCCGGATTCCTCTTCTGCGAAACAGTTTATTTACATTTCGTATAGAAGATACAACACTTTGGGGCGCTGTTCAAGAAGAACGTCTACATTTTGTGTATTTTTTTCTGCACTGGTGGAATAACGGATTATAACTTATACTTATACAGAGATAATGAACACGCGCCGCGGCGCATCCGCGGAAAGTATATACACCGTTAAGGAGGTACACCATGACGTCGACCGAGCTCATCATGAAAACGATTCGTTACGAAGACACGCCGCGCCGCCCTGTCGCGCTGCTCGACGGCTATAACTTCTTCATGAAGCAGAATGACATGCAGCTGCCGCAGCTCTGGGGGATGCCTGCCGACGAAGCTGCGGACTTCATCATTGCCCAGTATGACAAGTCCGGCTCCGACATGGTCTACATCAGCGCCATGGTGCACATCGCGGTCTACGAGTCGCTGAAGGCCGCTCTGGGCGGGCAGGAGCCTCCGTTCCCGGCCGCGGAGGACGCCGCGGACTGGACCGGCGAGAAGATCTGGAAACTCGCGGAGGGTCACCCGATGCTGCAGATGCTGAAGGATCTGCTCGGCGCGCTGAACCGGAAGCTCGCGGGCGAAAAGCCGATCATGGCATTCTCGGTCGGTCCGTTCACGCTGATGACCATGCTGATGGGCATGGACGCCGCGCTGTGGGCCATCGTCGACGAGGACCAGGACCAGGATGCCCTGCACCACCTGCTGGATGTATGCGCGGACCTGACGGTCTGCGAGCTGAAGTACGAGCTGGAGTGCGGCGCGACCGGGATCTCATCCGCGGATCCGTCTGCAGCCGTGAACCTGATCAGTGAAGAGAATTTCGAGAAATACGCTCTCCCGCCGATCCGGAAAGTCTTCCGGACATTCGCCGGCATGGACATTCCGATCATGCTCCACATCTGCGGCAGCAGCTCGCCGCGCGTGGCGCCGCTCGTGGGCAGCGGGATCAATATCTATTCGATGGACGACGTCGACATCGCCTTCGCGCAGGAACAGGCGAAGGGCGACTTCGCGATCTTCGGAAACCTGAACACCGTGGACGTGATGCTGCGCGAGACGCCCGAGGGGGTCGCGCGGATCGCGAAGGAGCGGCTGGCCCAGGCGAAAGCCGGCCTGATCCTGGCGCCCGGGTGCGATCTGGCGCCGGATACGCCCGCGGAGAATGTGGAGGCGATGGTGTCGGCGGCGAGGAACTAAAGCGGCCGGTTTCAGCGCCGGGGCGGAGACGCTCACCGTTCCCTGAGAATCAAAACTTCGCCCATCGAAAAAACAGGGGGCACAGCACAAATTCGGCGGGAAGACTCGGAAGCGTCTTCCCGCCTCAGCTGTGTTGGAATGAATTTGCCCGGAAGCAAACATTCCTCCCTCTGTTTTTCCGCGTGCTCAGTTCGATTCTCATGGTCGCGCTTTGAGTCTCCGCCCCGGCGCATGAAAACCGGTCGATACATTCACTCACCGCCCTATACCGCGAACTCGTTCTCCTCGCCCCGCAAATGCTTCAGCAGCCCCAGCACGGCATTTTTCACCATGTCTTCGACCGCCTCCTCGGTATAAAACGCCATGTGTGACGAAAGGATCACGTTCGGCATGGCCAGAAGCATCGCGCGGTCGTGATTGTCCAGGACTTCGCCCTGCCTGTCCAGATAATACAGCCCGGCCTCTTGCTCGATCGTGTCGAGCGCCGCAAAACCGATCTTCCCGCTCTCCAGCCCCGCGATCATCGCCGGGGTATCGATGAGCATGCCTCGCGCGGCATTGACCAGGATCACGCCGTCCTTCATCTGCGTGATCTCGTCCGCACCGATCATGTGATAACTCGAGTCATTTCCCGGCACATGCAGCGTAATGATGTCCGACTGCGCATACAGCTCGGGCAGTTCCACATACTCCGCATACGCTTTCACGGACTCCTTCTGATAAACGTCGTATGCGAGCACGCGGCAGTCGAAGGCGGCCAGCCGCCTGGCTACGGTCTCCCCGATCCTGCCGGTCCCGATCACGCCGACCGTACACCGGGACAGCTCCTTCCCGATCTTCCCCTTCAGCGTAAAATCCTGCAGCGCTCCGCGCTCCATGATCGCGGGGAACTTCCTGCACGCCGCCAGCATCAGCATGATCGTGTAGTTCGCGACGCTGTTCGGCGAATAGCTCACATGTGTGACACCCATGCCGATCTCTTTCGCGTGTGCGGTGTCGATATGCTCGAATCCGATGCTCCGGGTGGCGATGCACCGCACGCCCAGCTCGTAAAACCGGTCCATCAGTTCCGCCGGGACCGGGTTCGTGATGATGGTCACACCGTCATATCCGCGGGCGAGTTCGGCGTTCTCCATATCCGGATACGCGTCCGTGTACCCGTACTCAAAGCCGAACTCCTCCGCGCACTGCAGAAAGTACTGTTTTTCGTCATAATCCCTGAGGGCATAAGCAAAGATCTTCATGTAGTCACCTCAATATCTTCTTTATCGTCTTCTCATCCGCGTCCGGCAGCAGCTCCCGCAGATGATCGAACACTCTCGCGTACGACTCCTCCGGACTCCGGCGATAGACGCCTGCGCGGAAGTCCGGTCCGAAGAACAGCTCCGGCGTGGAGTACTCGGCGACGCCCCACCCGTAGGTGTTTCCGAAACGGTCCTTCTCATAGACGAAGTCGCTGATCAGCGCGTAGCACTGCGTCTGCAGACGCGTGATGATCGTGTCGAAGCCCTTCCGGCCGGTCTTTCCGTAATCGCCCGCCCGCTTCAGCTCGCGGGAAATGACCGGGGCGCGCGCATCCAGCAGATCAAACAGCTCCTTATCCTTAAAGGACGCCAGTCCGTCGTCCCAGCGCGCGTCGAAGTCATACCCGTCCCTGCGGTAATTCGCGAGATCCGGGAACCACTCCGCACTGACGAAGACCGCCTTCTTCTCGAAAAACTTTCCGTAGGCGCAGCCGCTCTCGCGGATCACGGGTCCCTTCCACTCCCAGACGCCGTCATCGCCGGCGAACCAGACCGACGGGTCCACATGCTCCTCGACAGAAAATCCCGGAACGGAATTCATGAAGAGCGGGACGAAGCCCAGACGCCGCACGGCTTCGATCAGATCGTCTTTTGTGCGGATGTACAGATCAAACCGGTTCATAACCACGGACTCCTTAAGAATGTATTATAGCGCAGAATCGCCGGAACGCCACGCTTCCTCACGTCCATGTCATTGCCCTCTCCCGCCCCCGCGCCTATAATGAAACCATCAAAAGAAAAGGACGGTGTCCCCATGGCTCTGGTAAATTTCAACTTTTTCTCGGAATCCATGATGCGCTCGGTAAATGTAAATGCCATCATCCCGGTCGACGACCAGCCCGACGGCGTTTGCTCCTACCGCGATCTCACGCCGTTTAAGACGCTCTATCTGCTGCACGGCGTGCACGGCGGCGAGTATGACTGGCTCACGAACACCAGGCTGCGCCGCTGGGCACAGGCACACCGTCTCGCGGTGATTCTGCCCGCGGGCGAGAACCGCTGGTATGACGACAATGTTCCCGGCCGGAACCTCATGGGACAGTTCGTGGGCGACGAACTCGTGCGCTACACGCGGACCCTCTTCCGCCTCTCGCCCGAGCGCGAAGACACCTACGTCGCGGGGCTTTCCATGGGCGGCATCGGTTCGGTCCTGACCGGCCTGCGCTATCCGGAGACCTTCAGCCGCGTCGGGTCGTTCTCCGGCGCGTTCATGACGGATCCCTACCCGGCGGACGACTCCGGGGAGGCCTTCTATTCGAAGCGCAGCTACATGGAAGAGTTCTGCGGACCCGAAGAGCTGTACCGCGGCGGCCCGAACGACTATAACACGCTGGCGGAGACCGTCGGGCGAAGCGGCGCCCGCCTGCCTGAATTTTACCTGTCGATCGGGACGGAGGATCCGTTCCTCGAAGTGAACCGCGAATTCCGTGATCACCTGAGAGACTGCGGGTTCGGCTTGACCTACGTCGAGACTCCCGGCGCGCACGACTGGGATTTCTGGGAACAGGAGATCCAGGCGTTCATGAACTGGCTGCCTCTGGAGCAGTAAGCGTCATCCCGAAATACTCTTCCACCACGCGGAAGAACGTCTCCTCGTCCGGAATGTCGATGATCGTCTTCTCCGCTCCCTTATGGATGGTCAGATGATCGTGCATCAGACTCAGGATGCCGTTTCCCGTCCGCTGATTCACGATGCGGACGTGCGTAAAGTCATGCTCCGGACTCGTCGAACAGTAGTAGTTCGCCGGGATGAACTCTTCCGGGCGCTGTCGGATGTCGCAGAGTTCGAGCTGTCTGGTCTCGCTCCCGTCCGGCCCGACCGTGCACATCATCCACCAGTGCTCTTCGCTCCGATGGATGCGGAACGTCGTTCCGAACCAGGTCTCCTCATGCCCGTCGGCCAGCGGATACGCGGCCGGCGGCAGCGGCCCTCCCATGCCGACGTCCACGAACCGCTCGAAATCCTCGCCCGGATCCTTCACGATGATGGTCCGGTGCGTCGCAAACGGTCGGTAGTCCGCCCCGCGGATGATCCGCCCGAAGGACGAGTCCGCGTCATACCCCAGATCCTTCAGCAGCTGGCAGAGCAGCGCGTTCTGCTCATGGCAGTAGCCGCCGCGCTTCCGAACGATCAGCTTTTCGAAGATGTCGTCGATGCGCAGCGAGATGGGGATGTGAAACACCGCCGAGTCGATCGTCTCGAACGGAATGTGCATCTGGTGGTTCCAGATCAGCCGGTTCAGATTTTCGATCGTCGGCTCCGGGATCTCCGCGATCCCGATGCGGTCCAGATACGCGCGGATGTCCGGAATGTGCGCGTTATACTCTTCGTACACAGCAGTCCCTCCGTATCGAAATCAAACGCCCCGGCCGAAGCCGGGGCTGTTCCGTGTCAGTTCTCAAACGTCATCCCGTAGTATTTTTCCAGGACCGCAAACAGCGCATCCCGGTCCGGGACTTCGATCTCGGTCACTTCGCCGCCCTCGCGGACGGTCAGCTTATCGACCGTCAATGCCAGCGACCCTGTCTCCGTCCGCAGGTTCACCATGATGAACTGCTTAAACGGCGACTCCGGGCTCTCCGAAAGGTAGTAGTTCGGGGCAATGAAGTCCTGCGGCACGGTCCGGTTCGGGCAGAAGCGAATCTCCGGCTCTACGGTCCCGTCCGGCTTCTTCAGGCTCAGATCCATCCAGCCGCTCTCGTGCCGCTTCAGGAGCCATGTCTCGCCGCAGACCGCCGTTTCCGTGTCCGGGATCACCGGGATCGTCCCCGCGGGTGCCGGCCCGCCGAAGCCCACGTCGCAGTAACGGTAGAAATCTTCGCCCTCGATCCGGGTCAGGATCGCGCAGTGGCTGACCGGAGGCATCGGATCATCGGCCCACAGGACGCGCGCGTAGACCGGCTCCGAGTCGTAGCCCAGATCCTTCAGCAGGCGGCGGAACGCCATATTCTGCTCGAAGCAGTAGCCGCCGCGCTTCTGCACGACGATCTTCTCGAACAGGTCCGCGGTCTTCAGGGAGATGGGCCGGCCGAACAGAGACTGGTTCAGGTCTTCGAACGGCACATGGGTCAGGTGCGCATAGACCAGGCGGTCCAGGTTTTCGGCAGTGGGCTCGGGCCTTTCGGTGATCCCGATGCGCGCCAGATACGCGTCCGGATCGGGATACGGAAGGTCATAAGGTTCGTACATCATAATCTCCTTTTCATAAATGCCTTCATACATGCCGCGGCCTGCCGCAGAACGATCAGCCTTCCCTCGGCGGCTTTCCTTTATGGATCGCGTTCTCCGGGCATTCGGCCATGCAGACGCCGCAGTTCACGCAGGCAGCCTCCAGAACTGCCGCGCGGCCCGCTTCTTCGTCTTCATAGATCGCACCTGCCGGACACACCAGGAAGCACGATTCGCACAGAGTGCACTCATCCGTCACGTACACGGGTCACTCCTCCGGCTCGTCATCCTCGCCTTCCTCGAGCAGCGCGTCAAACGCCGCGCTCACGCGCTCGAACTCCGCGTCGTCGGTGATGTCGGCCAGGCCGTACTCATTATCCTCGCTCTTCGCGCTCTCCTCGAGCCGGAACAGGAACACGTCCCCGCTCTCGTCGTCCGGGGCCACCGCGACATACTCGCGGCCGTCCGTCTCGAACGTCCCGAGCACGTCGACCTCGATCTCTTCGCCGTCGTCAAACTCCAGTAAGATCTTCTCGTCGTCCATAGTATTCTCCTTACAATGATGATCTCTGCGATCATGGTTCCGGATGACCGCTCCGCCGCGATCTCCTGAAAATGATCTCTTCGCCGCTCATTCGCGGCCGCATGCCCTGTACATCGCGTCGCGGAACGCCCGGCAGTTCTCCGCCAGGTCGGGTCCGTACGTAAACAGTCCGCCGCCGATCAGCAGCATGATGTCGCGACTGTAGGTCTCGAGCATGTCGCCGATCCGGTCGATCTGCATGCCGCCCGACGGGCACGGGAACAATGTCTTCATGCCGCCCAGGTCACGCTTTCCCTCGCGGGCGATCCCCAGGCACTCCTCCTTCGTGAACGCGAACCGTCCTCCGTAGTTCGGGAAGATGACCGCGTCCGCGCCGGCCAGTCTCGTGATCAGGCCGTTAAACATCTCGATCGAGAATGTCTGGCGATTAATGTAGTAGCACCCGCCGAACGCCGGATGCGAGAACACCGGCACGCCGATCGTATCGTCTTCCGCCAGCGAACGCATCATATCCAGGCCGATGAGCCCCGGCGCGACCATGATGCCGCCCGCGCCCTGCTCCACCGCGAACCATGCGCGGTCACGGAGCACCTCCGCGGGGCCGGTCACGTTCGGAACGTACAGGCAGCGGTTCCCGGTCTCCTCATAAGCGCGCTTCACGCCCTCGCAGCAGGCCTTCACGCGGTCCTCGAACGGCGCGTAGACCTGGTCGGACAGGCCGTGGTCGTCCTTGATGACCTGCAGGCCGTTCGCCGCGAACGTGTACGCGAGCTCTCCGAGATCCGACGGCGCCATGCCCATGGGCTTCAGGGCCGTCATCAAAAGCGGCAGTTCCGGCTCGCCGACCATCTCGCGGATACCGTCAATACCGAACCGCGGCCCTTTCGTCAGAGCCAGCACCGACGGGGACAGCTGCAGATCGATGATCCGCGCGTTCAGCTTAATGCTGAAGTTCCCCATCAGCACGTTCAGGAACTGCGTGAATTCTCCCGCGGTGTTCTCGACCGCGAAGCTGATGTCCGCGCGCCAGGTGTTCTCCGCGGTCTGCGTGAACTCCTCGATGCGCCCGACGATCTGGTCAATGATGTCTCCCGCGGGCGTCGCCGCCACCGGGAACTCGATGGACTGCTCGACACAGATCTCGTTCGCGATGGTCCGGCACTCGGCCTCGGTCCCGGTCAGCTCGTAGGTCACGGTGAAGCGCTCGCCGGACAGCTGGGCTTTCAGCCGATCATTGTCATAATGTTCGAAGTGCATAAATGCCTCCCTCGCCTTTACAGCGCCTCCGCCTTCGCGTCGCTGTGGATCGCGGGCGTGTAGGTCTCCGCCAGGTCGTGCTCTTCGATGCCGTACTCCTTCCCGGTCACACCCTCCACGAGCGCGATCATGGACATCGCGTCGATGCCGTATTCCTTCATCAGGTACGCCTTCGAGGCGCCGTGCACGAACGTGTCCTTCAGGCCGATCCGATACAGCTTCTTCCCGGGGCCGGCTTCCGCCATGCACTCCGCGACGATGCTGCCCAGACCGCCGATGATGCTGTGGTTCTCGAAGGTAATGCAGCCGTATTTGCTGTTCGCGATCGCCTCCATGATCTCCGGGTGGTCGAACGGCTTCAGCGTCGAAATGTGGTAATGCGTGATCTTCACGCCGTGGTCGGCCAGCGCCAGTCTCGCGCGCATGCCTTCCTCGGTGCAGATGCCCGAGGACACCAGCACGAAGTCCGGCTTCTTCTCCTCGTTCAGCACGCGGGCCTTTCCGAACTGCATGGGCTCCGCCGGGTCGAACAGGCGCGGGATCTCGCCGCGCAGCATGCGGATGTAGACCGGGCCCTTCACCTTATAGGCCACGTCGAGCACGGACTCGACTTCTGTCGCGTCGCCGGTTTCGAGGATGGTCATGTTCGGGAGCGCCCGCATGACCGCGACGTCCTCGATGGCCTGATGCGTCGCGCCGCCGGGCGTCAGCACGCCGGGCAGGAAGCCGACCATCTTCACGGGCAGGTTCGGATAGGCGACCGACATTGCGATCTGGTCGAACGCGCGGCGGTAGATGAAGACCGCGAACGTGTGCACGAACGGGGTCAGCCCCTCGCGCGCCATGCCGCCCGCGAACGCGAGCATGTTCTGCTCAGCGATGCCCATGGACAGGAACCGGTCCGGATACGTGTCGCGGAACAGGTCCGCCTCGACCGAACTGGTCAGGTCCGCGGAAAGGACGTAGACGTCTTTTTTATTCTTCGCCCATTTGACGATGTTTCTGGAATGAACTTTCTTCAGGATCTCCATGGTCACGCCTCCTTTCCCGCTGCATGGGCCGCGGCTTTTTCGGCCGCCGCCTTCTCCGCCTCGATCGCCGCCGTGGCGGTCAGGTCTCCCTTCGCCGCCAGCTTCTCGTAATATCCGCGGTAGCGCTCGCGGTCCTTCGGATCCAGGAAGCGCACATAGTGGAACTTCGGATAGCGCTCCTTCAGGAACGGCAGGCCCCGGGTCGGGTCCGTGTCGCAGAGCACAAAGGTCGGCTTCTTCGAAGGACGCATCTTCGCGATGCGCTCGATCTCCTGCACGTCATGTCCGTCGATGCGGAACACCCGCGCGCCGAACGCGCGCAGACGGTCATCGAAGGGCTCCAGGTTCATGACCGTGGTCATCTTTCCGTCGCACTGGAAGCCGTTCACGTCCACGAAGCAGATCAGATTCCCGAGATCGTGGTAGCTGGCCGCCTGGACCGCCTCCCAGAACTCTCCGGACTGGCACTCGCCGTCGGAAAGCATCACGACGACGCGGCCCTTATCCCCGCGCACCTTCCGCGCGAAGGCAATGCCGGCCGCCTGCGAGATGCCCTGGCCCAGCGATCCGGTCGTGACCTCCATGCCGGGCGAATGCTCCGCGCCGATCATCTCGACCGAGCTGCCGTCCTTGTTATACTCCTTCATAGCGCGCGCATCCATGCGCCCGGTCTCGATCAGCGCCGCGTAAAGCACGAGCGCGTACTGCGCGGGCGACAGGATGAAGCTGTCGCAGTCGGGGCTGCCGTTTCCGTTAAAGCGTGCGCCGGTGACGGCCTTCTGCTTCGGGCCGGGGACGGCCTTAAACTTCTTAGGCATCAGAGGCTTATCCAGCTTCGCCAGCTTCAGGACGCGCATGTAGAGCGTCGCGAACAGATCCGCCGAGGAGCATGCCTGGCTCAGGTATCCTCCGTTCTGCGAGACCGTGTGCTCCAGAACGCGCAGACGGATGCGGTCCGCCGCGCGCCGGACTTCCAGTTCCTGCTTTTGATTCATCACATTCTCCTTTTCTCAAAGACTAATGCTGTCATCCGGGAACGGCATAAAAGACCGCTGTCCGTTTCCGGCCGTATTCCCTGTTATTGTATCACCGCATCGGGCGATTTGGTATAATGAGTATGACATTGGGGACGGTTCTCAAGGTCACATTTTCGGAAACGAAGGCTCCTGGCCGCCCATATGCCGGGCGCCGCAGGCGCACAAACACTTTCCTTATCATGATCATGGGAGAATTCAGATGAAGACCAGTACCAGTATCGCCGTCATCGGCACAGGCATGATCGCCTCCGCGCTCGCGGTCCTCACGACCGGGCACGGACATCCCACAGCGGTCTTCGCCCGCTCGGACGCGTCCGAAGAGCGGTTCCGGAACACGTATGAGGGACATTTCCGCCAGTTCCTCGAACACGGGCTCGTGACGGAGGAGCAGATCGGCATCTGCCGCAGCTACCTGTCCGTCGCGCGCGGCTATGATGAAATGACGGACGCGGAGATCGTCTTCGAGTGCGTCGCGGAGGACGCGGAGGTGAAGCACGGGGTGTACCGGCTGATCGGGGAGCATTGCCCGAAAGTGCGGGCGATCTGCTCCGTGAGCTCGTCCATCGTGCCGGAGCGGCTGGCGGAGGGCGCCGGGAAGTACGCGGACCGGATCATCGTCACGCATCCGTTCAATCCTGCGCACATCGTCCCCTACTACGAGCTCTGCCGGGGTCCGCAGACCGCGGACGGGGTTCTGGAGTTCGCGAAGGAGTTCCTCGAGTCGATGGGCAGAAAGCCCGTCGTGCTGAAGAAGCCCACGCCCGGTTTCATCGGGAACCGGCTGCAGTTCGCGCTCTGGCGCGAGTGCCTCGCGCTCGTCGAGGAGGGCATCTGCGATCCGCGCGACATCGACACCGCCCTGAACTACAGCTTCTGCCCGCGCTACAGCTCGATCGGAATCTTCGAGCATTTCGACAACGGCGGGCTGGCTCTGAACCGCGCGGGCTGCGCGAACATCTTCCCGGTGATCAGTGACCGGAAGGACGTGCCGCCCGTGATCGACGAGCTGATCGCCGAAGGAAAGACCGGTCAGAAGGCCGGTCAGGGATTTTACGACTGGAGGGGCGTCGACATGGACGCCTACACGGAGCGGGTGAACGCCCCGTACTGGAAGTTCTGCGAGTGGGAGCTGCCGGAGGAGCCGTTTACAGCTTCCGGTACATGACCAGCCCGTTCTCGTAGTGCCCGTCCTTCACCCGGAAGCTCTCCGGGATCTCGCCGACCACCTCGAAGCCGCAGCGCTTATAGAGGTTCACAGCGTGGACGTTCGACTTCACGACGCCGTTGAACTGGATCGCGCGGAAGCCCGCCTTCCGCGCTTTTTCGATGCTGTCGAGCACCATCATCTCACCGATGTGCTTTCCGCGGTGCCCCGCCGCCACGAGGTAGGTCGCGTTCGCGACATGCGAGCAGCGGCCGAGGATGTTCGGATGCACGCAGTACATGCCGACAACAGCCTCTCCGGAATCCGACGCTTCCACTGCCACATAGCTCTCCGCGTCCGCCAGGATCATCCCGAGAAAGCCCTCGTCCAGCGGCTCCTCGAACGGAATCGATCCGCCCTCTTCGACCACCTGGTTCCAGATCTCCAGGACCGCCGGCATATCTTCCGGCTTCATCTCACGCAATGAAACGCTCATGCTGCCTCCTCTCCGCTCCTCAGCGGCCGCGCGAAAACGCGTGCCCGGGCGCAGGCTGTTATACTGTCTTAACTATAGGTCATTTGCTTTTATTCGTCCAATGATGTTGAAACCCGCCGCGATTTCGGAGTAAAATAATGGGCGGAATTTTAAAAAACGGCCGAAGGGCGGGAGCCTGCCGGCCGAAGCATTGCCGAAAACAGATCATTTCTAATAAGGGGGACCTACTATGGTGGAGGATATCAGGCGTCCGGATAACATGGAACGCATCACCACGCCCGCGCTGGCGCAGGCGTTCATCGACGAGCAGATCGCGGAGATCCGCGCGCAGGTCGGCGATAAGAAAGTGCTGCTCGCGCTGTCGGGCGGCGTCGACTCTTCGGTCGTCGCGGCTCTGCTGATCAAGGCCATCGGCCAGAACCTCGTCTGCGTGCACGTAAACCACGGTCTGCTGAGAAAGGGCGAGCCCGAGCAGGTCATCGAGGTGTTCCGCGGACAGATGAACGCGAACCTGATCTATGTGGACGCGGTCGACCGCTTCCTGGATAAGCTGGCCGGCGTGTCGGATCCCGAACAGAAGCGCCACATCATCGGCGAGGAGTTCATCGACGTGTTCGCCGACGAGGCCAGAAAGCTGGAAGGCGTGGAGTTCCTGGCGCAGGGCACCATCTGGCCCGACATCCTCGAGAGCGAAGCCGGGATCAAGGCGCATCATAATGCCGGCGGTCTCCCCGAGGACATCGCCTCCCGCTTCGAGCTGGTCGAGCCCGTCCGGATCCTGTTTAAGGACGAGGTCCGCGTCGTGGGCCGCGAGCTGGGTCTGCCCGCGAACATGGTCGACCGTCAGCCGTTCCCGGGCCCGGGCCTGGGCGTGCGCTGCCCCGGCGCGATCACGCGCGACCGCCTGGAGGCCGTGCGCGAGTCCGACGCGATCCTGCGGGAGGAGTTCGCGAAGAACGGTCTCGAAGGGAAGGTCTGGCAGTACTTTACCGTGGTTCCGGACTTTAAATCGACGGGCGTGAAGAACGGTCAGCGGACGTTTGACTGGCCGTGCATCATCCGCGCGATCAATACGACGGACGTCATGGAGGTGACCGTGGAGCATCTGCCGGCTGAGCTGATCGACCATCTGGTGCAGCGGATCATCGCGGAGGTGCCGGGCATTAACCGCGTGCTGTACGACTTTACGCCGAAGCCGCCGGCTACGGTGGAATACGAATGATGAGCGAAAGCTCGGAAAGCCTTGAAAAATAAGGCTTTTCGGAGACTCGGATCAGCAGATGATACTATTTTGATACTGCTGCCGAAGCCCCATTATTCCAAAGAACAAAGAGAAGCATAAAAATGCCCTCTGAGTATCGGCTTGATATTCAGAGGGTTTTTCTATGCGAAGCAAAACCACATCACGAAACAACTCACTCCTTTTTGCCGTAATAACCTTCAGGATAGTTATAACGCCAGTCGTCATACTCTTCCTTCGTGATCTTTCCTTCACGATACAGTCTGGCCTGTTCGAGCCAGTCCTCAAGTCTTTCCCCAACATTCGTAAACTCACTGCGCTTTTCCAGATCCAGTTTCAGCCGGAGGCAAAGGCAGCCGTCAATGCTGTCGACGGTCAGACCATACATATCCTCCAGGGCGAAGAACGTGTGCATAAGGCCTGTGTATGTATCGATGTCCGGCACCTTGATGGCTTCCGGTCTGACACCGAAGAAATAGGCCATCTGCTGAATCATCTCTTCTTTCGGGGTGCGTGCTTCGGACTCGTACTGCGTCATACGCACTTCCGAGGTCTTCAGAGTGAAACCGAGGGCCTCTCCCAGCTCCTTCTGTTTCATCCCTTTGCGTTTCCGGAAGAAACGAATTCGATTTCCAATCGCCATAACAGGCCTCCTTAAACAAATCTGTTGAAGTCAATATAGCACTGCAAATGAGGTGAATCAACAAAAACTTAAATAAAAATATTTAAGAATGTGCCTGTCATTGTATTGACTTAACTGAATTTAGTAAAGTATACTGATCTCGACTTAAGCATAATGAGTTAAGAAACGAAAAATGGAGGTAATAATATGAAGAACACAGTATTTATCAAAGCATCAGAAATCGCAGAAGAACTGCAAATATCCCAGCCGCTGGCCTACCGGATGATCCGGGAATGGAATGAACAGCTCAGGGCGAAGGGTTATACGACCATCCAGGGCCGTGTCAGCAGGCAGTACTTCGAAGAGCAGATCTATGGCCTCGCAGACAGAAAGGAGGGCTGAGATGCCGGCATACAAAGATCAGAATAAAGGGACGTGGTACAGCTCGTTCTACTATGAGGACTGGCAGGGTCAGCGCAAAAAGAAAATGCGCCGGGGCTTTAAAACCAAAAAGGAAGCTCAGGAATGGGAACGGCAGTTTCTGCTCATGCAGGCAGCGGACCTCAGTATGGAGTTTGAGACGTTTTACGAAATATACGCAGCTGACAAACATCAGCGCGTACGGGAGACCACCTGGATCTCAAAGAAAAATATCTTTGAGACGAAGATCCTCCCCTATTTCGGAAAGAAGAAGCTGAACGAGATCAAGGTCAAAGATGTGCTGGCATGGCAGAACACGCTGCTGGAGTACCGGGACGAAAAAGGAGAACCCTATTCTCCGGTTTATCTAAGCAAGATCCACGCCCAGCTTTCGGCCATCTTCAATTACGCCGTCCGGTATTACGACCTGAAATCGAATCCCGCTGCGGCTGCCGGGAACATGGGAAGGGAAACCAGACAGGAAATGAGCTTCTGGACCACGGAAGAATATCTCAAGTTCTCAGAAGTCATGATGGAGAAGCCGCCATACTACTACGCTTTTCAGCTGCTGTACTGGACGGGCATCCGCGAGGGCGAACTGCTGGCATTGACGCCGGGAGACTTCGATCTGGAAAAAGGTATCTTATCGATCACGAAATCCTATCAGCGTTTCAGAAAGCAGGACATCATCACAGATCCGAAAACGCCCAAGAGCATCCGGGACATCAAGATGCCGTCCTTCCTCGTAGAAGAAATCAGGGATTATCTGAAAAGCCTATATGGGGTGAAGCCAAATCAGCGGATCTTCGATATGACCAAATGGGGACTTCACCATGAGATGGACCGGGGCTCGGCAAAAGCCGGGGTCAAACGCATCCGTATCCATGATCTTCGGCACAGCCACATCAGCCTGCTGATCGATATGGGCTTCTCGGCAGTTGCGATCGCGGACAGAGTGGGGCATGAAAGCATCGACATCACTTACAAATATGCGCACCTGTTCCCGTCCAAACAATCGGAAATGGCGGAACAACTGGATGCAAAAAGATGGGCCGCAAACGCCGAAGGAGGGCAGAGACATGTCAGCTAAAAACCTGGATCAGCAAGGCCGCTGGAGAAGTAAACAAATCTCATTCCGGTTATCGCAAGAGGAGGATGCACTGATCGAAACGGCAGTGCACATCGCAGGGCTCTCGAAGCAGGAATACATCACGCGCCGGCTGACGGACATGAACGTCGTGGTACACGGAAACCCGAAAGTGTACCGCGGTCTGAAGCTGGAAATGCAGGCGATCCTGTCCGAACTGGAGCGATTGACCGCCGGAGAAAGCCCGCAGCCGGAACTGTTGATGCGGATCGACCTGATCGCAGCAGTCATGGACGGCATGAAGACGGAGGAAGGCGGCTGACGGATAAAACACTCTCCCGCCCCAGCGCTTCCTCCGGTATCGGATACGATGTTTTACCGGGTGCAGGGCGGAGCGCCTGCGCGGGTCAAGGGCGGCAGTCCTTGCCCAGGAGAAGTGTCGAGCATCGACACTTCATACTGGGTATTACCTGCCGTCCTTCACTGCGTTTTCGGCGAAAAACTGAGGCAGGGGAAAACATGATTGACGAAAAAACTGATAGACAGAAAGGACCTGATATTCATGAAATTGACAAGACACAACGGCCGTTCAGGCAAAAACGGCGCGTATAACCCGAAGCATAATGACCGCCGTTTCAACGTCGCTAACAGCGACCACATCGACGTAGAACGCGCAAAACGGAACGTATACTGGGACTGTTTTCAAGGGTTTCATTTTCCCTCGGATCAGGCGCAGGAGGAACAGATCTCGTATTCATTCGAACAGATCGAGCAGGCGTTTTATTATGATCAATATTTCGATTTCTGCGAAGGCCAGCATGAGCGAAACCGCAAAAGCGGACATTCGAGCCGTGACCGTACACCGAAAGACTTGTGGGGCGACAAGAAGACCTGCCCAGAGGAATCACTGATCCAAATCGGGACGATGGAGCAGTCGGTCCCGCCGGAAGTTCTGGCTGAGATCGCAGCGGAGTTTTTCGAGGAGTTCGACCGCCGTTTCGGGGAACACGTCCACATCCTCGACTGGGCATTGCACCTGGATGAAGCGACGCCTCACATCCATGAGCGCCATGTCTTCGACTGTGAAAACCGTTATGGTGAGATCGCTCCGCAGCAGGAAAAAGCACTGGAGGCCCTGGGCTTCGATCTGCCTGATCCGGACATAAAGCCGAGCAAGCTGAACAACCGCAAAAAGACGTTTGACGCGGCCTGCAGGGCCCTGCTCTTCGACATCTGCGCGAAGCACGGGCTGCACCTGGATCAGGAGCCGGAATACGGCGGGAGGGCTTATCTGGAGAAACAGGATTACATCCTGATGAAGCAGAGGGAGAAGCTGGCGGAACAGGCCCGGGAGATCTCAGAGCAGGAGTCCAGACTGGACACTCTGACGATCCGCATCGAAGACACGGAGAAGTTCATCGACGAGGTCGCCGAGGTCGCCTATGAGACCGCCGTAGACGTCGTAACGGCGAAGGTGATCGAGGAAACGCACAATGCCGACTTCGATGAGATCGAGAGGCTGAAGAAAAACCTGACCTCCGAAAAAAGCCCAAATACGCCCAGCCAGAAAAGCATCATCAGCCAGACCCTGGACATCCTGATGAAACGGTTCAAGGGGATGACGGACCACATCACAAAGCGTCTGGCGGCCGTCTTCTGGGATCCGGCCCAGAGGAAAGCCATGCAGGCTCCGATCCGGGAATCGGTCCGGGAGCGTCTCGCTCAGAGTCAGACAAAGGCGGATGCCTATAACGAACAGAGGCGCGCCGAAAGGGCTCGGCAGCCGAAGGAGAAACATCAGGACATGCCCCAAAAATAAGCAATATATCATCAACCAAACAAAGCAATCACAGAGCAGCACCGGACATTCTGCCGCAGTGTTGCTCTGTGGTTTTCCAAGAGCTCATATGTCTTTGCATTGATTCAGCCACTTGTCATGACCGGATCATGATAAAAGTAATAGTCATTCCCATCCTGAATAGTAAACCCGTATGGGTAATTATTATAAAACGCCAGCATATACGTTTGATCCCCCGCCTGGATCTCAACGTGATAAGTCCCGGTGTAACGTCCCACTGCATCAGTCGAAGATCCGCCGTCTGCGAAAAACAGCCGACATGGCGTCTCGATGCCCGGCTCTGTGATCTGCATGTCGATGGACGCGATCCCCTCATACATATCTGCCTCCGAGCAGGCCGTTCCCTGAAGGATCACGGACGAGCCGAGCATTCCCTGGTTCACATATAACTGTGCCGCCAGTCCATGTATAAGCCCGATCTCTCCGTCCGCAAGGGACACGTCGTAAGTCAGGCTGTCCGTGAGCGAGGCAAATGCCTCATGAGCCGACTCCTCCGGCGCCGACAAGGTCAATTTTCCTTCGGACAATGCATACCTAGCCTCAAACCGATAGACATCCCCGTCAGCATCCTGAAACTCCAGGGTCATGATTCCGGGTATTTCGGGCGCCACCTCGATGGTATTCGGAAAATAAATCAGTTCGATGGGCGTCCCGTCCACCGTCTGTGTCATGACCTCGCCCTGAGAAACTTCGACCACCGAGTCCATGTCCAGCACCTGCGCCTGCCCGAGGAAGATTTCCTCCGGGATGGCCGCTGCCGCGGCTTGAAACTCCTCTTCCCGATCGATCAAGCTCTGCTGCACACGGTTTGAGCGGATGCTATTTATGCAGACTGCAAAAACAACCACCGCCGCCACGAGCAGAGCGCGGATAAGCAGGCGCGGAACGCCTTTCTTCGGCTCCTCTTCCTTCGTTATTTGTGGGGTAAATGTTTCTCGTTCCATAGCACGCTCTCCGTTCTTTTTTTATAATACCACAAAACAGACTATGTATGGTCTTCGGGCAACATATCCTCCTTGCCATAACTGATCTTCTTTTCTGACAAAACCCGGATCTTCCAAAGAATGAACCCAACACAGGAAGCGCCGGCGAGCCCCAAGACACCATAACAGGGCTGTCCTCTACTCAGACGGATGGCACAGATGATAATCAGGAAAAGAGTCCAGGCCGGATAAAAGATATCTAAAAAAGCCATCCCGTGAGGATCATCCTTAGCGAAGAAAAAGTTGTATATTTTTCCGTGTGGTTTATTCGTATTCATGGGCACCTGCTAAACATATAATTGTTATTGCTCGAATCATATTGTTCTTTTTCATAAACCCCTCCTTAATCTTTCTCGTAGGATGACATGTTGTTTACATGTTGTTTATAAAAAAACCTGTTAATTCTTGAAAAAAGAATACCAACCAAAAAGCATATCACCATACAACCCGTGCCCAGTAATCCGCTCAAGAACAAGCTCAAAACATAACTCATCCTAAAACTTCTAACCGCATTATTAAAAAGCGGTTGCGGAATATATATTAAAAGGCCTCCATATAACTTAAATATCAGGGAAGATGCAAAATACGTAATTGTCTGTTTCACACACATTATATAAATGACAGTGTCGGCAATCAGATCGATCCCTGCCATAATTGCAATTGGAATCATGGATTTTTTCAGGCAAAAATATCTGCCTGTCAACGCCGGAAACTTTTGACCCAAAAACGCCGGTCAAAAATGACCGAAATCGCCGGGTTCTTTAGCGCCGGTCCTCTTACCGCCGGAAGGCTCTGACGCCGGGCTAAACGCCCCGGCTGCCAGCCGGTCTTTCAGACG
>JAFWDI010000012.1 GCA_017513125.1 Lachnospiraceae bacterium | reverse complement strand
TACCCGCTCGTGAAGGCGGGCGTGATCGAGAACGACACGATCGTCATCGACGCGAAGTCGGGCACCTCGGGCGCGGGGCGCGGCGCGAAGACCGCGAACCTGTACTGCGAGGTGAACGAGAGCATTAAGGCCTACGGCGTCGCGACGCACCGCCACACGCCGGAGATCGAGGAGCAGCTGGGTTACGCCTGCGGCGAGGACGTGGTCCTGAACTTCACGCCGCACCTGGTGCCCATGGACCGCGGCATCCTCGTGACCGCTTACGCGGACCTGAAGGTCGCCGAAGACGGTGCGATCCCGAACACGGAGGAGATCCGTGCGATCTACGAGGAAGCCTACGGAAAAGAGCGCTTCATCCGCCTGCTGCCCGCGGGCGTCTGCGCGGAGACGCGGAACGTGAAGGGCAGCAACTACGTCGATATCGGCTTCGTGATCGACGAGCGCACGGGCCGGATCATCGTGATGGCGGCGCTCGATAACCTCGTGAAGGGCGCGGCCGGACAGGCGGTCCAGAACATGAACCTGGTCTTCGGGCTGCCCGAGGAGCGCGGGCTGGAGATGGTGCCTCTGCTGCCGTAAAAGGGTATGAAAAGGTAAGAAAAGCGCTTCGGATCATTCCGGAGCGCTTTTTTATGAAATATGCGGAGTTTTGTGCTATATTAGGTAAACATTCATCCCGAAAGATCATTCGAAGGAGTACTTTGATGAGTGATTTTACCCTTACCCCCATGACCATGAACGACTACGACGAGGTCTTCGCCCTCTGGCACTCGATCTCGGGCTTCGCCATGCGCAGCATCGACGACTCCCGCGAGGGCGTCGAGCGGTTTCTCGGGCGGAACCCCGGCATGAGCGTGGTCGCGCGCGACGCGGACGGGAAGGTCGCCGGGTCCATCCTTTGCGGCCACGACGGCCGCCAGGGCCAGTTTTATCACGTGTGCGTGCGGCAGGATCTGCGGCGCCACGGCATTGGGAAAGAGATGGTCGTGTTCTGCATGAAGCGCCTGCAGGAGGAGAAGATAAATAAGATCCGCCTGATCGCCTTCGAAACGAACGAGAACGGAAACGCGTTCTGGAACGGCATCGGCTGGGAGAAGGCGGCGGGCTTTAACTGCTACGACTTTACGCTGAATGAGAAGAACATCATTGCTTTTAATAAGTAATGCATGACCGGTAACCGATAAATGACCGCAGAGACCTGAAAGGATAACGGCCATGAAAGAAGAACGCCCTGTACTGGTGGTGGGGCATAAGAACCCGGACACCGACAGCGTCTGCGCAGCCATCGCCTACGCGCGGCTGAAAAACCGGATCTCGGACGAGCGCCATGAACCGCGGCGGGCGGGCCATCTGAACGAGGAGACCCGCTTCGTGCTGAAGCGTTTCGGCGTGGAAGCGCCTCCGCTGCTGTCCGACGTGCGCATGCAGGTAAAGGATCTGGAGATCCGCGAGCTGGAGGGCGCGCCGGCATCGACCTCGCTGAAGGATGCGTGGGAGAAGATGCGGAACGCCGGCGTGGTCACGCTCTGCGTCACCGAGGGGGAGACCCTGCAGGGCATCATCACGACGGGCGACATCGTGGCGTCCTACATGGACGTGTACGAGTCCGACATTCTGGCGGACGCGAAGACCCCCTACGAAAATATCCTGAAGACGCTGGACGGCGAGATGATCGTCGGAAGCGCGGAGGGCTTCGTCGAGACCGGAAAAGTCGTCGTGGCGGCGGCCAGCCCCGAGGTCATGGAGAACATCATCGGCCCCGGCGACGTGGTCATCCTCGGAAACCGCTACGAGACGCAGCTGTGTGCGCTGGAGATGGGCGCGGCCTGCATCATCGTCTGCGACGGCGCGGAGGTGGCGCGGACGATCCGCGGTCAGGCGGAGCAGCATCATTGCCGGATCATCACGACGCCGCACGACACCTACACCGCATCGCGTCTGGTGAATACCAGTCTTCCGATCAGCTTCTTCATGCGGTCGGAAGGCCTCGTGGCTTTCAGTCCGGACGACTATATCGATGACATCCAGGAAGTCATGGCGCAGGTGCGTCACCGCTACTTCCCGGTTCTGGGCGAGAATAACACCTACGTGGGCATGATCTCCCGGCGGAACTTCCTGGGCGCCAGGAAGAAGCGCCTGATCCTCGTGGACCATAACGAGGAGAGCCAGGCCGTGAAGGGCGCGGAAGCCGCTGAGATCCTCGAGATCATCGACCACCACAGGCTGGGCAGCATCGTAACGGCGGCGCCGGTGTTCTTCCGGAACCAGCCGCTGGGTTCGACCTCGACGATCGTGTACCTGATGTACCATGAAAACGGCGTGGAGATCGATCCGCAGACCGCGGGACTGCTGCTCGCGGCGATCCTCTCCGACACGCTGATGTACCGCAGCCCCACCTGCACTCCGGCGGACCGGGCGGCGGGCGAGGCGCTCGCGGCGATCGCGGGCGTGGACGCGGAGAAGTTCGCGATGGAGATGTTCCGCGCGGGCAGCGACATGAGCGCGAAGACCCCGCAGCAGATCATCCAGCAGGATTTCAAGAAGTTCACGGCGGACGGCCAGACCATCGGTATCGGACAGATCAATTCCATGAGCGAAGAGGAGCTCGCCGAAGTCCGGGAGAAGATCCTTCCGGAGATCGAGGAGGTCCGCCGGGCGGAAGGACTGGACATGGTCTTCGTCCTGCTGACGAACATTTTGAAGGAAGAGTCGGAGGTCGTCTTCGCCGGAAAGGCGGCGGGGAGCATCATCGAGAACGGATTTTCCGTCGGGAGCCGGAACGGCTGCGCGCTGCTCGCGGGCGTGGTCTCGCGGAAGAAGCAGTTCCTTCCGACGATCGTGGATACGATGGAAAGCTGATCGGATCATAGAAAGCAGAGGCAGAAAGTGAAAAAGATCGAAGGCGGCGTCTGTGCCGCGAAAGGATTTTCCGCCGCGGCGGCAGCCGCAGGCATCAAATATCAGGGGCGCGACGACATGGCCATGATCTGGTCGAACGAGCCCTGTGAGATCGCGGGGACGTTTACGACAAACGTCGTGAAGGCCGCACCCGTGATCTGGGACCGCGACATCGTCGAGAGCGGGCGGAAGGTCCGCGCGGCGGTCGTGAACTCGGGAATAGCGAACGCCTGCACCGGCGCCGAGGGGCGCGAGATCTGCGACGCGACCGCGGAGGCCGCGGCCTGCGTGCTGCAGTGCGAGAAGGAAGATGTGCTCCTGGGCTCGACCGGCGTCATCGGGATGCAGATCCCGCTGGAGCGGATCGTGGCCGGCGTCGAGGCGCTCGCGCCGAAGCTGGACCGGTCGCCCGAGGCGGGGCTCGCTGCAGAGCGCGCGATCATGACCACGGACACCGTGCCGAAGCAGGCGGCTGTGACGTTCGAGGCGGCGGGCCATGCCGGCGAGACCGTCACCGTCACGGTCGGCGGCATGACGAAGGGCTCCGGCATGATCCACCCGAACATGTGCACGATGCTCGCCTACGTGACCACGGACTGCGCGATCTCGAAAGAAATGCTTACGAAGGCGACGAAAGCCGCGATCGACGACAGCTTTAACATGGTCTCCGTCGACGGCGACACCTCCACGAACGACACGTTCCTGGTGTTCGCGAACGGTCTGGCGGGGAATGCCTGCATTGACCGCGAGGGCGAGGCTTTCGAGGCGTTCTGCGGTGCACTGAATACAGTATGCATGTCGCTCGCGCGCCAGATGGCCGCGGACGGCGAGGGCGCGACCGCGCTGATGGAAGTGCGCGTGCGGAACGCCGCCGACGTGAAGTCCGCGAAGATCCTCGCGAAGTCCGTCGTGGGATCGCTCCTGACGAAGGCGGCGGTCTACGGTCATGACGCGAACTGGGGCCGGATCCTCTGCGCGCTGGGCTACGCGGGCGTGGACTTCGACCCGGAGAACGTCGACCTGTACCTGGCCTCGGGCGCGGAGTGCGCGCACATCTTCAGCCACGGCTCGGCCTGCGATTACTCCGAGGAGAAGGCGACCGCGATCCTCTCGCAGCCGGAGGTGATCATCACCGCCGACATGCATCAGGGCAGCGCGGAGGCGACCGCGTGGGGCTGCGACCTGACGCACGAGTATGTGAATATTAATGCCGATTACCGCTCGTAAGAGCGGGACCGCTTCCGATCGTAAACGGATTTACGCGGCTGCGCCTTCGCGCGGCCGCTTTTTTAATTCTTTGCATCATCTTCTGGTCAGAACCGCCGCATCGTGCTATAGTGCTATGTAATCGTCACCCGATCCTGACAGAGCAGCGGAAGATCGCGGGCAGGAAGCGCCGCGGGACGCTGTCGGAAGGAAGTCTGCAGAGAAAGGAAGAAAGCAATGAGCATTTCGAGATTTGATCTGAACGAAGTCGAGCGGAAGGCAGAGGTCCTGATCGAGGCATTGCCCTACATCCGGAAGTTTAACCGGAAGATCGTCGTCATCAAGTACGGCGGCGCGGCCATGATCGACGAGGAGCTGAAGGAGAACGTCATTAAGGACGTGACCCTGCTGAAGCTGGTCGGCTTTAAGCCCATCATCGTGCACGGCGGCGGAAAGGACATTAACCGCTGGGTCGAGAAGGTCGGTAAGGAAGCGGAGTTCGTGAACGGCCTGCGCGTGACCGACGCCGAGACCATGGAGATCGCCGAGATGGTCCTGAATAAAGTGAATAAGGACCTCGTGACCCGCGTGCAGCGCCTGAAGGTGAAGGCCGTGGGCGTTTCCGGAAAGGACGGCGGCCTGCTGCAGGTGAAGAAGCGCCTGTCCGACGGCCAGGACATCGGCTACGTCGGCGAGATCACGAAGGTGCGCCCGAAGGTCCTCTACGACCTGCTGGAGAAGGATTTCCTGCCGATCGTCGCGCCGATCGGTCTGGACGAGAACTTCGAGGCCTATAATATCAATGCCGACGACGCCGCCTGCGAGATCGCCCGCGCGGTGAAGGCGGAGAAGCTCGCGTACCTGACGGATGTCGAGGGTCTGTACCGTGATTTTAATGACAAGTCCACCTTCATCTCGCGCCTGACCGCGAGCGAGGCGGAAGAGCTGCTGGCGTCCGGGACGATCACCGGCGGCATGATCCCGAAGCTCACGAACTGCACGCACGCGATCAACGGCGGCGTAAACCGCGTCCATATCCTGGACGGCCGCGTGCCGCACTCGCTGCTGATGGAGATCTTTACGAAGGAAGGTTTCGGAACGATGGTGTTCCGGGATGAGGACTGATCACTCCAGGGCGGCCGCCACAGCCTCCGGCTCGAACAGCAGTCCGTACTGAATGACCGCATAATCCTGCAGCAGAGCAGGCAGATGACCGGCGCTTTCCATGACGTGGAAGGCGCCGATATTTATTTGTGCGGAATCCGCGCCGGACGATGCGCCGGCCTGCGCGTCTGCCGCGTCATAGTAAAAGTTTGCGGTCACGACCGGGTACTCCGCGCGCACGTCCGCGAGGAAGCCCTGATAGGCCATGTAGAGGTCGGCGGAGAAGGCGGGGGTGTCGGCCGCGTCGTCGTTTGCCGCATGGCCCGCCATCGCTGCCGGATCGATCCCGCACGCGTCCATCATTTCCCCGAGCAGATAATTCGCGCTGAGGTCCACGCCCTGCGCCTCTTCGATATCGAAATTCGCCCAGATCAGATACGGCACGATGAACCGCGCCGCGTTCTCCTCCGGCGTCAGATCATCCGTCGGCTTCCCCAGCACCTCCTCGAACAGCTCGCTCTCGAGCAGCGTCGGCTGGTGGTCGCCGAACATCACGATCACGGTGTCGCGGTCGGACGCCGCGTAGTACGCCAGCAGATCCTCCAGCGCCTCATCCGACATCCGGATCAGCGACAGGTAGGTCTCGGCCTTCGGGTACGTCCCGAGCGGCTGCCCGTTCACGCGGATGTCCGGTCTGAAATTCGAGTAGGTGCGGAAGTAGCTGCCGTGGTTCTGCATGGTGACATTGAACACGAAGGACGGGTCTGCCGCGTTCGCCGCCGTCACGCGCTCGACCATCTCGAAATCGGCCGCGTCCGACAGGTAGACGCGCACGAGTCCGTGGGTCGTGAACTCCTCCTCGAACAGCAGCTCCTCGAAGCCCAGCCAGGGATAGACGTGATCGCGGTTCCAGCCTTCGGCCGGGTACGGATGCATGCCGGTCGTCGAGTAGCCTGCGTCCGTGAACGCCCAGACCGCCGACGGCAGCTCGCCGGTAATGAACTGCTGGAACGGGATGCTGCCCGCCGGCAGGAAGCCGCAGGTGTTCCCGGTCAGAATCTCGAACTCGGTGTTCGCGGTGTTCCCGCCGAGGACCGAGCAGTACATGTGCCCGGTGACCGTGTTTTCCGCGCCGATCAATGACTCGTAATAGGGCATGACCGGCTCGGAAGTCTCAAGGTCTCCCAGGACGCGCAGGTCGGAAAATGCCTCGTTCAGGATGACGATGACGTCGGGGGTGCGCCGCGCGGAGTTTGCGGAACCGGCATTGCCCTCAGGAAGATACGCCGCGAGCAGCTCCGCGGCACGCTCCGCCGAATAGCCTGCGGGCGCCTGTACGCGCAGGTATTTCGTGCTCATCATGAAGTTCACGAAGAAGCCGTCGTAGCGGTTATTCGCCCACTCCGTGAAGGGAATGTCGTACAGATCGAAGCGGTCATAACAGTCGTCGGAAGCGACGTACTGCCAGAAGCCGAAGCCCACGATGGCCGAGGCGAACACGCCGATCAGCCTCGCGCGCCCAGGCAGGCGCAGCCCGCACTTCCAGGCGAGGACGCACAGCGCGAGCATGCCGGTGACCCCGAGAAACAGCGGGGGTGTGATCTCATAGACGTAGTTTCCCGCGACGCTCATCGCGGTCCCGTAGGACTGCAGGTCCCAGGGCACGATGGGGTTTCCGCGGAAGGTCATGACGAAGTAATTGAACAGGCCTACGTAGCCGAAGCCGCAGGTCGCGAGGATATAGCCGATGCTCATGTGTCCGGTCAGGAACCAGAAGAACGCATAGACGATCCAGTAGAAGATCAGGTTCAGGATGATGGGGCCAGGGAGCAGGTAGGTGAGTTCGTGGGTGAGCTGCTCCAGAAGGAAAAACGTTCCGACCGGAATCAGCACCGCCAATGCCGCCGAGGCAGGCGCCGGCAGGGGCTTCGGGATCAGGCAGAGGAGCGCGCAGGCGGCGATGAAGCCGACGGTCAATGCCAGCTGCGGCGCGCTCAGGCTGCCGCCGTCTCTCAGGCAGCGCGCGAAGAGGCAGATGCAGACCAGGGCAATGACGGCCGCGGCGGCTGCGCGTGAGGCGGGACGGGAGCGGCGGACCTCATCGCCGGTATGGGCACGGGAGACCGTGCTTTTTTTATGTGTAGAAAGGTCTGACATCGCGTTTCGGAAGCCGGCGGGGGCCGGCAGGGTTTGCATTATTTTACATGAGCCGGCGGTTCCGCCGACTCACGGAAATGATTATAAACCCGAAGGGCGGGGATTGGCAAATGCGAACAAGAACGGGGGTGAAATTAGATAAACATAATGCATTGACAAGGATGGGCAAAAACGCTATCATCATTGACACAAAGCAGAGACAAAATAAGTTTACTAAATATTTTGAGTTAAGGAGGACAGCATGAGGCCGCGAGTCATTGGATTGTTTTTGAAGGACAGGGAGTTTGCCGTGAAGCTGGTGGATTACTGGAGCAGAAAGGCCCCCCAGTATCGTTACCGCGTCTATACGAAGCCGGAGAAGCTCTGTGCGGATCTGGCGTCGGAGCCGATGTACCTGCTGATCTCGGACGAGGAGGGGTACAGCGCGCTCGCGCCGAGAGAGGCTCTGTTCACGGTGGACCGTGCGGGGAGGCTTGCGGCGCTGACAGAGGGGGGTGAAGACCCCGGGAGACTATGGGAGTCACGGCGGATCCGCGGTGTGCGTAAGTATCAGCCGGCAGATGCGCTTTTGGCAGATGCCCTGGGTATGCGGGAGCGGCTGTTCCCGACCGTGCCCGCGGAAAAGGAGGCGCTGATGATCGGTGAGAGCAGGGCGGGACTGGAGCTGCTGGTTCCTGAGGAGGACGAGCGGCCTGAGCCGAAGCGCGTGCCGGAACAGGAGGAACGTCCCGGGACAGGCGCGAGCAGGGTGGACGGATATGAAGGGACCGTGTTCGGAGTGTTTTCGCCGATCGGACGCTGCGGAAAGACCAGATTCGCGCTCGAACTGGCCTCACAGTGCGCCGGGGCCGGCCCCACGCTCTATCTGAGCCTGGAGATGTTTACGGATCTTTACGGAAGACTGCTGACTTCGGGCGGCGAGGATATTTCGGATTTTTTGTATGCATTGCTCGAGGGAACGCTGGCTTCGGAGATGCAGGAAGCTGCGCGCGCTTGCGGCGACGGTCCGGTAAGGCCGGTGATCGTTACCGCGGCAGCGAACCCGGAGGACGTGGCGGAGATCGATGAGGGTGCACTCGCGGAGATCATCCGCTATGCCGGGAAGGCGGGTTTCGTGACGGTCGTGCTGGATATCGGAAGCTCTTTCGCACGGCCGCTGGAGGCTCTCGAACTGTGCGACGTGATCTACGCGCCGGTGACCAGGGACGAAAGTTCGAAGCGGAAGTGGCGGCACTTTTCGGAATATATGAGGAAACGCGGCCGGAAGGAGCTTGCGGACCGCGTGGTCACACTGCTGCTGGCGGACACCGGAGACGGGTATGACGGGGAAGGTCTGCCTGCGGCGAGCGAGGCATTGAGCACACAGGTCAGGAGGCTTCTGTGGGAGGAGTGACGGAACACGTCTCGCCGGATCCCGCGCAGACATGGCCGTCCGACGAGCTGCTGCGGGAGCTGGAGGAAGGAGTGCTGGAGCTGGCCAGAACTTCGGAGAGGCTGAGCGACGAGGAGACCGCGGGCCTGATCGGCAGGGTGTTGAAGATTCGGGCGAAAGTCTCGTTTTTCACTCTGAAGGAGCGCAGGCTGCTGCGGCAGAGGCTCATGTTCTCTTTGCGCGGACTGGATATCCTCGAACTGCTTCTGCAGGATGACGCAGTCACGGAGATCATGGTGAACGGCCCGGCGAACATCTTCTATGAGAAAGAAGGACGGATCCGAAGGTGGGACCGCGTGTTTTCCGGGGAGGAAAAGCTGTACTCGGTCATCCGGCAGATCGTGTCGCGGGTGAACCGGACCGTGAACGAGTCTTCGCCGCTGGTCGACGCCCGGCTGGCGGACGGGTCGCGGGTGCACGTGGCATTGCCCCCGGTGGCGCTCGACGGAGCGATCCTGACGATCCGGCGCTTCGGGAAGGAGGTCTGGACCATGGCGCGGCTGGTGGAACTGGGATCGGTCACGCAGGAAGCGGCTGAGGAACTGTCTCGGTTTGTGAAGGCCGGCTACAACATTTTTATCAGCGGCGGGACCGATTCGGGAAAGACGACGTTTCTGAATGCGCTCGCGGAATTCGTACCGGAGGAGGAGCGGATCATCACGATCGAGGATTCTGCGGAACTGCGGATTCCGAACGCGGAGAACATCGTCCGGCTGGAAGCGAGGAACGCGAACCTGGAAGGAGATCTGGAGATCAGTATCCGGGATCTGATCCGGGCGGCGCTGCGGATGAGACCGGACCGGATCATCGTCGGCGAGGTGCGGGACGCTGCGGCTCTGGACATGCTGCAGGCGATGAATACCGGCCACGACGGCTCCCTGTCGACCGGTCACGCAAACAGTCCGAAGGATATGGTCAGCCGGCTGGAGACGATGGTCCTGATGGGGAGCGAACTGCCCTCTGCGGCCATCCGCGCGCAGATCGCGTCGGCGCTCGATATCATGATTCATCTGGAACGGACATGCGAAGGAAAGCGGAGAGTGGTATCGATCATGGAGGTCGAAGGATATGAAGAAAGAACTGACCGGGTTTGTCTCCGGACGCTTTACGGGACGAATGAAGCCGGGACCCTGGTCCGGGTGGCTGGGCCGGTTCATACCGAAAAGCTTCGGAAAGCAGGATATTTATAAGGCGTCCCCCGGAGAGACGGCGGAGGCGGCTCTGCTCGGTGCGGGGACAGGTGCGGCGATCGCGTTCCTGTTTTATAACAGCGCGGCGGCCTGGATCCTGCTGGCTCCGGTCTCGCTGTTCTTTTTCGGAGAACGCCTGAAAAAGATAAGAACGGGGAAGAAAGAACGGATGGAACGGGAGTTTCTGGACTTTCTGACCGCATTCGCGGGATCTTTGAAGGCCGGATACTCGGCCGAGCGGGCTATCCGCGAGGGAGCGGGACAGATGGAGATCCTGTACGGGCGCGAAGCGCTGATCAGCACGGAGATGCGGCGGCTCTGCACCCAGATGGAGATGAACCGCGGACCCGAGGAACTGCTGACGGAATTTGCGGTCCGCAGCGAGCTGGAGGATGCGGATATGTTCGCGGAGGTGTTTCGGACTATCGCGCGTTCCGGGGGAGATATGATCTCGATCGCGGGACGGACGGCCGAGATGATCGGCGAGAAGCTGCGCACGCAGGAGGATATCCGCACAGCGGTGAGAGGGCGGCAGTTCGAGCAGACCATTATGAACCTGATGCCGCTTGCGATTCTGGCGTATATGCGCGCGGCTTCGCCGGCGCTGCTGGCCGGAGTGTACGGTAATTTTCCCGGGATCCTTCTGATGACCGCGGCGCTGGGGCTTTACGCGATGGCGTTCGCGCTGGGACGGCGGATGAGCCGGATCGAGGTGTAGCCTATGAAGATCGTTTCTCTGATCTGTCTGGCAGGGGTGGTAATGCTGGTCTGGTTCCTGCTCGCGGCGAAAGAGAAGGGAACCTATGCGAAGGAAGATGTCCCTGAAAAGTTCGCAGGGCTCTGGGTGTTCTGGCGGGCTGGAGACCTGCTCGCCGGAAAGACCGCACAGTGGAGGAGAAGGCTCGGTTTCGGAAGCAGTGCGAAGTATGAACGAATCTGTTCCGAGCTGTATCTGCGGGAGTCCGGGGCGGATACGCTTCGGAAACTGGAGGCGGGGCGGTACGGAATCGCGGTGATGATCCTGCTTCTCGCGCTGGCTCTCGGGCTGGCGGCAGGCCTGGCGGGACAGGACGAAACGTCCGTGACCTCGCTTCCGCGAAACGCGGCCGGAGGCGGCCCGGCGTCCTATGACCTGAGGGTACGCGGGCTGGAAGATGAGGAAGTGCCGCTGACCGTGGTCGTGGAGGAGCAGCGCTGCGGGGATGTGGAGGCACTGTTCGAGGAGGCTCGTATGGAAGCGGAGAGCGAGCTGTTCGCGGAGGGGGACACTGCGGACGAAGCCAGGCATGACCTGCATTTTCCGACGAGATTGTGTTCCGGGCTGGTACGTGCCTCGTGGGAGAGCGGAGACCCATCGATCGTGCGGTTCGACGGGACCCTGGACGCAGAGCAGCTTCCGGAAGAGGGCCGCACGGTCGAACTGTATCTGACGATGCGTTATGAGGACGAAGAAGAGATCGTATCGATACCGGTCCGAATCTGCCCGCCGGCCTATACGGAGGAGGAAGAGCGGCTGCACGCGCTGACGAGGGAGATCCGCGAGCGGGAGGAAGAAGGCCGCGGACAGGTTGATCTGGAGCTTCCGGACGAAATGGACGGCCGCGAACTGGAGTATGTGAGTGCGCGGGAGGATGCGTCCCCGCTGCAGGTGCTTCTGGTCGGGACCGTCGGGGCGGGACTCTGGTTCCTGCTCTCGTTCCGGAAGCTGGAAGACCGGGCGCAGGAGAGGACCGAACAGATGCAGAGGGATTATCCCGAAGTCGTGCTGAAACTGGCGATCCTGCTGCGGGCGGGGCTGACCGTGCGCGGCGCCTGGGAACGGATCACGGCGAATTACCGGGAGCGGCTGGACGCCGGGACGGGTGAAAAAAGATATGTGTACGAAGAGATGCACCAGGCGCTGATCCGTGTCATGAGCGGAAGACCTGAGACCGAGGCGTATCTGGAGTTCGGACGGCGTACGCATCTGCATTGTTATCTGAAACTGTCGAGCCTGCTTGAACAGAATCTGCGGAAAGGCGGAAAAAACCTGGTGATGCTGCTGGAGAGCGAGTCGGACCAGGCGTGGCATGAGCGGCGGAATTCCGCACTGAAGAAAGGCGAAGAAGCCGGAACGAAGATGGTACTGCCGATGATGCTGAACATGGTGGTCGTGATGATGGTGATCATGATCCCGGCGCTGCTGAGTTTTTATTAACGGAATGAAGGAAGATTTTGAAAGGAGGAAAGATATGAAGATCAGAAGAAAGATGGATGAACTGCTGGTAAAACTGAAAACACGGCTGGATATGGCGGCGGAAGCCCTGCCCGCCCAGCCGGGCTCGGGCGTAGTGGAACTCGTACTGATCATCGTGGTGCTGATCTCGCTCGTACTGATCTTTAAGGGGCAGCTGACTTCGCTGATCCGCACGATCTTTTCACAGATCGACAGCTCGGCTACGTCGGTTTTCTAAACAGGAGGAAGGATATGAAAGGAAAGGCAGCCGGTGAGGTCGCGGTGTTTACGGCCATGATCCTGGTGATGGTCGCGGCGCTGCTTTTTACGGCGCTGGAAGGCGCGCGGATCGTCGGCTCGGGGTTTTATCTTCAGATGGCTGCGGACGCTTCCTGCGAGTCCTGCTTCGGAGAGTATTATCTTCCGCTCTGGGAACGATACCGGCTGCTTTTCCTTTATGAGGATGTGCCGCTGGAGGAACGGATGGAAGAGTATCTGACGCTCTACGGTGCGGCGGCGGATCACGGTTTCGGCGTGAGTTTCCTCGGGTTTCGGGAACCGCATGCGGAGGTGTATGCGGCGTGTATGACGGATCATGCGGGAGAGGCCTTCTATGAGGAAGCGGTGGACCATGCGGTGCTGCATCTGCCTGCGGAGGCTGTCGATCTGCTGGCCGCGCAGGCGGATCTGTTCGGAGATATTCAGGATGTTACCGATGTGATGGGCGATCTGGGGGAATGGTCTTCGGATGTGATGGCGGAGGTCGACCTGGCGCAGACTGCGGGCGCTGCAGGCGCGGAGGGCGGATCCGGTTCGGCCGGAACCGGAGACGGCGGAGGTTTCACGGGCATCTCGCAGGGGCTGGCCGCGCGGGCGGCTGCTTTGGAGAGCGAACTGCAGGAAGTGACGTCCCGCTTTTCGATGGAGGGAGAGATTCCGCAGACCGTACCGGTCGACGAGAGTACGGCCGGTGGAAACACGGGGAGTTTTCCGGTGTATACGCTTGCGGGAATGGCGGAAGAAGCCTGGCTGACATATATGACCGGAGGCGAAGCGGTCTCTTCCGCGGCCGTACCCGATGAAGCGGTCATTTCGGACTCGCTGAACGCGGGAGAAGATGATGAAGAAACGGGCACGGGGCGTGAAGGCGGTGCGCTCGGCCGCGCGGCAGGATATTTCCTGTTTCGTGAATATTTGCTGGATCAGTTCTCGGGATATACCGCGGTGCGCGAGGATCACGCATTGTCCTATGAGTGGGAATATTTGCTCGGGGGAAAATCGACGGACCGGAGTAATCTGGCTTACACGGTAAACCGGCTGCTGCTTCTGAGAAGCGGGATCGATTTTCTGCAGAACCTGGCGAATGAAGAACGCAAAGCGGAAGCGTTCGCGCTGGCTGCGGTCATCGCCGGTGTGACCGGGGTCCCGGAAGCGGTGAAGCTCGTGCAGCTGGCGATCCTCGGCGTATGGGCGGCCAATGACGCGGTCGTCGAAGTAAAGACTCTTCTGTCGGGCGGAAGCGTCGCGCTTCTGAAACTGTCCGGAGGGGAGTATCTCGACCTGGATTACCGGGGCTATGTCCGTCTGCTGCTTTACATGAAGGGAACGCAGCTGCTGCGCTGCAGGGGACTGGACGTGATCCAGACCGACATGATGAGGGAAGTGCCGTCGTTTGATATCCGCAAATGCATTTACACGGCGGACATGTCGGTCTCGGCGCAGAGCGGGGCGCTTTTCTCCGGGATCTTCGAGATCGGAGGCGGACGTGCATTCCGGGGAACGGAACTGACCGCCGCATGCAGCGGGACCTATGCGGTCGAGAGGATAGGATCTTAGGAAAGGAGGGAGCCGGATGCTTTTTTCAGAGAGACCGCACTCCGGGAGCCGGACAGAGAGTGCTGGGACTGTTTTCCGCCGGGCCGTAAAGCCCGAAAGAACGCCATCACCTCTCCTGAATGAAAGAACGCCCGAATGCAAATGTGAAAGTCTGAAAGGGAGGCGGAAGCAGCCGCGCCGCGCTGTCTGCAGAGACCCTCGGTCCGAAACGAAAAAAGCATCCGGCTCCTTCTTTGGGTTTGCGGGGAGCATTACGATCGAAGCGGCTCTGGTGCTGCCGCTGGCGATGTTTTTCCTGCTGACGTTTTTCTCCTTTTTCGGGATCCTGCGGACACAGATCGCGGTCCAGAAAGTGATGGAAGAGAGCCTGGAGCGGGTGGCGCTGCTGGCGGTCTCCGGGGCGGCGTCGGCACTCCCGGCAGAGGGAGCGGAGACTGCGATCGATCTGGGAATACTTGAGGCCGGCGTTCGGACCGGGCTGGCAGATATGGAACAGGTGAGCGGAGTGACGCTTCTGGGAACGGATCTGGATCCGGAAGCCGGGACCGCGAAGCTGGTCGTGAACTACGGGGTACGCTTGAGGAATGCATTTTTTCCGCTTCCGACTGTGCGGATGACACAGGTGAGTTACCGCAGACTCTGGACCGGAGCGGAAGTGGCAGGCGCGGACGGAAGGGACGGGCAGATCGTCTTCGTGACGGAACGCGGGACGGTCTATCACCTGAGCAGGAACTGCAGGCATCTGGTCCAGCATACGGAGATGATGACGTGGGACCAGCTCAGAGCCGCCAGGTCTCAGGACGGAGCGATCTATTATCCGTGTGCATACTGCCATCCGAGGCAGTCGGACGGACGGTTTTTCGTTGCGGCGTACGGAAATCGCTATCATTCGACATTGACCTGCCCGGAGCTGCGGATCACCGTGCGGGCGGTGCGGCTGGACGAAGTCGGCGGTCTGCCGTGCTGCTCGGCGTGCGCGGCTGCAGGATGAACGGCGCGAAACGGCGGCCGGAACATGTTGGCAGGGAAATGCGGCCGGGAACGGAGAGGCGGTTTATGGAACGAATCGAAATGGTCAGTTATTTTCTGCTGGGCGGATGTCTGGGCCTTTCCGCCTGGAAGGATATCAGGACCCGGACGATCTCGGCATGGGTCTGTCTGGTGTTTGGCGCTGCCGGGGCGGTCCTGGCGGGCGTACGGTGCTTCGGAGCGGGATCGCCGGAGGCGCTGATCTCCGCTGCTCTCGGAACGCTGCCCGCGCTGCTGATGTTAGCGGTGAGTAAATGGACGAAAGGCGCACTGGGAATGGGAGATGTCATGCTGTTCGGCGTGAGCGGGATCTATCTGGGTTTTACCGGAAACCTGATCTTTATCTGGACGACATGCCTGTTCACATTGGCGGCGGGCGGGATCGGCGCTGCGCTCGGACGAATGACTAAGAAAAGTACGCTTCCCATGGGGCCGTTTGCACTGGCAGCCTGGGCGGCTCTGGGTGCGGGAGGATTGTTGCTATGAAACGGTGCAGGGCAAGAGGTAAGAAGAAGCGGCGTCGCGAGCACGGAGGAGAACTGAGCGGGAGTATGACGATCGAGGCTTCATTTCTGGTTCCGATGATCCTTTTTTGCATGGCTGCGGTCATGATCACAGGGCTGGAACAGTCGGGGCGGCTGGCGCAGGAAGCCCGGTCGCAAAAAGAAGAATGGATCGAAGCTCAGGAAAACGCTCCGGAATTTCCGCTGATCCTGCGCGGCGGCTCGGAGGCGCAGGAGTGGATCGGAAGGATCCGAGGGGGAGAGTGACAAATGACAGATACGGAACGCGTAAGAAGCGTCGCGTGGGGCCGGGGCGAAGCGGAATATCGCCGGAGTCTGATACTGGGAGGAAATGTTCGCGGCATCATGCCTGCCGTGTATTCGGATGAAGACGGCGAAGGGCGGATGCTGTATTCCGTGGGTGCGTTTCCTTCGCTGGAAGAGTGGTGCGCGGCCCGGGAACTGACGGCTGAGGAGCTTCGCTGGCTGATGAGGAGTCTGGCGGAGATCTGGAAAGATGCGGAGAACTGCCTGATCGGTCCCGGTGCGTTTTTCCTGGGCCCCGAATGGATCTTTCTGGACGCGGACCGCGGGAACGTGAAACTGTGTGCAGCCCCGGAGGACCGGGATGATTTTTCGGATCTGCAGCGCACTGCGCGTCTGATACTGGAAGCGATCGATTATAAAGAGGAGGCCTGTGTCGAGCTGGCCTATGAGTTTTATCATCTGTGCATGAAAAAGCTGCCTTCCGCGGATGAGATTCTGGCGGTGGCGGATGACGCTGAGAGACATGTTTTTACAGATCCTCCCGGACTGAAGGCGGATCCGGAACAGGAGCCGCAGGGACCCGGAGCGGACGACGGGTGGATCGACATCCGTCCGCAGCCCGTGACGCCGGAAGAAGAGAAAAGACGAAGCAGGGATGTCCGTCGAAAGAAGATAAAAAGTATGGCGCTGAGAATCCTGTTCGCGGCGGCCGTAGTACTCATAGTGGCAGCGCTGCTAAAGGCAGGGTTCTGAGAATGGCAGGAAACAGATCGCCGCGTTCCCCGGTTTGACTATCCCCCTTCGTTGTGAGAAAATATCCCACATGGAACCGAGAGCAAAAACACAATTGCAGACGCAGGGCATCCCCGTGGCGACCCTGGTGCTTCTGGCTGCGAACATTGCCTATCTGGTGTTTCTCTACGTCACCGGAGCCATCGGCAGTTCTTCGGGCATGGTCGAACGCGGCGCGATCTACGTTCCCTACGTGGTCACGGGGCATCAGTATTTCCGGCTGTTGACCGCGATGTTCATGCATTTCAGTCCGCAGCATATCTTCGGAAACATGCTGCTTCTGGTCATGCTGGGCCGATATCTGGAAGAGGAGTTCGGCCCGCTGCGCTATGTGCTGATCTATCTGGTCGTGGGCGTGGTCGCGAACATCGCTTCGGTGTATTACTATAACCTGCGTTCCCCGTATACGATCACCGCGGGCGCCTCGGGCGCGGTCCTCGGACTGGTCGGCCTGATGGTCTGGATCCTGATCGTAAACCGCGGGCGTTACCGGGGGATCAGCCTGGGACGCATCGCGATCATGATCGTCTTCACGATCTATAACGGTGTGCAGGGCGGCGGCATTAACAATGTGGCACATATCGCCGGACTGGCCTGCGGCTTCGTCGCCGGTCTGATCTTCTATCGGCCGAACCGGCCCGACGACACAGACGACCTGACGAGATATTATCAGGACCGGAACAGCGGTCCGAACGGAAGGAGGAACATCATTCCATGAAAAAAGACGACTGCATCTTCTGTAAGATCGCGAACGGAGAGATCCCTTCGTCGACCGTGTATGAGGACGAGCGCTACCGCGCGATCCTGGACCTGGGTCCGGCGTCGGCGGGACATACGATCATTCTGCCGAAGGATCATTTTGCGGACCTGATCGAGGCGGATGAGGAGACGCGTGCGAGCATCCTTGACGTCGCCGCGAAGATCGGCGCGGGCATGAAGAAGGGCCTGGGCTGCGCAGGCTTTAACGTGGTGCAGAATAACGGCATTGAGGCCGGCCAGACCGTTTTCCATCTTCATGTTCATGTGATTCCGCGCTATGAGGGCGGCCCGAAGATCGCGGGATGGACGCCCGGCGAGAACACGGATGAGGAGAGAGCGGATATCCTGGCGCGCCTGAAGGCAGGGATGGAATGACTGCACCGGCCTGAGGCCGGACTGACAGGGGGAGTCATCAGTGCAGAGTAGGGTTTTTAAGTAAGGAGGACTGCCCATTGAAGATCAATGAAAATTACCTGAAGATGCCCGGCAGCTATCTGTTCGCGACGATCGGCCGGAAGGTGAAGGCGTATCAGGCTGCGAACCCGGACGCAGGCATTATTCGTCTGGGGATCGGAGACGTGACGCTGCCTCTGGCGCCGGCGATCGTGGAGGAGATGAGCCGCGCGTCGCTCGAGATGGGAACGCCGGAAGGCTTCCACGGTTATCCGGATTACGAGGGATACGAGTTCCTGCGCAGTGCGATCCGCGACCACGACTACGTCGGGCGGGGCCTCGAGGTGGGCCTTGACGAGATCTTCGTGAATGACGGTGCGAAGTGCGACTCGGCGGATCTTTCGGACATCTTCAGCCGCGACTGTAAGGTGGCGGTCTGCGACCCGGTCTATCCGGTCTATGTCTCGTCGAACGCGCTGGCGGGCCGTGCAGGCGATTATATCGAGGAAAAGGAGCGCTGGAGCGGCCTGATCTACCTGCCCTGCACGGAAGGAAATGGTTTCGTGCCGGAGTTTCCCGAGGAGACGCCCGACCTGATCTATCTGTGCTTTCCGAATAATCCCACCGGCGGCACGATCACGAAGGAGCAGCTGCAGGGATGGGTCGACTACGCGAACCGGAAGGACGCGGTCATCATTTTCGACGCGGCTTACGAAGCGTACATCTCGGATCCGTCGCTGCCTCGCAGCATCTATGAGTGCGAGGGCGCGCGGACCTGTGCGATCGAGATGCGCAGCTTCTCGAAGAACGCCGGCTTTACCGGCGTCCGCCTGGGATTTACGATCGTTCCGAAGGACCTCGTGCGCGACGGCGTGTCGCTGAATAAGCTGTGGCTGTCGCACCAGGAGAATAAGTTTAACGGCGTTTCCTACACGATCCAGCGTGCAGGCGCCGCTGTCTACACGCCCGAAGGACAGCGTCAGACGGCGGAGCAGGTCGCGTATTACATGAATAACGCCCGCACCATCCGTCAGGGTCTGACCGACGCGGGCTATAAGGTGTTCGGCGGCGAGAACGCGCCCTACGTCTGGCTGCAGGTGCCGGCAGGCATGACTTCCTGGGAGTTCTTCGATCAGCTGCTCGAGCGCGCGAACGTGGTCGGAACGCCCGGCTCGGGCTTCGGCCCGATGGGCGAGGGGTATTTCCGCCTGACCGGTTTCGGCACATATGAGAACACGCTGGCGGCGCTGGAGCGGATCCGGAAGATGTGAGCCCGACCGCAGCACCCGCGCGTCCGGGATATATGACCGGGACATATGAGGCATAAAAAAGAGGCTGCCGGAGCAGCCTCTCTTTTATTTCGTATACTTCGCGATCACCTTTAACACTTCGTCTACAGCATTGCCCGCCGGGGACGCCTCCATCGCGGCCGTGTACTTCGCGCGGTCCGCATAGACCTTTTCGACCGTCGCAAGCAGCGCTTCGTCCGTCAGGTCCTGCTCTTCGATCACCTCGGAGAAGCCCTGTTTTTCGAACGAGTGCGCGTTCAGGATCTGGTCGCCGCGGCTGGCCTCGGCCGAGAGCGGGATCAGGACGTTCGGCTTCGCGAGCGCCAGCAGCTCGAACACCGAGTTCGCGCCGGCGCGCGAGATCACGACGTCCGCCGCGGCCAGCAGATCTTTCATCTGTTCGCGGATATAGTCGAACTGGACATAGCCGGGGGTGCCTTCGAGGGACTCGTCGACATTGCCCGCGCCGCAAAGGTGGATCACGTCGAACCGCTTCAGCAGCTCGGGCAGCACAGACCGCACCGCCCGGTTCACGTTCAGCGAACCGGTGCTGCCTCCGACGCTCAGGACGACAGGCTTTTCACCGCTGAGTCCCGCATAGCGCAGGCCCTCCTCACGGCTGCCGTTCTTCAGCTCGGCGCGGATCGGCAGGCCGGTGTGGGTGCTCTTCCCCTCGGGCAGATATTTGATGGTCTCCGTGAAACTGCAGCAGATGTGGTCCGCCTTCTTCATCGAGAGCTTATTCGCGAGCCCGGGGGTCATGTCGGCCTCGTGGATCACCACCGGGATGCCCAGCGACGCGGCCGCGAACACCACGGGCACCGCGACGAAGCCGCCCTTCGAGAACACGATTGACGGGCCGATCTGCTTCAGGAGCTTTTTCGCCTGTGCGTAGCCCTTCAGGATGCGCGCGGGGTCGGTGATGTTTTTCACGTCAAAATAGCGGCGCAGCTTTCCGGACGAGATTCCGTAGTAGGAGACGCCCTCCTTCCGGATCAGGTCCTTTTCAATGCCTTCGTACGAGCCGATGTAATGGATCTCGAAGCCCATATCCCGCAGACCGGGCATCAGGGCGATGTTCGGGGTCACGTGTCCGGCGGTGCCGCCGCCGGTGAGAACGATGCGTTTCATACCAGTAATCGAGCCTCCGTTAACAGCTATTAACAGTCATTCGTTGTTTGCTGCTTCACTTCAGAGTAAAATATGATTGCAGTCATGAAAAGCATCCTGTGACAAAAGATAAGGGTTTATATGGAATATTTAAAGATCAAGACCAAAGGCAACGCCAGTCCCCAGGGCAAACCCAGAGTGTATTTTGCATGCCATCCGGCGGACGTCGAACGCTCGCTGGAACGTATCTGCGGCGACATCTTCGAGACCGCGGACTGCGCTGTCTACTACACGGCAGACATGGCGGCGCCCGTCCCTGAGGAGAACCGCGAGACCGACCTCGGCCGCATGAACCTTTTCGTGATCGCGGTGAGTTACCGGCTGCTGTCCGAGCCGAACCGCGCCATGGACGAGGACTTCGCCTTCGCGAAGTCGCATCATATCCCGGTCCTTCCGATCATGCTCGAGGACGGTCTCGATGAGCTCTACGGCCGCCCGGACCGCTTCGGTGAGCTGCAGTATCTGAATCCGGACCTGACGGACGACAGCGCCATTCCCTACGAGGAGAAACTGAAGCTTTACCTTTCCTCCGTTCTGGTCGACACAGAGACCGCGGACAGAGTGCGGGCCGCCTTTGACGCCTACATCTTCCTGAGCTACCGGAAGAAGGACCGTGTCTACGCGAACGAGCTGATGCGCCTGATCCACCGGAACCCGGTGTGCCGTGATATCGCCATCTGGTACGACGAGTTCCTGACCCCGGGCGAGAGCTTTAACGAGAGCATCGAAAAGGCTCTGAAAAAGAGCGAGCTTTTCACGCTGCTGGTCACTCCGAACCTGGTCAATGAAGATAATTACATCATAACTACGGAATACCCCATGGCGCGAAAGACCGGAAAACCCGTGCTGCCGGCTGAGATGGTCCGGACGGACCATGCCGAGCTGAGGGATCGGTTTGAGGGACTCCCGGAGACGATCAACATGGAGGACGAGGAGGCTTTCCAGGCGCAGCTTTTGAAAACGCTGGAGAACATTGCCCGCACGGAAAACGACGACGATCCCGCGCATAATTACCTGATCGGACTCGCTTACCTCGACGGCATTGACGTGGAGACGGACCGCGAACGCGGCCTGGCGCTGATCACTTCGGCCGGCGAAGCGGGGCTGCCGGAGGCGATGCATAAGCTTTATCAAATGTACTTCAGCGGCGTCGGTGTGGAACTGGATTTTCACAAAGCGCTGTACTGGGCACAAAAGCAGGCGGACCAGGCGGAGCAGGTCACCGGGGGCGACACAACGAAGACGATGTATTATAAAAACGTCGTTGCCACAGTATACGGAGAGCTGGGCGAGTACGAAAAGAAAAAGGACATCCTGGAAGAGCTTTATCCGCAGGTGCTCGAACAATTCGGGGAGGAAAGCGAGCGGACGCTGGCTATTCTGAACAATCTCGCCGATGCTTACGGAGAAATAGGAGACAAGAAACGAAGACTGGATCTGCTGGAACAGGTCCTCCGTCTGGCAGAAAAAACCATGAGCGAGGACGACCCCGATCTGTGGATGATGCAGCAGAACCTGGCTGTGGCGTGCGGTGAACTCGGTGATATCGGGCGCGCGAAAGAACTGCTGGAGCGAGCTTACTCCAGAACGCTTCAGATCCAGGGCGCGGAGCATCCCGGAACTGTGCGTATAATGATGAATCTCGCCCGGGTCTGCGCGGAGACGGGGGATCCCGAACGGGAAAGGACGATTTTGGAGGAGGCGGCGTCTCTGGGAGGTAAAGTACTCGGAGACAATCACCCCTTTACATTACGGATTCTCGGTGATCTGGCACATTCCTATGATAAGCTCGGAGATCACGAGCGGGCGAAGGAACTGCTGGAACAGATCTATTCGCTGGAGTGCGAGATTCTCGGAGAGGACCATCGGACGACGCTGGGCATTCTGACCTATCTGTCAAGTGCCTGGGGGAATCTGGGCGACCGCCTGCGGGAACTGGAGCTGACAGAGAAAGCATATGCGGCGTTCCGCCGGTCCCGGGGAGAAGAGCATCCGGATACGCTGTCGTCCCTGCATAATCTGTCCGTGACCTGCGAAGAGCAGGGTGACTATGCGCGCGCACTCGAACTGGAAGAACAGGTATATACTCTGCGCTGCCGGGTATTGGGAGAAGAACACCCGGATACGCTGACCTGTCTTCATGAGCTGGGCGTTATTTATTATCACCTGGAGGAATACGAAAAAGAGCGGGAGTGCGAGGAAAAGGCGTATGCGCTGCGCTGTAAGGTGCTGGGCGAGGAGGATCCGAAGACGCTTCAGACCCTGAGTAATCTGTCCGCCACACTGCGCCGCCTGGACGATCTTCAAGGTGCGCTCGAGCTGGGGGAAAGGGCCTGTCAGCTGCGCAGCAGGGTGCTGGGCGAAGAAGACCCTAAAACGCTGGAAAGCTTACATGATCTGGGTCTGGTCTATTATAAGCTGGAGGAATTTGAAAAGGAGCGCGAATGCGAGGAGAAGGCGTATGCGCTGCGCTGCAAAGTGCTGGGCGAGGAAGACCCGAAGACGCTCCAGACTCTGAGTAATCTGTCCGCCACACTGCGCCGCCTGGACGATCTTCAAGGCGCGCTCGAGCTGGGAGAGAGGGTCTATAAACTGCGCTGCAAAGTATTGGGCGATGAGGATCCGAAAACGCTGGAAAGCTTACACGATCTGGGTCTGGTCTATTATAAGCTGGAGGAATTTGAAAAGGAGCGCGAATGTGAGGAGAAGGCGTATGCGCTGCGCTGCAAAGTGCTGGGTGAAGACGATGAAAAGACCCTGGTCACGCTGGGCAATCTGATTCATACCTGTGATCAGATGGAGGACTATGAACGGGAGCTGGAACTGAGGGAATCTCTGTATGAGATGCTTCGGCGGACTCGCGGAGAGGAGGCTGTGGCGACATGGAACGCGTTGAATGATCTGGTGATCGCCTGCAGTAAAAAGGGAGACACGGACCGCGAAGTCATGCTGCGGGAAAAACAGTATGAACTGGCCTGCAGCATGTTCGGCGAGAGCGACGGCAACACCCTGCTCACCGCCGCAAATCTGGCGCTCACCTATGGAACACGGGGTGAGATCGCGCGGGAACGCGAGATCGAGGAGCAGGTTTATCTGCAGATGTGTAAATCGCTGGGTGAGGAAGATCCGAACACGCTGACCGTCCTCCAAAATCTGATCGTGAGCTGCGACTCGCTGGGAGATCACGTCCGCGAGGCGGAGCTGCGGGAGAAACTCTACGAGCTGCGGTGTAAAATGCTGGGCGAGGAGGATCCGGACACTCTGCTGACGCTGCATTATCTGGCGCTGACCTACAAGGATCTGGAGGAATATCCGAAGGCCGTCGAACTGCTGAAGAAGGCTTATGAGCTGCGCCGCCGCGTGCTGGGCGAGGAACACCCCGACACACTGAAGACCCTGACTTCTCTGGTCGGGGCCCTGGATAAGCTGGGCGATCATCAGAGCGAGCTTCCACTGAGGGAGAAGCAGTATGAACTGCGCTGCCGGACACTGGGTGAAGAGCACCCGGACACTCTGCTGGCACTGCATAATCTGGCGATGACCTACAAGGATCTGGAGGAATATCCGAAGGCCCTCGAACTGCTGGAGAAGGTTTATGAGCTGCGCCGCCGCGTACTGGGCGAGGAGCACCCGGACACGCTGAAGACATTGAACGGTATCGCCGGGGTTTATGATAATCAGGGCGACCATCGGCGTGAACTGGAGCTGAGAGAAAAGGTATATGAGCTGCGCAGCCGGACACTGGGCGAGGAGGACCCGGACACCCTGCTGGCGCTGCATAACCTGGCGGTGACTTACAGAGATCTGGAAGATTATCCCGGGGCGGCGGAAATGCTGGAGCGTGTTTGCGCGCTGCGCCGCCGCGTGCTGGGCGGGGATCATCCCAATACGCTGGTCTCGCAGGCGGCCCTGGCCAGGACCTTTATGCTGCAGGGGGATAATGAACGCGCACTGCGGCTTTATGAACAGGTGTATGAGGCGCGCTGCCGGGTGCTCGGCCCCGATCACGAGAGGACCGTTCAGACGCGCGAACGGATCGAAGAGCTGCGCGGCGGGTCAGAATCGTGAAACACATGCCGCGGTTTTCCGTTATAATGAAAGCGGAATGAAGTTTGACGCGGGGTCCGCCCCACAGCGGATATACAGAGACACGCTCCCGGAAAGGACGGAATTATGAGCAGATTAAAACTGGACTGCACGAAGGCCTGCGACCTGATCGCAGCGGAGGAATATGAGGCATTGAAGGCGGACGCGCTTGCCGCCCGCACCGCGCTCGCGGAGAAGACCGGCGCCGGAAACGATTTCTTGGGCTGGGTCGACCTGCCCGTGGATTACGACCGCGAGGAGTTCGCCCGGATCAAGTTCGCCGCGGACCGCATCCGCTCGGACTCGGACGCGCTGGTGGTCATCGGCATCGGCGGCTCCTATCTGGGCGCGCGCGCGGCGATCGAGTTCCTGGGGAAGAATTTCGCGAACCAGCTCTCGAAGGAGGAGCGCGGCGGCCCCGAGATCTATTTCGCGGGGAATAACATCAGCACCGCCTATCTGGCGGATCTGCTGAAGGTGCTCGAGGGGAAGGATATTTCGGTCAATGTCATCTCGAAGTCCGGAACGACCACCGAGCCTTCGATCGCGTTCCGCGTGTTTAAGAAACTGATGGAGGAGCGCTACGGCCGCGAGGGCGCGGCGAAGCGCATCTACGCGACGACGGATAAGGCGCGCGGAGCCCTGAAGAGCCTCGCGGATGACGAGGGCTACGAGACGTTCGTGGTTCCGGACGACGTCGGCGGCCGCTACAGCGTGCTGACCGCGGTGGGTCTGCTGCCGATCGCGGTGGCGGGCGCGGACCTCGACTGCCTGATGGCGGGCGCGCAGGCGATGCGCGAGCAGGCATTGACCGCGGATCCCGGAGAGAACGCGGCGCTGCAGTACGCGATCGTGCGGAACGCGCTGTACCGGAAAGGCTATGACATCGAGATCATGTCGAACTATGAGCCGCCGCTGCACTACATCGCGGAGTGGTGGAAGCAGCTCTACGGCGAGAGCGAGGGCAAGGACGGCCTGGGCATCTTCCCGGCCTCCGTGGACCTGACCGCGGACCTGCACTCGATGGGACAGTACATCCAGGACGGCCGGCGCGCGCTGATGGAGACCGTGCTTCATGTGGAGAACGTGCGCGGCGAGATCATCATGTCCGAGGAGGAGAACGACCTTGACGGTCTGAACTATCTGGCGGGCCGCACGATGCAGTTCGTGAATGACAGCGCCATGAACGGCGTCGCCCTCGCACATAAGGACGGCGGCGTGCCGCTGTTCCGCCTGGACCTGGCGGCGCAGGACGAGGAGACGCTCGGCGAGCTGTTCTATTTCTTCGAGTTTGCGTGCGGTGTGAGCGGCTACCTGCTCGGGGTAAACCCGTTCAACCAGCCCGGCGTGGAGAGCTATAAGCGGAACATGTTCGCGCTGCTCGGAAAGCCCGGATATGAAGAAGAGGGAAAGAAGCTGAGAGAGCGGCTTTAATGCAGTAACAGAATACAAGTGCAGGACCCCTGTAAAATACAGGGGTCTTATTTTGCGTTTACTCTGGCTTCGACGACGGCGCCGAGAGGGACGACTATACCGTCCAACGCTTTTGCGGTGAGGAGACCGGAACGGACCTCCGGGGTGAGGACGCCTTCGGCGCCGCGGGCTCTGGCTTCTTTCAGAGCTTCTTTGGCTGCGGCTTTTTCCAGAATGGCTATGGCTTCCTCCATGGTTCCGCAGCTTCTGCTTCCGCCGGGAAGATGAGCGACGTATACGAGCCCGTCTTCCGAGTGCAGCTGGGTCACCTCCAGACGGACGACGGAATTGATCTCCGCCTGCAGGGCGCCGATGGCATTGGCCACGTCATGATGTTCGGGAAGGATGCATTCCGCACCGAGTGCTTCGGCGACTTCGGGAAGAAATACATGGATCGGAGCGCCGATGCCGACCAATGCCATTTCACTTCCGAAAAACTGGTGCAGGATCGGGCTTTTGGCACTGCGGCGGTCTTCCCAGGCGCGGCGGATCAGGAAGTCCAGCTGGGGATCGATCTCTTCTCCGAAGCGATTCGGATACATCTGACGAAGAAGAATGTGAACGAGCTTCACGTACATTCTTTCTTCCACGGCTTCATAGACTTCATCGCAAAGAGCCGAAAGCTCAGATTCATTATCCTCCCGGCCCAGTGAGGCCAGAAGGAACCGGGCTCCGAGAACGGAGACTTCTCTGTCATAGGCAGTATAGTCGCCTTTAATATGCATAAAGTCCGTAGGCGTCAGGCCGCAGCGCATAATGATCTCTTCGGCTTCCAGACGCTCGGTGCGGAAATGAAACAGGTCCAGCCCTGTCCTCTCCGCGAGGTCCTCCAGAATGAGAGGACCTTTTTTTAATTCCCGGATCAGGCGCTGCTCGTCTTCGGAATACAATTCAGGGCGCTCCGGTTCGTGCAGGAGATAGAGGATCTCGTGCAGGGGATATTGATTAACGTGTTTTTTTCGGACATTTACGATGCGGGAGAGCATGTCCCGGATCTCGGGCCATTTGGCAGCGGCCTGACACAGGGGTTCCACTCTTCGTACTCCCAGCCTTAAGGAAGAAGACTTAAAATCGGAATAGACCCGGGTATCGCCACCCAGTGCGAAGGGCGCGGCAAATATGCCCTTAACGGTCGTGCGCCAGTTTCCCAGCTGAATACCGCCTCTGGCGGGGGCGGGCTGTCCGCCAATCACGACCGAAACGTCCGTGGTCGTGCCGCCCATATCCACGGTCAGGTAATGATCGCCTTTATAGAAGCCTTTGCCGGCGAGGACACTGGCGGAGGGGCCGGAGAGGATGGTCTCCACGGGTTTGTTCAAAGTCGCTTCGGCACTCATCCGGCTTCCGTCGCTTCGGATCACGGTGACCGGCGCATGGCAGTCCCGCTTTTTCAGGTCTGCGAGAATGGAACTGATGAAATCATTGATGATCGGCAGGAGCCTGGCGTTCAGCATGGCGGTGGCGCCGCGTGCGATGACATTGAGCTCTTTTGTGATCTCATGGGCGCATACCGTATAAATACCGAAACGGTCCCGGATGACCTGCCGGAATGCCTTTTCGGCCGGAGCGCCGTTATTCGCGGAATAAAGTTCGGAGCAGGCGAGGACGTCGGCGTCGGAGAGCCAGTTCCCTTTTTCCGAAAGAAGTTCTGTCCAGTCTGGGACGTCTGTCCGCAGACCGTCGGCACTGCCGTTGGTTTCGACCGCTGTGACGGAGTCCAGGGGGATCCCGTACCGTTTTTCGATCTGATTGTTTTCGATGATCTCGTCATTCAGGCCGAAAATGACCAGCTTGCAGCGGCTGCCTTTATTCTCCAGACAGGCATTGGTGGCCAGCGTGGTGGAAAGGGAAACGATCTCCGCAGATCTGATATATTCTTCCGGCAGCGTGTCCAGAGCGGCGCCGATCCCGTCTTCCAGGCGGGAGTGCGTGGTCAGGGCTTTGCCTTTGGCCAGTACGGAACTGGTCTCAAAATCGTAGGCGACGGCATCTGTAAATGTGCCCCCGGTGTCAATGCCGATACCGATCTTCATTTTGTAATGATCTCAGCCTTTCTGTTATAATACCTTCGTATCAACGTGAAACCCGATCGCGGCGGCCGCTTCAGAGGTCCTCGTCCTCCTCGATCACCTGGATCTCCAGCCAGTCGAAGGGGATCTGCTCGATGAAGTTATCCCTGCCGAAGCGGGTCTTTGAGATACGCTTAAAGTCCTCGATGTTCTTATCCAGCCAGATCGGGACCTGCAGGTCGAGCTCGTGACAGGCCTCCTCCAGCCCGCGGAAGACTTTGCGCGTGCGGTTCAGGTCGCTGTCATCACAGTAGACGTAGTCTGCGAGCAGATGGTTCGAACGGAAAAGTTTGACCCACATTCTGAACATTTTTTGTATATAACCTCGTTTTCGGTGTTAAATCGGGATGGTATGAGTATAATGTTTTACGGGGCGGTTTGACAAGCAGCCGTCCCGGAACCAGGAAAATCAGGCATTACGGAGAATTATCATGGCTAACGCGATCAGAGACCATCTGGAATTCCTTCGGCAGGCGAAAGCGGAGCTCGCGGAAGTTAACGCGACGGCTGCCGCCGTAAAGGAACTCGACCTGTCGGTGATGAACCTCGAACGCGACCTCGAGAACGAGAAGCGCGCACAGTCCGATCTGCTGGAGACGACGATCAAAAACCGCCGCGCCGAGCTGAACGCGACATATGACGCGGAGATCTCGAAGGCGCGCGACCTGATCCAGAAGGAGAACGTCCGGCGTTCGAAGGCGATCGCGGCCGGGAAGAAGGCCCGCAGTAAAGTGGAGACGCGGAGCTACGCGCTGGATAACCGCGAACTGAAGAAGCAGATGCGCGAGATGTTCCGCACGGACGGGATGCCGGCGATCGCGAACACGACGTTTTTCTACGGCCTGTACGGACCCGGGAGCCCCGCGGAAGCGCTGATCTTCATCGCGGCGCTGGCGGTGTGCTTCGTTCTGGTGCCGTTCCTGCTGTATCATTTCCTGCCCTGGACGGGCCCGGCCTTCCTCGCGATCATCTACGTTATCTGCATCGTGGTGTTCGTGGGCATCTACCTGCTGATCATGAACGCGACGAAGGGAAAGCACCGCGAAGCGTTCCTGAAGGGTAAGCAGATCCGGAAGCAGATCCGTAAGAATAATCTGGAGGCCGCGCGCATCGAGCGCGGGATCCAGAAGGACAAGGACGAGAGCCACTATGATCTCGAGGAATTCGACGCGAACCTTGAGAAGATGCGCTCCGACCTGGATGAGATCATGGCGCGGCGGAGCGAGGCGCTCCAGAATTTCGAGGAGGTCACGAAGCAGGTGATCACCGACGAGATCACGGACAACGGCCGAGAGAAGCTGCAGGATCTGGAGGTGCGGCTCGAGAGCGCGAAGTACCGCCGGACCGAGGCGCAGGACGAGGCGCGGGACGCGTCGCTGGGATTTACGGACGTTTACGGGCCCTATATCGACCGTGCGTTCTGGAACGAAGCCGACCTCGATGCGCTGACTGCGCTGGTCGAGAACGGCGAGGCGAGGTCGGTGATCGACGCGCAGACGATCCTCCGGGCCAGCAAGGGAAAATGACAGCCTTCCGGGGCGGCTGAAAAATAGTTTAATCGATGTTTGACAAAGCCCGCGCAGGGCTGTATAATTCTCACGTTCGCGTTATTTGCGGATGTGTTTCGGGGCATTAGCGCAGCTGGGAGCGCGCCACACTGGCAGTGTGGAGGTCACGGGTTCAAGTCCCGTATGCTCCAGATCTCCGGATCCCTTGAAAAATAAGGGGATCCGGTATTTTTTATGCTTAGAAGATTGCGCGAAAC
>JAFWDI010000001.1 GCA_017513125.1 Lachnospiraceae bacterium | reverse complement strand
GATCGGTTCGTTCGTCCTGGGCGTCCTGGACCAGAAGTTCGGCACGAAGAAGTCGATGATCATCGCGAGCGTGATCATGGTCATCGCGGGCATCCTCGGCGTGGCCTCCAGCCCGGCGAAGCCCGGCCTGCTGGTCGGCGCGCTGATCTGCCTGGCGCTGTTCATGGGCGCGTCCTCGAACTACACGGTCTCGCTGGCCGCGCAGTACTGGCGCCGTGAGGACTTCCCCACCGTGTTCGCGGCGGTCAACCCGATCGCGAACGTCATCAACGCCTTCGGCCCCATGCTGGTCGCCATCATCATGATCGCCGCGGGCTACAACCACATCTTCACGCTGACCCTGGTCCTGGGCGTGATCTCGGTCATCCTGCTGTGCCTGGTGAGCCCCGCTCATATCAAGGCGAAGGACGACAAGTACCGCGAGGCTGCCGGGAAGCCTCTCGACGACGCTCTGGTCGGCAGAAAGTAAGTTTCAGGGAAAGCACCGGTTTTCGCGGACCGCGGTCTGCGGATAAGGAAAATAAAAGAGTGTACGGTTCGGCCGTACACTCTTTTTTCATGCGGCAGATCGCTGCGGTCAGGAACGCCGGGCAGGTTCATCCGGTGACGGTGTAGTAAGCCACCTCGTCGATCTCGCGGTTCGCGGCGAGGATGCGGAACTGTCCGTCCAGCTCGAAGGAGACCGCGTTCGCGGGGCCGACGTCATGATCCAGGACTTCGACCGTGTACTGCCCATCCCTGAAACGGACCGCCAGCAGATCGCGCGCGCCCTGACGGTGACCGATGACCGCGAAGGGATGCTCCCGCGGCCCGGCCGGGCAGATCGCATGGGCGAACGGGAGCTTCTGCCCGTATTCGAAGACCTGTTCGAAACGGCCGTTACGCTGTTTGAAAATGCGCAGCGTATCCCCGTGGAACGGAGACAGAGTCAGCATCTCGTCTTCCCCGTCGCCGTCCAGGTCCAGCAGCAGGGCGTCGCTGGTCGGTTCTTCCAGCAGCGTTTCCACGATCCAGCTGCCCTCCGGCGATGCGGGAGGCGTGAAACGGAATACACCTTCTTCGCTCGTGACGATGCTGACGGGGATGCCGTCACGGATACTGCAGGAATACCCGTGGTTTTTCAGAAGCCCCTCGCGGACGACCGAAAGGGGAAGCCGGTAACCGTCGGGCAAAGCGGCCGGATCATCGGGCAGTGCGTCCAGCTCAGCCGGAAGCGCGCAGGCGAAGACCTTTCCCGGAAAGCGCCAGTCATTGTCGTATTCGTAATCGCTTTTGATGGTGCACGCGATCAGGTAACGCACGCCGTTCCGGACCAGAATGTCGAAACGGTGCACGCCGGGCAGTTCGGCCAGTGTGCGGATCTTCCACCCGCCGTCCGCGTAATAACAGTATACGATCGACGCGCCTCGGCAGTCGTCCGGCGAATACATCCGGTGCGTCGCCAGAAACGCGCTCTCCCTGCCCGGGAGCGACACGGCGGTCATGGTCCCGCCGGGCTCCTTCCAGACCTCCTCAATGAAGTTTCCGTACTCGTCGAACAGAAGGCACGGGAAGGCTTTTTCCGAGGCGGCCAGCAGGCAACGCCGTCCCTGATGCCGCAGGGTCGTTACCCAGTAGCAGAGGGTCAGGTCGGCGATCTTTTTCTTTTCCACGTTCATGGCGGGTCTCTCTGAATCCTTTCTGGTGTTTTTCCGAAAAGCCGCATGCGTCAGCGCATGCGGCCTGTGATGGTTCGGATCAGCCGGGCTCAGCGGCGGTAATCCGGGTTCAGGATATGCGGTGAGTCCTTCCCCGCGAAGAAATCCGCGCAGATGTCGATGGCCACCTTATAGATGTTCCAGAGCGACTCGACAGTCTGGCTGGAGTTGTGCGGAGTGAGTACGGCATTGTCCAGCGTCAGCAGGGGAGAGTCCGCCGGCAGAGGCTCCGCCGCGAAAACGTCCAGCCCGGCGCCGGCGATCTTTCCGCCCCGCAGGGCTTCGTACAGCGCGTCCTCGTCGATGATGTTCCCGCGCGCGGTGTTCACGATGACCGCGGTGGGCTTCATGAGCGCCAGCTCGCGCGCTCCGACCAGGTGGTGTGTCTCGGGGGAGTACGGCACGTGGATGCTGACTGCGTCCGCGCGGCGGAACAGGTCCTCGAGCGGCACGGGCTCCACACCTTCCGCCTCCGCGGCTTCCGCGGAGAGGTAAGGATCATAGACCAGGATCTCGCACTCGAAGCCGGTCAGCAGCTTTTTCAGCCGGCGGCCGATGTTCCCGTAACCGATGATGCCGACCGTGGTGTGCAGCATCTCATTTCCGATATCTTTCGCCCATACGCCGCTCTGCGTCCGGGACATCGACATTTTGATCCGTCTCCGGCAGGTCAGGATCAGCGTGAGGGCCATCTCGGCGACGGCCGAGGCATTGGCCGCCGTGGTGCGGGCAATGGCAATGCCGGCCGCGCTCGCGGCAGCGAGGTCTACCTTATCGTAGCCGACCCCGTAACGCACGAGGAGCTTTGCGCCGCCCCGAATGCGGCTGAAAATGGGCTCGCCGTAAGGCTCGACGTCGATGATCCCGGCGTCGGCGTTCAGTAGCTCCGCGACGACATCGTCCTCATGAAAGGGCAGCTGCGGCGCCCAGCGGTACTCCAGACCCAGGGAGGCGGCATAGGTCGCCGCGCGCTCGTTCAGCCCGACCATGAGGTCGGAACGGTCTCCGAAAAACGAAACGATCTTTTTCATGATATCTCCTCAAAGGTTCAGGCCGTATGCGGCTGAGGCATTGGCGTAAAACAGCCCGTCCAGCTCGTCCGCGGTGAGCCCGGCGCGCCGGAACATTTCCATCATCTGCGGGTAGGTCGCGCGGTTCAGCGTGCCGGGGATGTCGCTGCCCCAGATCAGCTTTTCCGCGCCGACGGTTCGCTTCACTTCGCGAAGGAGCTCCAACGCCGTCGGGAACGGCCAGCCCTCCGCGTCGAAGAAGTCGGGCATCGCGCTGACGTCCAGCCAGCAGTTCGGCAGGGCCGCGATGCCGGCCATGGCCTCCCACTTCGCCCACAGTTTTTCCGTTCCGATCGGCACGGGGAAACCCAGATGGCAGATCACGAAACGCGTACCGGGCCATGCTTCGACCGCCCGCCGCAGCGTCTCCGGCGTATAGATCGGGAAGTCGGCCGGCGCGGGATCGATCGTGACGGTCATGCCCATAGCGCCCGCCTTCGCGAATATCTCCGTCATCACGGGACTGTCGTAGCGCAGGTCCGGATGCATCAGCCCGCAGGTGACCGAGCGCATCTCGAATTTTACGGAGCGGAGCCCGCGCGCGTACCAGTACTCCATCTCGTCCTGCCAGCCGTCCGCCGGGTCCAGCAGCATGGCCCCGGCGAGCCTGTCGGGATACGCCTCGACCGCGCGGGCGACCTCCTCGTTCAGGGGCCACAGCGGGGTCTGCTGGATGACGGCGAAGTCCACGCCGTACACGTCCATCATCTTCACGAGCGTGTCCGCGGTGAACTGGCTGTCATGCACGAACGGCGGCACGGCGTAAAACGCGCCGTCATGAGTCGTCCGGAATCCGTAGGCGGACTGCTCGGTGCCCAGCGGCTCGCTGCGCGCGCCCAGGGCCGTCTCCGGGATGATGTGGACGTGCGCGTCGATGCAGCGAAAATGTTCCATGATATCCTCCGGAATCTGCGCGGCTCTCAGACCTTACATGCGCTCCTTAATGTTCGGACGCACGAAACCGTTCGGGTAATCCTCGACCTTATGGCCGACGATGGTGTACTCCTTATCGCCGCCGGTGTAGCTGTTCTCGAGCTGCACGTAGGCCTGCGGATCGAACATGCCCGAGGCGGAGAAGCTCTCGATGCCGGTGGCCGGCGCGTTTTCGAACGTATAGGCCACGCTCTGGTACGCGAAGTTCCGGAGACCGTGCTCGAGCATGCCCTCCATCGCGGCCTTCAGCGTGTAGTGTGTGCTGCACATGCAGAAACCGAGCCCGGTCAGCTGCTCCATCGTCACGGCGGGGTGATAGTGTCCGTCCTCGCCCTTCTCCGCGCGCACGTCCGCGAAGATCTTCGGGCCGGTGACGATCTTCGCCATCTCGGCCGCCTGCTCGTAGTTTATGATAGCGACCATCATGGCAATGACGAACTGCCCGCGCTCGGCGCCGATGTCGATCGCCTCCTGCAGGCGCTCGCAGCCTTCCTTCATCTCTTCGGGGTTGAAGGGGTCGGCATTGCTCCGCGCGATCAGCAGGCAGTCGGTGCCCTCGAGCGCGTCGAGCGCCGCACGGACCTTCGCGAGGTACTTGTCTCTGGGGAGAAGCTTCGTCGACTCCTCCATGTCCGCGCTGTCTTCCAGCTGGATCGCAGCGGCGCCGGCCTTCGACAGGCGCTTCGCCGCGCGGTAGACCGCGAGCGGACCGCCGAAGCCGTCCTCGATATCCGCGATCAGCGGAATCGAGCTGGTCTGCGAGATGCGGCTGACCATCCACTCGAGATCGGTCAAGCCGGTGAAGCCGTAATCGATCGCGCCGTTCATCGCGAGCGACAGCTCGCCGCCGGAGAGCAGGCTGATCGGGAAGCCGCACATCTCGACCGCGTGGTTCGAGGCGCAGTCATAGACGCAGGGGACGAGGATGCACTTGTCGCTCGCGTCGAGGATCTGTTTCAATGTTTTCTTGCTGGCCATGTTTTCCCTCCCGGAAATGTGAATATCGAAAATATGCGGTTAAAAAAGCCCGGCGGTCCCTGCGGGATCGCCGGACCTTGCCGTCAGCGTTTATTCGAGCGCTTCCAGATACCCATCTTCTCGGCTTCGCCGATGAGCTCGTCGCGGAAGTCCGGATGCGCGATCGAGATCAGCTTCTCGGCGCGCTGCCAGGTGCTCGTGCCCTTCAGGTCCACGAGACCGTACTCGGTGACCACGTACATCGTGTTCGCGCGGGTCGCGGTCACGATGCCGCCGGTCGCGATCGTCGGACGGATGCGGCTGGAGACCGTTCCGTCCTTCGCCTTCACGGTGGAAGAGCAGCAGATGAAGCTCTTTCCGCCCTTCGACAGGTAGGCGCCCAGCACGAAGTCGAGCTGTCCGCCCGCGCCGGAGATGTGGCGGGTGCCCGCCGACTCGGACGCGACCTGGCCGAAGAGGTCGATCTCGATCGTGTTATTGATCGAAATGAAGTTGTCCAGCTGCGAGACCGTGCGCACGTCATTCACGTAATCGACGGGAGCGGCCATGATCTCGGGGTTATTATTCACGAAATCGTAGAGCTTCTGCGTGCCCGCCGCGAACGCGTAGGTCTGGCGGCCCTTGTCGATGTTCTTATACTTTCCGTTTATCTTTCCGGCTTTCGAGATATCCACGAACGCGTCCACGTACATCTCGGTGTGCACGCCCAGGTCCTTCAGGTCGGACTGCGCGATCAGGCTGCCGACCGCGTTCGGCATACCGCCGATGCCCAGCTGCAGCGTCGCGCCGTTCGGGATCTCGGGCACGATCAGGTTCGCCACGGCCAGATCGACCTCGGAAGGTTCTCCGCCACCGCCCAGCTGGCCGGGCAACGGGTTATCGCCCTCGACGATCATGTCGACCTCGTCCACGTGCACGCCGACCTCGAAGCCGCCGAGCGCCATGGGCAGGTTCTTATTCACCTCGACGATGATCACGTCGGCGCAGTCGCAGACCGCGCGCAGGTGCGACGCGGAGATGCCGAAGTTAAACCAGCCGTGCTCATCCATCGGGCAGACCTGGATCATCGCCACGTTCAGATGCCGGATGTGGTCGCGGTAGTAGCGGGGCAGCTCGGAGTAGCGCAGGACGCTGTAGAAGCCGTAGCCCATGCCGCACATCTTGCGCTCGATGCCGGACGAATGCCAGGAGTTCCAGGTGATGCGCTCCGCCACGTCCGGGATCTGTGTGATCGCCGGCCACCACAGGCAGATGCCGCCGCGGAAGTTGATGTCGGTGAGGCCCGGGTCCGCGGTCATGCGGTCCGCGAGGGCCTGGTCGAGTGCGACCGGGTGGTTCACGCACCAGCCGTAGTCGACCCAGTCACCGGACTTGATGACCTTGACCGCCTCGGCCGGGGTCGTAAGTTTCTGCTGATAAGTCTCTGTATATCCCATGTATTTCCTCCTTGGCTGCCTGCGGGAACAGGCTTTTGCAATGTTTTTCGCCGTAAAATTATAGAAGATTTGTTATATGTTTGTCAATCACCCGGGTCTATTCCTTAAAGGTCACCACGGTCACGCCGTTTCCGCCTTCATTGAACTCGCCGAAGCGGTAGCTTTTCACGTGCGGATGCTTCCGCAGCATGCTCCGGACCGCGTCCTTCAGCGCGCCTGTGCCGCGCCCGTGGATGATCCGCGCGGTCTCTTTCCGCGCGAGGTAGGCGTCGTCGAGGTATTTGTCCAGCAGCGGAAGCGCCTCGTCGGTCGTCTTTCCGATCAGGTTCAGCTCGCCCGCTACGCTCATGGCCTTCGACATATCGATGTCGCCCCGGCCCGCGTGCCGGCCGGTCTTCGTGCGCGCTTCGCTGTGCTTCCTGTCGTCCTTGTCCGTGAAGCTGATGCTGTCTTCGGCCATCAGCCGCACGTCCGACAGCTTCACTTTCGAGCGCAGGATGCCCATCTGGACGAAGAGGTCGCCCTTCGAGTTCGGCAGTGTGCTGACCGTGCCGTCGACGCCCATCGAGATCACATGGACCCGGTCGCCGATATGCAGGTCCTCCTTCGCGAGCGGACGGTCAATGACTCCGCTCTCGGGATCCTCGGCTCCCTGCACGCGGCTGCTGCCGGCCCCCGCCGCGGCACGCTTCGCGTCCGCGTCCTTCAGCCGTGCGTTCAGTTTCTGCCGTTCGCGCTCGAGGCTCTTCATGATCTCGCGGTCGTCCGTGACCTTCCGGACGCTGCGGATCGTCTCGTCGACGAAGTCCTTCGCCTCCTGCAGTACCTGCCGTGCCTCCTCGTCAGCCTCAGCCATCAGCTTCTCGCGGCGCGCGGCCAGCGACTTTTCGGTGCCGGCCATCTTCGTCCGCAGCCGTTCGATCTCATCGCGGTACTTTGCGGCCTCGCTGCGCTCGCTGTCGAGCTCCTTCCGGGTCTCCTCGAGGTCGCTGATCACGTCCTCGAACGCGAGTTCTTCGTGGGAGATGTAGCCCTTCGCCTGCTCGATGACCAGATCGTCGACGCCGAGTTTCGAGGCGATCGCGAAGGCATTGCTCTTCCCGGGAATGCCGGTCAGCAGCCGGTAGGTCGGACGCAGCGACTCGACGTCGAACTCGCACGAGGCGTTCTCGACCCCGAACGACTGCAGCGCGTAGACCTTCAGCTCGCTGTAGTGGGTCGTAGCCATCGTTCGGATGCCCTGCTGGTGCAGATGGTCCAGGATCGCCATCGCGAGAGCGGCGCCCTCGGTCGGGTCCGTGCCCGCCCCGAGCTCGTCGAACAGGCAGAGGCTGTTTTCGTCCGCCTGCGCGAGGATCTGCACGATATTCGTCATGTGCGCGGAGAAGGTCGAAAGGCTCTGTTCGATGCTCTGCTCGTCGCCGATGTCCGCGAAGACCTCGGTGAACAGGCCCAGCTCGGAACCGTCGTCCGCGGGGATGTGCAGTCCGGCCTGCCCCATCAGGCACAGCAGCCCCACGGTCTTCAGCGAGACCGTTTTTCCGCCGGTGTTCGGACCGGTGATCACGAGCAGATCGTAATCGCCGCCGAGCTTCACGCTGATCGGGACGACCTTTTTCTTCGCCTCTGCGCGCGAGAGTCCCTCCGTCCGGTAGAGCAGGGGATGGCGGGCGTTCCTCAGGTCAATGGTCCTGCGGTCGTTAAACTTCGGCGCCTCCGCGTCGAGCGCGTCCGCGAACGCGGCTTTCGCGAAGATGAAGTCGAGATCGGAGAGGACCTCCGTGTCCTCCTTCAGGATGTCGGCGCAGCCGGCGGCCAGGCCGGAGAGCTTCGCGAGGACCTTTTCGATCTCTTTCTGCTCCTGGATCTGGAGTTCGCGGATCTCATTGTTCAGCTTCACGACGGACATCGGCTCGATGAAGTACGTCGAGCCGGATGAACTCTGGTCGTGGACCATGCCGGGGAAGCGGCCCTTATACTCGGCCTTTACGGGCAGGCAGTAGCGCCCGCCGCGCATGGTGACGATCGCGTCCTGCAGCATGTCGCGCGAGGCGTTCAGCACGCGGTTCAGCTGGGTGTGGATCTGGCCTTCGCTGTTCGCGAGCTGGCGCCGGACGGTCTTTAGGCCCGGGCTCGCGTCGTTCGCGACTTCGTCGTCCGAGAGCAGGCAGCGGCGGATCTCGCGCGAGACCGAGGGCTCGCCCTCCAGACGTTCGAAATGCAGCCAGAGCGAATCGCGGCCGTCTTCTCCGTTCCCGCCGTCGCCGGTCTTTCCCCAGGAGCGCGCGTGCTCCGCGGTCTCGAGGACCGAGGCCGCGTCCAGCAGTTCCGGAATCGTGAGAACGGCCCCGATGCGCGCGCCGGCGAGCACGGAGGTGATGTCCCGCGCGCCGCCGAGCGACAGCCGCCCGTTCCGGCGCACACGGTCCCTCGCGTCGCTGACGAACGCCAGCGCCTCGCGGACGTCGTCAACGTCGTCCATCGGAACCAGCGCCTCGCAGCGCCGCTTTCCGGCCGCGGTCTGCGCGAACTCGGAGAGCTGCGCGACGATCTTGTCATATTCGAGTGTGTGCAGTGCCTTCGTATTCATAAAGTAAGTATACACGAATACGTTCCGGTTCGCCCCGCCGATTAAGAATTCTTAAATTTCTTTTTACTTTAGAAAAAAACAAAGGATTTTAAGTGGCGAAAGTCCCGGGAGTATGTATAATAAACAAGTTGTTTGATCTGATTCTCATAATCCGACATATTCCGGCGCACGGGTTTTCGCGCCGGGTGCGTCCACCGGAAGGACGGAGCATTGAACTTAAAAGTCGCAAAAGGTAAGGCCACACTGGTCTTTTCGATCTGCTTTTTTATTTTTCTGGTCTTTTTATGCATTAAGAACTTTTCCTCGGTCGCGGGCGAGAGCCTGATCTACGGCAGCGAGGAGGCGTTTTCGTGGGTCCGCCTGGTGGATGACCGTACCGTCACGCAGGATATCGTCGCGATCCACGGCGACATCGTCGACATTTCCTTCACCGTAGACAACTGCCGCGATCAGATCGGCACTCTCGAAGTGTCGATCGCGAACGAGGAAGGCAATACCGTCTTCTCGCAGAACATCGGCCTGCAGGGGCAGGGCGAAAACATGACCGTGAACCTCCCGGTCGGAGAGATCCACTTCGAGAAAGGCGAGACCTACGTCCTTACGATCCACGCGCTGAACACTCCGACGCAGATCTCGGAAGCCCCGATGGTGCGGATGTATAAGCTGCCCGAGCGCTGGGAGCGGGTCTTCCCCGCGTTCCATAACGAGATGAGCCTGCGCGAGGGACAGTCCGCGCTTTCGGTCACGTTCTTCCATTACCGCATCGGCGCGATGGCGGTCCTGGGCGCATGCGGCATCCTGCTGCTGTTCTTCGGACTGTTCGACCTGGACCCGTCGGATCTGAGCGAGAAGGCGAAAGCACGCTATGAAAAGGCAGGGAAGATCGCGAAGAACCTGTTCCTCGGGCTGACCCCGCTCTTCACGCTGATCACATTCGAGACCGCGAACGGCTATGTTTCGACGATGGAGTACTACGCCTGGGGATACAACATCGCCATATTCTACGCGATCTTCTGTTTCTTCTGGTTCCTGACCGGGCGCGTCCGCGTCATGTCGATGCTGCTGCAGATCATCTTCACGAGCTACGGCATCACGAACTATTTCGTCTCGAGCTGGAAAGGCGACCCGATCATGCCCTACGATTTCGCGGCGGCAAACACCGCGTTCACCGTGGCGGGCACCTACAGCTGGGTCTTTACCTACGGCGTGATCGCGGCGCTGCTGATGGCCTGGGCGCTGTTCGTGTTTACCAGCAAATGCCGCATCGAACCCATGCACGGACGGAAACATCTGATCGGAGCGGTCATCGGCGGCGTTCTGCCGGTCATCTTTATCGGTCTGCTGATCTTTACGGAGTTTCTCGCGTACCGCGGGATCACCGTGCGTTACTGGCGTCTGACCGAGAGCTATCAGGCGCATGGCTACATGCTGAACACATTCAGTTCGATCGGGGACATGATCATTGCCTCGCCGGACGGCTACAGTGTGGACTCGCTGCGGGAACTCGCGGACGGGGTCGAACGCGGGCCGGAGACGGAGAACATCACACCGACGAACATCATCTTCATCATGAACGAGAGCTACGCCGACTTCCGCTACGTCCGGGACATCGAAGTCAGCGAGAACGTCTGGTCCGTGCTCGACAGGCTCTACGCGGACGAGCACACGTTCACGACGCGCCTGCATATGGACGTGTACGGTTCCGGCACCAGCACTTCAGAGTACATGGTCCTGACCGGAAACAGCACGACGTTCCTGCCTTCGGGCACTTCGCCGTACTATCTGTATTCGCAGGACAATGAATACAGCCTCGCGAGCATCCTGCGCGAGCAGGGCTGGCGCACCGTGGCCATGCATCCGAATCTGCCCGAGAACTGGAAGCGGAACGTCGTTTACGACTACATGGGCTTCGACGAGTTTTACGCGATCGACGACTATCAGGGTTACGAGACTCTGCGCGACTACGTCAGCGACATGGCGGACTACCGGTTCATCACGGATCTGTATGAGGATAAGCCCGAAGGCCAGCCGCTCTTCATCTATAACATCACGATGCAGAACCACGGCGCCTACACTTACACGGGCTACAACTTCAATCAGGACGTCTATTACTACAGCGACGACTACTACGGGAAGGCGAACCAGTACCTGACGCTGCTGAAATACTCGAACCAGGCGCTGGATTATCTGCTGAACTATTTCGAGAACGTCGACGAGCCCACGATGATCGTCTTCTTCGGCGACCACTGGCCTTCGCTGGGCACCGCGTTCCAGAACGACCTGTTCGGTCAGGACGTGGGCACGCTCTCCTCGGAGCAGTACGAGCTGCGCTACGTGACCCCGGCGTTCATCTGGACGAACTACGACTGGGAGTTCGAGGAGATCGACGATCTGTCCGCGAACTATCTCGGAGCGCTGGCTCTCCGCTATGCGGGCGTCGAGACCACGGAGTACCAGGAGTTCCTGCTCGACCAGATGGAACAGTATCCGGTCATCGGCCACATGGGCCTGATCGACGCGGACGGAAACTTTACGGCCTGGGACCAGGTGCATGCCACGCCGGAGATCCAGAACGTGGTCAATGACTACTGGATGTGGCAGTATAACTACACGTTCGGCGGAAATAACCGGCAGGACGATCTGTTCGACCTGCTCGGGTCGCCTGAGGGCGTGCATGGGGAAGACGGCGAGGATCACATGGCCCAGGGCTATGCGGGCCTGCGGGAGGCCGCGGCGGGCGGCTGACCGCGCTGCGGGCTTCGGGCCTGTGCGGCCCGGAAATGAATATTGACCTGAATGCGAAAAAGGCATACACTGATTACAGAAATGTAACGTGTTGCCTTTTTTGATTCCCGGGCGCACGGAAGACTGCCGGACAGGCGGCATTGCCCGGTCGCGGGCGCTTCATCTACAGGGCTGTACAGCCTGAAAGGAGATCATCATGACGGTACAGGAATATAACGAACTCGGTACGAAGCTTGAGCGTCTGCTCCTGCTGCGGTATTCGCCCATCGCGTTTAAGCTGCTGCGTGAGGGAGATCCGATTCCGGAGAACAGCTGGCGTCCGTTCGCGGACCGCGGCCAGCATATGGCCATGTGCCAGGCTTACGCCGCCGTGCGGCGCGACCGCCAGGCGATCACGATGCTGAAGGAAGATCACTGGTGCGTGTGGCCGCTGGTGTCGTTCGGCATCTGCCCGCTGAAGGAGGGCGACGCGGAGAAGTACGGAGACAAGTTCTTCGTGGACGACCGCCAGAAGAGCATCGAATACTTTAAGAACGAGTATCCCAGACTGAAGGAAGAAGGCATCATCGGCTTCACGATCGCTCCGCTCAGGAGCTGCCAGTTCGAGCCCGACCTCGTGACGGTCTACTGCCGTCCGGGCCAGATCCGCAGCCTGCAGATGGCCGCGAAGTTCCACTCCGGAAAGATGCTGGAACTGAAACTGGACCCGGTCGATTCGTGCGTGCATTCGTCCATCCCCGTCCTGAACGGCCAGGATTTCAACATCACCTTCCCGGATCCGGGCGAGTATGAGCGCGCCCTGACGGACGAGGACGAAGTCATGTTCACGATGCGCGCGGAGAAAGTCTCCGAGATCGTCGAAGTGCTGCAGTTCCTGGCGAATGTGAACTTCGGCTATCAGGAGATGAGCATGTCCATGTGGTATGACTTCCCGCGTCCGGTGTTCTATAACGAGATGTTCGAGGGCTGGGGCCTCGCCACGGGAGACGTCTGGACGAAATCCTGACGGAGACCGTCGGCCGCGGACGAAGACTTCGGCTGGAGGTGATCTATGGAACGGCTGGAAGAACAGGAAGTCCTGGGTTTTAAGATGAGACGCGTCGTGGACGAGGTCGAGCGCATGGCGAACCAGGCCGTGGCTCCGCAGGGCCTCACGTTCGCGCAGGGGCGCATTATCCTGTATATCTGCGAGCACGGAGGGAAATGCTCCCAGAGCGAGATCGAGAACATCCTCGACACGTCCCACCAGGCTGTGAGCGGAATCTTAAGCCGCATGAAGGATAAGGGCCTGCTCGACTATGCGTTCGACGGGACCGACCGCCGCGTGAAGAACGTCTACATGACCCCGAAAGGCGAAGGCCTTTACGACGGGCTCGTGGCCGTGCGGCATGAGTATGACCGCCGGATGGAACATGTGCTGTCGCCGGAGGAGCGGGTGAAGCTGTTCGAGCTTCTCGACCGCGTCTTCGAGCATCTGCACGACGAGATCTGAACAGGAATACGGCCGGAGAGGGGCCGGAACGGATAAGGAGGAGATCATATGACACAGGAAGAAAAGAAAGCCATTATCGACAAATGCGTGGAGGAGGGCGTAAAGGCGCAGATCCGCGACGACGTCTGCTCGCGCAGTACGCTGGTGGGTCTGAAGTCGTATTTTGACTGGATCCCGGACGAGATGATCAAGGCCAGCGCGTCCCTGTGCGGCGGCACCGGCAGCGCCTCGGGCAGCTGCGGAGCCTACTGCTGCGGCCTGCTGGCGGTCGGCCTGAAGTATAACTCGACGATCGAGGAAGAGCTGCAGGACGACGAGGCCTTCGGGAAGACCGCGATGCATTTCTCGATGTACCGGGATAAGTTCATCGCCGAGATGGGCTCGATCATGTGCCCGAAGGTGCACGAGAAGCTGTTCGGCCGTTCGTATAACCTTCTGGACGACGCCGAGGCGCAGGAGTTCCTGACCTTGCCCGGCCACGTCGAGAAGTGCGCGGAGACCGTGGCGACGGCGACGAGACTGGCGGCGGAGATGCTGCTGGAGGATGAGTAAAAGCGCGGCGGCCGGCATTGACCGGCCGGCGAAACGCGGAGACCGGCGCCGCAGAGGCGCATATTAAGAAGGGAGACAGAAATGTTTGATATCGAAAAAATGCATGCTTATGCGAAGGAACTGAAGGAACTGATGGACCTGACCCTGAACATCCAGGCGTATAAATTCGTCGAGGATGAGTCGATCGTTCCCGAGGACGCGTACCGTCCGCGCGAGAGAGGCGAGCACATGGCTCTGTGCCAGGCCATTGCCCTGACGAAGCGCGAGGGAAAGACCGTCTATATCGTGAAGGAAGATCACTGGTGCTGGAACCCGCTGATCGGCCTGGGCCATGTGGAGTGCGAGCCCGGCATGGAGTCGTTCGAGATCGTGGCGGGCGCTCTGGGCATCGCGGACATGGATGCCGCGAGAGCGTTCTTCGCGAAGTTCCCGAAGCTGCCCGCGAACAAGTACAAGGGCCTGCTGATCGCCCCGATGCAGGACGCGCAGTTCGAGCCGGATATGATCCTGATCAACTGTGATAACAACTTCCAGCTCCGCTTCATGATCTGGGGCATCAAGAGCCAGACCGGCAAGATGCTGGAGACCTCCTTCGACGCGATCGACTCCTGCATCCACTCGATCGTGGAAGCGTATCTGAACCAGGAGTACCGCATCACGATCCCGGATCCGGGCGATCAGGAGCGCGCGCTGTCGGATAAGAACGAGATCATCCTGTCCGTGCCGCCGGCAAAGCTCGACGAGCTGATGACCGGCTGCCGCCTGATCGACGGCCGCACCGTGGGCTATAAGGGCATGAAGCTGATCATGAAGTATAACTTCGCCCGCCCGCCGTTCTATAATGAGCTTTACCGGATCTGGGGCCTGGACGAGAGCGAGGTCTGGGAACACTGATCGGAACCGTACTGTCATAATGGACCTCCGCGCGGGCCTTCCGCGCGGAGGGTTGTATGGAGAGGTATAACCTATGAAAATAGTAGTTATCGGCGGCGTGGCCGCCGGAGCGGGCGCTGCCGCGAAGGCACGGCGCACGGATGAAAATGCCGAGATCATCATTCTCGAGCAGGGCGAGTATGTCTCGTTCGCGAACTGCGGCCTGCCCTACTATGTGGGCGGGACCATCCCGGAGCGCGAGAACCTGATCCTGGTTTCCCCGGAAATGTTCAAGTCGCGCTATAACATTGACGTGCGCCTGTTCCATAAAGTGACGTCGTTCGACCCGGAGAAGAAGGTCGTGCGCGGCGAGAGCCCCGCGGGACCGTTCGAGGAGACGTACGATAAACTGGTGCTGGCCACGGGCGGCGAGCCGGTGAACCCGCCGATCCCCGGAAATGATCTTCCCGGCGTGTACAATGTCTTCACCGTCCCGGACGTGGATAAGATCATGGCCGCTCTCGGCGCGGGCGCGAAGAAAGCCGTCGTCGTGGGCGGAGGCTTTATCGGCCTCGAGACCGCGGACGAGCTGGCGCAGAGGGGCGTGGATACCACGCTCGTGGAGTTCGCACCGCAGCTGCTGTCGATCCTGGATCCGGAGTTCTCTCCGCCGCTGGAGCGCCATCTGGAGACGCGCGGCGTGAAGGTCCGAATCGGCGTGGGCCTTTCGGAGGTGAAGGGCAGCGGAAAGGCCGAGCAGGCGGTGCTGTCCGACGGCAGCGTTCTGGACACCGACATGGTCATCATGGCAGTGGGCGTCCGGCCCAGACTGCAGCTCGCGAAGGACGCGGGCGTGAAGATGGGCCCGGCAGGCGGCATCGAGGTCGACGGGTGCATGCGCACGAACCTGCCCGACGTGTTCGCGGCGGGAGACATCGTCGAGTCCGTGAACCTGGTCTCCGGAAAGAAGATCCGCAACTCGCTCGCGGGCACCGCGAATAAGCAGGGCCGCATCGCGGGCGCGAACGCCTGCGGCAGACACATGACCTTCCGCGGCGTCGTGGGCACGACCATCATTAAGACCGGAGCCCTGTGCGTCGCGAAGACCGGCATGATCGAGAAGGAGGCGAAGGCGCAGGAGCGCGATTACGAGGTGGTCTGGCTGCCTTCGGCGAGCAATGCCAGCTATTACCCCACCGCGGCGACCCTGATCCTGAAGCTGATCTATGAGAAGTCCACCGGAAAGATCCTGGGCTGCCAGGGCATCGGCTGGCACGGCGTGGATAAGCGGATCGACGTGATCGCCACCGCGATCATGGGCGGCCTGACGGTCTTCGACCTGGAGAACCTGGATCTGTGCTATGCGCCGCCTTACGGCTCCGCGAAGGATCCGGTCATCCTTCTGGGTATGGTCGCGTCGAACTCGCTGCGCGGCGAGGAGCGGCTGATCACGGCGCAGGATGCGCTCGCGCAGGCCGCGGAGGATCCCGACACGGTCATCCTCGACGTGCGCACGGTCGAAGAGTTCGAGGACGGACATTTCGAGGGTGCGATCAATATCCCGCTCGACGAACTCCGCGCGCGCATGGGCGAGCTGGACAAGTCGAAGAAGTACCTGGTCAGCTGCTGGGTCGGCGGCCGCGCCTGGAACGCCTGTAATATTCTTTCGCAGAACGGCTTTGACGCAAAGAATGTCACGGGCGGTTTCTGCGCCCACTGGATGTGGGTGGACGAGGGATGACGTGATCGTTCCCGACACCGTGATTTTCCTGAGGCCCGCGTTCGCGCGGGCCTCTTTACGGGCCGGAGAGGCCGCTGTCAGTGTGTTTCACGCAGAGTTCTCCGGCGAAACCGCCCGCTTGACAGAAAGTTGTGATGTCTGTTAGCATTATGGTCCGACTTTTTTTACAGTTTCTTTAGGTTGTGAAAGGCCATTGGCTATTTCAAAAGCCCGCGTTTTGCGATAGAATAAACAGGCGTGAAATTGCCTGTGAGAATATATTTTTGACCATTCGGAGGAATCATGGTTTTTTCTAATGATATCGGCATTGACCTGGGTACCGCGAGCGTCCTGGTCTATATAAAGGGAAGAGGCGTCGTGCTGAAGGAGCCCTCGGTGGTGGCCTTCGACCGCGACACGAACCAGATCCGCGCCATCGGTGAGGAGGCGCGCCTGATGATCGGGCGTACCCCCGGAAACATCGTGGCCGTCCGTCCGCTGCGCCAGGGCGTCATCTCGGATTACCAGGTGACCGAGCGCATGCTGAAGTTCTTCATCGAGAAGGCGATGGGCGGAAAGAGCTTCCGGAAGCCCCGCATTGCGGTCTGCATCCCGAGCGGCGCGACCGAAGTCGAGAAGAAGGCCGTCGAGGACGCGACCTACCAGGCCGGCGCCCGCGAAGTGGCGATCATCGAGGAGCCCGTCGCGGCTGCGATCGGCGCGGGCATCGACATCTATAAGCCTTTCGGAAACATGATCGTCGACATCGGCGGCGGCACCAGCGATATCGCGGTGCTCTCGCTGGGCGGCACCGTCACGAGCGCGTCCGTGAAGATCGCGGGCGATGACTTCGATGAGGCCATCGTGCGCTATATGCGTAAGAAGCATAACCTGCTGATCGGCGAGCGCACGGCTGAGAACATTAAGATCGAGATCGGCTGCGCGTATAAGCGCCCCGAGACGCTGGCGATGGATGTAAAGGGCCGCAACCTCGTTACCGGTCTGCCGAAGACGATCTCCGTGACGAGCGAGGAGACTCTGGAGGCGCTGCGCGAGCCGGCGATGACGATCATCGACGAGATCCGGAACGTCCTCGAGCGCACCCCGCCGGAACTCGCGGCGGACGTGTTCGACCGCGGCATCGTGATGACCGGCGGCGGCAGCCTGCTGGGCGGCCTGGACCAGCTGATCCAGGAGCGCACCGGCATCAACACGATGATCGCCGACGATCCCATGACCGCGGTGGCCATCGGTACCGGCCGATTCATCGAGTTCCAGAACCGCAGATAAGTCTGCGGCGCCGGCATGGCCCTTTCGGCCGTGCCCCGTACCTGAAGTTTTCCTGCTCCCGTCATGTTTGTGACGGGAGCTTCTTTTACACCATGCGGCGGATGAGCCGGCGCGGTCCGGCGTCCGGCCGGAAGGGCCGGCGTGCGGATACGCTGTCATTGTCCGCGGAGGAGAGAGTTTGGAGACCTGGACTGGTTATGTGGAAAGAATAGTGTTCCGGTCCGAAGAGAGCGGCTACTCGGTCATCGAGATCGACGTGGACGGAGACGAGCGTACCCTTACGGGGCGCCTGCCCGACGTGGACGCCGGCGAGTACATCGAGGCGACCGGGCAGGTCATCGTCCATAAGGTCTACGGCGAGCAGATGAACGTCTCCTCGTACACGCACCGGATCCCGGACGATCCGATCCTGGTTGCGAAGTATCTGGGCAGCGGCCTGATCAAGGGCATCGGCGAGGCTCTCGCGCTGCGCATCGTGAAGCGCTTCGGGGACGACACGATCCGCGTGATCGAGCAGGAACCCGAGCGCCTGGCCGAGGTGAAGGGCATCTCGATGCGGACAGCGCTGATCATCGGATCGCAGGTCGCGGAGAAGAAGGACCAGCGGGACGCGATGATGTTCCTCCAGCAGTACGGGATCAGCCCGAAACTCGCGAAGAAGATCTACGACGCCTACGGCGACGGCATCTACACGACGATCCGCGAAAACCCCTACCGCATGGCGGACGATATTTTCGGCGTGGGCTTCAAGACCGCCGACGAGATCGCGGAGAAGGTGGGCATCCGGGCGGATTCGGAGTTCCGGATCCGGTCGGGCATCGTCTACACGCTGACGATCGCGGAAGGGAACGGACATACGTGCCTGCCGATGGAGGCATTGATCGAAGAAGCCGCGGAGATGCTCGCGGTGACACCGGAGATGGTCGAGGAGCAGGTCGAAGATCTGGTCTACGACCGCCGGATCGTCGTGCGCGTGAAGGAAGAGGAAGAGACCGCCGAGGTACGGCGCTTCGTCTACCGGGCGGAGATCCACCGGCATGAGACCGCAGCCGCGAGGAAGCTGCTGGAGCTGGATCAGGTCTGCGGGATCGATGAGGAAGCCTATGCCGCGCGGATCGCCGGTTTCGAGCGGGCGCGCGGCGTGGAACTGGACGCGGCGCAGAGAGAAGCGGTGCTTGCTGCGGTGAAGCACGGCGTGAGCATCCTGACAGGCGGCCCCGGCACCGGAAAGACCACGACGATCATGATCATGCTCGATCTGTTCGAGGCCGAGGGGCTCGATATCCTGCTGGCGGCGCCGACCGGGCGCGCTGCGAAGCGCATGTCCGAGGCGACCGGGCGTGACGCGTCGACGGTCCACCGCATGCTCGAACTGTCCGGGGTTCCGGGCGACGAGAACCGCGAGCGGATGTTCTTTGCGCGGAACGAGGATCGGCCGCTGGAGGCGGACGTGATCATCATTGACGAGACCTCGATGGTCGATATCTTCCTGCTCAGCGCCCTGATGAAAGCGGTGCCTTACGGGGCGCGGCTCGTATTCGTCGGCGACGTGGACCAGCTGCCCTCGGTGGGCCCGGGCAATGTCCTCCGCGACATGATCGAGGCGGACGTCTTTCATGTGAGCAGGCTCTCGCGCATCTTCCGACAGTCGGAGGGCTCCGACATCGTCGTGAACGCGCATGAGATAAACCGGGGCAGGCACGTCGACCTGCGCGCGAAGAGCCGCGACTTTCTGTTCGTCGAGCGAGGCGAGGCCGACCGCATCATCAGCGCGTGCATCACGCTGGTGAAGGAGAAGCTCCCCGGCTACGTGAATGCGGATCCCTACGAGATCCAGGTCATGACGCCGATGCGGGCGGGAAATCTCGGCGTCGAGCGGCTGAACAAGATCTTCCAGCAGTACCTGAACCCGCCCTCGGGGGATAAGGCCGAGGCGGTCTTCGGCGGCCGCACACTGCGCGTCGGCGACAAGATCATGCAGATCAAAAACGACTATCAGGCCGAGTGGGAAGTGCGGAACCGCTACGGGATCGCGGTGGACGTCGGGACCGGCGTGTTTAACGGCGACATGGGCATTATCCGCGACATCAACCACTTTTCCGAGGAGATCGAGGTCGAGTTCGACGAGGGCCGCATCGTGGTCTATCCGTTTAAGAACGCCGACCAGCTCGAACATGCTTTTGCGATTACGATTCATAAGTCGCAGGGCAGCGAATACCCCGCGGTCGTGCTTCCTCTGCTGTCGGGACCGGCGATGCTCATGACCCGGAATCTCCTGTACACTGCGGTGACGCGCGCGAAGTCCTGCGTCTGTGTCGTGGGCAGCGAGCGGATGTTCATGAACATGATCGACAATGTCTCGGAGATCCGCCGCTTCACCGGGCTTCGGGAGTTCCTGCGGCTCTACTCGGAGCCGGAGGAAGATCCGCAGGAGCTGTGAGGCGCTGCGGGCAGGAAGCCTCGCTGCAGCGGGCAGCCCAGGATTACCGAATGAGTTTACAAAATATACCCCTGTGTGGTACAGTGTTCAGACACGGACTCACAGGGGTAGATTCATGGATAAAAAACATGTGTTATTAAACAGATTTGCGCGAAAATGCGCCGGCGCGGCCGAGCTGGCGGCGGGCCTTCTCTATCCGCCCCGCTGCATGTTCTGCGGCGAGCTGCTAGAGCCGGAGGAGCGGGAGCGCATGATCTGCGCGAAGTGTGCACCGAAGCTTCCCCTCGTCGGGAAAGAGTTCTGTCTGTGCTGCGGAAAAGCGCTCGGGCTGCCGGAAGAGGAACTGTGCGGTGACTGCCGGCGCCGGCGGGAGGAAGGGCGCGGGCACATCTTCGACAGCGGCCGGTCGCTGCTGGTCTATACGGAAGAGGTATCGGAGCTGATGGCCCGTTATAAGTTTCTGAACCGCAGGGACCTCGCGCCGCGGCTCGCGGAGATGACGGCGCGTGAACTCCGGATCGAGATCCGCGCGATGGAGGCGCGTGCTCTGGTGCCGGTGCCGCTGCACCCGAAGAAGCTCGCCGAGCGCGGCTTCGACCAGGCGAAGCTGCTCGCGGAGGAGCTGGCGAAGGCATTGAACCGTGAGGAGATGCGGCGGAGCAGCGCCTATCCAGCCGGCGAGACGCGGAACGACGGTGCGTATACTGTATACGAGATGCTCGCGCGCACCCGCCCGACGAAGCCCATGAAGGAGCTCGACGGCGAGGAGCGGACGCGAAATCTCGCGGCGGCGCTGGCATTGGCGCCCGGGACCGTCCGCGTGCCCGGGCGTGCGATCCTCGAGGCTGACACCTATACGACCGGCAGCACGCTGGATGCCTGCGCGGGCGTGCTGAAGCGCGCGGGGGTGCGGAAGGTGTTTTTCGTGACTGCGGCGACGGGCAAAGACTGAAGTCCCGGTTTCTTACGAAAACCGCACACATTCTTAATAGTTTCCATATATCGCGGCGGAAACGGTGCGCCGGCTCCGGCGATGATGTAAAATATCCCCGCTCGAATGCTTTGTCTGTTTTCAGACGTAAGAGCCGCCGGGCCCGGGTCCGCGGCGGAAAGGAACCTACATGGCAGGAAGCGGCAGAGACGATATGAGAAGGCGCACGGGGCGCGAACCCGGCAGGCGCTACATGAACACGGACCGTTATGATGACGAGTACCGTTTTGATATGGACGAGGTCGAGCGCATCGAGCGCGGCGGCCGCGAAGCGCTTTCGAACCGGCGTGAGAGTCTGGGCGGCGACGCCGGGAGACTGGCAAACCGGGGGACTACCGTGAGCGGCGCGCGGAACGCGGAACCCCGTGAGCGGCGCGGGGCGGACCCGCGGTACGCTGATCGCGGAAATGTCCGGCCGGGCCCTGAACAGGCGCCCGCCAGAAGACGCCGCAGCGAAGTGCTCGGCGCGGAGCCGGATAGATATGACGAAACGCAGGCCCCGCGCAGACGCCCGGTGCAGCAGAGACCCGCGCAGCAGCGTCCGGCACAGCAGCGCCCGGCGGCGGAGTACCGCCGTGCACAGGATTACGGCAGCGACGCCGGGAGACTGGCGAACCGCGATCCCGCGGAGAGGAGACCGGCGCAGCAGAGACCGGCGCAGCAGAGACCGGTGCAGCAGCGACCCGTGCAGCAGCGTCCGGCCCGGCGCGAACCTTCCTACGATCCGATCGACCGCGATGAGATCGAGCGGATGATGGAGGAGGATGAGCGCACTTTCGCGGCCAAACGCCGCAGAGCCGTGGCCGAGGCGCAGACGCGCCGCGCGCGAGCGGAGCGCAGATATGCTCCTTACGAAGACAGCGGTTACGCCGATGACCGTTACGCTGACGACCGTTACGCCGGCGACCGCTACGGCGGCCGCTGGGCGGATGAGGATTACTACGATGAGGAGGATTACGGCTCCAGCTATACCGGCCGCGGAAGATCGGCCGGCGGGCGGGGCGGTTCCGGCGGACGGGGAGGATCCGGCGGCCGGGGCAGAGGAGGCCGGGAGCCGGACGGCTATGACGGCGGAAGCCGCGGCAGCCGCCCGAAGAAGAAGCACCGCGCCCTGAAGGTCATCCTCGCGATCGTGATCATCCTCGCGATCCTGGCCGTGGGCGGCATCGTCGCGTTTAAAGTCTGGTTCAGCCGCGGCTACCAGGGCGAGGCGAACGTGCTGCATAACGACATTGACCCGAACTACGACGTCTGGGACGACTATCTCAGCATCCTGGTCCTGGGTACCGACGGCACCGCGGGCGACGTGAACGGCGGCGACGTGGATATCCTCGTGAATATTAATAAGGATACCGGCGAGATCCGCATGCTCTCGTTCTACCGCGACCTGTATCTGGCGGACGAGACCGGTTACACGGATAAGCTGACGAACATCTTCCGGCACGGGGATTCGATCTCGGCGATCAATGCATTGAACGTGAACTATGACACCCGCATCAACGAGTACGTGACCATGGGCTGGGACAATGTCGCCGAGGCCATCGATCTGCTCGGCGGCGTCGAGGTGAACGTTCCGGTGGAGATGATCATCGACCTGAACGGCTATATCGAGAACACGGCCCAGGCCTGCGGCGTGGAACCGCAGTTCGTCACGGAAGCCGGCCCGCAGAATTTGACCGGACTTCAGGCGGTCTCGTACTGCCGCATCCGCTACACGGACGTTCCGGGATACTCCTCGGGCGATTTCGGACGGTCGGAACGCCAGCGCGAGGTGCTCTCGGCGCTCTTCCAGAAAGCGAAGAGCGGATCGATCCTGCGCCTGATGAACGCGGCGCGCGTGATCTGGCCGAAGATCGAGACCAGTCTCTCGCTGAACGAGGTCCTCGGACTGATCCCGGTCCTGAAGACCATGAACCTGGCGGACACCGCCGGGTTCCCCCGCAGCGACGGGGAGGTCGATCACCGGATGGTGGGAAGGGCGTTCGGAGCGAGCGTGGTGTATTCGTCGGATACCCTGTCCGACGTCAGCTGGATCTACGAATACCTGTTCGATCTGCCGGGCTACCAGCCGAGCGCGCAGGCTCAGCAGTACGCCGCGGTGGTCGCGAGCGAGGTGAGCTGATCCGCGGAGCGGAGCGCTTTCGAAAACCGGATAACGGACTGCCGGAATGCTCCGGCAGTCCGTTTTTCTTTGCCGCCGTCCGAAACCGGAATCCGGGCGGTTTTTCGCGTAAATGGCCGTGAAAAGCACTTGACACTTACCGGGCACGGTGTCAAAATAAGTAGCATGCTACATTTGAGGAGGGCGGAGCCCGGTCCGGGAGACCGGAGAGGCGTCCGCGGTATGTCATGAAAGAAAAAAACATCGGATACCTGATCAAGAGCATCAGCGATAAGCTGCGCATGCGCGCGGACGCGGACATGGTCGAGCATAACCTGACCCTGTCCCAGTGCCGGGTGCACGCGTACCTGAATCATCACGACGGCGAGGCGACGCAGAAGGAGATCGAGACCTTCATGGAAGTGTCTCACCCGACCGTCGTCGGGATCATTTCGCGCATGGAGAGAGCCGGGCACGTCGTGACCCGCACGGATGAGACGGATAAGAGAAATAAGATCGTCCGCCTGACCGACGAGTCCCGTGCCATGGGATGGGAGATCGAGCAGACCACACTGGCCCGCGAAAAGGCCATGCTGGCGCCGCTCACGGAAGAAGAGGTCTCCGAACTCCGCCGGATGCTGGAGATCATTTATCAGAACATCGACAGGATGCACTGAGACCTGAGGAGGAAGAACATTGCTGAAAACATTGGTGGGAAACCTGGGAAAGTATAAGAGGTCCGCGATCCTCTCGCCGATCATGACCCTGTGCGAGGTCGTGATCGACGTGCTGCTTCCCATCGTGATCTCGTTTCTGATCGACCGGGGCGTGTCGGTCGGAAACATGCATAACGTGCTCGTTTACGGCGGACTGATGCTGATCATGGCGTTTGTCGCGCTGTTCTTCGGCGTGATGGGCGCCCGCCTCGCGGCAGATGCTTCGACGGGCCTGGCGGCGAACCTGCGCCGCCACATGTATGAGAAAATCCAGACGTTCGCGTTCGCGAACATCGACCGGTTCAGCACGGCCGGTCTCGTGACCCGCCTGACGACGGACGTCACGAATGTTCAGAACGCTTTTATGATGGTGATTCGCATCATGTCCCGCGCACCGCTGATGCTGGTCGGTTCGCTGGTCGCCTGCTTCATGCTGAATGCGAAGCTGTCGCTGATCTTCGTCGTGGCGATCATTATCCTGTTCTCGATGATCATGCTGATCATCCGGAAGGCACTGCCGATCTTCCGCACCGTGTTCGACCGCTACGACGACCTGAACACCAGCGTGCAGGAGAACGTCACCGCGATCCGTGTCGTGAAGTCGTTCGTGCGCGAGGAGTATGAGAACCAGCGCTTCGAGTACGCGGCGGCCTATCTGAGGAACCTTTCTATCAAGGCCGAGAAGATCGTCATCATGAACATGCCCGTCATGATGATCGCGATCCACTTCTGCATGATCGCACTGTCCTGGTTCGGCGCCAGACTGATCGTGGCGGACCAGTTCACGACCGGCCAGCTCACGTCGATGTTCAGCTACGTCATGCAGATTCTGATGAACCTGATGATGATGTCGATGATCTTCGTCATGGTCTCGATGTCGATGGCGAGCGCGAACCGCATCGCGCAGGTCCTGGACGAGGAGCCGGACATCACGGATCCTGAGGATCCGCTGTTCGAGGTGCCGGACGGCTCGATCGATTTTGAAAATGTGAACTTCGCCTATACGTCGAAGAATGAGGACTTCTCAAAGACCGAAGGCGAGTATGTGCTGCGCGGCATTGACCTGCATATCCGCTCCGGCGAGGTGATCGGCGTGATCGGCGGCACCGGTAGCGGAAAGTCGAGTTTCGTGAACCTGATCAGCCGCCTCTACGATGTGAACGAGGGAGCGGTGAAGGTCGGCGGGCACGACGTCCGCGAGTACGATCTGGAAGCGCTGAGAAACAGCGTTTCGGTCGTGCTGCAGAAGAACGTGCTGTTCTCCGGGACCATCCTCGACAACCTCCGCTGGGGTAAAGCGGACGCGACCGAGGAAGAGTGCCGCGAGGCCTGCGAGATCGCCTGCGCGGACGAGTTCATTCAGAATTTCCCGGATAAATACGAGACCTGGATCGAGCAGGGCGGCGCCAATGTCTCGGGCGGACAGCGCCAGCGGCTCTGCATTGCCCGCGCGCTCATGAAGAGCCCGAAGATCCTGATCCTCGACGACTCGACCTCCGCGGTCGACACCGCGACCGACGCGAAGCTCCGCGCCGCGCTGACCGAGCGGGTGCCGGGCATGACGACACTGATCATTGCCCAGCGCGTGGCGTCGGTGATGAACGCCGACCGGATCATCGTCATGGACGACGGCCGCGTGGACGCGTTCGACACGCACGAAGCGCTCCTGGAAACGAACGAGATCTACCGCGACATCTACCAGACGCAGACGAACGGTGCGGATTTCGACGAGCCGGGCTGAAAGGAGGAAGACTGTTATGGCAGAAAACAGAGCACATCAGGGACCGCCTCCCAGAAGAGCCGGCGTCAGCTTTAAAGAAGTCAGCCAGATCGGACCCGTCCTGAAGAGGGTCCTGGCTTACACGCTCTCGAAAAATAAAGTGAAGGCCGTCGTGGTCGTCTGCTGCATCCTGTTCTCGGCATTCGTGCATATCGTGAACTCCATGTTCCTGCGGACGCTGATCGACGATTACATCATTCCGCTCACGCATCAGGCGCAGCCGGACTTCAGCCCGCTGGCCTGGAGGCTGGTGCGGCTGGGCGTCCTGTTCGCCTGCGGCATCATCGCGACCTACGCGTATCAGCGCCTGATGATGTACATCACGCAGGACACGATGCTGAGCCTGCGGAAAGAAGTGTTCGCGAAGATGGAGTCGCTGCCGATCGGCTATTTCGACACGCACGCGCACGGCGACATCATGTCGGTCTACACGAACGATATCGACACGCTGCGCCAGATGGTAAACCAGACCATTCCGCAGCTGCTGAACTCGTCGGTCACGATCATCCTCGCGTTCATCAGCATGCTGATCCTGAACATCCCGCTGACGATCCTGACGCTGGTGATGGTCTTCATCATGATCATGATGGCCGGAAAGCTCGGCGGACTGTCTTCGAAGTACTTCACGAAGCAGCAGATGGCGCTGGGTAAGGTGAACGGCTACATCGAGGAGATGATGGGCGGCCAGAAGGTCGTCAAGGTCTTCTGCCACGAGGAGAAGGCGGTCGAGGAGTTCTCGGCGATCAATGAAGACCTGCGTGCCAGTGCCAGCCGCGCGAATAAGCTCGCGAGCATGCTGATGCCCCTGAACGCGAACGTGGCTTATATCTCCTACGTTCTCTGCGCGGTACTGGGTTCCGTGGTCGCGATCAGCGGCTTCACGAGCCTGACGCTCGGCAGCCTGGTCAGCTTCCTGACCCTGAACCGGAACTTCACGATGCCCGTGACGCAGATCAGTATGCAGCTGTCGGCGGTCGTCATGGCGCAGGCCGGCGCGCAGCGCGTGTTCGCCCTGCTGGACGAGACTCCGGAGGATGACGACGGAAAGGTCACGCTGGTCTATGCGAACGAGGCGGAGGACGGGACATTGACCGAGGCCGCGGAGCGCACCGGCGTCTGGGCGTGGAAGGTTCCGGCGGAAAACGGCGGCGAGCCCTCCTACGTGAAGGTCCGCGGCGGCGTCCGCTTCGAGGACGTGGATTTCTCCTACGTTCCCGAGAAACAGATCCTTTACGATATCAATATGTACGCGAAACCCGGTCAGAAGATCGCTCTGGTCGGTTCGACCGGCGCCGGAAAGACCACGATCACGAACCTGATCACGCGGTTCTACGACATCCAGCGCGGGCAGATCCTCTACGACGGGATCGACATCAAAGACATTAAGAAGTCGGATCTGCGCCGGTCGCTCGGCGTCGTGCTGCAGGATACGAACCTGTTTACCGGCACGGTCATGGACAATATCCGCTTCGGCCGGCTCGACGCGACCGACGAGGAAGTCATCGAGGCCGCGAAGATCGCGAACGCGGACGGCTTCATCCGGAGGCTGCCGGAGGGCTACCACACGATGCTGACCGGAAACGGCGCGAACCTCTCGCAGGGCCAGCGGCAGCTGCTGTCGATCGCGCGCGCGACCATCGAGGACGCGCCGGTGCTGATCCTCGACGAGGCGACGTCCTCGATCGATACCCGCACCGAGATGCACGTACAGGCGGGCATGGATGCGCTGATGGCGGGACGCACGACGTTCGTCATCGCGCACCGGCTGTCGACGATCATGAACGCGAACTGCATTATGGTCGTCGAGGGCGGCCACATCATCGAGCGCGGCGACCACGACGAGCTGATCGAGGCGAAGGGCCGGTACTATCAGCTGTATACGGGCAATGCAGTGACCGAAGGCTGACGGCCGCCGAAGGATCCGACGAGCGGCGGAAACCGGAAAAACACAGGAAAAGACCCGGCTTTATCGGCCGGGCCTTTACTTTGCAGGGAGGAGGAAAAAATAATCATTGCACTGAGACATTTTCTCCTGAATACTGTGATTATAGGCAGAAGTTCATGAAACGAAAACTTATCAGCCTGAAAAGGGAGGAATATGCCATGAAACAGATCATCAAAGCAGCCGCATGCTCGGCTCTGGCACTCGCGGTGATTCTCGGGATCACGAGCTGCGGCGCCGCGTCGGCCGACGCCGCATCCGGGGGCTCGTCGTCGGATACCGGCTCTTCCGGGACGTCCGGGCGTGCCTCGGAGGTCACTGTCGTCGCATCGTCGACCGTGAGCCTGGTGCCGGATAAGGCATCGGTCTCCTTCGGCGTGACGACGCAGGAGACGACCGCGGAAGCGGCGCAGACCCGGAACAGCGAGGCGGTAAACGATGTGATCGCGGTCCTGACCGGACGCGGGATCGAGGAGACCAGCATCCGCACCTCCAACTACAACATGTATCCGCAGTATGATTATTCGGAGCGCGGGGACCAGCGCATCATCGGATATGTCGTCACCACGTCGATGACGGTCCGGGACCAGGATATCGAGGATCTGGGAGAACTGCTGTCGGCATGCGTGGCCGCGGGGATCAACAGCATCGACAACATCAGCCTGCTCTGCAGCGGCTATGACGAGGCCTACCGTCAGGCGCTCGCGCAGGCGGTGGCGGACGCGAGACTGAAGGCGGAGGCTCTGGCGGAGGCTGCCGGCAGATCGCTGGGAGAGGTCCTTACGATCACCGAGGGCTGGCAGGATACCTCGGCCCGGTACGGGCGCTCGGCCAATTTCGCTCTGGAGGAAGCCGCGGCTATGGACGCCGGTTCGATCTCGATCCAGCCCGGCCAGACCGAGATCGCCGCGAATGTGACGGTGACTTACCGGATGAACTGACTGGCTGCCGGCTTCGGGTATGGTGTATAATGATTACCGGAACGAGAGTGTTGCACCTGAAGCCGGAACGAGAACATGGGATACGTTTTTATCAGTTACAGTACGAAAAATCAGGCATCGGCAGATGCGATGAGAGAGCTGTTAAAGTGCAAAGGCATTGAGACATGGATGGCCCCGGGGGATATTCCCCCGGGGAGTAAATATGCACAGGTGATAAACCGCGCCGTGAAAGAGTGCGCGTGCCTTTTGCTGATGCTCTCCCAGGACGCGCAGAACTCTGTCTGGGTCGCTAAGGAAGTCGAACGGGCGGTGAACTACCGTAAGCCGGTGATTCCCGTCCGGATCGAAGATGTGATCCTGAACGATGAATTTGAATTATATATATCTACGGATCAGGTCGTGGCGGTTCAGAAGATCGTTCAGGACTCCGAGGACATAAAGAAACTGCTCCGCAGTGTGACTGCCTATACGGAGAGCGGTGAGACAGTCTGCGAAGAGGCGGCTGTCGATCAGACGGAAGACAGGGGCCTTCCCGCCGCATCGGAGATGCCCGAAAAGGACCTGGGGCCCGGCTCCGTGATCGATGGGAAGTACCGGATCGTCAGCATGCTGGGCTCGGGCATTTTTGCCAGGGTGTATCTGGCGGAGCATGTCATAACGAAGAAAAAGTGGGCAGTAAAGATCATTGAGAACACCGAAGAGAACTTCAGCCGGTTTGCGGCCAGGGTCTCAGTCGAGATCAGTATCCTGAACAGGCTGAGCCATCCCGGACTGCCCTCCATAGCAGACATGATTCAGACGGACCGTTATCTTATGGTGGTCATGGATTATATCGAGGGCGTTCCCCTCAGCCGTGTTATCGCAGAGCAGGGAGCCGTAAGCGAGGTGCGTGTGATCGAGTGGGCCGGACAGCTCTGCGGCGTGCTGGGTTATCTGCACACGCAGATCCCGGCGATCATTCATAACGACATTCATCCGAGAAATATTATGCTGAAGTCTGACGGAAAGATCTCTCTGATCGATTTCGGGACGGCGCTGGAGTATTCCGCGTATCCGGATGAAGACACTGCCCGGATAGGCACCACTTATTATGCCGCACCGGAGAAATATGAGGGCGTGATCGATAAGAGAACGGATATCTACGCTCTGGGGATGACGCTGTATGCCCTGGTGATCGGAAAGGATCCGTCCCAGCCGCCCTATGCGATCTACCCGATCAGACAAAAGAACCCGCACGTGTCTTTAGGGCTGGAGTATATCATCGGGAAGTGCATGGAACGAAACCCGGAGGACCGCTATCAGGACCTGCGGGAGATGCAGTATGATCTGGATCATATCGATAAGCTTTCGCAGAAACTGGCGAGGAAACGCGGCATCCGCCGGTTCTTCAGTCGATAAACACGAACTTTCCGGTCTGCCCCGGCCCGGGCTTCCGGTCCGAGATCAGAAGTTCGAGCTCCTCGACCTCGCCTGACGCGGAAGCGGAGGCGATCATCTCGGGAGTCAGCGTGTAGTACAGATGTTTATGCTCCCCGGCGGCGATCTCCTCGGATGCGGTCAGGAGCGCTTTCCAATCATCGTCGGCCCTGCCCCATACCGTGATCTCCGCGGTGCGGGCGGGGCCGTCGTTGGCTGCGCCGCCGAGCACGTTCAGGGGCTCGCCGCGTGTGACCGACTCCTTCGCGGGGATGGCCGGGATGAAGGACAGCGGCGCTGCGGGAGCGCTGCTTTTTTTTCCGCTTTCCGCCGCACTGCTTTCCGCGGACCCGCCTTCCGCCGCCTCGGTCTCCGCCGCGTGACAGCGGTCATACAGCGCGCGGATCTCCGGCGGGAGCGTTTCCGGAATGCCGGCCAGCGTGCCGTCCTCGCCGCCTTCCTTTATGGCAGTGTCATAGTACCAGCACTTGAACCGCACCATGGCCAGTGTCTCTTCCAGCCGCCGCATCTCTTCCTCGACCGCGGCTTTCCGGGCCTCGAACAGCTGCCTGCGCTGCGGGTAGGTGGAGGGCCCTTCGGCACACCAGGCCATAAACTGCCGGATCTCGCGGATCTCCAGCCCGGAGGCTTTCAGGCACTCGATGACGCGGAGCGCCTCGAGCTGCTGCTCGCCGAACTTTCGTATGCCGGACTGACGCTCCATGCCGGGCAGAAGCCCCTCGCGGTCGTAATAGCGCAGCGTCGAGACCGGGAGAGAGAACATTTCCGATACTTGTCCGATGGTATACATATAAGACCCCCGAAAAAGACCTTGACCTGAAGTCAGGTTCAGGTATTATCGTCTGTATTGTAATACAAAATCCGCAGGAGGAACAGGACATGATGAAAAAAGAAGAGCTGAAACTGGTGCAGGAGTGGGATAAGACGTTCCGAAAAAGCGATAAGGTCGATCACAGCAAGGTCACATTCGTGAACCGCTACGGCATCACGCTGGCGGCGGATCTCTACGTGCCTAAGGGCGCGGAAGGGCGGCTTCCGGCCATCGCGGTCAGCGGACCGTTCGGCGCCGTGAAGGAACAGTGTTCGGGCCTCTACGCCCAGACCATGGCGGAGCGCGGCTTCCTGACCCTGGCTTTCGATCCCTCGTTCACCGGCGAGAGCGGCGGCGAGCCCCGCCGGATGGCGTCGCCCGACATCAACACCGAGGATTTCATGGCGGCAGTGGACTTCCTCTCGCTGCACGAGCTGGCTGACCCGGACCGCATCGGGATCATCGGCATCTGTGGCTGGGGCGGCATGGCGATCAATGCCGCGGCCCTCGACACCCGTGTGAAGGCGACGGTGGCTTCGACCATGTACGACATGACGCGCGTAAACGCGAAGGGATACTTCGACTCCGAAGACAGCGAGGAGGCGCGGTATGAGAAGCGCGCGGCCCTGTGCGCGCAGCGGCTCGCGGATCTGAAAGCCGGTGCGTATCAGCAGGCCGGCGGCGTGGTCGACCCGCTTCCGGAGGACGCGCCCTGGTTCGTGGCGGATTACTATGACTACTATAAGACCCCGCGCGGATATCATGTCCGCTCCGGGAATTCGAACGACGGCTGGACCGTGATCGGCTGCGAGTCGTTCCTGAACCAGCCGATCCTGCAGTACTCGAACGAGATCCGCAGCGCGGTCCTGATCGTCCACGGAGACAAGGCGCACTCGTGCTACTTCGGGAAAGACGCCTACGCGAACATGGTGAAGGACAGCAGGTATGCGGAGAATAAGGAACTGTATCTGATCCCGGGCGCGAGCCACACGGACCTGTATGACGGCGGCGGAAAGGATGCGATTCCTTTCGATAAGATGGAGACGTTCTTTACGGAATATCTGAATTGAGATCGTGAATGATCATATCGAAAAAAGCAAGGGGCATGCCCCTTGCTTTTCTGTTTCGGCTGTGTTTCCCGAACGAGATGGTTCGCCGCCTCGCACAGTTACACCTCTGCAATCTTCCGCGCCACGTACACGCCGCTCGCCGACGCGTGCGACAGCGAGTGCGTCACGCCGCTGCCGTCGCCGATGACGTACAGGCCCTTATGCGCGGTCTCAAGGTTCTCGTCGATCGCGACTTCCATGTTATAGAACTTCACTTCGACGCCGTAGAGCAGCGTGTCGTCGTTCGCCGTGCCGGGCGCGATCTTGTCCAGCGCGTAGATCATCTCGACGATGTCGTCGAGGATGCGCTTCGGCAGCACCAGGCTCAGGTCACCGGGGGTCGCCTGCAGGGTCGGCCGCGTCGTGGACTCTTCCACACGCTTCCAGTTCGTGCGGCGTCCGCGGATCAGGTCGCCGAAACGCTGCAGGATCACGCCGCCGCCGAGCATGTTCGACAGGCGGGCAATGCTCTCGCCGTAACCGTTCGAATCCTCGAACGGCTCCGAGAAATGCTTCGACACCAGCAGCGCGAAGTTGGTGTTCTCGGTGTGGAGGGCGGGGTCGTTATAGCTGTGGCCGTTCACGGTGACGATCCCGTTCGTGTTTTCGTTTACGACGACGCCGCGCGGGTTCATGCAGAACGTGCGGACGTTATCCTCATAGACCTCGGTGCGGTAGGTGATCTTCGACTCGTAAAGCTCGTCGGTGAGCGCGGAGAAGATCACCGCGGGCAGCTCGACGCGCACGCCGATGTCGACGCGGTTCGAGTGCGTCTCGATGCCCATGTTCCGGCAGAGCTGCTCCATCCACTTCGAGCCGCTGCGGCCGACCGAGATCACGCATTCGCGGCAGGACGCCTCGGCGGGCTGCCCGCTCTCCTGATAGCGCACGACATATCCGTTCTCAGTCTTCTCGACGCTCTCGACGGGTGTGCGGAAGAAGAAGTCGACCTTCGGCTCGAGCTCCGCGAAGATGTTTTCGAGCACGGTGTAGTTCACGTCGGTGCCCAGATGGCGCACCTGCGCGTCGAGAAGCTTTAATTTATTCTGCAGGCAGACCTTCTTCAGGTCGGTGCCCGCGGTCGAGTACATCTTCGTCTCGGCTCCGCCGTGCGCGCAGTTGATCGTATCGACGTAGTGCATGAGCTCGAGAGCCTTTTCCTTCCCGATGTGCTCGTAGAGCGTGCCGCCGAAGTCGTTCGTGATGTTATACTTTCCGTCGGAGAACGCGCCCGCGCCGCCGAAGCCGCTCATGATGGCGCAGACCGGGCATTTGATGCAGCTCTTTATTTTATCTCCGTCGATCGGGCAATGTCTCTTCTCCAGCCGGTTTCCGGATTCGAACACCGCGATCTTCAGGGAGGGGTCGAGCTTCTCGAGCTCGTAGGCGCAGAAGATGCCGCCGGGGCCCGCTCCGACAATGACAACATCATAATTTTTCATGATCTGACTCCTTATCTTTCCGGACCTTTTTCGGCAGGCCCGCATCTGTTCTTTCAAACTAATTAAATATACCTTATTTTGATTTGCCCCGAAAGAGTGATTTTTCAGGCGAAAAATGCTAAACTACTACCGATTATATGCATTTCGCGGACGCGGGGGTCTCCCGCGGCGCGGAAGTACTATAAAAAGCATAGCGAAAGCATTGCAAAAGGAGGCCCCATGGCTGTAAGCATTACCGATCAGACCGTCGAATACGTGGCGGCGCTCGCGAAGCTCGAGCTTTCCGAAGCCGAGAAGGAGCGGACGAAGAAGGACCTGGAGGAGATCCTGGGCTACATGGATACGATGAACGAGCTGGACACGGAAGACGTCGAGCCCATGTCGCATGTAAACCCGGTGAAGAACGTATTCCGCGAGGACGTCGTGATAAACGGCCCCGACCGCGAGAACATCCTTTCGAACGCCCCCGAGGAGCAGGACGGCTGCGCCGTCGTGCCGCCGACGTTTAATTGATTTGGAGAACACTATGACTGCATCTGAGATCATTTCCCTGTCCGCGCTCGAGCTGGGACAGGCCATAAAGGAAGGCCGCACGACCTCGCCCGAGGCGGTCGACGCGTATCTGGAGAAGATCGCGGCGGAGGACGGCCGTTTCCACAGCTACATCACGGTGCTGGCCGACGAGGCCCGCGCCCGCGCCGCAGAAGTGCAGGCGAAGATCGAGGCCGGCGAACTGACCGGCCCGCTCGCCGGCGTCCCCGTCGCGCTGAAGGATAACCTCTGCACGAAGGGACTGCTGACGACCTGCGCTTCGAAGATCCTCTATAACTTCCGTCCGCCCTACACCGCGACCGCGGTGCAGAAACTGCTGGACGCCGGCGCGGTCATCCTCGGAAAGGCGAACATGGACGAGTTCGCCATGGGCAGCACGACCGAGACTTCGTATTTCGGCCCGACCGGGAACCCCGTGGACCCGGAGCACGTTCCCGGCGGTTCGTCGGGCGGCTCGGCCGCGGCGGTCGGCGCTTATCTGGCGCCTTACGCGCTGGGCACCGACACCGGCGGATCCATTCGCCAGCCCGCGAGCTACTGCGGCGTCGTCGGCATGAAGCCCACCTACGGCGCGGTCTCGCGCTACGGACTGATCGCCTACGGATCCTCGCTCGACCAGATCGGCCCCCTGGCGCACACGGTCTCAGACTGCGCGGCGGTCCTCGAGACCATTGCGGGACATGACGAGCGCGATTCGACTTCCGCGGGCGATCCCGCGATCGATATGCATTATACCGATGCGCTCGTGCGCGACGTGAAGGGCATGAAGATCGGCATCCCGTCCTCGTATTTCGGCGAGGGTCTGGACCATGAAGTGAAGGAGGCGGTCCTCGCCGCGGCGGAGGTGCTGCGCGCGGAGGGCGCCGAGATCGAGGAGTTCGACCTGCCGATGGTCGATTATGCGATTCCGGCTTACTACGTCATTGCCATGGCGGAGTGCAGCTCGAACCTGTCGCGCTTCGACGGCGTGAAGTACGGCTACCGCACGGAGCGCTTCGAGGATCTGCAGGACATCTATAAGCGCAGCCGTTCCGAGGGCTTCGGCACCGAGGTGAAGCGCCGGCTGATGATCGGCGCGTTCGTGCTGAGTTCGGGTTATTACGACGCGTATTATAATAAAGCGCTGAAGGTCCGCGCCTGCATTAAGAAGGCGTTCGACGAGGCCTTCGCAAAGTACGACGTGATTCTCGCGCCGGCGGCTCCGACGACCGCACCGAAGAAGGGCGAGAGCCTGTCCGACCCGCTGAAGATGTACCTGAGCGACATCTACACGGTCTCCGTGAACCTGGCGGGCCTGCCCGGCATCACGGTGCCGGTGGGGCAGGACGCGAAGGGCCTGCCGATCGGAATGCAGATCCTCGGGAACACGTTCTGCGATAAGACGATCATCCGCGCGGCGTATACCTATGAGCAGGCCGCGAAGGAGCGGAAAGGAGGCCGGGCATGAGTAAAGAATATGAGATCGTGATCGGCCTGGAAGTCCATGTCGAGCTGGCCACGAAGACGAAGATCTTCTGCGGGTGCACGACGGAGTTCGGCGGAGAGCCGAACACGCACTGCTGCCCGGTGTGCTCGGGCATGCCCGGGACATTGCCCACGCTGAATAAAAAGGTCGTCGAGTTCGCGGCGGCCGTGGGCCTGGCGCTCGGCTGCGACATCACGCGGAAGTGCAAGTTCGACCGGAAGAACTACTTTTATCCCGACCTGCCGAAGGCCTACCAGATCTCGCAGCTGTACCTGCCGATCTGCCGGAACGGCGGCGTGACGATCGAGACGAAGGACGGCGGCGAGAAGTTCATCCGCCTGCACGAGATCCACATGGAGGAGGACGCCGGAAAGCTCATCCACGACGAGTGGACGGGTCAGTCGCTGATCGACTTTAACCGCTGCGGCGTGCCGCTGATCGAGATCGTGTCCGAGCCCGACATGCGCTCGGCGGATGAGGTCATCAGCTACCTGACGAATCTGAAGTCGACGATCGAGTATCTGGGCGTGTCCGACTGCAAGATGCAGGAGGGCTCCATGCGTGCCGACGTGAACCTGTCGGTCCGCGAGGCGGGCGCGGAGGAGTTCGGCACCCGCACCGAGATGAAGAACCTGAACTCGTTTAAGGCCATTGCCCGCGCGATCGAAGCCGAGGCGGCCCGCCAGATCGACCTGATCGAGGACGGCGGCACCGTGCGGCAGGAGACCCGCCGCTGGGACGACGCGAAGGGTGCGAGCTACGCGATGCGCTCGAAGGAGGACGCGCAGGACTACCGGTATTTCCCGGAGCCCGACCTGCCTCCGATCGAGATCAGCGAGGAGTTTCTCGCGGAGATCAAGTCGCGCGAGCCCGAGATGCGCGCGGAGAAGAAGGCGCGCTATATCGACGATTACGCGCTGCCCGAGTACGACGCGGACATCCTGACCGGAACGAAGGCGCTCGCCGACATGTTCGAGGGCGCGGTGGCCCTGGGCTGTAAGCCGAAGGAAGTCTCGAACTGGCTGATGGTCGACACGCTGCGCCTGATGAAGGAGGACGGCGTCGACGCATCCGACCTGAAGTTCACCGCGGAGCAGCTCGCTGCGCTGATCGGTCTGCTCGACGCGGGCAAGATCAATCGTCCGACTTCCCGCGAGGTCTTCGAGGCCATGTTCCGCGAGGCTGTGGACCCGGCCGCCTACGTCGAGGAGAAGGGCCTGATCATGGAGCAGGACGACGACGCCCTGCGCGCGGTCATCGAGCAGGTGATCGCGGATAACCCGAAGTCCGTCGCGGACTATAAGGGCGGAAAAAAGAAGGCGATCGGCGCTTTGGTCGGCCAGACCATGAAGGCCATGAAGGGGAAGGCGGATCCCGGCACCGTGAACCGGATGCTGGCGGAGCTGCTGGATGAGTAAAATGCTGAAGAAGCGCCGGGGACGCATAGGCGGACCGCGGCGCTTTTTGGTTCGATCGAGGGAGTCCTTATGGGCAATGACACGAAAAACGAAGCGAATGACCGCGGGCTCAGACGGGCGGCTGTGATCGTTGCGGCGGGTAAAGGCCTGCGCGCCGGAACGGACGTGCCGAAGCAGTACCTGCCGGTCGGCGGGCGGCCTATGCTGTGTCACAGCGTAGAGACGTTTCTGGAGGCGGGTGCGAATCCGGTCGTAATCGTGGTGCCCGCCGGCGATGAGGACTATGTGCGGGAGAAGATCTTGCCGCAGATGGTGCTTCCGCACAATGCCGAAAGCGGTGCTCCGAAGACCGCGGAGCGCATCATCATTGTCCCCGGCGGTGCCGAGCGGCATGATTCGGTCTATGAAGGACTGAAAGCCTGCTCGGATTCGGACTTTGTCTGGATTCATGACGCGGCGCGGCCGTTCGTCACACGCGATATTCTCAAGGAGGCCATGGCGGGCGCCGAAGAGTGCGGCGCCGCGGTCCCGGTCACTCCTGTGAAGGACACGGTCTATGTACGCGGCGGCACAGACGGAAAACTACTGGCAGATGTCCCCGAACGCGATATGCTTTGCGCGGCGCAGACCCCTCAGACCTTCCGCACGGAGCTGATTCTGCGGGCGCATGAATGGTACCGGGGGCTCCGCGGGGCAGAAAAAGCCGCCCTGAAAGTAACTGACGACGCGATGCTCGCGCGAGCGGTCGGGGCGGAAGTAAAGCTGGTATACGGATCGCCCGCGAACCTGAAGGTGACGACCCCGGAAGACATACAATACCTGGAAAAAGGAGGCGGCTTATGAAACAAATGCGAAAGATACTGAGCCTCTCATTGGCACTTCTGCTGGCTTTGACACTGATACCTGCGACGGCCTATGCTGATGAATGTCAGCATAATTGGGGCCCATGGGTTCCGGGCGGGCGCAGTCCGGCCACATGTACCGAGGGCGGGGACGTAGTGCGTACATGTTCGATCTGCGGAATGAACGAGTATGATGAATCCGGACCGCTCGGCCACAGCTGGAACAGCGGCGAAGTGACCACGGCGGCGACCTGCATTACTGCAGGCGTTCGGACATTCACCTGTACCCGGTGCGGAGAAAGACGAACAGAACAGATTCCGGCTACGGGACAGCATACATGGGACGGCGGCACGGTGAGCACTGCGGCCACGTGCACTGCGGCGGGTGTCCGTACCTTCCGCTGCACGAGCTGCGGACAGACCCGCACCGAGCAGATCGCCGCGACCGGCCACCACTGGGACGGGGGCACGGTGACCACAGCAGCCACCTGTACGGCTGCGGGCGTCCGTACTTTCCGGTGTTCGAACTGCGGGCAGACCCGCACCGAGCAGATCGCCGCGGCCGGTCACAGCTGGGACGGCGGCACGGTGAGCACTGCGGCCACGTGCACCGCAGCGGGCGTCCGTACCTTCCGCTGCGCGAACTGCGGACAGACCCGCACCGAGTCGATTCCCGCACTGGGTCATGACTGGGATACCACCGGGACCACGGAACCGTCCGGCCTCACGGACGGCGTCCATACACGGACCTGCCGCCGCTGCGGCGAGACCGAGACGGAGATCGTTCCGGCCACGATCAGCCTGTTCCATTCTCTGCGCAATCTTCCTCCGGGAGTGGAGAACTCTGATGACCTGGTCATCACACAGCAGCCCGAAGGCGGGGTGCTGGACAGCGGCAGCAGCTTTTACCTGGAGCTTTCGGCCGAGGGAGGCACACCGCCGTACACGTATGAGTGGCATGTGATCACCGGCGGGATAGCGACAAGTATACTCGATACTATTACGGACAGTCGGATCTCTGCGGTCGCGGCTGCGTTAAATGATTACAGAGACGGATTTGCATCCGAGTTCCACAATGCGGTCAGCACAGTCCTGGATCCTGCGGCCGTGTCCGCGGCGACAGGCATCTATTCATACGGAGGAACCATCCAGCGACAGGGCCTGGAAGCGGTCGAACTGAATCTGTTTGATCATGTTTTGGAAGGGGACGACCTTCCTTCCCGCACGGTCTATGAGCCCGGTCGCTATTACTGCGTGGTACGGGATGAAGCGGGCCACAGGGTAACTTCGCAGGAAGCTGAGGTGCGCGAGCCTCTGCACATCACGGAGCAGCCCCGGAACCGGAACATCTCCGGTCGGGACAACGTCGAACTCACCTGTCGGGCCGCGGGCGGGACGCCCTATGATACGGAAACCCCGTACATATTTGAGTGGCGCAGGGATAACGGCACGCCGGACGGAGAATGGCTGGACTGGTATGATTCTCCTTATGGCGCCGCGCAGGAAGGGGATTACTTCTGCCTGGTATCAGACCTGGACGGGACGGTGGTCCGGTCGGAGACCGTCACGGTCTATGAAGCGGATCCGCTGTGGATCACGACGGATCAGCTCGAATATGTGATCGATCCGGAGACCGGAAAGGCGCCTGTGGAGATGCATATCGGCGGCGGCGTTCCGGCGTATTTCGTTGAAGAGACTCGTGACGGAGAAGTCGTTGACAGCTACGCCACGGAGTCGACGGACTTCAACATGAATATCAGCGATCCGGGGCTTTACTCGTTTGTCATCACGGACGCCATGGGCGAGACGGTGAACGCTGTTATATCCGTGGATCATCCGCACCTGGAGATCACTCGGGAACCGGAGAGCGGTTCGCTGCCGTCGGACGGAAGCGGCCATGCTCTCAGCGTGGCGATAGCGGACGGCACGCCGCCTTTTACCTATACACTCTACCGGAACGGAGAATCTTATTTTACCGAGACCCGCGATGAGCCGGAAACGAGTGTAACGGCTACAGAGACCGGTGAGTATGTCTTTTATATAGAGGATGCCACGGGCCGCTGGGCCAACTCCGCCGCAGCCGCGGTAACGGACAGCGTCTTTCAGGTGGTGCGCTATACGGAAGACACCGTGATGCCGGATTCCGGCGGATGCCATCTGGAAGTCGAGGTCGAAGGCGGCCGGGCGCCGTACACTTACGAATGGGAATGGATCGGCTTTGAAGGCGGTCAGAGAATGATCTCGACGGGCACGCGGAATTCCACGCTTGGTACAGCGTGGGCGGAACAGCCCGGGTATTATTTCTGTTACATCTGGGATGCGGACGATACGTTCCAGATGGTCGGCGCGATTTCGGTGGAGGCTGCGAGTACCGCTCCTTACATCACGGAAGATCCGCAGGATGTGATGTACGAACCTTCGCGGACCGGAAATGTGAATTACGGGCTGCTCCTTCACTGCGGTGCCCGCGCCTATGACGGGGAAAACGATCATCTCGTGTATCAGTGGCAGTGGGATAATAACGGCGAGTGGGTCGATCATCCGTATACGTATGGACCTTATCTGGCGTATTCCGGCTATGCGAGTGCCGTCTGCGGCCGGTACCGCTGCGTGGTCACGGACAGCCGCAGCGGTGAGTCCGCTGTCTCGGGAACGGCGGAAGTCGGGATAGCACTGACATATCTGAACGGCGGCATTATTCCGTCCAGTTATCATGTTGCGGGAGAGAGGACATATGAGTATGCGTTTGCTTTTGCGGGCGGCAGGGCTCCGTTTACGGTGGAACTGCATGAGCTGCGCTTTATGGGCACGAACTCGGTCCGGAGCGATCTGACCCGGAGGACGATCACGGTCCAGAACGCGGAAGACATGGCTCCCTTTGTCATAAGGCTGCAGGGGCAGTACGAGTATTATGTGTTTGCTCCTTCAGCGGACGGCGAGATGGAATATCTCCGCCAGACGACGGGAAATCAATACTATATTATCGTTACGGATGCGGACGGACAGACCTGTACGTCGGAAGTGATCGATAGTATGACGGTATATTCATGATGTGCACGGGCAGCGAAAGGAGATACGGCATGAAAAAGATAGTCATCATGTTGCTGGCGCTTTCCATGGCTGCGGCATTGGCTGCCTGCGGCAATGCCGGCGGAGAGACTGCGGAGACGCAGGAAGAGACTGCCGGCGGTCAGCCTGCGGCGGAGGAGTTCGGCCCGGAAGATGAATATGCGGGCGCGTGGTACGGACTGGTCGGCGGCATGGAGATGGTACTGGATCTGAACGCCGACGGCAGTTATATCATTACTTTTGCGGGCGGTGAAGAAAACGGCTCGTGGAGACTTTCCGATGAGGGCATTGTTCTGGAGGCGGATGAAACGGCGACTCTGACTGTACAGGGAGAACAGCTTTTCTGGCCGGGATCGAATGTTTACTTTAACCGCGAAATTCAGGCAGCGGGAGCTTATTCGCCCGCCGAACTGCTCACGGATGTGGATTCCGAGGTGTTCAATGGCTACTGGAGAAGCCGGTTCGTGGAGACCGCGGGCGCGATTTTGACCGCGGAGAGCGTGAACGAAGTCACGGACGTCTACATCGAGGCGCCGCGGGCGGCTCTGGGCGGCCCGCTGTTCGGAGACGTCATCGTGGATATGACGGAGGAGAACGGTGCGCTGGTATACGCGGGAGGCGACGTCTCCGTGACGCTTGCCATGCAGGCGGACGGTCTTATGCGCATGACGCTGGAGAACGGCGGCGAGGAGATGATTCTCTATCTGGAACTGTCGGCGATCCCTGAAGAGAGCGGGAGCGCGGAGTGATGAGAGCGTTGCTTCGTCAGACCGAAAATCCTCTGTGAACTCTGCAACGCCCGGGTACTGCCCTCGGGGAAGGTATCTGTACTCTATCGTTTTTCATGATTTGAACAGGATATTCCCGGGAGGCTTGCTTTTAACCGGATACGGATTTATAATTGCTTAAACTTTAATACAGCATCATGGTTTCGACATAACGGCATGCCTGGCACACGCAGAACTATCAGAATATGTGTTTTTATCGCAGCTGCAGTCACAGCTGCGTTTTTTTTGTTGCTGTTTTTTCGGCATATTTCGGTAAACCGTTTTGTTTCAATGCGTGAACGGAATGAAACGGCTGATATATCGGGCAACAGCAGAACGGCTGGCGCCGGACGGTACGAAGGAGCGTGGAGGCTAAATCGTAATATTACTACGATCCTGTGCATGGGTGTGGACAGCTGGGATACGGATGACGGCGCCGGATACCGGGCGGATGCGGTCATGGTTCTGGTGATGGACCGCGAAGCACGGACGATTCAGCCGATTATGATTTCGCGGGATACCATGACGACGGTCGACGTCTATAACGATCAGGGAACGTATGCCTTTTCCGGTACCATGCATCTGAATATGCAGTATCTGTTCGGGCGGACGGCCGAGGAGAGCTGCAGACTGATGGAACAGACGGTTTCGAACCTGCTGCAGGGAATGCCGATCGACCGGTACTGTTCGATCACCCTGCAGGGGATCGCCGAGATCGTGGATGCCATGGGCGGTATAACGCTGGTTCTTCCGGAAGACTGTACGGACCTGGATCCGACCTGGACAGAGGGCGCGACTATTCCGTTAAACGGCGAACAGGCGGTGTATTTTCTGCAGCATCGGGACACGGAGATGTTTGCCTCGAACAACGGGCGCATGGATCGCCAGAGCTGGTTTTTGAAAGAGGTTTTTCGTCAGGTGGCGGAGCTTCCCGCTCTTCGGCTTCTGACCATATATAACACGGTGAAGCATGATCTTACGACGGATATGAACCTGATGACTATGTATGAGATATCACAGTGTTCGCTGGCAGAGAACGCTTTGCGGCTTCCTGGGACAGATGTTGAGGGAGAGCTGCATGATGAGTTCTATGTGGATGACCGTGCACTGAAGGCGCTGCTGATTCAGATCTTTTACGACAGGGCTGCATAAAATTTTCGGAAATCCTGCCGCTGGAGATACTTGAAACGCTGTTTCTTTTAAAAAGGAGGTAGATACCAATGAAAAAAATAGTATGTTCTGTCCTTGCCTGCATAATAGCTGTTTCTCTTTTCGGAATGACAGCTTTCGCGGCGGGGAGTACTACAGAGACGACTGAGATCACCAAGGCTGTGGATCAGAACGGCGCGGAGATCGATGTTACTGTATATGAAGCGTCCGACAAGGTCTATCCGACGGATGATGAGCTTGCCGCCCTGCTGGGAGGCGGTACCGCCACGGTCCTTTGGTTCAAGGATCTCGTGGTCGCTGAGGGTACTGCGTTTCCTGTAACGCTCAGCCTCCATGTGGAAGGTACGGACGGGCAGACGCTGTATGTCCTGCATTTACCCGAAGATTCCTATGAGTGGGAGATCGTCGCCAGCGGAGAAGGCCCTTCGATCGATGCGACGTTTAACAGCCTGTCGCCGGTCTGCGTGGTTGCGAAGAATACCGCTGCTGCGAGTGAAGAGACCGAGGCTCCTGCAGAGACGACCCCGTCGACTCCTGCGAGTACGACCCCGTCGACTCCTGCGAGTACGACTCCGTCGACTCCCGCAAACACGACTTCTTCAACTCCGGCAAACACGACCACGGCAGCTCCGGCCCACAATGCCGCGGCTTCGCCGGTCACCGGTGATCCGAGCCGGACAGTACTGCTGGCGGGCGTCATGGCCATCGCGGGCGTAACGGCTGCGGTTGCTGCCGTATCCCGCAAGAAAGCGCGATAGGTAAGACGCAAAAGACGATTTGGAAGAACGGCTGATTTCAAGTAAAACAGGGCATGCGCAAAAGCGCATGCCCTGTTTATATTCGGGAAAAGCCGGCATCGATCATTCTTCCGGGGCCGGCAGGGTTTCGCCTTCGCCTGCTGCGTCTTGAGTTTCTTCGCTTTCTGTTTCCGTCTCCTCCACGCGTCCCTGCGCGGTCTCGCCGGGCCGCTCGCCTTCCGCGAGCTCGGCATTGCCCGAATACTGCCCCTCGGGATAATTCGGGTTCGGACTCCAGAGAATGAACTCGTCGAGCCCCGCGTCCTGCAGGGCGCAGATCTGGTCATTGATCGCGTTATAATCGTAGACCATGTAATTCCCCTCGCCGATGTAGCTCGCCGTGAACGCCTGGATGTACGGGCGCACGACGGCGTAGCCTTCCTGCTCGTGGAACTCGCGGCCGACCATGAGCGCGTTATACATGACTTCGTAAGGGTGCGTATCCGGGGTCGGGAACTCCACGCCGTTCAGTGTGGTCCCGAGCGCGTAGTGCGACGGATAGACCATGGGACACACCGAATCGACGCCGGTGAAGCCGATGGTCGGCCAGTCCTGTCCGATCAGCGCGCCGTCGCTCCGGCTGGTCAGGGAAATGCCGAACACGTCGCCCGAGACCGGCACCCCGTAGGTGTCCTGGATACGGATGCGCGCGGTCTGCAGGAAGCGGTTGATCGCGTCGTAGGTCGTGGGAATGTTTTCCGCCTCGCGGTAGGTCGGCTGGACGCCCTCGACCGTGGAACCGGTCGGGAAACGTACATAGTCGAACTGGATCTCGTCGACGCCCAGTTCGATCGCCTCGAGCGCGAGATCGATACAGTAGTCCCAGTTGTCGGGGTTGTAGGGGTCGAGGAAGGCCATGCGGCTCTCGGTGTTAAAATGCAGCACGTTTCCGTCTGCGTCGCACAGCGCGCGCTCCGGATAAGCTTCGGCCAGCATGGGATCTTTAAAGCAGACGATGCGGCCGATGACCCAGACGCCGCGCTCGTGACACTGGCGGACGATCTCGGGAAGGTCGACGGACAGCCGCATATAATATCCGCCGACGGAGCGCGCGAGCTCATTCTGCGAGTTGAAGTAGACGCCGTCGCCCTCCTTCAGGTTAATGACGACCGCGTTCAGTTCGGTACGGCTGATCAGATCGAGCTCCTCCTCGAGGTTCAGGCCGGTGTTCATGTAGATGCCGTGCACGTTCAGGCGCTGGTGCGCGATCGCGCGGGGTGCGTGGATGAGCTCGCCCCAGTATTCGTCCGCGAGCGGGTTCTCGGGCAATGACTCGGTGATCGAGATCAGCGGAAGGGACTCGGCGGTCTCGCGTTCGGCCTGAAGCGCGGCCTCGGCAGCATCCCGGACCCGGCGGTTATGGACCGCGAAGCCGATCACGCCGAAGACGACGACGGCCTCGATGGCGATGAGCGCAATGATCAGGGCCTGCTTCCGCTTCTGGCGGCGGCGTTTGATAGCCGTGTCGCTGAGGCCGAGGCTGCCCTGCGTGTTCGAATAATATGTGGTTTTGCGCTTGCGGCGTATCATATAAGGTATACATACAACAGATGCGGCGGTTTTGTAAATATTTTGTAAGATTTCCGGTACCGCTCCCACGCTGCGCGCCCCGCAAAAAATGTCGGAAAAGCCGCAAAATGCCGCATTTTCGCATTGACACCCGAAACCGCGTGGCTTATACTATTTAGGCTTGTCGCAGTATGCGCCTGCGGTGCCGCCATTAGCCCCGGAGACACCCGAACCGCTGCGGCGCAGGCATTGCCGGTATCCGGATCGGATGCGGACGGCGCGGGATTGAGCCCCCTGCGCGGGAAGCGAAGACCGGGCGGGCAGACATTGAAAACAGCATTAACGGCCGAAAGGCCGCACACATTTAGGAGGATCGAACCTATGAAGACGTTCATGGCCGGCCAGTCCAACATCGAGAGAAAGTGGTACGTGGTCGACGCGGAAGGACAGACCCTGGGTCGCCTGGCTTCGGAAGTGGCGAAGGTTCTGCGCGGTAAGCACAAGCCCACCTTCACTCCCTCGATCGACACCGGCGACTATGTGATCATCGTTAACGCGGATAAGGTCAAAGTGACCGGTAAGAAGCTGCTGCAGAAGGTGTACTATCATCACTCTGACTATGTCGGAGGCATGAAGTCCATCACCCTGAAGGATCTCATGATCCGGAAGCCCACCGCTGCCGTCGAGTATGCCGTGAAGGGCATGCTCCCGAAGGGACCTCTGGGCCGCCAGATGATCAAGAAGATGTTCGTGTACGCGGGCCCGGATCATCCGCACGCCGCGCAGAAGCCGGAAGAGCTTGCTTTTTAAAGGAGGGGTAGACAGTGGCTACGAAGACTAAGTACTACGGAACCGGTAGAAGAAAAACGTCTGTCGCGCGCGTTTACCTGACGCCCGGCACCGGAAAGATCACGATCAATAAGCGTGATATCGACGACTATTTCGATCTCGAGACCCTGAAGCTGATCGTGCGTCAGCCGCTCGTGGCGACCGAGACCACGGATAAGTTCGACGTTCAGGTGAGCGTCCAGGGCGGCGGTTTCACCGGCCAGGCCGGCGCGATCCGCCACGGTATCTCCAGAGCCCTTCTGGAGGCGGGCGAGGACTATCGTCCGATCCTGAAGAAGGCCGGATACCTGACCCGCGATCCGAGAATGAAAGAGCGTAAGAAGTACGGCCTCAAGGCTGCACGCCGCGCGCCTCAGTTCTCGAAGAGATAATCGGACTGCCGATCATATGGTTATGAAAGGACATTTCCCGGAGACGGGAGATGTCCTTTTTTAGCGGACGGATTCCGCATATCTCCGGCAGGCAAAAAAATGTTTGACATTTGAACTATATTTGATAAAATATAATTGTATCAAACATAGTTAGGGGGCATTATATGGAATTTGATTATCATGAAGCCATGAAGCTGGCTAATCAGCTTTGCTTTCCGCTTTATGCGGCGTCAAGGAATGTGATCGGTCTTTATACTCCCTGGCTGAAGCCGCTGGGCCTCACTTATACGCAGTACATCGTTTTCCTGGTGCTGTGGGAGAAGGACGGGATCACGGTCGGCGAGATCTGCGATAGGCTGATGCTGGATAACGGGACCGTCTCTCCTTTGCTGAAAAAGATGCAGCAGGCGGGATATGTCGAAAGGAAGCGGAGCGAGGATGATAACCGCGTAGTCGTGATCACCCTCACCGAAGAAGGGAAAGCACTGCAGGAGAGAGCCAAAGATGTTCCCGGAAAGGTGGCGGGCTGCATTGACCTGCCTCTCGAAAAGGCGCAGCAGCTCTATTCACTGCTGTATGAACTGCTGGATAACCAGCGCGTTGGAAAAGAAACATGACCGGAAGGAGCAGTACCATGAAAACAGTTTATGATTTTACAGTGAAGGACAGACAGGGCAATGATGTGAGCCTGTCGGAGTATCGGGGCAAAGTCCTGCTGATCGTCAATACGGCTACTGGCTGCGGCTTTACTCCGCATTATAAACCTCTGGAAGAGATGTATAAGGAGATGAAGGAGCAGGGTCTGGAGATCCTGGACTTCCCCTGCAACCAGTTTGCGAACCAGGCCCCCGGCAGCGACGACGAGATCCACGAGTTCTGCACGCTGAAGTTCGGCACGGAATTCCCGCAGTTTAAAAAGATCGACGTGAACGGCGAGACGGCCGATCCGCTGTTCGCCTGGCTGGCTTCGGAAAAGCCTTTTGAAGGCTTCGGAAAAGGCCTGAAGAATGCGGCGCTGAATAAGTTCGCTGCCATGAATAATAAGAAGTACGGCGATAAGACCTACATCGGCTGGAACTTCACGAAGTTTCTGATCGACCGGGAAGGCAGGGTCATCGCGAGGTTCGAGCCTACCGTGGACATGAAGGAAGTCAGAGACGCAGTCGCTGCCGCGCTGTAAACAGGGCGGAGGATAAGCATGGATGACCCCGCAGCGAAAGAGGCTGTGGGGTCATTTCATGCCCCATATATCCGAAAGTGAAGTATAATGACTGTAAACAGGAAACTCCGCAGCTGCCGCTTTCGGCGCTGCTTGTTCGGAACCGAGATCATATCCAAAGGAGAATATCAAAATGGTCGAAACTCACAGTGCGGCACCTGAAGCGGCCCGGGAGATCCCGGTGACGGAGATCGCAGGCATCCGGATCGGACAGACGGAGAATGAGGCGGCCGGCACGGGCTGCACGGTCTTCCTGAACGAGAACGGCATGCGCGCCGGACTGGACGTGCGCGGAGGCGGTCCCGCCTCGCGGGAAAGCGAACTGCTGAAGCCCCTCGCGGCGGCCGACGTCATTCATGCGGTCGTCCTCGCCGGCGGCAGCGCGTACGGACTGGATGCCGCGGGCGGCGTGATGGAGCTGCTCGAGGAGCGGGGATACGGTCTGGACGTAGGCGTGGCGAAAGTCCCTCTGGTCGTGCAGTCGGATCTTTTCGACCTGACGGTCGGAGACGTGTCCGTGAGACCGGACAAGGCCATGGGCCGCGAGGCGGCCCGGCGTGCGCTTGAAGAGCCGAATTATCGCGACGGAAATTACGGCGCTGGCTGCGGCGCCACGGTAGGAAAGACGCTGGGTATGGACACCGGCATGAAGACCGGAATCGGGAGCTTCGCGCTGCAGATCGGCGATCTGCAGGTCGGCGCGGTCGTCGCTTTGAATGCGCTGGGCGACGTCATCGATCCGGAGAGCGGACGGCAGATCGCGGGACTTCTCACGGAGGACCGGAAGGGCCTTCGCAGCACTTCGGAGATCATGAAAGTCATGTCTCTTCCCGGCTGGAACGCGTTCGCGGCGAATACGACACTGGCCGTGGTGATCACGAATGCCCGCTTCGAGAAACCGCAGCTCTGCAAGATCGCGGGCATGGCGCACGACGGCTATGCGCGGTCGATCCGTCCGGTCCACACTTCGATGGACGGCGACAGCATCTATGCGGTCTCGGTCGGAGAAGTCGTGTCGAACATGGACCTGGTCGGAACGCTGGCCGCGGAGGTGATCAGCGGAGCGATCCTCCGGGCTGTCGAGAGCGCGGACGGCGCCTACGGCTTCCCTTCGGCGCGGGATCTGGGCCTGATCTGACACGGAGCGTGTCTGAGCTATGTTATTTACATTGATCCAATGGACCTGGGGATTTTTCCAGACCGCCGCCGGCGCGATGCTGTACCTGCGGCACCGGCGCGAGCGGCATTTCCGCTGGCACGGGGCCTGCGTTACGGTCTGGAAAAGTCCCTCGAGCGTTTCGCTCGGGAAGTTTATCTTTTTGACGGACGACCCTCTGTATTACTATCCGCATCTGCGCGGAAAGATCGGCAGGGAGGATGCCGCCCGTCAGCTTTTGGTGCATGAGTACGGACATTCCGTGCAGTCCCTGGCGCTGGGGCCGCTGTATCTGTTTGCGGTAGGGCTGCCGTCCATGCTGTGGAACAGCCTGCCCGGTTTTCGGAAGCGCAGGGAACGGAAGCAGATCTCTTATTACGCTGCGCCGTTCGAGCGCGGGGCGAACCGTCTCGGGGAGATCGTGACCGGCGAAAAGTCGGTCGGTGAGCAGATCTGAATGCCCGTATCGCCGGCGGACGGACGGGGAAGAGGCGGAAAACGTATCATAACGTTGTTATGTATTATCGGGGCGGCCCTGCGAGCCGCCCCGGACCCTGCGAGCCGCATCTGATAGAGAATCGTGACATTTCGATAGTTTCACCGCCTGCCCGAAAGTGGTATAATCCGAATAAATAGCAGGTGTTTTTTATTGTTTTTCTGGATTTACATGACATGAGCGACGAAATCAGAAACAACAGAACCGGGAGCGGCAGGCCGGCGGGCGGCGGCAGCGGAAGCGGCAGAGCGTCGAACGGCAGGCCTGCGGGCGGAAGACCTGCGGGCGAAAGGCCCGCGAACGGCAGACCTGCGAACGGAAGACCCGCCGACGGCCGTACCGCAGCCGGAAGGACCGCGAACGTAAGATCCGAGGGCGGAAGACCCGCCGACGGCCGTACCGCGGCCGGAAGACCCGAGGGCAGCAGGACTGCGAATGGAAGGCCTGCAGGCGGAAGACCCGCCGACGGCCGGACCGCAGCCGGAAGGACTCCGGACGGAAGACCTGCGAACGGAAGGCCCGCGAACGCCAGGCCCACATCCGGCGGAAACGGAAACGGCAGGACGGGCGATCCCAGGACGGGAAACAGCGGCGGAAGGCGGAGAAGAAATAAGAGAAAGACAGGCATGATCGTGCTGATCATCAGCCTGATCATGGCGCTGGCAGTGGCTGCGGAGGCGGCTTACTGTCTGCGCGGCGCGCAGGAGCAAAACGGCGGCCGGCAGGGCGGCGCGGCCGTTCTGGAGGAAAGTACGGAAGCGGTCGAAACACCGGCGCCGGAGACCGAGACCCTTCCGCCCGAGACCGAGACCGAGACCGAACCAGAGACATTCCCGCCGCCGGTCACGGAGATCGATCCGAACCGGCCGGTCATAGCATTGACCTTTGACGACGGCCCGCAGAATGCCAACACATCCCGTCTGCTCGACATCCTGCGGGAAAACGGCGCGCATGCGACGTTCTTCGTCGTAGGGTATGCCCTGGACGGAAACGAGGACGTCGTACGCCGCGCATATGAAGAAGGAAACGAGATCGCCAGCCACACGCTGAACCACCCGCATCTGACGTCACTCAGCGATGCGGAGATCGATCAGGAGATCGGCGGCATGCGCCAGCGGATCGTGGACATCACCGGCCAGCAGACCGTGCTCTTAAGACCCCCGTACGGAGAGACCGACGAACGTGTCAGAGCGCATATCACGGACCCGATCATCCTTTGGTCGGTCGATACCAGAGACTGGGCGGAGAAGGATGTGGACTCGATCTTCGGGCATATCCAGAACGATATTTTTGACGGCGCGATCGTCCTGATGCATGATATCCATTCGACGACGATCGACGCGGCCGAAGTCTTCATCCCCTGGCTCCGCGAGCAGGGATACCAGATGGTCACGGTCAGCGAACTGGGCCAGTACCGTGAGGGCGGCCTCGAAGCGGGCGTGCGCTACGGCGCGTTAAGGCCCGCGGAGACGGAAGCGGCAGAGGAACCTGCGGAAGAACCGGCAGAGGAGCCGGCAGCGTAAAGTCAGAGCCTGATGCGGCGGCCTTCTTCCCCGCTGACGAGAGACGCTTCGAGGATCCGAAGCACATCCGCGGCTTCCGCCGGATCGACCGGCGGCGGGGCGCCCTCCGTAAGCGCCTCGAACACCCCGTCATAAAACAGACCGTAGTCCCCGCAGACCGTGGGGACTTTTTCTTTTGCGATGCTGCCGTCATCGAGGACCCGGGCCAGGGTCCCGTACATCGCCGGGTCGTCCGCGCCCCATCCGTCGTCCGGCCCGCAGTCCTGCCGGCCGGGGCCCGTCTGTCTTCGCGCCGGCCGTTTTCCGCTCTGAAGCGCCGCTTCCTGCGGATCCATGCCGTATTTCAGAAAGCTTCCCTTCGTCCCGTGCACGGCGAAGTGCGGACCGGGACAAGCCGCGACCTCGCCTGCCGACAGTACCGCCCGCAGCCCGGACGCATAGTACAGCGTGACCGTGAAGCGGTCCGGTCCCGGAGTCTCCGGCCGCTGCTTCGCAAAGTCCGCGTACAATTCCTCCGGCATCCCGAACAGCGCGTACGCCTGGTCGATCAGGTGAACGCCCAGATCGTGAAGAATTCCCACGCCGCGCCCGCCGGCCTGCCGCCAGCCCTTCGGGTCCGGGCCGGTCACGAAGCGGTCATAATGCGCTTCGTAGTCGACGACGTCTCCGAGCGCACCTTCGCCGATCAGCTTCCGGACGGTCCGGAAGTCTCCGTCGAACCTGCGGTTCTGGAACACGGTGAAAAGCCGGCCCGCGCGCTCTGCCGCCGCGCGCATCTCATCGGCTTCCGCCGCCGCTGCCGCGGCGGGCTTTTCCGTGATCACGTGTTTTCCCGAGGCCAATGCCTCGAGCGCCATCGGCAGATGCTCCGCGTTCGGTGTGCAGAGTACGACGAGGTCGATATCATCCCCGAGCAGCTCCCCGAAAGACCGGACCGTCCGTACGTACGGATATTCCGCGCGGGCGTGCTCCGTGCTGCGCTCGAACACTTTTGCGATCCGAAACCGCGGGTCCGCGTCCAGAAACGGGGCGTGAAAGACCTGCCCCGACATGCCGAAGCCCGCGATCCCCACACGGATCGGCTGATCCGCGGGCAGAAGGGCCCGCCCGGCGTTCTTTCCCATAAGAAGCCTCCTTGTGCTATAATGATATCCTATTATAACATTGCCCGCGGGCGGACACACCGCATACTTCGGTGCGCCGCGGCGGTCAGACTGCACAGGAGAACACACATGACGAAGATCGGACTCGTGGCGGAGGGAGGAGGCATGAAGTGCGCGTACGGCGCGGGCGTTCTGGACTCATTCCTCGATCACGGCATCACTTTTGACTATTATATCGGCGTTTCGGCCGGCGCTGCGAACATCGCGTCGTTCCTCGGGGGTCAGCGCGACCGTAACCGCCGCTACTATGTGGAACACATTTCGGATCCGCTGTATTTCGGGCTGCGCGCGTACGCGAAGACGCGGAATATGTTTAATCTGCAGCACATCTACGGGGACATGACGAACGAGGGCGGGGTCGACCCGCTGGATTTCGATACGTTCTCGGCCGCGCCGGGCGAGTACGAGGTCTGCGCGGCGGATGCGCTGACCGGGCGGCCGGCGTACTTCCCGAAGGAGTCCATGCGGCGGAACGACTACCGGCACATCATGGCGTCCTGCGCGCTCCCGGCCCTGTGCCGGCCGATCTTCATCGGCGGACGCCCGTACTTCGACGGCGGCACGGTAGACGCGGCCCCGACGAAGCGCGCGATGGAGCGCGGATGCGATAAACTCGTCGTGATCCTTTCGAAGCCGCGCGCGTTCGTAAAGCAGCCGGAGGGGCACCGGAGGCTGTACGCATTTCTCTGCAGAAAGTATCCCGAGATCGTAAAGGCGCTGGACCGCCGCCATCTCATGTACCGGGAATGCCAGGAGCATTTCTTCGGGCTGGAGCGCGAGGGCCGCGCGTTTCTCTACACGCTGGAGTCGGACCTGAAGATGAGCACCTACACGATGGACGCGCAGGTGAACCAGCGGCTGTACGACCTCGGCTTTTCCGACGCGGAGCGGAGGCTTCCGGAACTGCTGGAATTCCTCGGAAAGTGACGCGGCGCACGGAAATTGTAACAGTTCGGAAAAGTTCGAAAAGTTTATTGTTTCCTTAATATGTGATAAACTCTTTCTAAGTATGCACAGCCATGAGCGCCCGGGGCCGGAACGGCTCCGCCGGCGGTGCGCTGTGCCGCAGGGAGATGGGATATGCTGGACCCGTATAAGGTCAGACTGATGACGAGAGCGGAGACGATCCGGCGGGAGAACAGGGGCATCTTTTTTATCCGCTCCATGACCCGCCCGGGCTATATCGCGCGCGGCATGCTGAGGTCGTTCCTCGGCGTGACGGTCGCGTTCGCGTCCGTGCTCGGACTCTATATGACGCAGGTCCAGCCGGCTGCGGAGGAGACCGGCGCCGCGGTGTCGCGCGGGACGACCGCGATCGTGGTGATCTACATTGCCGCCGCCCTGATCTACCTGATTCTGTCCTTCTTTTACTACCGCAGGAGATACATCGGACAGGCAGAGCAGCTGAATGAGTATAATGACTGCCTTCGCAGGCTGAAACGGCTACAGTAACGATGAATGAAGAACGTTTGTCCAATCTCATAGAGTTCCGCCATAAGCTGCAGCTTTTCTACGCGGAGCGGGCGAAGTACGTCCGGGCGGCGCTGCGGTTCGCGGCGGCGCTGATCACGCTTCTGGGCATCCGGGCGTCGATTCCCTTCTCGGGAGTGATGTCTTCGGCCCCGGTAGCGGTCCTGCTCGCCGCGGTATGTGCGTTCGTGCCCTGGGGCGTCGCCGCCTTTATCTGCGGCGCGGCCGTCCTGGTGAACCTGTACGCGCTCTCGCCGCTGGCTATGGTGGTGTTCGCGGTCTTTATGGTGATCGTGCTGTGCTGCTACTATATCTTCAGCCCCGGCGACAGCTTGATCCTGCTGCTCGTGCCGATCCTGTTTTTCCTGAAGATCCCCTGTGCGCTGCCGGTCGTGATCGGCCTGTGCTTTACCGGGATCTCCGTGGTTCCGCTGCTCTTCGGCGTGATCGCCTGCTATTTCGTTTCCTGGGTCGCGGCGAACTCTGTCCTGCTCGCGGAAACGAGCATGCTGACGTCGACGCAGCAGTTTACGTATCTGGTCACGGGCGTGCTCTGCAGCCCGCAGACCATCGGATGTCTGATCGCGTTCGGCGTGACGGCTCTGGCTGTGTTCACGATCCGGAAGCTGGCGGTCCGCTATAACTGGGAGGCGGCGGTCATTGCCGGGTCGCTCGCCTGCCTGATCCTGCAGACCGTGCTGGCCGCGGTGCTGGACTACCGCATCTCCTTCGCGCAGACCCTGATCGGGATCGCAATCGGTGCGGCGCTCGGCTTCATACTGAGATTCTTCTTATATCAGGTGGACTACCGCAGCACGGTGGAGACGCAGTTTGAGGACGATGAGTATTTTTACTATGTGAAAGCGGTCCCGAAGATGGACGTCCATCCGGAGGATAAGCAGCTGAAGAAGTTCGTTACGACGAGCCGCCGGAAGACATTGAACGACGATCCGGACCGCCTGGCGGTCTATCTCGGCTTCGAACCCGAGATCGACACGGGTGTGTTTGACGACGAGGAGCCCGCGGAGAGCTCCGAAATGACGAATACGAAACCTCTGGACGCGACGATCGAGGGAGTCGCCGCGGCGGAGGATGCGGCGATGGAAGTTACGACCGTGGTGAACATGTCCACGCAGACGGAAGAACTTCCGGTGCTGGAGACGGCGGCTGCCGTCGGAGACCTGTTTGACGACGAAGACTGATCAGAGGAGGTTCCATGGAATTTCTCCAGAACATCATTAATCTTCTGAATCTTCCGCATATCGGCGTAAGAGACGTGATCGAGATCATCGTGATCGCGATCGTGTTTTACCAGCTGATTCTGTGGATCCAGAGGACCAGGGCGTGGAGAGTGCTCCGCGGCTTCCTGGTCCTGCTCGTGATCTACGTTCTGGTGAATCTGTTCCAGCTGAATACGCTTACCTGGCTTCTGAATAAGATCCTGGGCTGGGGATTTATCGCTCTGGTCGTCATTCTGCAGCCGGAGCTCAGGCGGATCCTGGAGCAGCTCGGTTCGCGGGGATTCTTTGCGGGTATATTCAATCTCGGTTTTTCGCACAATGAAGGCGAGTTCGGCGCCTCGGTGGTGAACGAGATCGTGCAGGCCTGCGAGCAGATGAGCGCCGCGCGGACCGGCGCGCTGATCGTCGTCGAGCGCGCGAACTCCATGAGCGAGATCGAGCGCACCGGTATTAAGGTAGACGCGGTCGTCACGTCCGCGCTTCTCCTGAACATATTCGAGCATAACACTCCGCTTCACGACGGCGCGGTCGTCGTCCGGGGTGACCGCGTCGCGGCCGCGACCTGCTACCTGCCGCTGTCGGACAACACCGAGATCTCGAAGAACCTCGGCACCCGCCACCGTGCGGGCCTCGGCCTTTCCGAGGTCACCGACGCGTGGATCGTGATCGTGTCCGAAGAGACCGGCAGGATCTCCATCGCGCGCGAAGGCGCGCTGACCGACCGTCTCAGCTCGGCGGAGCTTCGCGATGAACTGATGAAGCTCGTCAAGGATCCCGAGACCCGCGGTTTCAAATGGGGCATAAGGAGGCAGAAGGATGCAGGATAAAGGCCCTACCAAAAAAAGACTCCTCGCATTCAGGATCATAGCCGTCGTGGCCGCCGTTCTGGTCTGGATCATGATCAAAAACACCGACGATCCGGTCACCAGCCGGCGGATCAGCGGAATTCCGATCACCTTCGAGAACACGGAAGTGTTTACGGATAACGGACTGTCCTATGAGGTCCAGGGAGGAGTGACGACCGCTACGGTCATCGCATATGCGCGCAGTTCGCGGATCAGCGACATTACGGCGGACGATTTCCGCGCATCCGTGGATTTTAACATGATCACGGATATCAACGGCGCGGTTCCGGTCGATGTGGTCTACATCGGGGATGAGCGTGCGCTCGAGGATTATACGATCGTCACGACCACGCTGCGGATCACTTCCGAAAGCATTACGACACAGGCCATGAACGTCCGCGTGACGACGGAAGGCGCGCTGGCGGACGGACTGTCTGTCGGCCAGATCGTGATCGACCCGCCGACGGTCTACGTCAGCGGACCGGTTTCGATCCTGAATTCGATCTATTCCGTCGGCTCGGTCGTGGACGTTTCCGGGGCGGTGGACCAGGTGGAGCAGGACATCCTGCTGAAGTTTTACGATATCCGCGGTCAGCAGATCGATCTGGGCGAGTACGCCGACGAGATCACCGTGACGGACGGTACGGATGAAGTCGACACCGTGCATGTGCGGATCGAGATCCTCTCGGCGGTCGGGGCGACGCTGGATATCCGGGTCGCCGGCACCGACGCGGTGGCCGAAGGCTTCCGCTACCGCGGCGTGAGCGCGAGCAGGGATTCCGTGGTGCTCATGGGCAGCGCGGAAGCGGTCGAGGGCGTGCGGGCGATCGTGGTCGACGGCCCCGAACTCGACGTCACGGGCGCGAACGCGGACGTGGTCTGCCAGATCGACCTGAGCGGGTATCTGCCCGAGGGCGTTCGGATCGACGGCGATCCGACGGTGACGGTCACGATGAACATCGAGGAACTCGTCACGAACGGTTTTGACGTCCGTGCTTCGGAGGTGGCATTGACCGGTGAGGACACCGCATACGAGTATACCGTGACCGGCGGAGCCGTCCTGCGCCTGACCGGCATCGCCGACGACCTGAGCGGGATCGAAGTGACGGAGCTCTCGCCGCGCGCGGATGTGAGCGGCCTGGAAGAGGGCGATCATGAAGTAGAATTGTCGCTGACCCTGCCGGAAGGCGTGGAGAGCGCGGAGCCGGCCTATGTGACCGTGCGTGTCACGGAACGGGAGCCTGTTCCGGAGAACACGGAAGGCTCGTCGGATGAGATACCCGGAACAGGGGAGTGAGGCGGCGGAAGGCATTGGAAAAGCACCTGTCCCTGATCATACCGGCCTGGAACGAAGAGGCCTGCATATATCGAAACGCATTGGCGGCGTCTGAGAAGATCGCCGCCTTTTGCCGTGACTTTGAGGTCCTGGTCGTGGACGACGGCAGTGAAGACCGCACGCAGGAGGAGGCTCGCCGGGCGGCGGCGGAAGATCCGCGCATCCGCCTGATCGCGGAAAACGGACACGGCGGAAAGGGACGCGCGCTCTGTGTGGGGGCGCATTTCGCGAAAGGACATTACATCGCGTTCTGCGACGCGGACATGGACCTCGACCCTTCCGACCTGGAGCGCTTCCTGCACGTCATGAAGGAAGAGCGTGCCGGCGCGGTCATTGCGAGCAAACTCCATCCCGCCTCGCACGTCGACGCCCCGCTCCTGCGCAGGGTCTACAGCAGGGGTTACGCGGCGCTGATGAAGGTCCTGCTGGGGCTTCCGGTCCGCGACACGCAGACCGGGCTGAAGCTGTTCCGCGGCGACGTCATGAAGAAGGTCTGCGCGCAGATCCGCGTCACGGGCTTCGCGTTCGACGCGGAGATGCTCTGCCTGATCCACGCCCACGGGCTGAAGATCGTGAGCATGCCGGTGAACGTGACATTCTCCCGCGGCGGTGCGGGACGCGTCGGCATCCGCGACGCGGCGGATATGTTCCGCAGTACGCTGGGGATCTTCGCGCGCCTGCGGCTGACCGGTTACTACAGAAAGCATCCGGTCAATGCCGACACCGCGGAAGCATTTCGGCGCGCATCGGAGATCGTTCCTTCGTGATCCGCGGGACCGCGATATTTGATCGTAATTTTCCCTTGACGATGTGAAAGAGTCTGTGATATAGTCGCTTAGCTAGGGCGAAAAGCTCTTTTTTTAGTCTGTCTTTTTTCGCCCGGGCATTGATTTTTCAGAATATATTTTGTACCACACGGAGGTTTGATCATGGCCGGAAGCAAAAGAACGAGAGTCACGCTCGAGTGCACCGAGTGCAAGCAGCGTAACTACACCACCACGAAGGATAAGAAGCTTCATCCCGAGCGTATGGAGACGAAGAAGTACTGCAGATTCTGCCGTACTCACACCATGCATAAGGAGACCAGATAAGGTCTTTTCCCTGAAGGAGTCATTATGGCAGAGAGAGCCGCAAAGGCCAAAGAAAAAAAGGACCTGAAGCAGATCTTTAAGAACCTGAAGTCCGAGTTTAAGAAGATCGTATGGCTGGACAGGCCGGCGTGGTTCCGGCGCGTGGTGGTCGTCATTCTGACGGCTGTCGTGATCGCCGTGATCATCGCGCTGCTTGACATTGTCATAAAGTACGGTGTGAACCTGCTGGTCGCGCTGTGATTCGGGAGCGGATATGGAAGAAGCGTATTGGTATGTAGTTCATACCTATTCAGGCTATGAAAATAAGGTAAAGGTCGATCTCGAGAAGGCGATCGAAAACCGCGGTCTGCAGGATTATATCCTCGAGGTGAACGTTCCCATGGAGGACGTCATCGAGGTGAAAAACGGTACCCGCAGACAGGTGCAGCGGAAGATGTTCCCCGGTTACGTCCTCGTGAAGATGATCATGAACGACGAGACCTGGTACGTCGTCCGGAACACCCGCGGCGTGACCGGTTTCGTGGGCCCGGGATCGAAGCCCGTGCCGCTGTCCGACCTGGAGATGAGAAAGCTCGGCATCCAGGAAGAGGGCCAGGTCATTAACATCGAGATCGATTTCGAAGTCGGCGATAAGGTCAGCGTCATCAGCGGCGCCTGGAAGGATACGGTCGGCGAGATCAGCGAGATCAACCAGAATAAGCAGACCGTCACGATCAACGTCGCCATGTTTGGCCGTTCTACGCCCGTGGAACTGAATTTCCTCGAGGTGGAGAAGGTATAAGCAGTTATTCACCGCGTTCGCGCGGATGAAAGATATTGTGTGGGAGGGTACTCCCCCGATTACCACGAAGCGCCTTAGCGCGCGTATTTAAGGAGGTGCCATATGGCAAAGAAGATCACAGGCTACATTAAGCTGCAGATTCCCGCGGGACAGGCCACTCCGGCTCCGCCCGTCGGACCTGCCCTGGGCCAGCACGGTGTGAACATCGTGCAGTTCACGAAGGAGTTCAACGCCAGAACTCAGGACCAGCAGGGAATGATCATTCCCGTGGTCATCACCGTCTATGCGGACAGAAGCTTCAGCTTCATCACGAAGACCCCGCCCGCAGCCGTTCTGCTGAAGAAGGCTGCCGGTGTCCAGTCCGGTTCGGGTACCCCGAATAAGACGAAGGTGGGTTCCGTTACGAAGGCGCAGTGCGAGGAGATCGCACAGCTGAAGATGCCCGACCTGAATGCTGCGAACCTTGAGACTGCTACCAGCATGATCATGGGTACCGCCAGAAGCATGGGTCTGACTGTCACCGAGTGAACGGAGGTAGATCGAGATGAAGAGAAGTAAGAATTATAAGGCTGCGATGGCGAACTTCGACCGCTCCGTCCAGTACGAGACCGAGGAAGCCATCAGCATCGTGAAGAAGAACGCTTCGGCGAAGTTCGACGAGACCGTCGAGCTCCACATCCGCACCGGCTGCGACGGCCGTCACGCCGACCAGCAGGTCAGAGGCGCTGTCGTTCTGCCGAACGGCACCGGCAAGACCGTCCGCATCCTCGTGTTCGCGAAGGACGCGAAGGCCGAAGAGGCTCAGGCGGCCGGAGCCGACTATGTCGGCGGCGAGGAGTTCATCCCCCGCATCCAGAAGGACGGCTGGCTGGATTTCGACGTCGTGATCGCGACCCCCGACATGATGGGCGTGGTCGGACGCCTCGGCCGTGTCCTCGGACCGAAGGGCCTGATGCCGAACCCGAAGACCGGTACCGTCACGATGGACGTTGCGAGCGCCATTAAGGACCAGAAGGCCGGTAAAGTCGAGTACAGACTGGATAAGACGAACATCATCCACTGCCCGATCGGTAAGGCTTCCTTCACCGAAGAGCAGCTGAAGGAGAACTTCGACGCGCTGGTGGGCGCCATCACGAAGGCCCGCCCCGCTGCCCTGAAGGGCCAGTTCTTCCGCAGCGTGACCCTGACCAGCACGATGGGCCCCGGCGTGAAGCTGAACCCCACGAAGGTCTCCGGCTGATCGCAGGATGATCGCGCTTGACATGTTCCGGCGCGGATGGTAGTATCACAAACGGTCGTTCCGGCGGCGGAACCGACCCGCATATGTATTCAACTGCCGAAGACAGCAGGTGCCCTCCGGGGCGTAAGGCGGAAGCCGCCTGCCGAGGAAGTGACGAAGGAATCCTGTTCCGGTCTCTGCCTGTTTTCGTGCGGAGACCGGTTTTCATTTTAGAAACTTTCGCCTCCGGCAGTGAAAGGTCTTCGGACCGAAATCTTATAAGGAGGAACTCATATGGCTAAGGTTGAATTAAAACAACCGATCGTTCAGGAGATCAGCGATCTTCTGTCTGACGCCAAGGCAGCCGTTCTGGTGGACTACGCCGGCCTTACGGTGGAGCAGGATACGAGACTTCGTAAGCAGCTCCGCGAGGCGAACGTGACCTATAAGGTCTTTAAGAACACCATGATGCGTTTCGCGGTCAAGGACACTCCCTTCGAGGGTCTGACCGAGCTGCTGCAGGGTCCGACAGCTGTCGCCGTCTCTTCTGAAGACGCAACTGCTCCTGCAGGCATCCTGTATAAGTTTGCCAAGGAGGCCCCCGCTCTGGAGCTTAAGGGCGGTGTGGTAGACGGAACTTTTTACGGCAAGGACACCATCGAGGTGATCGCGACCATCCCGGGCAGGGAGGAGCTCCTCGGAAGACTGCTGGGCAGCTTCCAGGCGCCGATCGCGAACTTCGCCCGCGTGATCAAGCAGATCGCGGAGAAAGATGGCGAAGCCGCGCCCGCCGAGGCTGCTGCCGAGGCATGACCGATCTGAGATCGAGAATCATTCATATTCAAATTTGGAGGAATATATCATGGCTAAGTTAACGAATGCTGAAATCATCGAGGCTATCAAGGAGCTCTCCGTTCTGGAGCTGAACGAGCTGGTCAAGGCTTGTGAGGAAGAGTTTGGCGTGTCCGCCGCTGCGGGCGTCGTCGTGGCTGCCGCGGGTCCCGCCGCTGCCGCTGAGGAAGAGAAGACCGAGTTTGACGTCGAGCTGACCGAGATCGGCCCGAACAAGGTCAAGGTCATCAAGGTCGTCCGCGAGCTGACCGGCCTGGGCCTGAAGGAGGCGAAGGAAGCCGTCGATTCCGCGCCGAAGGTCATCAAGGAAGGCATCTCGAAGGAAGAGGCCGAGGCTGCGAAGGCCGCGATCGAGGCCGAGGGCGGTGTCGTTACCATCAAGTAATAACAGCCTGACATTGGATCTTGAGATTAGAAAAGAGAGTCTTGCGGGGCTCTCTTTTTTGTTTGATAAAACCGGGTCTGTGTGTATACTGCAGAGAAACCTGCTGAGATTGACGAAGCGATGAAACAGTGTTAGGATACCCTTGTTCATTTGAGGACTGTTCTCGGGAGTATGGCAGCATTGGGTTTCGACAGAATAAAACATTCCTCGTCTTTTTTTTTAGGTCTCATTGCCACGGTGCTGGTTGCGGCCGGCATTGTCGCATTTCCGATTCTTTGCATACCGGAGAATCTTTCTCCGAAATTCGCGATCGATCTATCCAAGGAAGACATTTCCGCAGCTAAAAAAACCATACGTAGATTTTGCTTCGATAAAAAGCCGGAAGAAGAAGGCTCTGTGAAACACTGCATTTATCAGGCTGAATTGTACGCGGAGATCAGGCATTTGTATCACGGGGATGCGATATTTTTTCTGGACGGCATCATCACTTCTGTAAACGGACAGCTGACTTATTTTAACAAAGATATGAGCAGCAGGAGGACTTATCCGGTAAGTTCCTCCTGGATCGATGCGATCGATGAAGAGGGAATCATTGTATACGGAAACAGATACCATCAGCTGGGTATCGTGTCTTTGGATGAGAACCTGAATATAATCTCAAATTATGTGATCAAAACCAGCGATGCGCTGATGATCGACCCGACGATTACGCGGGTAGGTGATACTTATTACATTACGGAGACAGAGATTAGAGGCAATGTCAACAATAAGTACCCGAATCTGCCCTGCGGGACGTATACGGTAGGTTTTTACCGATCTGACGATCTGGTAAACTGGGAACATGTCACGGATATCATGACAGTCGGCAGAAACATTGAAGATATTACGATGCGGTTCGATGACGGCCGCTTCCTGATGTTTTACGAAGATGAGGAGCTGGATCGGGCAGCATCCACGATCTGCGTCCGCAGTTCCTTGGACTACAGAGGAAACGCGTGGGGAGAGAGCATCGTTTTACTGGAATCGGAAGTTGGTCAGGATCAGGAGCCGGCAGCGGTAGAGAGGACGGATTACGGCTACAGGCTTTTTTACAGCAGTGATCTCGAGGAACCCGGACGGGCGTACATGGGAGGCAGAATGTATTATGCTGATTTTGATGAAGATTTTCGGCTGCTTCAGAGAGACGTGCCTATACTCGGAGATACCGAGACAGGTATTCTGTTAAATGATGTTCTTCTGGAAGAAGAAAACAGCTGGTACCTGATCAACAGAAACCTGGATACCAGCTGGGATATGGCCGTAGATGTGACGGCTGCAGAGTCTTAACGGGCGGCTTTTTGTTTCTCGTAAAGCTCCGGGTCGACAGCGGGGTCCGCCGGCTCGCGTCCCTCGGCCAGTGCCAGCTGCCGCAGCTCCGCGGTGATGATGTCCTGGACCCGGCCGGCCAGCTCCTTCTGCGCCTTCCGGTCCAGACCGGCTGTCTCGATCGGCTCTCCGTAGATCAGCGTGACTTTCGTCTTCCGGACCCAGGGCATGTGCTGCTCGAAGATCCGCTCGGTCCCTTCGATCGTCACCGGGATGATCGGGGCGCCGGGCTTGGTCGCGAGCTTAAAGCTGCCGTCCTTGAATGGGAGCATCGTGTCGCCGTCTGTCCGGTGGCCTTCGGCGAAGATCCACATCGGGATGCCGGCTTCGACCTGGGCGGCGCCGGCCTGAATGGTCTTGATGCCCTCGCGCGGATCCTCGCGGTTCAGGAACAGGCATCGGATGTTCGCCATCCAGCGCCCGACGAGCGGGATCCTCGCGATCTCCTGCTTCGCGATGTAGCCCATCTCGCGCTCGGTCAGCGCATATGTGATGAAGATATCGTAATAGCTGCGGTGGTTCGAAATGAAGACCGCGCTGCGGTCGCGCGGGATGTTTTCCCGGCCGCGCACGTCGATCTCTGCGCCCGAGACGCGGACGACCGCGCGCAGGAATGCCTGCACGAAGCGGAACGAAATGCGGTGACACCTGTCCGGGTCTTTCCGGCCGATCAGGCAGAAGATCCCGAGCACGGGGGAACAGGGAAAGAGTCCGAACAGGAGAATGATGGCGGTCAGAATCGAGCGCATGGCAAAGCTCCTTCAGCAGAACGGTCAGGAAAGGCCCGGGCGGTGCCCGGGCCGGTCTAAGGCATCAGCCGTCAGCGGCGGTTCATCAGTTCGCGCTTAATGTTAAACAGCCGGTCGGACAGGTCGATGTGCGCCCGGTGCGGGTTGATCAGACGTTTCGACTCGTCCCACTGCTTATCCAGCTCTTCGAAGAAATGCCGGCGGATCTCCATGACCGAGGGAGAGTGATAGATGCACTGTCCGTGATCGAAGACCTTTACCAGCTGCTCCTCCATGGAGTAGGTGCCGCCTTCGAGCGTCGTGCGCTTCCAGGTCTCGATCGGATCGAAGATCGTCAGGTCCTGCGTGGTGTCGAACGTCTCGCCCGCGAGGCAGATCAGATCCGCGACCATCTTATGCGCGGGCTCCTCATAGATGCGGAACGTCGTCTTATTACCGGGGTTCGTGATCTTTTCGGTGTTCTCGGAGAGTTTGATCTTCGGGATGAACCCGCCGACCTCGTCGTCCCAGATCGCGGTGAGTTTATACACGCCGCCGAACGACGGGCAGTCTTTCGAAGTGATCAGGTTCGTGCCCACGCCCCAGGCGCCGATCTTCGCGCCCTGATTCTTCAGGGAGGTGATCAGGTCTTCGTCCAGGTCGCTCGACGCGGTGATGACCGCGTCCTCGAAACCGGCCTCGTCGAGCATGACGCGGGCGCGCTTCGAGAGATAGGCCAGGTCGCCGGAGTCGAGGCGGATGCCGTAATGCTTCAGCTCCACGCCGGACTCGCGCATCTCCGTGAAGACCTTGATCGCGTTCGGGACGCCCGAGCGCAGCGTGTCGTAGGTGTCGACGAGCAGCGTGCAGGCGTTCGGATACATGGACGCGTAAGTCCGGAAAGCAGACAGTTCATCCGGGAAGCTCATGATCCAGCTGTGCGCATGCGTGCCGCTGACCGGTACGTCGAAGGTCTGGCCCGCCAGAACGTTCGACGTGCTCGAGCAGCCGCCGATCATCGCAGCCCGAGCGCCGTAGATGCCGGCGTCGGGACCCTGCGCGCGGCGCAGACCGAACTCCATGACCGGATCGCCTGCGGCGGCGTGCGTGACGCGGTAGGCCTTCGTGGCGATCAGACACTGGTGGTTCAGAATGTTCAGCATCGCGGACTCGACCAGCTGCGCCTCCATGATCGGGGCGACGACCTTGATCAGGGGCTCCTTCGGGAAGACGATGTTCCCCTCGGGCACCGCGTAGATGTCGCCGGAGAAGTGGAAGCCCCGCAGATAGCGGAGAAACTCCTCGTCGAACAGCCCGGTGGAGCGCAGGTAGTCGATCGCTTCGTTATCGAAGTTCAGATTATTAATGTAGTCGATGACCTGCTCAAGACCGGCGCAGACCGCAAAACCGTTTCCGCTGGGGTTTTTGCGGTAGAACGCGTCGAAGACGACGGTCTGGTTCATTTCCTTGTGAAAATAGCCCTGCATCATCGTGAGCTCATAGAGGTCGGTGAGCAGCGTGAGATTTCTTTTTTCCATAAGATAGACCTGCCTTAATAATGATCGTATGAAAGGTCATACTTATTTCATTTTACCCCTTCGGGTGTCAATGTCAATGAATCGGCCCGGCAGGGGTCTGCGCCGATACAACTTTGAGCCTTGCCATCGTGCGGGATTGTGCTAAACTATATCGTGATTTATTATGTGATACCGGCGTGTGCACCGGGAACAGTTCAAACGATCATTCAAAGAGGAAGTAAGATAAGCATGTTTGACGACTGGAAAAACGACGCGGAAGACCTGTTCGATGACGATCTGAGTATCGACGGAGCCGAGATCATAGACGAAAAGGATCCCGGTAAGGAGTTCGAGAAGATCATGGATGAGTTTCCGGACGACGAGTTTACCGGCGAGATTCCGGAAGACGCAGAGAGCCTGGCCGAGGAGATCCCGGAGGGTGCCGAGGTGGTCGATGAGACCGCGGGATCCTTTGAGGAGGGAGATGTGTTCACAGAGGCGGCCGGAGAAGAGACCGCCGAAGCCGCATCCGCCGCGTCCGCGCGTCCGCGCGCAGGCCGGGGAAAGAAACTTGCGGTGGGCATCGGAATTGCCGCCGTGGCAGCGGTCGCCTGCGTTGCAGGCGTGATCGCTTCGGGCCGGAATAAATTCGCTTCCGGGACGACGATCAATGAGATCTCGGTCTCCCGCATGACCGCCGACGAAGCGCGCGATGCTTTGAGCGCGTCATTCGCGGACTATGAGCTGAATGTGCGCGTGGGAGACGACTACACCTATACCGCCACCGCGGAGGACCTCTCCATGGCGCTGCGCGAGGATATTGACTTTCAGGGCATGATCGACGCGCAGACCTTCGGCTCCGAGCGGGAACTGACGGTCGAGGATCCTTACACCTATGATCTGAATGATTTCCACCGCGATTTGGCCGCCTATGTAAATACGGTCGATTTAAGCGAAGCAAAGAACGCGTATCTGGTCTTTGATGAAGAGGCGGATGAATTCGTGGTCGCAGACGCGATTCCCGGATATCAGCTGGATGCGGAGGCAATCACGGAGGAGGTCGGCGAGCATGTGAGCGAGCTCGATCCCGAGGTGACCTACACCATGGATGATTTCTACGTGACCGAGCCCGAACTCGGCACGGACAGTCCGGAAGTGCAGGAAGCGCTTGATCACGCGAACGCGTATAAGGATCTGGAGATCACGGTGTCCTTTACGCCGGACGGCCGTGAGACGACCTATGAGACGATCGACTGGGAGCATATCCGCGACTGGGTCTCGGTGGATTACGACGGGCTTTCGATCTTTATTGATGACACAGCGCTTTCCGAGTATGTTTCCGAGATCGCGAACGCGCACTCCGTGTCCTACGGCACGAGCCAGTTCCGGACGACCGGGGGCAGCTACATCAGCGTCCGCGTCGCCAGCGGCGGCCAGAGCGTGAACACGTCGGGCCTCTACCAGCGTGTCTACGAAAACCTGCAGGAGCAGACCGGCGGCACGGTCACAGCGCCGTTTGACACGGCGACTGAGGCGGCTGAGTTCGTCGACTTCGGCGGAAACTACGTCGAACTGAACCTTAACGCTCAGGTGATGTACTGCTATAACGGCGGAGTGCTGGTCTGCTCGGCGCCCTGCGTATCGGGCAATGTCTCGATGGGCTGGGCCACGCCGAACGGAGTTTATCATATCTATTCGAAGCAGACGAATCGTTACCTGACCGGCCCCGGCTACCGCTCGTTCGTGAACTACTGGATGCCGTTCAACGGCGGAATCGGTCTCCATGACGGCACCTGGCGAGATGCGTTCGGCGGCGCGGAATATCTGTATAACGGTTCCCACGGCTGTGTGAACCTGCCCCTGAGTGCGGCCGCTACCGTGTTTGCGAACGTCCACGAGGGCACGGCTGTCATCGTCTATGGCGGCGCGACCTACGCTGCCCTGGCGGAGTCCGGACTCACGGCGCCTCAGACGAGCTTCACGCTGCACTGCGGACAGAGCGCGGGCATCGGCGCGACGGCGGCGACGGGCGTCCACTATGTGTCTGATAATGAGGCTGTGGCGACCGTCAGCGAGGACGGCACGATCACGGCGGTGAGCGCGGGATCCGCGACGATCCACGTCACGGCGGACCAGGATCAGACGCATCTGGGCGGAGAAATGGATATCACCGTGACCGTGACGCATGATTGGAGCGACTGGACGTACGTCAGCGGGACGACCCACAGACATACCTGCTCCTGCGGCGCCTCGGAGACCGCGGCGTGCGATCATACGAGCGGCGGCACTTGCTCGGGCTGCGGGCATAACTACGGGACAACTCCTACGCCTCCGCCGGAAACGGAGCCTGCGACGGAGCCTTCGACGGAGCCTTCGACGGAAGCGCCGACGCAGCATCAGCACAACTGGAGTGCATGGACTGTGACACAGGCGGCAACTTGCGAAGAACCCGGAAGTCAGAGACGTACTTGTTCCTGTGGGGCAGAAGAGACTGAAAGCATCCCGGCGACCGGACATAATTGGGGGACTCCGACGCATAATGACGGAACCACAACGCATACTTCCATTTGTACGAATCCGGGATGTACTGCAGAAACGACAGCTCCCTGTGATCATGTCGAGGAAGGCGGTAATTGTTCGGGTTGTAATTATTATTATGAAGCGCCCACGCCGCCGCCGGAAGAGTCTTCCGAGGCTGAAGGTGAGTAACATTTAATATTCAAAGCATAATAATATCCCCCTTGGGAGCGTTCGAAAACGCTCGCGAGGGGGATTTATTATGCTCTGTTATCTGGTTCGACGCTTCGGGTCGGCGCCACATCACGCCTTCCCCGCGCAGCCGAGCACGTCGATCAGCTTATGCCGCACGAGCTCCTTCAGGTTCGCGCGCGCAGGCTTCAGATACTCGCGCGGATCGAACTTGTCCGGGTGCTCCGCGAAGAACTTCCGGATCGTACCGGTCATCGCGAGGCGCAGGTCGGAGTCGATATTGATCTTACAGACCGACAGCGACGCGGCGTGGCGCAGCTGATCTTCCGGAACGCCGATGGCGCCGGGCATGGCCCCGCCGTAGGTGTTGATCATCTCCACGTACTCCTGCGGCACGCTCGAAGAACCGTGGAGCACGATCGGGAAGCCCGGAAGTCTGCGGGAGACTTCCTCGAGCACGTCGAAGCGCAGCTGCGGCTTCGTGCCGGGCTTGAACTTATATGCGCCGTGGCTCGTGCCGATCGCGATCGCGAGCGAGTCGCAGCCTGTGCGGCTCACGAACTCCTCGACCTCCTCGGGGCGGGTGTAGCTGGCCTCGCCCGCGGCGACCTTGACCTCGTCCTCGATGCCGGCCAGCGTGCCGAGTTCGGCTTCGACGACCACGCCGTGGTCATGCGCGTACTCGACGACTTTCTTCGTGATCTCGATGTTTTCCTCGAAAGGCTTTCCGCTCGCGTCGATCATGACCGAGGTGAAGCCGCCGTCGATGCAGGACTTGCAGGTCTCGAAATCGGGACCGTGGTCCAGATGCAGCGCGATCGGAATGTCGGGGCACTCGATGACCGCCGCCTCGACCAGCTTCACGAGATAGGTGTGGTTCGCATAGGCGCGGGCGCCCTTCGAGACCTGGAGGATCAGCGGGGCGTGCTCTTCCTGCGCCGCCTCGGTGATTCCCTGGACGATCTCCATGTTATTTACATTAAAGGCGCCGACGGCATAACCGCCGTCATAGGCTTTTTTAAACATTTCCCTGGTGTCAACTAAAGGCATGTATGATTCCTCCTGTAGCTAAAGACAAAAAACGCAGCGGTTTTTCGATACAATGTTCCGACACTGCCAGTATAACACAAGTAAAACCGCCTGACTCGCACGGAAATAAGACGTTTTTTAAAAGATTTCGGTCAAATATACAAATCCCCGCGTATTCTGTGCTATTATGGTCGCAACTTTTTTTGTGCGCATTCTTTTAGGAGGAAACACAGATGATCGAACCGGTCAATGTCAGCGAGATCTTCGGAACTTACGTATTCAGCAAGTCCGTCATGCGCGAGCGCCTTCCGAAGAAGGTGTTTAACGAGGTGGTCCAGGCCATCGAGGAGGGGACCGACCTCTCGATGGAAGCGGCTGACGTCGTCGCGAACGCCATGAAGGACTGGGCGATCGAGAAGGGCGCGACACATTACACGCACTGGTTCCGCCCCTTAAGCGGCACGACCGCGGAGAAGCACGACTCGTTCGTGTCGATCCCGCGGCATGACCACGGCATCGTCGAGTTCTCCGGGAAAGAGCTGATCAAGGGTGAGCCGGACGCCTCGTCCTTCCCTTCGGGCGGCATCCGCTCGACCTTCGAGGCACGCGGCTACACGACCTGGGACATCACCTCGCGGGCGTTCATCCGCGAGGATTCGACCGGAAAGGTGCTCTGCATCCCGACCGCGTTCTGCTCCTACACCGGCGAGGCGCTCGACGTGAAGACCCCGCTGCTGCGGTCGATGGAGTGCATCGACGAGCAGAGCATGCGGATCATCCGCCTGTTCGGGAACACGACTTCGAAGCATGTGACGCCTTCCGTGGGCCCGGAGCAGGAGTATTTTATCGTAGACCGCGCGAAGTACATGCAGCGGAAAGACCTGATCTATGCGGGCCGCACGCTGTTCGGCGCCATGCCGCCGAAGGGCCAGGAGATGGACGACCACTATTTCGGCCGCATCCCGAAGCGCATCGGCGAGTTCATGCACGCGGTGAACGTGGAGCTCTGGAAGATGGGCGTCATGTCGAAGACCGAGCATAACGAGGCCGCGCCGGCGCAGCATGAGCTGGCCACGATCTACTGCGAGGCGAATATCGCCGTCGACGCGAACCAGATCGTCATGGAGACCCTGAAGAAGGTCGCCGAGGACCAGGGGCTCGCGTGCCTGCTGCACGAGAAGCCTTTCGCAGGCGTGAACGGATCCGGAAAGCATAATAACTGGTCGCTGACCACGAACGACGGGATCAACCTCTTTAAGCCGGGCAAGACCCCTCACCAGAATAAGCAGTTTCTGCTGATCCTGGCCTGTATCCTGAAGGCGATCGACGAACACGCGGATCTGCTGCGCTTCTCCGCGGCGAACGTGGGCAATGACCACCGCCTCGGCTCGAACGAGGCCCCGCCCGCGGTCATCTCGGTGTTCCTCGGCGAGCAGCTGCAGGATATCATTGAACAGCTGATCTATAAGGGCGAGGCGACCGAAAGCATCCGCCGCGAAGTCCTGAGTACCGGCGCGAGCCACCTGCCCGTGTTTACGAAGGACGCGACCGACCGGAACCGCACGTCGCCGTTCGCGTTCACCGGGAATAAGTTCGAGTTCCGCATGGTCGGCTCTTCCGATACCGTGGCGACGACGAACACGATCCTGAACACGATCACAGCCGAGGCGTTTAAGGAAGCCGCGGACATTCTGGAGTACGCCGATGATTTCGACCAGGCGGTCCATGACCTGACCGTGCGTTATCTGAGCGAGCACAGCAGGATCATCTTTAACGGAAACGGCTATTCCGAGGAGTGGCTCGAGGAAGCCGCACGCCGCGGTCTTCCGAACATTCCTTCGATGGTGGACGCGATCGAGGTGCTCCGCTCGGAGAAGGCGGTCAGACTCTTCGAGAAGTTCGGCGTCTTTACGAAGCCCGAGCTCGACTCCCGCGTGGAGATCATGTACGAGACGTACGCGAAGAGCATTAATATCGAAGCGAAGACCATGATCGATATGGCGGGGAAGAGCATCATCCCCGCGGTCATCGGGTGGTGCGGCGAGCTCGGCAGCGCCATGAGCTGCGTCGCGGACGCCTGCGCCGAGGCGGACGTCTCCGCGCAGAAAGAGCTGCTGATCGAGTCGTCGGCGCTCCTCGCGGAATCGCAGCGCGCGCTGAACGCACTGAAAAAGATCAGCGCGGAGTGTGCGGCCATGGCGGACTTTAAGGAACAGGCATTTGCGTTCCGCGATAAAGTGGTCCCTGCCATGGAGGCGCTGCGGAAACCTGTCGACGAGCTGGAAATGATCGTCGATAAGGAACTCTGGCCGATGCCGTCCTACGGCGACCTGATGTTCGAGGTGTGACCCGCGCGGACAGAGTCCCGGGACGCGGCGCGCATACGCCGCCGGCGATCGGAAAAGAAGACGTAAGAAGACCCTCCGGAAACGGAGGGCCTTCTTATCGCATATTGCAGTAAAAGGAAGGAGAATTTATAAGCGTTCACTTATAAACCGGAAAAAATGAAAATGAAAAAATCTTGCTCTGTGATTACAGTATAAAACCCCTGTTTTAAGAAATAACCAGAAAGCTGTGAAAGAACAGAGAAGCATTTATGAACAAATCGTGAACGCGCGCTCCGAGCGCCGTACGGCCCCGGGGATCCTTCCGCGGCTCTCCTTCCGGGTCAGCCGCCCGCGGTGATCCGCCGCGCCTCGAGATAATAGCGCTTATCGTTCGCCTGGCCCATGGAGAAGGTCTTCCGGGGAAGCTTTCCCTCGAACACGACCGTGCGGAACAGGCTCTCCTTATCGATCGAGGGGAGAATGAAGCCGATGGTCCCGGACTGAAGACTCAGGCTGCGGACGACATTCGCGCCGTGGATGTAATCGATGCGGCCGCCGTGCTCCTCGGTGTAGTGATCGAGGAAGTTCTGCAGGGTGGCGATCGGCAGCTCCGCTTCCGGGTCCGGAATCGTGATCATGCCTTCCTCGCCGCCGAGGCAGTAGGTGAACGAATGTCCCTCGCCCAGCCCGTAGTAGGCGTTCGGATAGTGTTCGGTCAGGGCCCTGAGCAGCGCCTCCGGATCGACGTCGAACACGACGCGGTTGATCGCGTCGAACACGAGCGAATCGTCACAGAGGTTTCCGACTTCGACCAGAGAGAACCGTGCGAACGGTTCGTCCGGCGTACCCTTTACGGACTTATAGACCTCCTTCGCGGACGCCAGCGAGTGGTTTCCGTCGCCGACCGCGAACAGGAGCGGATCCAGGTCGTGCGTGCCGAAACGCTCGTTAAAGCGATCCCGGTCCGCCAGCGCGGCGAGCGCACGGGCGGTCCTTTCCTTCAGGTCGTCCGGCAGCAGGTAGCCGCGGATGGAGCCGCCGCGCTCCATCAGGTCGAAATGATAGACCATCCGCATCCGGTCCTTCTCCGCCGCAAGCGGCTCGAGGACGGTCTTTTCCGGATCGTCGATCAGCATAAGAACGTGGGGGAGCTCCAGGGCGGAGCCTCTGCGGACCGCGATGCGCGGAGGCAGACGCTTCGGAACGACGGCCTCGGTCGCGCGGACCAGGCCGTTCGCGTCTTCGGAGTAATCGTACTGCTCCAGATCGACGGCGCCCACCAGGCCCGGGCGAATCAGTCCGTCCGAGAGACGGCGCTCCACGTAGATCAGGCTGTCGGGGTAACAGGTGAACAGGCCCCGGTCCAGATACTCGTCCATCGTGCGGTGGATCGCGTCGATGCGCTCCTCGGTGTCGGGCCGGTCGAGCCGGATCTCGGGCAGAGTGATGCGCAGGGTCGACGGAGCGTCACCCACGAACTCTTCCACACGGTCCCAGTAGTCGGGCTGGGAAGTGAACTGGTCGCAGGCAACGACGCTCCATTTGCTCATATCGCAGCCGGCGGGGATCAGGATATCCGCCGGCCGGAAGCCGAGTTCAGACCAGAGACCGGTCATTCGCGCATCCTCCGAAGTCTTAAAAATCATAGTAAAGACAATGTAACTATGTTAAAATACCATTTTAAGGAAAAGGGTTCAATGCCGCTTTTTCTTCTTTTTCGTGTTTAAATGAAGTTATATCATTTTTCCAATGACCGGAGGAACATCATTATGGATAAAAAGTACCCCGTGGTGACGATCGAGATGGCGGACGGAGGCGTGATTCGCGCGGAACTGTACCCCGACGTGGCCCCGAACACCGTGAACAATTTCATCAGCCTGGTGAAGAAGGGCTACTATGACGGCCTGATCTTCCACAGGGTCATCCCCGGATTTATGATTCAGGGCGGCTGCCCGGACGGGACCGGCATGGGCGGCCCGGGCTATGAGATCCGCGGCGAGTTCTCCTCGAACGGTTTCCGCAACGACCTGAAGCATGACGTCGGCGTGCTCTCGATGGCGCGCACGATGATCCCGGATTCGGCGGGATCGCAGTTTTTCATCATGCACGCGAAGTCCCCGCATCTGGACGGTGACTACGCCGCGTTCGGAAAGGTGACCGAAGGCATGGAAGCGGTCGACCGCATCGCGAAGGTCCCCACGGACTGGAACGACAGGCCGCAGACTCCGCAGGTCATGAAAAAGGTGACCGTGGAGACGTTCGGCATCGAATATCCGGAGCCGGAGACATGCTGAGCCCGGAACGTTTCGGAGAGGCGCTCGCGGGAGTGCTCGCGGAGGCGAAGAGCCTCGGCGGCAGCATTTCCATGGAGCGGGTGCGGCAGATCGCGGACCTTCCCGGTCTGACGCCCGATCAGTGGGAGCTGGTCTACCACTATCTCGAGATCGAGGGGATCGAAGTCGCCGGACATGAAAAGAACGCCGCGGCGGCCGGCGCGCTGGCTGCCTCACGGCAGGAAGACGCGCTGTCGGAGGACGGCAGCCTGCTGAAGGAACTCTATCTGGAGGACCTGGGCGGGATCGCCGGACTGACCGCGGACGAGGAGGCGGAACTGGCCGCGCTCATGCTGGCCGGAGACCGGGAGGCGTTCGGCCGCCTGACCGAGGGAAAGCTGGCTCTGGCCCTGCGGATCGCCGAGACGTACGCGGGCCGGGGCATTGCCGAACCGGATCTGATCCAGGAGGCGAACATGCTGCTGATGGAAGCGCTCGCGGCTTACGAGGGCGGCGACCTGGACAGCCACATCGCGGCGAAGATCCGCGAAGGCCTGGATGCACTTATCGTGGACGAGTTCGAGTTTGAAGGGATGAGCGAGAAGCTCGCGGAGCAGGCGAACCTCCTGCTGACCGCTTCGAACGAACTGTCCGAGGCGCTCGGCAGGCCGGCGACGATGGAAGAGCTCGCGGAGCATCTGCAGATGGAGCCCGCCCGCGTCGAGGAGATCATGGGCATGGTGCTGGACGCCGTGAACGCGATGGAAGAGGGGAAGTTCGGAGCTGACCCCTCGCTGTTTGGCGGACCGGAGGACGCATGACGGCACAGAGAAACGAGATCACGAGAAAAGCCCGCGCGAAGATCAATCTCGGGCTGGACATTACGGGCCGCAGGGCCGACGGCTATCATGAGCTTCGGATGGTCATGCAGACGATCGGGCTGGCCGACGATGTGACGGCCGCGAAGGACCCGGAACCCGGCATCCGGCTCGCGGTTTCGGACGGGGCGCGATTCCTGCCGGAGGAGCAGGAGCAGAACCTCGCCTGGAGGGCCGCGAAGATGCTGGCGGACGAGTTCGGGGACTGCACGGAACCCGGCCGCGAGACGGTCGGCGGCTGCGGGATCCGGATCACGCTGAAAAAGCAGATCCCGGTCGCGGCGGGGCTGGCCGGCGGCAGCACGGACGCCGCGGCGGTGCTCCTGGCCGTGAACGAACTGTTCGGCCTGGGGCTGCCGGCTGAGGATCTGATGGCGCGCGGCAAAAGGCTCGGGGCGGACGTGCCCTACTGCATCATGGGCGGGACCGCCCTGGCGGAGGGGATCGGGGAAGTGCTGACGCCGCTTCCGCCCGCGCCCGGAGGGTTCCTCCTCCTGGCGAAGCCGTCGTTCGGCGTGTCGACGGTCTGGGCTTACGGCCGATATGACGAAGCGGCGGAGAAACTGGAGATCGCGCATCCCGACATTGACGGGATCGTGGACGCGATCGCCGCCGGTGACAGGGAGCGGATGTGCGGACGGATGGGAAATGTTCTGGAACCCGTCGCAGAGGAAGCACACCCGCAGATCGGAGAGATCAGGGCCTGCATGAAGGCCCATGGAGCCGCAGGCGCCATGATGAGCGGCAGCGGCCCGTCCGTTTTCGGTATCTTCGCGGACGAGCAGGCGGCCCGCGCCTGCATGAAGGAGCTCCGCGGCATTTGCCGGGAGCTGTACATAACGGGATTTTTCCACGGAAGGAACGCATGATGGGTGAACAGAATTGGAACGTTGAGAAAAATCTTCCTCTCAGGGATATCGTTTTTCGGAGGATCCGCAGGGCCATACTCCGGGGCGAACTCGCTCCCGGTCAGCGGCTGATGGAGATGAAACTGGCGGATAAGATGGGCGTAAGCCGCACACCGGTCCGCGAGGCGATTCAGATGCTGGAGAAGGACGGCCTCGTCGTGACCGTCCCTCACCGCGGGGCTGTCGTGGCGGATATCCGCGACAAGGATCTGCGGGAAGTCCTTGAGGTGCGCGAGGCGCTCGAAGTGCTCGCGGTGCGCCTGGCATGCAGCCGCATGTCGGAGGAAGGGTTTGAACGTCTGGAGGCAGCCGAGCAGGCCTTCGAGAAGGCGATCGGCCGGGCCGAGGTGGACCTGATCGAGATGGCCGAGGCGGACGAGGGCTTCCACCACGTGATCTATGAGGGCGCCCAGAACGATAAGCTCCTGCTTCTGGCACACAACATGCGCGAACAGATGTACCGGTTCCGCATCGAACACCTGAAGACGCCCGAGAGCCGCGAGCAGCTGGCCTCGGACCACCGGCACATCGCCGAGAATCTCCGCAAACGGGATCCCTACGGAGCCGCGGAGAGGATCGTGGCGCACCTGCGTTCGCAGCAGGAGCTGGTCCACGCACATATCGAGAAGAAACAGAACGAGATCGGAGGCTGAGATGGAGAAGACCCGCATCGGTGTAATTTTCGGAGGGAGATCCTCCGAGCATGATATTTCCTGCATTTCGGCGCCGAATATCATTGACCGCATCGACAGAGAGCAGTACGAAGTTTTTATTTTCGGAATCACGAAGGACGGCCGCTGGCTGACCGTCGCCGGCACGGATGACATCCGCGGCGGAGTCTGGGAGAAGAAGGGCCGTCCCGCGCTGCTGTCGCCCGACACCGCGACGCACGGCTTCCTCGCGCAGACCGAAAACGGCTGGGAGGAGATCCGCGTGGACGTGATCTTCCCCGTCATGCACGGTATCTGGGGCGAAGACGGCACCCTGCAGGGCCTGATCGAGATGGCCGGTATCCCTTACGTGGGCTGCGGCGTGCTTGCGTCGGCGGTCACGATGGACAAGGTCTTCACGAAGATCATCGTCGACCTTTTGGGGGTCCGCCAGGCGCGCTACGTGCTCGTCATGAAGAAGGATCTCGCGGATATGGACGCGGCGATCGCGAAGTGCGAGGCGAAGCTGGATTACCCGATGTTCGTGAAGCCCTCGCGCGCGGGCTCTTCCAAGGGCGTCAGCCAGGCGCATGACGCAGCGGGGCTGGCGGCCGCGCTCACCGAGGCGGTGAAACACGACACGAAGGTCCTGGTCGAGGAAACGATCGTGGGCCGCGAGATCGAGTGTGCGGTCATGAGCACGCCGGAAGGCACGATCGCGAGCGGCGTCGGCGAGATCCTCTCGGCGGGCAGTTTCTACGACTTTGATTCGAAATATAACAATGCCGATTCCCGCACCGTCGTCGACCCGGTCCTGCCGGAAGGCGCTGCCGAGAAGGTGCGAAAGGACGCGGCGGCGATCTTCGACGCGGTCGACGGATTCGGCCTGTCGCGCGTGGACTTCTTCGTGACCGCGGAGGGAGAGCCGGTGTTTAACGAGATCAATACATTGCCCGGCTTCACCGCGATCAGCATGTACCCGATGCTGTGGGAGGCCGCCGGCGTTTCGGCCGATGAACTGGTCGGGCGGCTGATCCGGACAGCGTTCCTGCGCGAGGACAGCTACACGGTCTACGCGGCGAGCGCAGACGAAGCGGAGGGCGAAGCATGAGCTGTGCGCTGGTGATCATGGCGGCGGGCATGGGCAGCCGGTTCGGCGGCTCGAAGCAGACGACCCCCGTGGACGCGGAGGGCGACCGCCTGATCGATTTTTCGATGTATGACGCGCGGAAGGCCGGGTTTGACGAGCTGGTCTTTGTGATAAAGGAAGAGATGTATGAGAGCTTCCGCGAGGACGTCGGCCGGAACGCGGAGCGCTTTTTCCGCGTCTCCTACGTGTTCCAGAAGGCGGAGCTGCCCGAAGGGGCGGCGGCGCTCGTGAAGGACGGCGCGGCGCGCGCGGCGCTGGAGACCCGTACGAAGCCCTGGGGCACCGGGCAGGCGGTCCTGTGCGCGGCGGAGGCGGTGAAAGTCCCCTTCTGCGTGATCAATGCCGATGACTTCTACGGCAGGGACGCCTTCCGGGAGATGTACCGGTTCCTTTCCGGACCCAGAGCGGCCGGCGAGTACGCGATGTGCGGATACGAGCTCGAAAAGACCGTCACCGAGAACGGTTCGGTCTCGCGCGGCGAGTGTGAGACGGACGCGGACGGTTTCCTGACGCGGATCACGGAGCGGGTGAAGATCGTGCGCCGTGAGGGCGGGGAGATCGCGTACACCGAGGACGGCGAGACCTTCGTCCCGCTCGCGCCCGACACGACCGTGTCCATGAACTTCTGGGGCTTCGGTCCGGAGTTCTTCGAGGTGCTGCGCGCCGGGTTCGTGCGGTTCCTGGAGGAGGAAGCGCCTCTGGATCCCCTGAAGAAGGAGTATTACCTTCCGACCGCGGCGGCGCAGGCGATGGAGGCCGGCGCCCGCGTGCGCGTGCTGAAGACGGACGCGGACTGGTACGGCATCACCTACCGCGAGGATCTGGACCGCGTAAAAGAAGAGATCGCCGCTCTGAAAGAGGCGGCGGTCTATCCGAAAGATCTGTGGGCGTGAGCCGGTCCGTCGGCACGGCTCCGGCAGTGCGGCTTACGAGTGCCGGTACTTGTTCGGGCTCATCCCGGTCTTGGATTTAAACACTCTGGAAAAATAGCTCTGGTTTTCGTATCCCACGGCCGCCGCGATATCCGCGATGGCCGTGTTTCCGTGTCTGAGCAGAAGCTTCGCCTGTGCGATGCGCTTCTCGGTCAGGTACTCGGAAAAACTGGTGCCCATGATCCGCTTAAACAGGGACGAGAAGTACGAAGCGTTCATCGAAACGTGCTCCGCGGTCTCCTGCAGCGAGAGGTCTTCGCTGTAGTGATCGCTGATGTAGATGACCGCGTCGCGGATCGCCGCGGAGGTCGCCTGCGGATACTTCGCAAAGGCGGAAGACATGAACGAGTCCAGAATCTCCAGCATGCGGATCGAGAAATCGGTCAGGTCGGACGCGAGCAGGATCTCGTTCATCGCCCGCTCCGAGATGTGGTAGACGTTCTCCGCGTCCATGCCGGCCTCCGCGATCGCGCGGGAGAGCAGGGCGGTCAGGTCGATCGCCTGCATGCGGATCATGTTGAAGTCGTTTCCGGACTCGGAATAGATGCGGCTGATGATCTTCTTCAGGAGTTTCTGCGCGTGCTCCTTATCGCCGCTGATGACGTCCTCGATCAGGCGCTTCTCGTCCGCGGTCGCGTCCGCGAACGTGAAGTCGTCGTCCATGAGGAGGCGGAAATAGTCGTTTATCTTCTGGCGCTCCTCGGCCGTGCGCATAACGGCAGCCTCCTCGGGGCCGGGGATCCGGTCCGTGGCGGCTGCGAGGAGCTTACTCAGATAGCGGTTCTTCTGCGGATCGGACTGCTCGGGAATCGGCCCCGCCAGCAGGACCGCGCGGGTCCGGCCATTCTGGGCGCAGGGCAGCGAGAAGAACAGGCGGGCGGAAGGGCAGATGAACGTCTGGTCCAGGTGGCCGGCTTCCGAACAGCCGAGCGCGCGGATCTCCGCGCAGGGGCAGTCGCGCTCGCACAGATTTTTCGAGGCGGCGGAGCGGTTTTCATGGCCGATGGAGTTCATCAGTGTTCCGTCCGTACCCAGGATGCATACAGGGATGTCCGTCGCACGGTAGTAGGTGTTCAGTCTGTCAGATAAGCGATAGAGCCAGTCCATAGGATCCTCCGCGTTCGCCGGGCGATCAAAACCAAAAGAACATTAACAGCAGATTTATTATACACTTTTTTTCGAAGAATTGAATAATCAAAAGCGCCGCGGAACCTTTCGGGACCGCGGCGCCTCATGTCTCTCTCGGAAACTGCGCTTATTTTTTCTTCGTGAAGATGCCGGTAAAACGCTGCCACAGCGTCTTTTTCTTCTCCGGCTGCAGGATCGCGCCGCCGCGAATGCTGCGGATCTCTGTGATGTAGAGTCCGCTCAGGACGACTTTCGCCTCGGACTTCACCGGAAGCGCGTCGTACACTCTGACGTCGCAGAGCACGTTCGCGATGCGGTTCTGGACCTTGACCTTAACCACCGGGATCTTCTGGATCTTCTGATACCACTTCACTTCGGCGAGAGCCAGATCGGGAAGGCCGGCCTGCGTGATCTTCATCTTCTTCTTATCGATTACGAGTACCGATACGACCTGCGCGTTCGCACGGATGATGTCTTCGTTCTGCGCCTGGCGCTTCTGTGCGCGCTTTCCGATGAAAACGAGGATCAGCAGAACGGCGACGACGGCCGCAAGGATAATGATGATGACCCAGAAAGCGGGGGTGACGGTTACCAGTGCTGCGGGCATGATATGCTCCTCCACATTTAAATAGGATAAGTTCGGTCTTCGCGGCCCCGGAAAAGGGGCGCGACACACCCGATAAATGATAACATTGCCCTTCTTTTTTTGCAAGAGAAACGCGGAGAAACCTTCGCAGGGCGGGCCGCGGAAAGCATCAGAGCCGCGCAGACTAAAATGCTTGACACCGACGCGGGGCAATGTCTATAATATTCAGGCGTATGCGCGCGAAGAGTATTCGTGCGCCCTGAAAACCGACAGCCACGGTACGCAGAAAACGATATTGACAGGAGGAAAACGTATGCCTACATTTAACCAGCTGGTTCGTAAAGGACGTCAGTCAGCTGAGAAGAAGCCGAAGGCACCCGCTCTGCTGAAGGGTTATAACTCCCTGCAGAAGAAGGCGACCGATAAGGCTTCTCCCCAGAAGCGCGGAGTCTGCACCGCGGTGAAGACGGCTACCCCTAAGAAGCCGAACTCCGCACTCCGTAAGATCGCGCGTGTCCGTCTCTCGAACGGCATCGAGGTCACGAGCTACATCCCCGGCGAAGGCCATAACCTGCAGGAGCACTCCGTAGTGCTTATCCGCGGAGGCCGTGTCAAGGATCTGCCCGGTACCAGATACCACATCGTCAGAGGCACCCTGGACACCGCCGGCGTGGCCGACAGAAGACAGGCCCGTTCCAAGTACGGCGCGAAGAGACCGAAGAAAAAGTAATCACTGATCCAACAGTCGCAGCATTTGTATATCGTGCACGGCATACGTATCCGCCTGATGGCTGCAGGCACAGGGTATGTCCCGAAAGCCGGCATGAGCACTTATAAATGTGAGTACCTGTGATCTAACGATTTTTAGTGTTAAGGAGGGAAGATTATGCCACGTAGAGGACATACTCCGAAAAGAGAAATTTTGGCTGATCCTCTGTACGGTTCGAAGGTCGTCACCAAGCTGATCAACAACATCATGCTGGACGGCAAAAAGGGAGTCGCACAGAAGATCGTATATGGAGCGTTCGAGCAGATCGAGGCTCAGACCGGCAAGCCCGCCCTGGAAGTTTTCGAGACGGCCATGTCGAACATCATGCCTCAGCTCGAAGTCAAGGCGAAGAGAGTCGGCGGCGCGACCTATCAGGTCCCCGTTGACGTCAGACCCGAGCGCAGACAGGCTCTGGCGCTCCGCTGGCTCACGAACTTCAGCCGCGCCCGTTCCGAGAAGACGCAGAAAGAGCGTCTGGCGAACGAGATCATGGATGCCGCAAACGGCACCGGCGCGTCCGTGAAGCGGAAAGAGGACATGCATCGTATGGCGGAGGCGAACAAGGCTTTCGCACACTATCGTTTCTAATTCGGGAGGCATTTTTTCGTGTCGAGAGAGTACCCTTTAGAGAGAACCAGAAATATCGGTATCATGGCTCATATCGATGCCGGAAAGACGACATTGACCGAGCGGATCCTGTACTACACCGGCGTGAACTACAAGATCGGTGAGACCCACGAGGGAACCGCAACCATGGACTGGATGGAGCAGGAGCAGGAGCGCGGAATCACGATCACTTCCGCCGCCACCACCTGCCACTGGACCCCTCAGGACCAGAACAAGCCCAGAAAGGGCGCGGAGGAGTATCGCATCAACATCATCGATACCCCCGGCCACGTGGACTTCACGGTCGAGGTGGAGCGCTCCCTCAGAGTCCTGGATGCCGCGGTCGGCGTGTTCTGCGCCAAGGGCGGTGTTGAGCCGCAGTCCGAGACGGTCTGGCGTCAGGCGGATAAGTATAACGTTCCCCGTATTGCGTTCATTAATAAGATGGACATCATGGGAGCGAACTTCTTCAACGCCGTCGAGATGATCAAGACCCGTCTGGGACATAACGCGGTGCCCGTGACGCTGCCGATCGGCAAGGAAGATGATTTCAAGGGAATCATCGACCTCTTCGAGATGCAGGCCTACATCTATAACGATGATAAGGGCGAGGACATTTCGATCGAGCCGATCCCCGCGGACCTGATGGACGAGGCGCAGATGTACCACGACGAGATGGTCGAAAAGATCGCCGAGACCGACGACGACCTGATGGAGAAGTTCCTTATGGAAGAGGAGATCTCCGTCGAGGAGCTGAAGGCGGGCCTGAGAAAGGCCACGATCGCGGTCCAGATCATTCCCGTGCTGTGCGGAACCGCCTATCATAACAAGGGCGTCCAGAAGCTGCTCGACGCCGTGATCGACTACATGCCGGCTCCGACCGACATTCCGCCGATCCACGGAACGGACGATCACGGAAACGACGTCGTCCGGGAGTCTTCCGATGATGAGCCTTTCAGTGCGCTGGCATTTAAGATCATGGCCGATCCCTTCGTGGGTAAGCTTGCGTTCTTCCGCGTGTATTCGGGTTCGATGAACTCCGGTTCGTACATCCTGAATGCGACGAAGAATAAAAAGGAGCGCGTGGGCCGTATCCTGCAGATGCACGCGAATAAGCGTGCGGAGCTCGAGAAGGTCTATTCCGGCGATATCGCCGCGGCCGTCGGCCTGAAGCTGACCACCACCGGCGACACGCTCTGCGACGAGAAGCACCCGGTCATCCTGGAGTCCATGGAGTTCCCGGATCCCGTTATCTCGATCGCGATCGAGCCGAAGACGAAAGCCGGTCAGGATAAGATGGGCGACGCGCTTTCGAAGCTGGCCGAGGAAGACCCGACCTTTAAGGTCGAGACGAACCCCGAGACCGGTCAGACCATCATCTCCGGCATGGGTGAGCTTCACCTGGAGATCATCGTCGACCGCCTGCTCCGCGAGTTTAAGGTCGAGGCGAACGTAGGCGCTCCTCAGGTCGCTTACAAGGAGACCTTCACGAAGGAGGTCGAGGTCGATTCGAAGTACGCGAAGCAGTCCGGCGGACGCGGTCAGTACGGTCATTGTAAGGTCCGCTTCACCCCGATGGACGCGAACGGAGATCAGACTTTCGAGTTTACCTCCAGCGTGGTCGGCGGAGCGATTCCGAAGGAATACATCCCCGCCGTCGGCGCGGGCATCGAGGAGGCGGCGAAGTCCGGTATCCTCGGCGGCTTCCCGGTGCTGGGCGTGCACGCGGATGTCTTCGACGGTTCGTACCACGAAGTCGACTCGTCCGAGATGGCGTTCAAGATCGCCGGTTCCATGGCGTTTAAGGACGCGATGGCGAAGGGCGGAGCGATCCTGCTCGAGCCGATCATGAAGGTCGAGGTCACGACGCCCGAGGAGTACATGGGTGACGTTATCGGCGACATCAACGGCCGCCGCGGACGTATCGAGAGCTTCGATGACGTGAACGGATCGAAGCAGATCACCGGTTACGTGCCGCTCGCCGAGATGTTCGGATACGCGACAGACCTCCGCTCGAAGACCCAGGGAAGAGCCTCCTACTCGATGTTCTTCCATAACTATGAGCCGGTCCCGAAGAACATTCAGGAGAAAGTGCTGAACGAGCGGAAGTAACGCTTGAAAATGAAAAATGTACACATTATAATGGCTCTGACTTGCGTGAAGCAAAAGAGACATGAAACCATTGCTCCTGTGCGAGCAGCCAGTCTAAGGAGGACTAACTAAAATGGCGAAAGAAAAATTTGAGAGAACTAAACCGCATTGTAATATCGGTACGATCGGTCACATCGACCATGGTAAGACCACCCTTACCGCCGCTATTACCTACGTGCTGAACCACAGATACGGTCTCGGCCAGGAAGTCGCTTTCGACGCGATCGATAAGGCTCCGGAAGAGAAAGAGCGTGGTATCACCATCTCGACCGCTCACGTTGAGTATGAGACTCCGAACCGCCACTATGCGCACGTTGACTGCCCCGGTCATGCTGACTACGTCTAGAACATGATCACCGGTGCTGCGCAGATGGACGGCGCGATCCTGGTCGTGGCTGCGACCGACGGCGTTATGGCTCAGACGAAGGAGCACATCCTTCTGGCCCGCCAGGTCGGCGTTCCCTACATCGTCGTGTTCCTGAACAAGTGCGACATGGTCGACGACGAGGAGCTGATCGAGCTGGTTGAGATGGAAGTCACCGAGACCCTCGAGGAGTATGATTTCAATGACTGCCCGATCGTCCGCGGTTCCGCTCTGCAGGCTCTGCAGGATCCGGACGGCCCTTGGGGCGACGCTGTCATCGAGCTGATGAACGTCGTGGATGAGTACATCCCGAACCCTGAGCGCGACGTCGATAAGCCTTTCCTGATGCCCGTCGAGGACGTCTTCACGATCACCGGCCGCGGCACCGTGGCTACCGGCCGTGTCGAGCGTGGTGTCATCCATGTCTCCGACGAAGTCGAGATCGTGGGTCTGAAGGACGAGAGCAGAAAGACCGTCTGCACCGGCGTTGAGATGTTCCATAAGCTGCTGGACGAGGGTCAGGCCGGCGACAACATCGGCGCCCTGCTGCGTGGTATCCAGAGAACCGAGATCCAGAGAGGTCAGGTTCTGGCGAAGCCCGGCACCATTCATCCGCACACGAAGTTCACTGCTCAGGTCTACGTCCTGAAGAAGGAAGAGGGCGGCCGCCACACTCCTTTCTTCAACAACTACAGACCTCAGTTCTACTTCCGTACCACGGACGTGACCGGCGTCATCGAGCTGCCTGCCGGCACCGAGATGTGCATGCCCGGCGATAACGTCGAGATGACCATCGAGCTGATCCACCCGATCGCTATCGAGGAAGGTCTGCGTTTCGCTATCCGTGAGGGCGGCCGTACGGTCGGTTCGGGTGCTGTCGTCAGCATCATCGAGTAATATCCGCGAAGCAGCGAGATGTGAAAAAACGCATAAAAGAGCCCGCAAGTGCTTGCATTTGCGGGCTCTTTTTAATGCGTTTTTAGACAGCGACTGCGACGATACTTGCAGTCGAGCGCAGCGAGGCTGCAAGGGAGTCACATCTCGCTGCTTTACGAGTCGCGTTTGCGGGGCGCATCCCGCTGCTCTGCCGGGCGCGTTTGCGCCCGCTCCTGCATTGCCCCGCGTGCATCGAATGGTATTGTATCGAAAACGACCCCTATGATATACTTTATTTAGTATATAATCTGCGGGAAACGGCGCCGGAGCGAGGCGCCCCGGGGAGAAGCCCGGAAAGAAGATACAGGTTTACCCGAAACGAAAAGGAGAGAGAAATGAAGATCAAAAGAATTGTTTGTCTGATCGCGGCTGCCGCGATGGCATTCTCGCTGGCTGCCTGCGGCGGCGGAAACGGCGGAAACAGCGGCGGAAACGAAGGCGGCGGTGCTGACAGCGGTTCGGCGGCGGATGCCGGCGAGGAGATGGATTTCTCCGGACAGACGCTGACCGTGGCGAACTGGTCGGACTACGCGACGGATCAGGAGTACGGTGCTGCCGCGTTCGAGGAGCTGTATAACTGCAACGTCGAGTTCTACGACATCACATCCTATCCGGAACTGCTGCAGACGATGCTCAGCGGCGGCCAGAGCACGATCGACGTCGTCAACATCAACCCGATGTACATCCAGCAGTATTACGGCGAGGGCGTCATCACTCCGATCGATACCAGCCGGATCTCCTGCTACGATGAGCTGCGCGAGGACATCACCGGCATCGATGACGTTCTGACGCCTGACGGCGGAGTCCTGGGCGTGCCGTGGATCTGGGGCACCACGTCGATGTTCTATAACGCCGACGCGGTCGACGGCAGCGAGATCGACAGCTGGGCAGATCTGTGGGATCCGCAGTACGCGGGCAAGGTCGCGTTCTTCGACGACTACACGAACTGCATCATGATCGCCGCGCTGGTGAACGGCGACGATCCCTATGATCCCGATCTGGACGCGGTCCAGGCGAAGCTGATGGAGCTGAAGCCGAACATCCGCACGATCTGGAGCACCTATGACGACTTTATGAGCGCGATCACGTCCGGACAGGTCGTCATCGGAAACGCCTGGCCGAGCAACATCACCGAGCTCCGGAACCAGGGCATGAACATCGAGTACATCTACCCGTCGGAAGGCACGATCGGCTGGGCCGACTACTTCTGCCTGGTGGACGGCAGCGCTGAGACCGACCTGGCCATGGCGTGGATCGACTTCTGCACCGGCCACGACTTCCAGTACGCGATGGCGACCGAGGTGCAGCCTCACACCCCTGCGAACGAGGCCGTGATGGCGACGCTCGACGACGAGACCCTGGCGAACCTCTGGCTGACGAATCCGCCTGAGAGAATGTACATGTCCCTGTATATGGACAATGACACGCTGCAGAGATGGATCGACCTGTGGACCGAGGTTCAGGCATCCTGATAAGATGAGGCGCGTCTCCCGTCAGTGAGGAGACGGCAGAACGAGGCGCGGCGCCGGGTCTCCCGGCGTCCGCGCCCTTGCGCATTCCATACCCCGGCATTTCCCTCGCGGAAAGATGTTCGGAAAGGAGTTCGGATGGAACAGGTATCCACCGTTAAGAAGAGAGACCGCGGAACGAGGGCATTGATCCTGCCTTCCGCGGCCATGCTTCTGTTTATCAGTATCATACCGCTCTGCCTTCTGGTCCTGTTCAGCTTCGTGGACGGGAACGTGACCGTGGGCAGGGGCATTGACGGGTTCACGATCGGAAACTTCGTCCGCGCGTTCAGCTCGGCGATGGTCCCGAAACTTCTGGGGAAGTCGTTCCTGATCTCCCTGATCGTGACCCTGATCTGCATCGGAATCGGATACCCGGCGGCGTGGGCCATCGCGAAGGTCGTGAAGCCCCAGCGCCGGAACATCCTGGTCATGATGGCGGCCGTCCCGGCCCTGATCTCGCAGCTGCTTTTGATCTACACGATCATGAAGCTCCTGCAGCCCGGCAGCGTGCTGATGGAGCCGCTGGCCCGGCTGGGGATCATTGCCGACACGGACACCATCCTCTATTCGAGCAAGGCAGTCATCTTCATCCTCGTGTATGAATACCTGCCTTACATGATCCTGTGTCTCTACTCCGTACTGGAGAAGATCGACGACCGCGTGCTCGAAGCCGCGCGGACGCTGGGCGCCGGGAATTACCGGATCTTCCGCGACATCATCCTGCCGCAGAGCTTTCCCGGCCTGTTCAGCGGCATTCTGATCATCTTTATCCCCGCGGCGGGCAGCTTCGTCGAACCGGATATCGCCGGCGGCCCCTACGGGATGATGATCGGCAGCCTGATAAATACCCAGTATAACACCAGCCTGAACATGGGCTACGGCGCCGCGCTGTCGCTAATCCTGCTGGTGCTCATGGCGCTCGCGCTGCTGGTCATCAATTTCATTATGAGCACTGCCGAACGGAAGATAGGAGGTAAGATCAATGCCTAAGAATCGCAGAAAGATCTCCGGCACCAGGGTCTTCTTCACGGTCTGGATCATCCTGACGATGGTCTTCCTGTTCTTCCCGATCGCGCAGATCATCCTGATGTCGTTTAATACTTCCGTTTACGGGAGATTGCCTATCGTATTTACCACGCAGTGGTACGTAAAGCTCTTCACGACCTCGAAGCTGCTCGGAGCGGCCGGCTTCTCGCTGGGCTTCAGCCTGGTCGTGAGTCTGGTGTCCGCCGTGCTGGGCATCATGGCGTCGCTGGCGCTGCGGAAGTTCCCCACGCGCCTGAATAATATTTTTAACACCCTGATGGACGTCCCGCTGATGATTCCGTGGCTGGTGCAGGCGGTCTCGCTGCTGCTGCTCTTCAGCTTCGTCGGGATCGGCCGGTCCATCCCCAGTATGTTCCTGGGGTGCCTCGCCGCGGTCATGCCGCACTCGTTCATGCTGACGTATTCCCGCGTCATGACCATGGATCCGTACCCCGAGGAAGCCGGCAGGACGCTCGGCGCGACGCCGTTCCAGGTGTTCCGCGACATCACGTTCCGCATGATCTTCCCCGCGGTGCTCGCAGGCTGGCTCATGTCGTTCGTCCTGTGCTTTAACTGCTTCTCGCTGCAGTACTACCTGGCGCCGTTCGGAACGTACACGTTGCCCATGAAGATCTTCACGCTGATCCGTTCCGGCAGTAAGCCGGATATGAACGCGCTCGCGACGATCATGGTGGGCATCACGTTCGCGATCATCCTGATCCTGAATAAGATCGGTTTCGGCGCGGATCAGCTGTTCGGCGCGCCCAGGAGAGGAGAGAAAGAATAATGGCGGAGATACTCATTCAGAACATTTCGAAGTCCTTCGGAAAGAATAAAGTCCTCGACGACCTGAGTTTCGAGGTAAAGGATAAACATTTTCTGACGCTTCTGGGACCTTCCGGCTGCGGAAAGACGACGCTGCTTCGGATCATTGCCGGCCTGGAGTACTCGGATACCGGCAGCGTGATCGTCGGCGGGAAGGATATCACGAACGTTCCGGTCGAAAAGCGGAACATCGGCGTGGTGTTTCAGAACTACGCGCTGATCCCGAACATGACCGTGTTTAATAACATTGCCTACGGTCTGAAGATCCGCAAGGTCGACCGTCAGACCATTCAGGAGAAGGTCGAATATTACGCGGCGCTGGTCGGACTCGGCGACCTGCAGGGCCGTAAGATCGGCCAGCTCTCGGGCGGACAGCAGCAGCGCGTGGCGCTGGCGCGCGCTCTGATCATCGAACCGCCGATCCTGCTCCTGGACGAGCCGCTGTCGGCGCTCGACCGGAAGATCCGCGGCGAGATGCAGTATGAGATTCGCCGCATCCAGCAGGAAGTCGGCATCACGACCGTGTTCGTTACGCATGACCAGGAAGAGGCCATGACGATGTCCGACGAGATCGTCCTGATGCATAAAGGCCGGATCGAGCAGCTGGACACGCCCGAGCAGATCTATAACCATCCGATCTCGCTCTACTCGTCCGACTTCCTCGGGAAGGCGAACACGCTGGACGCGACATTGGACTACGAGAACGGAAAAGCCTATGCGGTCGGCGACGGCTGGTGCTTCCCGGTGGTCCCGCCGGCGGGCATCGAGGAAGATCTCGAAGATATCTGCCTCGCGATCCGCGGCGAGCAGATCGAGTTTGAGCAGATCACCGAGGAGGAAGCCCTGGCGGCCCGCGCGGCCATGGACGCGGCGGAAGAGCCGGTCCCGACGGCCGTGGCGCAGATCGAGACCGTGGTCTTTACCGGCGAGGTCTGCCGGATCAGCGCGAAGATGGGCGCGGATGACATTACGATCGCCTGCATCAATACGCGTGCGGAGAGCCTCCGCCCGGGCATGTACCTGAAACTGATCGTTCCGAAAGACCGGATCCATTGCTTCCGGCTGGGCGACAGCGAGAAGGCGCGGAGCTGAGGCGGGCGGCGCGCCTGCCTGTCCGGACTGCCGGTCCGGAGCATTGACATGGGAGAATACCGATGATCTCTTCGGAAAAGTATTGGAACACCTGGGATCCGTACAATTTTGCGGTGATGAAGAACCCCGTCACGGGCCTGACGATCGTGCCGGGCACGTACTCCTCGATGGAGAATTCGTTCCGCGAGTTCCTCGATTATGACAGCCTGCGGCTCCTCGAGCACGAGAAGAGTGGCCGGTACTGCCGGCTGCGCGCGGAACACGCGACCGCGGAGTATGAGCTGGAGTACCTGAAGCCGGACGCCTGGACCGTGATGGCCCGGGTGCGCTGCGTGAAGCAGCCGGTCGAGTGGGGTCTGCGCGTGAACGTTCTGTTTACGGTCGGCTACGAGTACGCCGCCGGCGGCATGGCCGGCGTGAAGAGCGCCGCGGAGCGGACCGGGAGCATCGGGCTCGTCGAACGGAAGGCTGAGCGCTCCCTGAAGGGAAGGAGCGGCGATTACTGTGCGGCTGTGCTGTTCGACCCGTCGCCCTATGAGGTGACGTTCGCCGCCGCGCGCGACGCGGTGGGCCGCAGCATGGAGGGGCAGGGCTTTAAGGGCACGGCAGACCGCGACGCTGCGGAACGGTCCTGGGCCTCGTGCCGGCTGACGCTCGAGCAGTCCGACGAGTTCCGCGCGGTCATCAGCGAGGCGCACAGCGAGGAGGGCGCGGCGAAGAAAGCGCAGGCCGCTCTCGCGAAGTTCGCCGACTGGGAAGAGATGAAAGCCGCGATTCTGGCCGAAGTGCCGGACGATGACGGGACCGTATATCCGGGCATGACCCGCGCGGTCCATGAGATCATGAACTGGAACCACGTATTCAGTCCCGATCTGGGGCGCGCCTATACCTGCATCGCGAAGAAGTGGAACGCTGAGTTCGGGGACTGGTATGTGTTCTTCACGGACACCTGCTATCAGATGATGATGAATGCCGCGACCGGCGACTATGAGATGGCGGCCGGGGACCTGGATCTGGCGCTCTCGATGATGACGGCCGACGGGAATTTCGCGGGCCTTCTGTGCGGCTACCAGCGCTGGGTCGACCGCGCGCAGCCGCCGGTGTTCGCATACTGCCTGCTGGTCTATTACCTGTATACGGGCGATCTCGCCGGCGTGCAGAAGGCTTACGGGCCGCTGCGGGCCGCGCAGGACTGGTATCTGCGCGAGAGGAGCGTGAACGGAGACGGTCTGATCAGCCTCGGGACCTCGATGGCCGGCGGCGGCGACTACCGCGGGATGAAACTCGCGGCGAAGAACGAGACCGCCATGGATAACAGCCCGATGTACGACGCGGCGGAGTTTGACAGCGACAGCTGCATCCTGCAGCTCTACGACGTGGGCATCACTTCGCTCGAGATCCTGGACGTTCAGTGCACCGCGGAGCTGGCGCGCCTGCTGGGCCGCACGGACGAAGCCGCGGAGCTGGAGACCGCCTGCGAGGAACGGCGGAAGAAGGCGGCCGAAGTGCTCTGGAACGACGGGGACGGGATCTTCGCGAACCGCATGTTCGCGGGGCCGGACGGCGCTCCCGGGGAGTTCGGCGTCACGAGCCCCACGTCCTTCTACGCGCTGGCGGCGGGTCTGGCCGACGAGGAACAGCTGGACCGCTGCGTGGAACACATTTTCGACCCGGAAGAGTTCTTCACGGAGTGTCCGCTGATCGCGATCAATGCGAAGGACCCTTCCGCGAAGGAAAACCGCTACTGGCGCGGCCGCACCTGGGCGCCGCAGACCTTCTGGACTTATGTGGGCCTGCGCCGCTGCGGGCGCGACGCGGAGGCGCACCGCCTCGCGGAGGCCGCGGTAAAGTATTTCTATAAACACTGGACGGCGGAGCGCCGCGTGTGGGAAAACTATAATCCCTATACCGGCGAGGGCCGCGACACGCCCACGTCCCAGCCATTCTACAGCTGGACCGCGCTGCTGCCGTTCCTCTGGTCCTGCGAGCAGCTCGGAGCGGACCCCTGGTCCGGCTTCTTCTTCGGAATGCCGGACGGCGGGGCGTTCACCCAGAACCGCAGGCTGCTGCGCGGCGCGCTGTATGAGGCGTGCTCCGACGGCGGCGTCACGACGCTCTCCAGGAACGGCGAACAGATCTTCGAGTCCGACATTCCCGCGCGGTTTAAACGCTTCGTGTGGGAGGAGCATTACGCTTCGGTCGAGACCGAGGTCCCCGCGGAGGGCGGATATGTCTGTTTCGCGAAAGATGCGTTCCGCGTCTGCGTGGACGGGGAAGACCTGACCGCGGGTGAGGAGCACGAGATGACCGGGGCGGACGACGCGGACGACATCGCGGACGGCACCGCCTGCAGGATCGCGCTGGCACCCGGCGCGCATAAAGTCGAGATCTGGGGGTAAGCATGCTTCTGTTTCCGATCGCCGCGGCATGCACGTTTGCGGCGGATCAGCTGATCAAAAAGAAAGTCCGAAAACTCGATGACGAGGGGCGGCTCCCGAAGACCGTCCTGGGCGGCCGCGTACACCTGAAGCGCGTGGAAAACCCCGGGATGATCATGGGTCTGGGGAAAAATCATCCGATGCTCGTGAAGATCCTGCCCGCTGCGGCGGTGTTCGTTTACGTGCTTCTGTCATGGTCCCGGATCCGTTCGGCCGGAGCGCTCTCCCGGATCGGCTGGGGGCTCCTCGTCGGAGGCGCGGCGGGCAATGCCGTGGAGCATATCGCGCGCGGCCGCGTCACGGATTACATCCGCCAGCCGGATATTCCGCATAAGGAGCGCAAGACCTGGATCTACTATAACCTCGCAGACATGACCCTGACGGCGGGGCTGATCCTGTCGTTTTTGGAGTGATACGCGGCATGGGCCGCAGAAGAAGACAAGGAGGAATCTCATGCCCGCATTTGAGATCAAAACACTGCAGGTGCCGCCCATCGGCACGAACTGCTACCTGATCATAAACCTGGACGCGAAGGAGGCGCTCGTCGTCGATCCGGCGAGCCAGCCCGAACGCATCAAGGCATTTCTGGACAGCCGCGGCGTAAAGCCCGCGGGCATCCTGCTGACGCACGGCCATTTCGACCACATCCTGCAGGTGAACGAGTTTAAGGAACTGTGCGGCGGTATTCCGGTCTACGGTTCCGAGGATGAACTTCCGCTGTTTACGGATCCGCAGATGAACGCGACCGCGATGACCGGACACCCGACGACGGTCATGCCGGACATTTTCGTGAGCGACGGTACGGAGTTTACGGCCGCCGGCTTCCGGGTAAAGGTCATCTCGACGCCGGGCCACACGATCGGCAGCGTCTGCTATTATTTCGAGGCGGAGAAGATCCTGATCAGCGGCGACACGCTGTTTTCGACGGATTTCGGGCGGACGGATTTCCCGACCGGCTCGATGGCGCAGCTGTATTACTCGATCACCGAGAAGCTGTTTAAGCTCCCTGACGACGTCGCGGTCTATCCCGGCCACGAGGAGGACACGATGCTCGGCGTGGAGAAAGAACGCAACTCGATCTGGATGTATAAGAACTATTACGGATAAATGCTGAAAGTATATTTGCTGAGACACGGACTGACCGATTGGAATAAACTGCGCCGTGTGCAGGGAAGCTCCGACATTCCCCTGAACGAGGAGGGCCGCCGCGTGGCGCGCCTGACCGCTGAAGGGATGCGGGATATGCCGATCGACCTGGTCTATTCGAGTCCGCTGAAGCGCGCCCGCGAGACCGCGGAGATCATCTGTGCCGGGCGTGACGTCCCGATCGTTTTCGACGAACGCATCCGCGAGATCGGCTTCGGCGAGTTCGAAGGCGTGACCTGGCCCGAGATCTACGAGAATGAGGAGTGTGCCGGCTTTCGGAAATTCTTTTTCGATCCGGACAACTACGTGCCCGAGCGCGGCGCGGAGAGCATCGAAAAGGTGATCGCGCGCGGAAAGTCGTTCCTTGAGGAGCGGATCTACCCGCACGAGGGCGAGGACCTGACGATCCTGGTCGCGGCCCACGGAGCCATGATCCGCGGGCTGCAGGCCGCCGGCCGCGGCGCGGATAAGACGAATTTCTGGGGCGGCCCCTGGGGCGGCTCCGGAAAGCCCCTGAAGAACTGCGGCGCGGCTCTCGTGACCGTGGAGAACGGCATGATGAAGATCGTGGAACCGAGCCTGATCTTTTACTCTGAAGAAACATGATACTGACAAAGCTTAGCGAACCGACATTCGAATATGACGTGCGCGGGCTCCTCACCTCGTTTTATCCCGGTGAGGAGATACGCTTTTTATTCGGGGAGACGGATGAGGACCGTACCGCCGCCGCGGACGCCCCCGGCGCCTCGGACAATGCCGGAATCCCGGATGATGCCGGTGCACGCCTGACGCTGAAGATCCGCTGCGATATCGCGGCCGGAGAGGGCCGCATCCTGCTGGCCGAAACCGGTGCGGAGACTGCGCTGGTTTCGGAGATCGCCGCGCTCCCGGGCGATCGTCAGTCCCTGAAGCGCGGGCTGAAGCGGCACCTGTACTATGTGCTCTCGGAACATACCGGGCGGGAGCTCCCGTGGGGGACTCTGACCGGGATCCGCCCGACGAATATCGTCCTGAAGATGCTCGAGGAGGGCGCTTCCGGGGCGGACTGCGGGGAAGAGATGCGCGAGACATATCTCGTGGGTGAGGAGAAGACCGCGCTGAGTCTCGAGATCGCATCTCTGGAGCACGAGATCCTCGACGGTCTGGGCATCTATGGCTCTGCCGGAACCGGCACGGCGGAAAGCATGGGCGCGGCGGAAGACGCAGACCCGGCGGGAGCCGAGGGCGACGCCCTCGTCCCGTACTGGAGTCTCTACGCCGGCATCCCGTTCTGCCCGACCCGCTGCCTCTACTGCTCGTTTGCCTCGAACCCGATCGACGCCTGGAAGGGACGGATCGACCGGTATCTGGAAGCGCTGGAGCGGGAGATGGATACCGTCGCGGAGATCTTCGAGGAAGATGCGTATACGGAATCCCGTACACTGCACACGGTATACATTGGCGGCGGCACACCCACGAGCCTCTCGGCGGACGAGCTCGCCCGCCTGCTGGACAGTCTGGAGCGGCGCTTCCGGATCACCGACCGTCTGGCTGCCGGGACCCTGCGCGAATTCTGCGTCGAAGCCGGCCGCCCCGACACCGTGACCGCCGAAAAGATGCGCGTGCTGAAGGACCACGGCGTGACCCGTATCTCGATCAATCCGCAGTCCATGAAGCAGCGCACGCTCGACCTGATCGGGCGCCGCCACACCGTGGAGCAGGTCCGCGAGGCGTTTCTGCTGGCCCGCGCGGAGGGCTTCGGCCATATCAACATGGACATCATCCTCGGACTCCCGGAGGAGACCGCGGAGGACGTCCGGCGCACCTGCGAGGAGATCGCTGCGCTGGGCCCCGAGGCACTGACCGTGCATTCGCTCGCACTGAAGCGCGCGTCGAAGCTGAACCTCGAGGAGGCGAACCGCGGGTACGTTCCGGCCTCGGTCACGGACACGGAGGAGATGATGCGCGCGGCGGAGAGCATTGCCCGCGGCGCCGGCATGCGCCCCTACTACCTCTACCGTCAGAAGAACATGGCGGGGAACCTCGAGAACGTCGGTTTCGCGAAACCGGGCTTCGAGGGCATCTATAACATCCTGATGATGGAAGAAAAGGAAAATATTGCGGCGATCGGGGCAGGAACCATCTCGAAAGCTGTGTCAAAGAGTGGTAAGATAGAACGAACTGACAATGTCAAGGACCCCGCTCTTTACCTGGAGCGGCTGGACGAGATGACGGAGAGAAAGAAGAGGCTGTTTACATGATCTATTCCTATGACACCCGGGTAGGCTTCGATAAACTGGGCCCCGACGGACGCGCCGACATCGGCAGCATCCTGGACTATCTGAACGAGTGCTGCTTTTTCCACGGGCAGGACGTCGGGCGCGGCATTTATGATACGCTGGCTTACGACCGCACCTGGATGACCATCAGCTGGCAGGTCGTCGTCGACCGCTACCCGAACGCGTTCGAGCGCCTGAAGGTCTCGACTATGGGAGTCGGCTGCGACCGCCTCTACGCACACCGAAATCATTTCATCACGGACGAGTCCGGCGAGATGATCGTGAAGAGCTTCAGCCTCTGGACGTGGACGAACATGAAGACCGGACACCCGGCGAACCTGCAGGAAGAGCAGGACGCGTATCTGGACTTTCAGCCGGAGACGGAGCGGCTTGAGATGGACTACGCGCCGCGGAAGATCCGCCTGCCGAAGGAGGGCTTCGCGCCGCTGGATCCGATCCCGGTCACGGGCCGTTTTCTGGACGCGAACGGGCATGTGAACAACAGCCGGTTTCTGGACGTGGCCGAGGAGGCCGCGGGACGGAAGTTCTACCCGCGGCAGATCCGCATCGAGTATAAGGCGCAGGCGTTCGTGGGAGACGTGATCACGACGGAGGTCTGCGAGGAGCCGGACAGAGACTTTTACGTGCTGAAGAACCAGAACGGCGACGTCTGCTGCAGCATGGAATTATTGAAGTAAGGAGAGGACGATGGCATTGACGAAGACCCCGGTCACGGGAATGAAGGACATCATGCCGGATGAGATGGAGATCCGCGATTACCTGATCTCGCTCATTAAGGAGACGTATAAGAGCTTCGGCTTCACGCCGATCGAGACGCCCGCGATGGAGAGCATCCAGAACCTGACCGCGAAGCAGGGCGGGGATAACGAGAAGCTGATCTTTAAAGTGATGAAGCGCGGCGAGAAGCTGAACCTCGGGAAGGCGCAGACCGCGGACGACCTGGTCGACGCCGGCATGCGCTACGACCTGACGGTCCCGCTGGTGCGCTTTTACTCGAACCACGCGAACGATCTGCCGAAGCCGTTCAAGGCCCTGCAGGTGGGCCCTGTCTGGCGCGCCGACCGGCCGCAGCGCGGGCGCTTCCGCCAGTTCTACCAGTGCGACATCGACATCCTGGGCGAGGCTTCGAACATCGCCGAGACCGAGCTGCTGCTCGCGACGACGACCGTGCTCGGGAAGATCGGCTTCGAGGGCTTTAAGGTGCATATCAATGACCGCCGCCTCCTGAAGGCCATGGCTTCGTACGCGGGCTTTGCGGACGAGGACCACGACGCGGTCTTCATCACGCTGGATAAGATGGATAAGATCGGAGCGGACGGCGTGCGCGCCGAGCTCTCGGAGAACGGCTATGACGCGGCCGTGATCGAAAAGTACCTCGCGCTGTTCGAGGCCATGAACGGGGCGGACGACCGCCTCGCGAAGGTCGCGGAGATTCTGGGCGAGGAGAATGAAAAGGGCGCCGCGGCAGTGCGGAACCTGAAGGAGATCACCGCGGGCGTGGAGGCGTGCCTGTCCGTGCCCTGCGAGCTGATGCTCGACCCGACGCTGGTGCGCGGCATGAGCTACTACACCGGCACGATCTTCGAGGTCGAGATCGCGGGGCTCGCGAGCTCCTGCGGCGGCGGCGGACGCTACGACGAGATGGTCGGGAAGTTCACGAACATGCAGACCCCCGCGGTCGGCATCAGCCTGGGCTTCGAGCGCCTTATCACGATCCTTCTGGAGCAGGGCTTCCGGGTCCCGGGCGCGGCGGAAAAGACCGCGATCCTCGTGGATAAGAAGGTCGCCGGAGAGGCATTGACCGCGGTCCTGAAGGAAGCCGCGGATCTCCGCGCGGGCGGGCGGACCGTCCTGGTCGCGAAGATGGCGAAGAATAAAAAGTTCCAGAAAGAACAGCTCGCGGCCGACGGCTATGAGGAGATCCGCGAGGTATACGCGGACTGAACACGGCCCGTCGTGACAGGAAAAGCATTATTACCGAATAATCAGATCGGATAGGAGACAGAATCATGCAGTTTCGCACACACACCTGCGGGGAGCTCCGCGGGGCAGACATTGGAAAGAACGTTACGATCAGCGGCTGGTACGAGAACCTGAGAAAGGTCAGTAAGAACCTGGGCTTCCTCGTGCTGCGCGATTTTTACGGCGTGACGCAGGTCGTCATCGAGACCGAAGAGATGATGGAGCAGGTCGACGCGCTGAACACCGAGACCACGCTGATGGTCGAGGGCACCGTGCGCGAGCGTTCCTCGAAGAACGAGGCGCTGGCCACCGGCGAGATCGAGGTCGTTCCGGAGAAGATCACGGTGCTGGGCCGCTGCGAGCACGCCGCGCTGCCGTTCGAGATTCGGCGCTCGAAGGAGGCCGATGAGAACGCGCGCCTGCGCTACCGCTATCTGGATCTGCGGAATCCCGCGGTGAAGGACCGCATGATCCTGCGCTCGAAGATCGTCGCGGATCTGCGCCGACGCATGACGGAGCAGGGCTTCTTCGAGATCACGACGCCGATCCTGACCTGCTCGTCCCCCGAGGGCGCCAGAGACTACCTGGTGCCGAGCCGGAATCATCCCGGAAAGTTCTACGCGCTGCCGCAGGCCCCGCAGCAGTTCAAGCAGCTGCTGATGGCTTCGGGCTTCGATAAGTATTTCCAGATCGCACCGTGCTTCCGGGACGAGGACGCGCGCGCCGACCGCTCCCCGGGCGAGTTCTACCAGCTCGACATGGAGATGGCCTTCGCGGGCCAGGAGGACGTGTTCGCGGTCGTGGAGCAGGTGCTTCCGCCGGTGTTCGAGGAGTACGGTCTGTACGAGACCGCCTCGAAGCCGCCGTTCACGCGCATCCCCTATCTGGAGTCCATGGACCGCTTCGGCACGGATAAGCCGGACCTGCGCATTAAGCTGGAGCTGGCGGATATCACCGAAGTCGCGGGCTGCGGGTTCGGGCCTTTCGAGGGAAATGTCGTGAAGGCGGTCGTCTGCCCGGCCTTCCCCGGCAGCAGAAAAGTCATCGATAAGCTCTGCGCCGACGTCGAGGTCCAGACCGGCCGGAAGTGCTTCTGGTTCAAGCTCGGCGACGACGGAAACTTCGCCGGCGGCATCGCGAAGTTCCTGCCGGACTATAAGGATGCGCTGGTCGAAAAGCTCGGCCTGAAGGCGGGCGACCTGGTCCTGTGCGCTGCGGGCACGCTGCTCGAGGCGCAGAAGACCACGGGCGCGGCGCTGAAGATCGCCGCTCAGGCGGAGCCTTCCTACATGGATAAGGAGCGCTACGAGTTCTGCTGGATCGTGGACTTCCCGATGTACGAGATCGGCGAGGAGTCCGGCGAGATCGAGTTCTGCCACAACCCGTTCTCGATGCCGCAGGGCGGTCTGGAGGCGCTTCGGAACGAAGAGCCGCTGTCGATCCTGGCGTACCAGTACGACCTGGTCTGCAACGGCGTCGAGCTGTCCTCGGGCGCGGTCCGGAATCACGATCCCGAGATCATGATCGAGGCGTTTGAGATCTGCGGCATGACCGAGGAGCACGTGAAGGCGAAGTTCCCGGCCATGTACCAGGCGTTCACTTACGGCGCTCCGCCGCACGCGGGCATTGCCCCCGGCGTCGACCGCATGGTCATGCTGATCGCGGGCGAGGAGAGCATCCGCGAGGTCATTCCGTTCCCGATGAACAAGAACGCGATGGACATCATGATGGGCGCGCCTTCCGAAGTCGATCAGAAGCAGCTGGACGACGTGCACATCGCGGTCGTGCTGCCTGAGAAGGCGGAGGAAGCCGGCGAGTGAGGCAGCGTTCCGGACGGACAGGACGCGGAATGTAACGGTTTCCTTAATATATGAGGCCTGAGAAGAAGGATAACACGCGTTATTCTTTCGGAAATATTACAGATATGTTAATATGTTTCAGAGTATGAGCATCTGAAGCGTCATAAGAAGATCCCCCGGGGTTTTTACAGGAGGAAAAGATGTTTTCTTTACATGAAGTCGAACTGCAGGACAGAGAAGTAGCCGAGATCATCGGTCTGGAGCTGGGACGCCAGAGAGACCATCTGGAGCTGATCGCGTCCGAGAACCTTACGAGCAAGGCCGTCATGGCGGCCATGGGCAGCGTTCTGACGAACAAATACGCGGAGGGTTATCCCGGAAAGCGCTATTACGGAGGCTGCCAGTACGTGGACATGGTCGAGACGCTGGCCATCGAGCGCTGCAAACAGCTCTTCGGCGCGGACTATGTGAACGTACAGCCTCACAGCGGCGCGCAGGCGAACATGACCGTGTTCTTCGCGGTCCTGGAGCCCGGCGATACCTTCATGGGCATGAACCTGAACGACGGCGGACATCTGACGCACGGAAGCCCCGTGAATATGTCCGGTAAGTATTTCAACGCCGTGCATTACGGCGTGAACGCGGACGGCCGCATCGATTACGAGGAGGTCCGCCGGATCGCGAAGGAGTGCCGGCCGAAGATGATCGTCGCCGGCGCGAGCTCCTACGTACGCGCGATCGATTTCGCGAAGTTCCGCGAGATCGCGGACGAGGTCGGCGCGGTGCTGATGGTCGATATGGCCCACATCGCGGGCCTGGTCGCGGGCGGCGAACATATGAGCCCGGTGCCTTACGCGGATATCGTCACGACGACCACGCACAAGTCGCTGCGCGGTCCCAGAGGCGGCGTCATCATGGCGACCGCGGCGGCGGCCGAGAAGTATAACTTCAACAAGGCCATGTTCCCCGGCATCCAGGGCGGCCCGCTGATGCACGTGATCGCGGGCAAGGCCGTGTGCTTCGGCGAGGCGCTGCGCCCCGAGTTCACGGAGTATGCGAAGCAGATTCGGAAGAACGCGAAGGCGCTGGCCGAGGGTCTGATGAGCCGCGGCCTGGATCTGGTCAGCGGCGGCACGGACAACCACTGCATGCTGCTCGACCTGCGCGCGAAGGGCCTGACCGGCCGCGACGTGCAGGAGTGGTTCGAAGCCGCGAACATGACGACGAATAAAAACATGGTCCCGAACGATCCTCAGACCGCAAACAAGACCAGCGGCATCCGTCTCGGAACGCCGGCGGTCACGACCCGCGGCCTGAAGGAAGACGACATGGATCAGGTCGCCGAGGCCATGCGCCTGATCATCGAGGATCACGAGGGGAACCTCGAAGCGGCGCGTGCGATCGTGAAGAGCATCACGGCGAAGTATCCGCTTTACGAATGATCTGAAGGGCGAAGCCCGCGGGCGCAGGCCGGGTGAAGCGGAGCTATGTTTTTGCGGGGAGATGATAAAGTGCGCGAAAAGGCATTGAAAGCATCTGTGAAAGGAAAGCGTCTGGTCAGCCTTCTTCTGGCGGGCCTGATGCTTTTCCTGTCATTTCAGGGGTTCGGGAGCATTGCCCACGCTGCGAGTTTCGAGGAACAGCTGGCGAGCTTCCCCGAGAGCTACCGCCCGTATCTGGAGCAGCTCCACGCGGCGCATCCGAACTGGAGCTTCACAGCGGAGTATCTCGGGATCGACTGGGACACGGCGGTCTTTAACGAGAGTGATTACGGTGTGAGCCTGACGGCGGCATCCTCGCCGGCATCCTGGAAAGGCACCATGGACTCCGTGTTCAATGCCGAGAATAACACCTGGGTCGGCCTGGACGGCAGTTCCTGGGTGCAGGCATCCGTAGCGGTCACAGAGTATTTCATGGATCCCAGGACTTATCTGAATGACCAGAGCGTCTTTGCGTTTCTGGACCATAGTTATAACGAGGGTCTGGCGGGAACGTATGAGAGCGGCCTTCGGCAGATGCTCGCAAATACAGCCATGAACGGAAACCTGCAGGATAACAGCGGCCATAATTACGTCGCGGTCCTGCTGGATGCCGGCCGATCCTACGGGGTGAACCCTATGGTTCTGGCGGCCATGATCGTCATCGAGCAGGGCTCGGACCTTCATGGAAACTGTGTCAGCGGAACGTATCCGGGTTATGAGAATTTTTATAACTATTTTAACATCGGTGCGTATTCCGCAAACGGAATGAATGCACACCAGCGCGGCCTCTGGTACGCTTCCGGTCAGGGCAGCGGACAGACCAGCTACCGCAGACCCTGGAATTCCCGTTATGAGGCCATCATGGGCGGCGCAATGTATTATGCGCAGAACTACGTATCACAGGGACAGGACACACTGTATTATAAGCGGTTCAACGTAGGCCCGTCCACGTCGGAAGATCAGCGGTTCCGTCACCAGTATATGACGAATATCCAGGGCTGTGCCAGCGAGGCACAGAAACTGGCTCAGGCATATGCCGGGCAGGATCTGGCATTGAATTTCGTGATCCCGGTCTATGACAATATGCCTGCGGGCGCGGTGGCGCGGCCGTCTTCCGGCGATATCGGCTCCGGCGACGTATCGTCGTCCGGCCGCATCGTGCGGACGAACAGCCGGTTTAACCCGGATGCGGCGCCGACGCAGATCGCGAACCCGACCGCATCGTTTAACACCGCCTATGCCGTGGCGGACGGTTACGTCCGCGGCGTAACAGCCGGCACGACTGCTGGCGGGCTGACGTCAGCTTTGGGGGTGCAGAACGGAACGGTCACGGTGTATAACACGCTGGGTTCCGTTATAACCGGAGACCGCAGGCTCGGAACGGGCTGCACAGTCTATCTGTATAACAATGCAGGGGAAGTCCAGGAGGCGGATTATATCGTCGTGAACGGAGACCTGAACGGTGATGGAAGGATCACGGCGGTGGATCTGCTCCGTGTGCAGAAGGGTCTGCTGGGTGTGACAGCATTGGCGGGTGCGGTCTATCAGGCGGCTGACATCAACGGCGACGGCCAGGTCAGCGCATTGGATCTGCTGAAAGTGCAGAAACATCTGCTGGGAGTATCATCGATTGCATGATTTCCGGCCGCCTTCGGGCCGGCTGATCAGAAGGAGAGAACAGTGAAGAAAAGATTTGCAGCGATTCTGGGGGCTGTGGTACTGGCACTGAGTGTATTTTCAGCTCTTCCGGCCACAGCATGGGCGGCCAGCGGCTCTGTTTCGGTCAGCAGCGCCACCGTAAATCCGGGAGAGACCGTGAATATCTCAGTCAATGTCAACTGCGATTCATCCCTCGGTGCAGCTGTGGTAAACATCACTTATGATCCTTCCGTCCTGCAGTTTAACGGAGCGTCAGGAGCCCTTGGCGGATCCGGCGGCGGAGGCGGAGTGAGTTTTGCCTGGTATGCACCGGGCGAGGGAACGACGAGTGTTGGCTCGACGCTTAGCTTTACTGCGATAGGTTCCGGCAGCACAGGAATCAATGTGTCCGGTGCGGATGTTGTCGCCTGGGATGAGACTGCGGTTCCGGTCGGTATCGGAAATGGTTCCGTCACGGTAACGGCTCCCGCTCCTGCGCAGCCCGATCAGCCCGTGCAGCCCGACCAGCCCGCGCAGCCCGACCAGCCCGCGCAGCCGACTCAGCCCACGCAGCCCGCGGATTCGAACCAGCCCACCACCGAGCCCGAGAGCGAGACGCCCGAGCAGGTGAACGAGGATCTGGTCGTCGAGATCGACGGGGAGACCTGGTACATTGTCGAAGAGCTGAACGCGGATTACCTGCCCGACGGTTTCGAGGCGGTGAGCCTGAACTACGGCGAGGGACAGACCGCGATCGAGGTCGGCAAGGCCCTGCACGCGGACGCCTATCTGTTCCGCGTGGCGGATGAAAATCAGAATAACGGCCATTTCCTGGTCTGGGATGAGAGCAGCGATTCGTTCAGTCCTCTCGTCATGATCAACGGCACCCACGCGGTCATTCCGCTGACGAACACGGCGGGAGTTCCGGAGGGCTTCGCCGAGACCGAGATCGAGGTCAATGTCACGGAGAATGAAAACGGCGGCGAAGCGGTCACGAACGCGGACGGCGAAGAGACCGGCGAGACCGTGCCCGCCTACACTGCGGATGTGATCCAGGCGTGGAAGGCCGGAAACGGTACGGACGATGATTTCGCACTGGTCCACGTCGTGAACCCCGACGGCGAGCTGGGCTTCTACCGCTACGACGCCCGCGAGCAGACGCTGCAGCGCTATGTCCGCGAGACCCTGGAGGCTCCGCAGGAGCCTGAGACCGAGGTGGAGACCGCAGCGCCTGCGGAGACCGAGCCCGCGCCCGCGGAGAGCGGCCTGAAAGATAAGATCCTTCCGATCGGCCTCGGCGCGGCTGCGGCAGCGTTCCTGATCGCGACGATCGCCCTGGCCGCTGCGAACGCGAAGAAGAAAGCGCGGATCGCGGAGCTGGAAGGCGGAGCATCGGCAGGCGGTCCTTATGACGACGGGCCTTACGATGACGGCCCCCGAGGCGGCGGCTACGACGGCGGCCCCGATGACGGCGGCCCGTTCGATGAGGAGCCTGAGTCCGGCGGCCCGTTCGAGGACGATTTCTTCGACGACGCGGAGCCCATGACCGAAGAGCCGGCCGCTGATCCGGAACCGGTCCGGACCGCGGAGCGAGCGGAGATCACCTACGGAGGCTATGACGGAAATCCCGAGACGGTCATCGCCTCTGAGACTGCGGCTCCGGCGGCTGACGCAGCGTCCGCGAAGACCCCCGAGTTCAACCTTCCCGAGAGCATGGCCGGCGCGAAAGGATTTATCAGCGAGCTCGAGCAGATGGAAAAGCGCCTGCTGGAGAGTGAGGACGGCGGTTTCGACGAGTAGACCGGGCTCCGGCCGGGCCGCGGAAGCGGCAGGCTTGAATAATTGGTTTTTAAAAAGGATCGCCGCGCAGGGTATGCGCGGCGGTCTTTTTCCTATATGATGGTATCGGAAGCATTGACAATCCTTACATATTATCAGGAGGACCATATATGAAGATCTTAGCAGTGAAACTCTGTGAAAACGGATATATGACGCAGCCGTTCGCGCTCGGCGGCGAGAAAGGCATGGACGCGTTCGACCCGGCCGTGCGCTACCGCTCGAGCCTGCAGAACTACCTGATCGACACCGGCGATGAGGTGATCCTGGTCGACACCGGCCTGCCTGCGGGCTTCCCCGAGGCGGTCCCGGACGAGACGACCATGATCTATATGGGCGCGAAGATCGCGGAGTACGCGGACGCTTTCGCGGCGCTGGGCTATGCCCCGGAGCAGGTCACGAAGATCCTGATCACGCATAAGCACGCGGATCACACCGGAGCGCTGGCCGGCTTCCCGAACGCGCGGATCATCTGTTCGCCGGAGGAAGCGAAGGCCGACGAGCTGTCCGCACTGCCCAATGTCGAGGCCGCCGCCTTCACCGACGGTCCGTACTATAATTTTTCCGCGAGCATGAAGATCGCCGACGGCGTCACCTACATCCCCGCGCCGGGCCACACGACGGGAAACGCCATCGTGATCGCCGAGAGCGAAGGCATGTTCTGGATGATCCACGGAGACGTGACTTACACGGACGAGGCATTGTACGAAAACGAGCTGTCCGTGGTCTTCGAGGACGCCGCCGCGGCCCGCGCGACGCTCGATCAGGTGCGCGCGTTCATCAGCGAACACCCGACCGTGTATCTGTCGACGCATACGCCGCTGGGATATGAAAATCTCGAAAACCGGAAGGTGGTCGACCTGAACGATCCGCCCGCGGTCATCCCGCCCGGCGAAGTGACGTTTAAGACCGCGACCGGAAAGTATGTCTGCTCGGTCTGCGGATATGTCTACGATCCCGCCGAGGGCGATCCCGCGAACGGCATTCCCGCGGGGACCGCGTTCGAGGATCTGCCCGAAGACTGGCGCTGCCCGCGCTGCAGGCAGCCGAAGAGCGCGTTTAACCGGGCCTGATCGCGGCGCCGGCCGCACAGGCGGACCTTAGGCCGAAATCATTGACGGAAGCGGGCGGACAGCATTTTCGCATGTCGTCCGCTTCCGCTTTTTCTTCTTTCTTTTCTCTTGCAACCTGTCCGCCCTTACGGTATACTTGTTCTATATTTGATAGAACACTATCGTGCCGGCATCCATGCCGCGGTCCGGGAGGAGCGTATGTTTTACATACAGATCGATTTTAACAGCGACGAGGCGCTCTACATGCAGCTTCGGAACCAGATCATATACGGTCTGGCGAACGACGTGATTCATGAGGGGGATTCGCTGCCCTCTGTGCGCCAGCTGGCAGACACCATCGGCATTAACATGCACACCGTGAATAAAGCCTACGCGGTCCTCCGCCAGGAAGGCTTCGTGAAGCTCGACCGCAGGCGCGGCGCGGTGATCTCCGTGGACGCGGATAAGATGCAGGCGGTAAAGGATCTTTACAGCGATCTTTCCGTGGTGCTGGCGAAGGCGAGCTGCAAGGGCGTGAGCCGGAGCGAGATCCACGATGTGGTCGATAAGATCCTGAACAGTTATGAAGAGGAGGACGGACAGACCGATGCTGTGTGAGAAGTGCAGGGCCCGTGAAGCCGTGGTAAAACTGATCGCGCTGGAGAACGGCCAGAAGGTCGAGCATAACTTCTGCGCCGAGTGCGTTCAGGAGATGGGCATGGAAGCCATGAACATCATGATGGACCAGATGATGGACGAGTCGAACCCGATCGGAAAGCTCGTCGCGGAGATGATGGGGACGATGAACCTGAACTCGGAGCAGGCCCCGAAGGCCCCCGAGGAACTGAAGAACATCATCTGCCCGAAGTGCGGCACGTCGTATAAGGAGTTCGTGGAGGCCAGCCGCTTCGGCTGCGCGACCTGCTACGATATCTTCGGGCCGCTGATGAATGAGAATGTCAAGAACGTCCAGGCCGGCGACCGCCACACCGGAAAGCATCCGGCCTACGGCTGGCTGAATTCCGACGTCCCCGCGCAGGCGGGAGGCGCCCCGGCGAAGGCGCTGACTCCGAAGGAGGAGATCCGCCTGCTCGAGAACCAGCTGGCGGACGCGGTCGCGGTCGAGGATTTCGAGAGCGCCGCGAAGTACCGCGACCAGATCCGGTTCCTGAAGAACATGGAGGCCGGCGTGACGGATCTCGAGTTCTTCCCGGAAGGTGAAGAGGCGGCGGGCACGGAACCCGGAACCGAAGGGACCGCACCCGGAGCGGAGGAGGATCTGTTATGAACTGGTATGAGGATCCGAACGTCGGGAACGAGATCTTCGTGGCGGCCCGCATCCGGCTGACGCGGAACCTGCGGGATTACGCGTTCCCGAATAAACTGAGCAATGACGACGCCGAGGAACTCATCGCGAAGCTCCGCGATAAGATGGACGGCTGGAAGACCCCGACCGGCGAGACCTGGAGCTTCCTGCGTCTGGACCGCATGTCCGCGCTGCAGAAGAACGCGCTGCGGGAGCACCGCGTGATAAACGAGACATTGTCCCAGCGCGTGCGTCCCTCCGGCCTGTACATGTCGGCGGACGAGGGCGTGTCGGTCGCGCTGATGGGAGACGACCACATCCGCATCCAGGTGCTCTCCCCCGAGGTCACGCTGGACCGGCTCTGGAATATCTGTACGAAGATCGACGACGCGATCAACGAACACTTTAATTACGCGTTCCATGACCGCTACGGATATCTGACCGCGTTCCCGACGAACATGGGAACGGGCCTGCGGGTCTCGGTGATCCTGCATCTGCCGTATCTGTCGGCGAGCCCACAGTTTCATAAACTCGTGAACGAGGTCGCGCGCTTCGGCGTAGGCGTGCGGAACGCGTTCGGCGAAGGCGAGGAGAAGGCCGGCCGGCTGTTCGAGGTCTATAACCAGAACACGCTCGGAGTTTCCGAGGAGGAAATCGTCGCGCTGGTCTACCGGCTGGCGTCGCATCTGGCGGTGAACGAAAAGCAGGCGCGCGAGCAGCGCTACACGCCCGTGATGCGCGAGGACGAAGCCGCGAAGGCTTACGGCCGCCTGAAGTACGCGAGACTCCTGTCCGTGCGGGACGCGATGGCTTCGCTGTCGTCGCTGCGCGCGGGTCTGGGCGAGGAGCTGATCACGCTTTCCGGTCCGCTGAACGTGTTCGGGCTGATGGTGAACTGCTGTCCGGCGGCACTCGCCCTGAAGACCATGAATTACAATACCGATAATCTCGGCGCAGACCGCGCGGAATTCGTCCGCGCCATGCTGCCGGAACTGCTGTAGTTTTAAGGAGGAACCACTGAAATGATGTACGATCGCTTTACTGCAAAGGCGAAACATGCCCTGCAGATCGCGAAGAACTCAGCCCAGGAGCTGGATCATAATTACGTCGGCACGGAACACATCCTGCTGGGACTGCTGAAGGAAGGCTCGGGCACCGCGTCCCGGATCCTGCGGATCCACGGTGTGACCGAGGAGAAAGTGATCAATCTCATCCAGCAGCAGGTCGCCCCGGTGTCCCCGGTGCATCTGGCGGAGCGGGACGACTATACCCCGAAGGCCCGTAAGGTCCTGGAGAACGCCCAGAAGGAGGCGGACCAGTTCCACTCGGGTCTGGCCGGCACCGAGCACATCCTCGTGGCCATGGTGAAGGAGGGAGAGTGCGTGGCGACGCGCCTTCTGAACACGATGGGCGTGAGCGTGCAGCGTCTGTATGTGGACGCGATGATCACGATCGGGGCGGACGCGCAGCGTCAGGCCCAGGGCCGCATGAATAACGGCCCGATGGGCGGCCCGAACCGCGCGGCGCCCGGACAGGGCGGCCCGCAGGGGCAGAGCGACACGCCCGGTCTCGACGCGTTCTCGCGCGATCTGACACAGCTGGCCCGCGAAGGAAAGCTGGACCCGGTCATCGGCCGCGCCGAGGAGATCGAGCGCACGATCCAGATCCTGTCGCGCCGCACGAAGAATAACCCCTGCATCATCGGTGAGCCCGGCGTCGGAAAGACCGCCATCGCCGAGGGGCTCGCGCAGCGAATCGCGGACGGAACGGTCCCGGATACCGTGAAGGATAAGCGCCTGCTGATGCTCGATCTGTCCGGCATGGTCGCGGGCTCGAAGTACCGCGGCGAGTTCGAGGAGCGCATAAAGCAGGTGATCAAGGAAGTCGAGGAGCAGGGCGATATCCTGATGTTCATCGATGAGATCCACACGATCATCGGAGCCGGCGGCGCCGAGGGCGCGCTGGACGCCTCGAACATTCTGAAGCCCTGCCTGGCGCGCGGCGAGATCCAGGTCATCGGTGCGACGACGATCGACGAATACCGGAAGCGCATCGAGAAGGACGCCGCGCTGGAGCGCCGTTTCCAGCCCGTGACGATCGACGAGCCCACCGAGGAGGAGGCCGTCGAGATGCTGAAGGGCCTGCGGCACGCCTACGAAGAGCACCACCACGTGATCATCACCGACGAGGCGATCGAGTCCGCGGTGAAGCTCTCCGCGCGGTATATTAATGACAGGTTCCTTCCCGATAAGGCCATCGACCTGATCGATGAGGCCTCCGCGAAGACCCGCCTGACCGTGTTCGAGGTCCCCGAGCACATTAAGAAGCTCGAGGAGGAAGTCGACGCGATCGAGCTGGAGAAGGAAGACGCGATAAAGAACGAAGCCTACGAGAAGGCCGCGGTCCTTAAGACGAATCAGATGGACCGTAAGGCTGCGCTCGCCGAGGCGATGGAGCAGTGGCGCATCGAGAAGGAAGAACACCGCCCGCTGATCCGCGAGCCTGAGATCGCGGACGTCGTCGCGATGTGGACGAAGATCCCGGTCCGGAAGCTGACCGAAGGCGACGCGGAACGCCTGAAAAATCTCGAGGCGACCCTGCATGAGCGCCTGGTCGGACAGGAGGAGGCCGTCACCGCGGTCTCGAAGGCCATCCGCCGAGGCCGTGTGGGCCTGAAGGACCCGAAGCGCCCGATCGGTTCGTTCATGTTCCTGGGACCTACCGGCGTCGGTAAGACGGAGCTGTCGAAGGCATTGGCCGAGGCGCTGTTCGGCACGGAGAACTCGATCATCCGCGTCGACATGTCGGAGTACATGGAGAAGCACAGCGTATCGAAGATGGTCGGCTCGCCTCCCGGCTACGTGGGCTACGAGGAGGGCGGCCAGCTCTCGGAGCAGATCCGCCGGAACCCCTACTCGGTCATCCTGTTCGACGAGATCGAGAAGGCCCACCCGGATGTGTTCAACATCCTGCTGCAGGTCCTCGACGACGGCCATATCACGGACGCGCAGGGCCGCAGGGTCGATTTTAAGAACACGGTCATTATCATGACGTCCAATGCCGGCGCCGAGAAGATCGTCTCCCCGAAGCGGCTGGGCTTCTCGTCCGGAGCGGACCCGAAGGCGGACTATGAACTGATGAAGCGCGGCGTCATGGACACCGTGAATAAGATGTTTAAGCCGGAGTTCCTGAACCGCATCGACGAGATCCTGGTCTTCCACCAGCTGACCAGGGAGAACATGGTCGACATCTTCCACATCATGATTCGCGACATCTCGAAGCGGACGAAGGATCAGCTGGACATCAGCATCACGGTCGAGCAGAGTGCGGAAGACTACCTGCTGGATAAGGGCTATGATGAGAAGTACGGCGCCCGCCCGCTGCGCAGAGTCCTGCAGAACGAGATCGAGGATGAGATGGCGGACGCGATCCTCAGCGGGTTCGTGCGGTCCGGACAGAACGTCCTGGTCTCCTATGACGGGACGAAGCTGGTCTTCACACCGCAGGAAACGCTGCCGGTGACCGAGCCGGAGGAGTTGACTGCCATCGAGGAAGTCTCCATGCCGCTGACAGGCGTCACGGAGAACGTTTCCGGGGTGATCGCGGAGGAAACCGAGTCGCCGGCCGGGACATTGACGGATAACGCTTCTACGGAAGAAACGCAGGAATAAACCATTTAAGAAAAGGAAAAACGAACATGGCTAAAGAGATCATCGCGGTAACTGACGGGGCCCTCTCCTTCGGAGACAGCTCGCTGGAGACGAAGACGAAGCAGGACGGCTTCGAGTATAAGGGTGATATCTATAAAGTGAAAACGTATAAGGATATCACGAAACTGGAGCGGAATGAGATGTTCCTCTACGAGTCCGTTCCGGGCACGGACGTGTCGGATTTTACGTTTGACGCGGACGGCGTGAGCTTCACGGTCGTGGGATCCGGCGAGGTCCAGATCACACTCGGACTGGGTGATGACGCGGAGTATGACATCATCGTCGACGGCGAGAAGGAAGACCGTACCGAGACCAGCATGGGCGGAAAGATCGCATTCACGATCGAGCTCGACGGCGAGCCCGCGAAAGTGGCGGTCAGACGCTGAGAGACGGAAGGTTTTATGATCGGGGAGGTCCGCTTCAGGCGGGCCTCCCTGCTTAAAAAGAGCAGCCGGGCGGGCGGCCCGGCACGGCGAGGAGCGGAAGATGGCGAGACCGAAGACTGTTTTTTTCTGCAGCGACTGCGGATATGAGAGCGGGAAATGGATGGGCCAGTGCCCGTCATGCAAGGCCTGGAACACGTTCGTGGAGGCGCCTGCGGCCCCGAAAAAAGCGCAGACCGCGGCCCGGGGCGGCGGAGGCCTTGCGGCGGGACTGCCGCAGACGCCGAAAACTCTGAAGGAGATCGACACCGACGTCGAGGAGCGTGCGGCTTCCGGCTTCGGGGAGCTCGACCGCGTACTCGGCGGAGGGATCGTGAAGGGATCGCTCGTGCTGATCGGCGGCGATCCGGGTATCGGAAAATCCACGATCCTCCTGCAGGTCTGCAGGAACCTCGCGGCGGCCGGGCAGAACGTCCTCTATATTTCGGGCGAGGAGTCGCTGCGGCAGATCCGCATGCGCGCCGAGCGCATCGGCGAGTGCGCGGACACCCTGAGTTTCCTGTGCGAGACGGACGCGGAGCGGATCATGGAAGTGCTGCACGAGCGGCGGCCGGACACGGTCGTGATCGACTCGATCCAGACCATGTACCGCGAGGACGTTACGGCTTCGCCCGGAAGCCCCACGCAGATCCGCGAGTGCACGATGACCTTCATGCAGGCCGCGAAGGGCTTCGGTATCAGCATGTTCCTCGTGGGGCATGTGACGAAGGAAGGAACGGTCGCGGGGCCGAGGATGCTCGAACACATGGTCGATACCGTGCTGTATTTCGAGGGCGAAAAGAGTGCGGCTTACCGGATCCTGCGCAGTGTGAAAAACCGCTTCGGCGCGACGAATGAGATCGGCGTGTTCGAGATGCGCGAGGACGGCCTGGCGGAAGTGCCCGATCCCTCGGGGTTCCTGCTCGACGGGCGCCCGAAGGGGGCGCCGGGATCGGTCGTCACCTGTTCCATGGAGGGGACCCGTCCGCTTCTGGTCGAGATCCAGGCGCTTGCCTGCAAAACGAATTTCGCCGCGCCCAGGCGCACTGCCGCGGGCGTGGACTATAACCGGCTGAATCTGCTGATCGCGGTCATGGAGAAGCGCGCCGGCGCGAAGCTCTGGGATGAAGACGTCTATGTGAACATCGCGGGCGGCATGCGCGTGACCGAGCCCTCAGCGGATCTCGGCGTCGTCCTGGCGATCGCGTCGAGCCTGGCGGACCGTCCGGTGCCGGAGGGCGTCATCGCGTTCGGCGAGGTCGGCCTTTCCGGCGAAGTGCGCTCGGTGAGCCGGGCTGCGGACCGCGTGCGGGAGGCCGCCAGACAGGGCTTTACGACCTGCATCCTGCCGAAGGTCTGCGTACGCGGACTGAAAGATGCCGGACAGATCGACGGAATGAAGATCGTCGGAGTTTCGAGCGTGAGCGAGGCGCTCCGGAATATCTGAAGCCGCAGCGGCATGAGGAGAGAACATTGCCTTTTCAGATCATCAGACATGACATCACGAAAGTCGCCGCGGATGCGGTCGTGAACAGCGCGAACCCGGAACCGATCTATGCGAGCGGGTCGGACCGCGCTGTCTACGAGGCCGCGGGAGCCGAGGCGCTGCTGGCCGAACGGCGGAGGATCGGCCGCATCGAACCCGGTGAAGCCGCTGCGACGGGCGCGGGTGCGCTGCCTGCGAAGTATATCATCCATACGGTCGGCCCGGTCTGGGAAGGGGGCCGTGCCGGGGAGCTTTCGACACTGGCTTCCTGCTATAGGAATTCGCTGAAGCTGGCCGCGCAGCTGGGGTGCGTGAGCATTGCGCTTCCTCTGATCTCGACCGGAGTCTACGGCTTTCCGAAGGACCGGGCGCTGTCGGTCGCACTGGCGGAGATCCGCGCGTTTCTGGAGACGTCCGGGGATGACGGGACGCCGGAGATGACGGTGACGCTGGTCGTTTATGACCGCGCATCCTTTGAGCTCTCGGCGGGATTTGCCGCGCGGGTGCGGGAGTACATCCGCGAAGAAGAGGTGCGGGTCGCGAGTCCGCGCCTGCAGCAGTATTTCGGAACTTTTACGGAAGACCGTTCCGCGCCGGGCGCCATGCCGAACGCCGCACGGCCGGAAACGCCTCTGCCTTCGGACCGTTCCGCTCCCCCCGCGGGTGCCGGCGCCCCGAAGCGCGAAGCGAAGCCCGGGCGAAGGGCTCAGATGCCCCGGTTCCTCCGCGATCTGCTGTCCGGTGAAGCGGATGAAGATGCGTTCACGGAGAAAGCGGAAGAAGAACCGCGGGCGTATCCCGATGCTGCCGACCGGGCGCCTGCTGCGCCGCGCGCGTCTGCCCCTGCCTCGGCACCGGTGCCGGAGCCTTCACGGCAGGCACGCAGCCTCGATGATCTCATGTCGAACATCGGCGAGACTTTCCAGGAGTGCCTGCTCCGTCTGATCGACGAACGCGGCATGACGGATCCCGAGGTGTATAAGCGGGCGAATATTGACCGGAAGCTCTTCTCGAAGATCCGAAGCCGCGCCGACTACCAGCCCTCGAAGCGCACAGTCTGCGCTTTCGCGGTCGCGCTGCGCCTGAGCCTCGACGAGACCGTCGACCTGCTCGCGAAAGCGGGTCTGGCGCTGTCGCCGGCGAGCCGGTTCGACGTGCTGATCAAATACTGTATTCTGAATCATGTATACGATATATTCGAGGTAAACGCCCTGCTGTTTGATTACGACCAGCCGCTGCTGGGATAACAGAAGACAGGATCACGGGCCATGCCTGTTCCGCCGCCGGATGTCCGGCGGCTTTTTCTATGGGGTCCGCCCGCCTCCCGGGCCATGCTCCGGCCCTGTGCGATGCCGCCCTCCCGGCCGGTAACGGCCGCCCGCGCAATGTCGCCTCGCGGGCGACCACCGCCGCCTTCCGATGCGCTACTATGACGCTGTCAGAAGAAAACATTGCCCCGCAGGCGCCGGACCGCGGGTCCGCAGATGCCCGGGGCAGAGCACGAAAGGGAGGTATTCATATGAAAAAGAATTTAACGGAAGTCGTCATGATCCTGGACCGCAGCGGTTCCATGGGAGGTCTGGAGACCGACACGATCGGCGGTTATAACGCGATGCTGGAGAAACAGCGCGCAGAGGAGGGCGAAGCCCTGGTGACCACGGTGCTGTTTGACGACCGGGTCGAGATCCTGCATGACCGCAGACCGATCGCGGAGGTGCGGCCGATCACTTCGGCGGACTATTACGTGCGCGGCTGCACGGCGCTGCTGGACGCGGTCGGAAGCACGATCGAGCGTATTCAGACGATCCACAAATACGCCCGTGAGGAGGACCGCCCCGCGAAGACCATTTTCATCATCACGACGGACGGTTACGAAAACGCAAGCCGGCAGTATGACCAGCCCGCGGTGAAGCGCATGATCGAACAGCGGAAAGAAGCCGACGGCTGGGAGTTCCTGTTTCTGGGTGCGAACATCGACGCGGTCACCGCGGCGGGAAGCATCGGGATCCGTCCGGAGCGTGCGGTGAATTACTGCCCGGACAGCGTCGGTACGCAGAAAAACTTCGCGACGGTCTCGCGGGCCGTGAGCGCCATGCGGTGCGCGGAGCCGAGCGCGCAGCTCTCCGACGACTGGGCCGACGAGATCCGAGAAGATCACGCGAAGCGCGGGGGGCTGTTCCGAAAGAAATAACGGACGCCGCGAAAGCGCAGCGCCCGCAGGGCAATGACACGAAAACCGCCGGACGGGGAGAGGCTTACAGCTCCTCCCCGTTCGAGGCGATGACCCGCTGATACCAGTAAAACGAGTCCTTCCGGCTCCGCGCGAGCGTCCCGCGCCCCTCATCGTCGCGGTCCACATAGATGAAGCCGTAGCGTTTTTTCATCTCGCCGGTTCCGGCCGACACCAGATCGATCACGCCCCAGGGTGTGTAGCCCATCAGATCCACGCCGTCCTCGTCGACGGCTTTTTTCATTTCTTCGATATGCCGGCGCAGGTATGCGATGCGGTAGCCGTCACGGACGGTGACCGAACCGTCCTCCGCCGTCTCCGGCACGTCCACCGCGCCCAGCCCGTTCTCCACGATGAACAGCGGCACCTGATACCGGTCGTAGAGTTCGTTCAGGCTGATCCGCAGGCCCACCGGGTCGATCTGCCAGCCCCAGTCACTCGCCTCGAGGTAAGGGTTCCGGATCCCGGTGATCATGTTCGCGCCGGTCTTCGCCAGCTTCGGATCCGCGCTCGCGAGACTGCTCATGTAGTACGAAAAACCGATGTAGTCGACGCGGCCTTCCCGCAGGATCTCCGCGTCGCCGGGCTCCTCCGCGAGCTTCACGCCGAGCCGCTTCTGCATGCGCCGCGCCTTCGGGGAGTAGGCTCCCCGCACCTGCACGTCGCTGAAATAATAATGCAGGTCCATCGAGCGGATCCGCTCCATGGCATCCTCCGGTGCGCAGGTCGCGGCATAGGTCACGGGGTAGAGCATCATCATGCCGATCTTCGCGTCGGGGATGATCTCATGACACAGCTTCACAGCCTTCGCGCTCGCGAGGAACTCGTGGTGCGCGGCCTGCAGTACGGTCTGCCAATGTCCCGGCTCCTCCATGCTGCTGCGGATCCCCGCGGCGGTCGCGGGGTTCAGGGCGAGGACATTGATCTCATTAAACGTCATCCAGTAACGCACCTTCCCGCGGTAGCGCGTGAAGATCGTCCGGCAGTAGTTCTCGAAGAACCCGACCACCCGCCGGTCCGTCCAGGAGCCGTACTTCTTCACGAGCGCGTAGGGCGTCTCGTAATGGCTGATCGTAACGACGGGCTCGATCCCGTGCTTCAGACACTCGTCGAACAGCGCGTCGTAGAACGCGAGCCCCGCCTCGTTCGGCGCGGCCTCGTCGCCCTCGGGGAAGATCCGTGTCCAGGCGATCGAAGTCCGGAAACACCGGAAGCCCATCTCGGCGAACAGAGCAATGTCTTCCTTATACCGGTGATAAAAATCGATCGCGTCGTGCGAGGGGTAATACACCCCCGGCAGCACGCCGTCCGTGTACTCGCGCGCACGGTCGGCCGCCCCCGCGGTCATGCAGTCCGCGGTGCTGACTCCCTTTCCGTCGGCGTCCCACGCACCCTCGAGCTGGTTTGCCGCGACCGCGCCGCCCCACAAAAAGTCTTTTCTTAGCATAATTGCCCCCTGTATGGTACACTGTTGTAACCGAGCATTCCAAGGTGATTATAATGCATTTCCGGCGGAAAGGGAGTATGATGAGGCGTTATCTCGGCATCGATGTCGGCGGAACGAATATCAAATACGCGCTGATGGACCCCGAAGGGGAGATTCTGGAGAAGGGCGAGACCCCGACCGCGGCGGAAACGCTCGAAGAGCACATCGATGCGCTGGCCGCGATCGCCGTACGATATCCGCAGGCGGAAGCGCTGGTCATGAGCGCGCCGGGCCGGATCGACTCGTCCCGGGGATATTTCTACACCGGGGGCGCGCTGACCTTCGTCCGCGAGACCCCGCTCGCGGAACTCTTGTCTGAGCGGCTGGGCATCCCGGTCACCGCGGAAAACGACGGGAAGTGCGCGGCGCTCGCCGAACTCTGGAAAGGAGCGCTTCGCGGAGTGGAAAACGGCGTCGTGATGACTCTCGGGACCGCGGTCGGCGGCGGACTGATCCTGGACGGGAAGCTCCGGCGCGGGCAGACGTTCGCGGCGGGAGAGTTTTCCTGGATCTCGACAGATCACGCAGGAGCGTACGGGATCCCGACACTCTGGGGGACCCACGGCGGAGCGGGGGCTCTCACCGGCCGGTATGAGGAGCGCTGCGGGCTCGGGCCGGGCAGCGTCGACGGCAGGGAGTTCTTCTCCCGGCTGGACGCGGGCGATCCTGACGCGCAGGCCGCGCTTAAGGATTATGCCGCATATATGGCGAAGGGCATCCTGTCATTGCAGTCCGTGCTGGATGTGGAGGTCTTCGCGATCGGAGGCGGGATCAGCAGGCAGCCGGCATTGATCGAGGCGCTGGACCGGGCGGTCGGCAGGCTTTTCGGAAAGCACGCGGCGTATCTGCCGATGTACCGGCCCCGCATCACGGCCTGCCGCTTCGGGAACGACGCGAACCTGATCGGGGCGTTGTATCATTATCTGGAACTGACGGATCCGGAGAAGTAAAGGTGTTCCGCCTTTCGCCCGGCTTGCGGAGCGCGTAAAAACCTGTTCGGGACCGGTATAAAGGAAGGCACCCCGGTCGGGGGTATGTTATGATGATGAGGCGCGAAAAAAGAAACATCTAAGGAGAGATCATGGAGCAGAAGCAGAGAGGATCGTTTAAAGGCTCGATCGGATTCGTTCTCGCGGCAGCCGGTTCGGCAGTCGGCCTGGGAAACATCTGGCGATTCCCCTATCTGGCGGCGCGAAACGGCGGCGGACTTTTTCTCGTCGTCTATATCGTGCTGGCACTGACTTTCGGCTTCACGCTGCTGACGACCGAGATCGCGATCGGGCGGAAGACGAAGCAGAGCCCGCTGACCGCATATAAAGTGCTGCGGAAGCGCGCGGGCTTTATGGGCATCATCGCGAGCGTGGTTCCGTTCATCATCATGCCCTACTACTGCGTGATCGGAGGATGGGTCGTGAAGTATTTCGTCGCGTTCCTGACCGGACACGGCGCGGACGCGGCGCAGGACGGCTATTTTACGACGTTCATCACCGGGCAGTACGAGCCCGTTATCTTCATGCTGATCTTCCTCGTGATCTGCGCGGTCATCGTGTTTAAGGGCGTCGAGGGCGGCATCGAGAAGTCCTCGAGCGTGCTCATGCCCATCCTGCTGATTCTGGTCATCGGAATCGCGGTCTTCTCGCTGACGATGCGCCGCACGACGGATACGGGCAGGATCGTGACCGGCCTGCAGGGCCTGCGCGTATTTCTGATACCGAGCCTGGAAGGCGTGACTCTGCGGCGGTTCTTCTTCATCGTCATGGACGCGATCGGCCAGCTGTTCTACAGCCTGAGCGTGGCCATGGGCATCATGGTCGCGTACGGTTCCTACGTGCCGGATAAAGCTAATCTCGGAAAGTCGATCAACCAGATCGAGATCTTCGACACCGTAGTCGCGATCCTGGCCGGAGTCATGATCATTCCCGCGGTCTACGTGTTCATGGGGCCGGAAGGCATGACGGCGGGCCCGTCGCTGATGTTCGTCTCGCTGCCGAAGGTCTTCATGGCCATGGGTAAGGTGGGCCATGTGCTGGGGACCCTCTTCTTCGCGATGGTCCTGTTCGCGGCGGTGACGAGCGCGATGTCGATTCTTGAGGCGATCGTTTCGAGTTTCATCGACCGCTTCGGGATGGCTCGCGGGAAGTCGACGGTCCTCGAGACGGTCCTCGCCGCGATCATCGGTGTGATCGTCTGCTTCGGCTATAACATCTTTTATTTCGAGCGCACGCTCCCGAACGGGGCGACCGCGCAGATTCTCGACATCATGGATTACCTGAGCAATAACGTTCTGATGCCTATCCTTGCGATCCTCACCTGCATCCTGGTCGGATGGATCCTGAAACCGAAGACTGTGCTCGATGAGGTCACGAAGAACGGAGAGAAGTTCGGCCGGAAGGGACTCTACGTGGCGATGGTCAAGGTCATCGCGCCGGTGCTGCTGATCTTCCTGCTGCTGCTGTCGATGGGCATACTGAAGTGACCGCTGTGCGGGGCCGCGTCCGAAGAGAGCGGGACCGCGCGGCGCTCCCGGAGAGTGCTGGAAGACTATGGACCTGATTCGCAAATTCATACCGTACTATAAGCCGTATCTGGGCGTGTTTTTCTTCGATCTGTTCTGTGCGACGGTCCTGTCGATGATCGATCTGGCGTTTCCGCAGTTCCTGCGGATCCTGCGCGGCACGCTGTTTCTGGAGTCTCCGGCGGTCATTCTCGGCCGGCTGGGGATCATAGCCGCCGTGCTCGTGGGCATGTACCTGATCCGTTCGCTGTGCCGGTGGTATGTCACTTATCAGGGCCACATGATGGGATCGCGCATCGAGTCGCAGATGCGCAGCGACCTGTTCGATCGGTACGAGGCATTGTCCTTCTCGTATTACGATAAGCACAACACCGGCGAGATGATGAGCAAGCTCGTGTCGGACCTGTTCGACATCTCGGAGCTCGCGCATCACGGACCGGAGAACATCTTCATCTCCGTGATCAAGATCGTCGGATCTTTCATCCTGCTGATGCGGATCCACGCGCCGCTGACGTTGTGTCTCGCGGCGGTCGTGGTCTGCATGGCGGTCTTTTCCGTACGTCAGAATAAACGCATGCAGGCGACATTCACCGATAACCGGAAGAAAGTGGCCGGGATCAATTCTTCGCTGCAGGACACCCTCGGCGGCATCCGCGTCGTGAAGTCGTTCACCGGCGAGGCGATCGAGAAGGAGAAGTTCGAGCGGTCGAACCTCGCTTTTCTCCGCTCCCGGAAGTCGAACTACCGGGCGATGGCGATCTTCCACACAGGGAATAATTTCTTCGAAGGCCTCATGTATGTGGCCGTGCTGGTCGTGGGCGGCTTCTTCATCGCGAAAGGACAGCTCACCGGCGAGGATCTCGCGGTCTACGCGCTGTATATTGCGATCTTTATCAATCCCGTGAACGTGCTCATCGAGTTTACCGAGATGTTTCAGAAGGGCATGGCGGGCTTCCGGCGCTTCCGCGAGGTGATCGAGACGATGCCGGAGATCGTGGACGCGGAGGATGCGGCAGAACTGAAAGACGTGAAGGGAGTCATCGATTTCGAGGACGTGTCGTTCTTCTACGAAGAGGAAGAGACCGTGCTGGACCATATCGATCTGCACGTGGACGCCGGGAAGTCGGTCGCGATCGTCGGACCGTCCGGCGGCGGAAAGACCACGCTGTGCTCGCTGCTGCCGCGGTTTTACGACGTGACCGGGGGCAGCGTGAAGATCGACGGCACGGATGTGCGTGACGTCACGCAGCGGTCTCTGAGAAGCTTTATCGGCATCGTGCAGCAGGAGGTCTACCTGTTTAACGGTACGATTCGCGACAACATCGCCTACGGCCGGCCCGGCGCCTCGGAAGAGGAGATCCTGGAGGCCGCGAAGAATGCGGACCTGACGTCGTTTATCGAAAGCCTTCCGGACGGGATCGATACCGAAGTGGGAGAGCGAGGCGCGCGGCTGTCCGGCGGACAGAAGCAGCGCATCGCGATCGTGCGCGTGTTCCTGAAGGATCCGCCGATCCTGATCCTGGACGAGGCGACGAGCGCGCTGGACAATGAAAGCGAGCGCCACATCCAGGCCGCTCTCGACCGGCTGGCCGCGGGCAGGACCACGATCACGATCGCGCACAGACTGTCCACGATTCTGGGAGCGGACGAGATCATCGTTCTGGATGAGGAAGGGATGAAGGAGCGCGGTACCCACGAGGAGCTGATGGAGCGGGACGGGCTGTACGCGCGGTATTACCGGATGCAGACCGAGCGGTTCTGAAGCGCCGCGGATCAGGCATTCCCGGCTGCGGCGCGTTTTCGCTCCGGGAGCTGAGACAGCAGGATCGCCGCGAACATCAGCGCGCATCCGATCCACTCGCGCGCGGTGGGCATCTGGCCGAGGATCACGATCGCAGAGAGCACCGCGAACACGGACTCGAGGCTCATCAGCATCGAGGCGACCGTGGGCTCGATGAACTTCTGCCCGACGATCTGCAGCGTGTAGGCTACGCCGCTCGAGAGGAGGCCGGCATAGAGCAGGGGCTTTCCCGCGGCGATGATGTCCGCGGCAGCGGGCCGTTCGACGATCAGCATGAAGATCCCGGCGAGAATGCCGGAAGTCAGGAACTCGATGCAGGCCATCTTCACGCCGTCGACCAGCTGTACGAAGTGATCGATGATGAGGATCTGGACCGCGAAGCAGACCGCGCAGAGGATCAGGAAGATATCGCTGACTGCGATTCCGGCGCCGGAGCTTCCGAGCCCGGCCGCACAGAGGAAATACAGACCTGCCAGGGCGATGGCCACACAGAGCCAGATGACCGGGCGGGTCTTTTTATGCAGAAAGATCAGGCCGAACACCGGGACCAGCAGAAGATAGAAAGCCGTGATGAAGCCTGCCTTGCCGGCGGGGGCCCCGATCGTGAGCGCGTACTGCTGGAAGACGGATGCAACGGTCAGGAAAATGCCGCAGAGGATGCCGGCTTTGATCAGTGTGCGGCGGGCTTTTCGCGGATCCCCGTCTGCGGAAGGCGTTCCCGGCGACGCTCCGGCATCGGCAGGGAGAGCGCCCGCGTGGCCCGCATGCCGCCTTCGGACCGAGTCCATCGCCGCGATCACCGGCAGCAGCACGAGGAAGCCCAGGAACGAGCGCAGACTCTGGAACGTGAACGGGCCGACGACCTCAGCCGCGACCGACTGTGCAACAAAAGCACAGCCCCAGATCAGGGCTGTGATGAGAAACAAAATGATACCCAGGGGTTTTCTTGACTGCAAAGCCGGACCTCCGCGTGTGCCGTGCCGAAACGATCACAGCACTTTCGCAAGGAAGGTCTGCAGACGCTCGCTCTTCGGCGCGCCGAAGATCTCCTCGGGCGTGCCTTCCTCGACGATCACACCGCTCTCCATGAAGATCACGCGGTCGCCGACTTCCTTCGCGAAGCCCATTTCATGCGTGACCACGACCATGGTCATGCCTTCCTTTGCGAGTGACTTCATAACGTCGAGCACTTCGCCGACCATCTCGGGGTCGAGCGCGGAGGTGGGCTCGTCAAAAAGCATGACGTCGGGGGACATGCACAGTGCGCGCACGATCGCGATACGCTGCTTCTGGCCGCCGGAGAGCTGGCTCGGATACGCGTCGGCGCGGTCCGCGAGCGCTACGGTCTCGAGGAGCTGCCGCGCTTTCGCTTCAGCATCTTCCTTCGACATCTTCAGGAGCTTTTTCGGGCCCAGCGTCATGTTGTCGAGGACCGTCAGATGCGGGAAGAGGTTAAAATGCTGGAACACCATGCCCATCTTCTGGCGCAGGAGATTGATGTCGTTTTTATGCGAAGTAATGTCCTTCCCCTCGAAGAGGATCGTACCCTCGGTCGGGCGCTCGAGCAGGTTCAGCGAGCGGAGGAACGTGGATTTCCCCGAGCCTGAAGGCCCGACGATCACGACCACCTCGCCCTTTCGGATCTCGGCATCGACGCCGTCCAGCGCCTTCACGGCGCCGCCGTTATAGTGTTTTTTCAGCCCGGAGACGGAGATGAGGACTTCGCCTGCGGCGATCGCGTTCTCCTCGGCATGAACGGTAAGATCAGCGCTCACTGTTTCTCAGCCTCCTTTCCAGAATGGATACCAGCTTACTGAAGATCATGACGATGACCAGGTAGATCAGCGCGACCGCGATCAGCGGCATGAACGCCGTGTAGGTGCGGCTGCGGATGATGTCGCCGGCCTTCGTCAGTTCCTGCAGGCCTACGTAGCCGGAGACCGAGGTCTCCTTGATCAGGACGATAAATTCATTGCCCAGCGCGGGAAGAACGTTCTTAAACGCCTGCGGGATGATGATGTAGATCATGGTCTGGAAGTAGTTGAAGCCCAGCGACCGGCCGGCTTCGAACTGCCCCTGGTCGATGCTCATGATGCCGCTTCGAATGATTTCGGCGACGTACGCACCGGAGTTGATGCCGAAAGCGATCGAGGCGACCATCACCTTATTATTCGAGCTTGCGAAGATGACAAAGTAAATGATCATCAGCTGGACGACCACGGGCGTGCCGCGGATCACGGTCAGGTAGATCTTTGCGATCGCGTTCAGGAACTTCAGTATGAAGCGCCCGAAGCCCGGCTTCGTCTCCTCGATCGTTTTATCGTGCGTCGAGCGGATGATGGCAATGATCACGCCCAGCACCACGCCGAGGATCAGCGCGAGGACCGTGACCTCGAGCGTGATCTTCAGACCGCGCACCAGGTACATGTAACGGTCGTCCTTTATAAAATTCAGATAGAACTGGTCTGCCAGGCTCTGCAGCCAGCCCGGGATGGCCAGGGGGACAGCGGTCATCGCAAAACCTCCGTTCGTCTTATAAAAAAAGAGCGGAAATAGAGAAATATTTCCGCTCTTTTATGGGCTTCAGGAACCCCGCGAATCATTACTCCGCGGTGATGTAGCTGTCAATGATGGACTGCAGCGTGCCGTCCGCCTCAAGCTCGGCCAGAATGGCGTTCACCTGCTCCAGCAGCGCGGTGTTCTCTTTTGCGATGGCCATCGCGTAATCCTCGACGGTGTAAGGAGTCTCAAGGATCATCAGGCCTTCGTTCGCGGCCACGAACGCGATCGCGGGCTGGTTATCGATGACGACGGCGTCGACCTTGCCCTGCATCAGAGCCAGAACGGCGTCATTGCCCTTCGAGTAGCGGTCGACTCTCTCTTCTCCGACGTCGTCGGTCATGTAGATGTCGCCGGTGGTGCCGGACTGCACGCCCACGATGTAGTCGCCTTCCAGCAGATCGTCAAGGTTCGTGATGGGCGAACCCTCGGGAACGATGATGGACTGGATGCCGGTCGCGTAAGGGGTGGAGAAGTTGACGGACTGGAGTCTGTCCTCGGTCACGGTCATGCCCGCCAGGCCGATGTCGTACTTTCCGGTCTGGATGCCGGCGATGATGGAGTCGAACTCGATGTCCTCGATAACGAGCTCCAGGCCCAGACGCTCGGCGACAGCCGCGGCGATCTCGGCGTCGATGCCGACGATCTCCTCGCCCTCGTAATACTCATAGGGAGGGAAGTAGGCGTTCGTCGCCATGATCAGCTGACCCTCGTTAATGGTCAGGGGAGCGGCTTCGGCAGTCTCGTCTGCGGGAGCCGCGGCCGAACCCGTGTCTTCGGTTCCGGCAGAGCTTCCGCCCGAGGAAGAACCGCCGCAGGCAGCCAGGGCGGAGACCGCCATCACGGCGACCAGGGCCAGGGCCAGGATCTTCAGAACTGATTTTTTCATAATGTTCTCCTTTTGATATCCTTTACTTAATGCGGATTTCGATGTCCGGCGCGGCGTGAAGCCGCGGCAGGGACAACAACTATAGGAAATGATTATAGACCATATAAGTAAAATTGAAAAGAGGAATAAGAGGATTTTGAACCTGAAAACAGAGAAATACCCCGGCCGCGGGCCGGGGCATCCGTATAAGCGGGATCTGACGGCCGCCGGGTCAGGCCGGCCGTTTATTCAGCGGCCGCCGAACGGGCCGTATACTCGTCAATGATGGCCTGCAGCGTACCGTCTTCCGTCATCTCTCCCAGGATCAGGTTTACCTGCTCGAGCAGAGCGGGATTGGACTGCGGCACGACGGCGGCATAGGCTTCGACCGCGTAAGGCGTCTGCAGGGAGACGAGTCCTTCCTGCCGGGAGATGAACTCACCCGCGGCCTGGCCGTCATAGACGACCGCGTCGATCTCGCCCTGCACCAGAGCATCGATCGCATCTTCGATATGCATATAGCGGACCACGCGTTCTTCTCCGATATCCGCCGTGATAAAGGCGTCTCCGGTCGTGGCTGTCTTTACTCCGACTGTGTAGTCACCGCCGATCAGGTCGTAAATGTTCCGGATCGGACTGGTCGCATGCACGATGACCGCCTGCCTGCCGTTCGCGTAAGGCGTGGAAAAGTCTATGATCTCCGCACGGTCCTCCGTGATGGTGATGGCGGCCAGGCCGATGTCGTACTGTCCCGACCGGACTCCCTCAAAGATCTCGGGGAAATCGATATCCTCGATCACCGGTTCCAGCCCCATGCGGTCGGCGATCTCGGCGGCGATCGCGGGATCGATCCCGACGAGGGCATCTCCTTCATAATAAACAAACGGAATATAGCCGGAGTTCGTCGCTACAGTCAGCTTTCCTTCGCTGACTGTGGGGATCTCCGCATGATCCTGCGAGCTGCCGCAGGAGGCCAGAACGGCTGCCAGGATGACGACCAGGGTAAGGACCAGTCCTTTCAGAACTCTTTTTTTCATGATATACTCCTTCCGTTACTGCTGATGCAGGAGTTGCTGATGCTGCGGCGCTGCAGGAAACGGGGCAAACAGCAAACGCTTGTTTAATCGTTATGTGGATTAAATGACATTTTAATTGTATACCCAAAAGCCGGAAAAGAAAAGATAATATTAATTATAGTGCAGATATACAGTTTATCTGTACTAACCCGAGAGGTGTGTTTTATGAAAAGAGACCTGAAATTCTCCGAGGCGCGCGCGCTGAAGGCGGCCTTTGACGAGAAGTTCCATGAGAACGTGCATTACCACGATATGTGCGAGTTCCAGTACATGAGCCTGGACACGGTCTCGGACGACCGCGTCGCGTTCATCGAAGGGTATTTCGCGGGTCAGGGTCTGCGCGCGGTGTTTAATCCCGCCCGCGACGAGTTCACGGTGGAAGAGCCGGACGCCTGACGCGCCGGCGGACATGGCTGACAGACAGGGAGGACATGAGATGACGAGAGTAAAGATCGAGCCCGGCATCTGCGGGCTGAACACGAAGGTGGAAGCGGTATATGATGACGAAGAGATGGAAGTGAAGCTGACCGTGTATTCCGCATGTAAGGCCGTGCAGGCGATGATGGCGGAGCTCGGAGATACGTTCGACCCTTACGAGATCTGCCTGAAAAAGCCGGGGCAGGGCCCCATGTACGAGTACGCGTCGGAGCATTTCCCGACGCATGTGTCCTGCCCGACGATCGCGGGCATCATCAAGTGCACCGAGGTCGAGTGCGGGCTCGCGCTGAAGAAGGACGCGTCGATCCGTTTTCTGGAAGAGGAGTGAACCGTTCCCGTCCATGTTTTTTGAGAGGAGAGCATTATGGTCAAGATCGCCAGCGCAGCCATGCACGGCACCAGAAACACAGAGGAGAACCTGAAGATCTATCAGGGATTTATCGAGGAAGCCGCGGCGCAGGGAGCCGACCTGCTGGTGCTGCCGGAGCTTTCGCTCCAGGGATTTCCCGCGTCCATGCTCGCGTGCGACCCCGGCGAGTCCTATGAGCTGACCCGGACCGCGGAGCAGGTCCCCGACGGTCCTTCGACGCAGTTCATGATCGAACAGGCGGCGAAGCACCGGATGTATCTGGTCTGGGGCATGTATGAGACCGCGGGCGAGCCCGGCGTGATCTATAATGCCGCGGTCCTTGTCGGACCCGAGGGCTTCATCGGCCGCCACAGGAAGGTCCATCTGCCTGGCGTGGAGCGGCTGTCTTCGACCCCGGGCGGCGAATTCCGCACCTATGACACGAAGATCGGAAAGATCGGCCTGTGCATCTGCTATGATAAGGTCTTCCCGGAGTCGACCCGCACGCTGGCCCTTCAGGGGGCGCAGATCGTCTGCGCGCCGACCGCGTGGCCCTGTGTGGAGCCGGTGCCGGAAGACCCTCAGGCTTACTGCCTGAATATCGTGGATCAGGCGCGCGCGCTGGAGAACCAGTTCTTCCTCGTGGCCAGCAACCACGTCGGCCCGTACGAGGGCGAGCTGTGCTGCGGGCAGAGCCGGATCATTGACCCGAACGGGATCATCGTCGCCACGACGGACATGGAACATCCGGGGCTGGCGGTCTGGGAGGGCGACGTCTACGAGACCATCTCCGCCGCCCGCTGCGGAGCCACTTCGCTGATCGACAACCTCCTGCGCGACCGCAGACCGGACAGCTATTTTAAGGAGAACTGAGACCGGCCCGGGAACGGGCGGCGGAAACTCAGAGGGACTGTATTCACGCGGAAGCCGCCCGGCGTCCGCGTGTTTCTTATTTTTCTGTATATGCCGGGGGCGCCCGCATTGACATCTGTCGGGGCAATGCTATCATTAACGCTGTTGCGCCATGCGCGCCGGAATTGTTTCCGGCGGCACGGAAGTCCCCGTTTATTCGAAAGAGAGGACCGCCCATGGACCGGATCGAAAAAACCGCGAAAGAGCTGCGTGTGCGGCGTGTCGCAATGACCGTCGCGGGCATCGTGATCTGCGGCGTCAGTGTGGGCATGTTCAGCTTTTCGGGCATGGGCATGGATCCGTTTCAGGTCTTCGCCCACGGACTCTGGAAACACATTCCGCTCTCTTTCGGAACGTTCTATATGCTTCTGTGCGCAGCGCTCCTGGTCGTGATGGCGTTTACCGCGAGAAAGAAGATCGGCCTCGGGACGGTCCTGAATCTGTTCCTGCTGGGCTATGTCGCGGATCTTTCGCTTCGTTTCTGGCACTGGGTCCTTCCGCATCCCACGATCGCGGTGTGCGTCGTATTCCTGTTTCTGGGGGTCGTGATCATGTGCCTGTCCTCGGCACTGTATTTTACGGCTGACATGGGTGTGTCGACCTACGATTTCATCGCGCTGACCATCTCGGAAAAACAGTCCAGAGTACCGTTCCGGTGGTGCCGTGTGGCGACCGATCTGATCTGTGTCGCGGCAGGCCTGGCGCTGGGCGGAAGCGTCGGTATCGGGACCGTGGTCACGGCGTTTTTCATGGGCCCTCTGATCAGCTTTTTCAATCGCTTCGTAGCGGAGCCGCTGCTTTACGCGGGAACGAGGAACCGCCCGGAGGCGCCGCGGGAGATCTCCCGGAGCGGCGCGGAGCACGCCGCCTGACGGTGTGACGGCGCGGGCGCATGCCGGTGCGCACTTCGACATTGCGCGTTAAACGGTCATTTGGTATAGTGAAGCGGTCTGCGGAATGCAGACCGCTTTTTGAAAGAGAGTCATCATGACATCGAAGACTTTTCGCATCTGGAAAAGAGGATTTCGCGACGGCGTCCCGGTACTGCTCGGGTATTTCGCCGTCTCGTTCGCGTTCGGTATTCAGGCTGCGGGACTCGGTATCACAGCTCTCGAGGCTACGATCCTGTCGCTCGTGAACCTGACCAGCGCGGGACAGTTCGGCGCACTGTCGATCATCGCGTCGGGCGGCAGCTGCCTGACGCTCGCGCTGCAGCAGCTGGTGATCAATCTCCGCTACAGCCTCATGTCGGCCTCCCTTTCACAGAACGTGAATCCGAAACTGTCCACGACGAAGCGCATGGGCATCGCTTACGGTTTTACGGATGAGATCTTCGCGCTGAGTTCCATGTATCCGAAGCCTCTGCCTCCGATCTACACGGTCGGTCTGATGAGCGCGGCGGTTCCGGGCTGGACCTTCGGGACACTGCTCGGAGCGGCGCTGGGCCAGGTGCTGCCGGGCCGCGTGACCAGCGCGCTGGGCCTCGCGATCTACGGCATGTTCATCGCGATCATCATGCCCGGCATCCGCGAGAAGCGTTCCGTGCGTTTTGCGGTGCTCGCGGCCATGGGGGCCATGATCCTGCTGAATTACTGCCCGGGGCTGAACCTGGTCCCGGCGAATTTCCGGCTGATCATCGTCACGGTGATCGTGGCGTTCGCGGCGGCGGTCATCGCCCCGGTTCCGGACGAGGATGAGGAAAGCGGAAAGGAGGCGGCGGGATGAGAACGAGTATCTGGATCTACATCGCCGTGATGGCGGCTGTCACCTATCTGATCCGCATGATCCCGATCACGCTCATACGAGGGAAGATCAGGAATCGTACGCTGCGGTCATTCCTGTACTATGTGCCTTACGTGACGCTCGGAGCCATGACCGTGCCGGCGGTCTTTCACGCCACGAACAGCGTGATCTCGGCGGCGGTGGGTCTCGCGGCCGCGCTCGTGCTGGCTTATAAGAAGGTCAGCATGATCCTGGTCGCTGCCTTCGCGTGCGCGGCGGTGTTTCTCGTGGAGCTGATCCCGAACCTGCCGGTGTGAGCGCAGGGCGCGGACGGAGAGGGATCCCCGGTTCCGCGCAGAACGGAAGAGAACGAAAAAAGGACCGCGCATCGCGCGGCCCTTTTCTTATGCGCAGGGGATGAAGGATTCGAACCCTCATTAACGGTTTTGGAGACCGTTGCTCTGCCATTGAACTAATCCCCTGGACAGATGCGCCCGAAACAGACGCAAAGAAATTTATATCATGCCGGGACGGGGTTGTCAACGATTTCCGCAGAGGCCTGTTTCACGGGGCGGCCTGCGGCCTTTCCCCGCACATAAACCTGATGCGGAAACGGTAAAAATATGATAGATTCTTAATAAATATGTGCATACGGATACGGAGTCGTATTTAAGGAGAGATCATGCTGGATTTTGAAAAACTGAACGAGCAGATCGGCCCCGCCGACGCGGCCGCCGCCGCAGCCTGCGAAGCCCACTGGGACGGGATCGCGAAGCCCCTGAAAGGCCTCGGCGATCTCGAGACCGCGGTCATCCGGATCGCGGCGCTGACCGGATCGGAGGATGTGCGGATCGACCGCAGGGCTGTCGAAGTCCTGTGTGCGGATAACGGCGTCGTGGCAGAGGGCGTGACCCAGACGGATGCGTCCGTGACCGCGACGATGGCGGGAAATATCCGCGACCACCGCTCGTCGGTCTGCCTGATGGCGAAAGCCGCGGGTGCGGACGTGTTCGCGCAGGATATGGGCATGCTCACGCGCGTGGAAGGCGTGCCGGGCTGCCACATCGCGGACGGGACCGGGAACATTGCCCTGGGACCGGCCATGACGAAGGAGCAGGCCTGCGAGGCGATCGCTTACGGTATGGAGCTCGTGCGGCAGTGCCGGGACGCGGATTATCAGATCGTGATCACCGGCGAGATGGGCATCGGCAACACCACCACCTCCAGCGCGGTCACGGCGTCCATGCTCGGGGTGCCGGTCGAGGAGATCACCGGCCGCGGCGCCGGTCTCTCCGATGAAGGCCTGCGGAAAAAGGTGGCTGCGATCCATCGCGCAATCGAGGTCAATGCTCCCGACCCGGCGGACCCTCTGGACATCCTCGCAAAGCTCGGCGGCTTCGATATCGCCGGCATGGCCGGCATGTTCCTGGGCGGCGCACTGTACCGCGTGCCCGTGGTCATCGACGGACTGATCAGTTCGGTCTCTGCCCTGATCGCGGCCAGGCTCTGCCCGAACGCGAAGAAGGGGATGATCGCGAGCCATTGCTCGGCGGAACCCGCGGCGGAGCAGATCCTGCGCGAACTGGGACTCGTACCCGTGATCCGCGCGGGGCTGAAGCTCGGCGAGGGGACCGGTGCGGCCTGCATGCTGCCGCTGCTGGATATGGCGCTCGCGGTCTACCACGGCTCGGCGGCCTTCGCGGACGCGGGCGTGGAACAGTACACGATCCAGGAAGGCGACGAACGCTGACTCCCGGTACGGCGGCGGCCTGAGCCGCGCCTCTTCATGAAGGAAACCTATGCTGATCCTGATCACAGGCGGCTCCGGCTGCGGAAAAAGTTCATATGCGGAAGATCTGTGCTCCCGGCTGGCGAAGGGCGTTCCGATGTATTACATCGCGGCGATGCGTCCTTTCGGCGAGGGCAGCGCGGAGAAGATCGGCCGGCACCGCAGGATGCGGGCGGCGAAAGGCTTCATGACGATCGAGCGCTACACGGACCTGGCAGGGCTCGTTCTGTTCCGTTCGAAGACCGACGACGAAAAGCCGGTCGCGCTTCTGGAGTGCATCGCGAACCTCACCGCGAACGAGATGTTCGACGACGAGGGAAATGTCCGCGATCCGTTCGGGGCGGTGACCGAAGGCATCCGCACGCTCGCGGCGCAGTGCTCTCATCTGGTCGTGGTCACGAACGACGTGGGTTCGGACGGCGGCGGTTACGGAGACCTCACCGAAGAGTATGTCCGTGTGATCGGAAAGATCAATGCCTCCGTGGCCGCGGAAGCGGACGCGGTCTGCGAGATGGTCTTCGGCTGCCCGACCGTGCTGAAGGGCGCGCTCCCGGAGCTCCGCGGAGACGCGGCCGCACCGCGGGAGGCACAGTCCGAAACAGAAGAAAAGGATAGAAAACACATGTTATTGATCGTCGGAGCGGAAGGATCGGGAAAGCGCACCTACGCGGAACAGCTCGGATACGACCTTTCCTCGGACCGCGTGCTGGTCCACGCGGAGGAGCTCGTGAAGGGCATCGCGGCGCGGGACGCGAAGACCGTGGCGAAGGCGGACGTCGACAGCCGTGTGGATGCAATCATGTCCGGTCTCGGGAAATATGAGGTGATCCTCGCGAACGAGGTCGGAAACGGCGTGATCCCGCTGGAACCGGAGATCCGGCGCGAGAGGGAGGCGGCCGGGCGGCTGACGACACTGCTCGCGAAGCGCGCGGATACGGTCGTGCGCATGGTCTGCGGGATCCCGACGGCGCTGAAGGGCACATTGCCAGAGGCGGCCGAAGAATAGTATAATATTACAGCCCGCGCGGGCCGCGGGCAGAACCGAAGACAGCAGTCTGTGGAGGGACCTTATGAGCGTAAAAAGAGTCTATGTGGAAAAGAAACCCGCGTACGCGGTCGCAGCGGCGAAGCTCGCCGGCGATATCCGCGACTACCTGAACATTGCGGGGGTCACCGGCGTCCGCGTGCTGCAGCGCTATGACGTTGAGAATCTCTCGGATGAGACCTTCGAGGCCGCGAAGGTGACGGTCTTTTCCGAGCCTCCCGTCGATTTTCTCTATGAGGAAACGTTTGAGAAGGCGGAAGATGACGCGGTCTTTTCCGTCGAGTATCTGCCCGGCCAGTTCGACCAGCGCGCCGACTCCGCCGTGCAGTGCGTGAAGCTGCTGAACGAGAACGAAGAGCCGATCATTCACTCCGCGCAGACTTACGTGATCAGCGGCGGCATCTCTGAGGAGGAACGCGAAAAGATCATCGCGTTCGTGATCAATCCGGTCGACTCGAGAGTCGCGGCCGAGGAGATCCCGGAGACGCTGGTCGAGGTGTTCGATGAGCCGGACGACGTGGAGGTCCTCGAGGGATTCATCTCCGAAGACGAGGAGACCCTGCGCGCGCGCTACGGCTCTTACGGACTGGCGATGACGTTCGCGGATTTCCGGTTCATCCAGGACCACTTCCGCGATGAAGAGAAGCGTGACCCGTCGATGACGGAGATCCGGGTGCTGGATACGTACTGGTCGGATCACTGCCGGCACACGACGTTCCAGACCGAGCTGAAGCACGTCGAGATCGCCGATGGAGACTACGCGGCGCCGCTGCGCGCTTCCTGGGAGAAGTACGAGGCGGATCACGAGGCGCTGTTCGCCGGCCGCGACGATAAGTATATCTGCCTGATGGACCTGGCTCTGATCGCGATGCGGAAGCTGAAGCGCGACGGGATCCTGGTCGACCAGGAGGAGACCGACGAGATCAATGCCTGCTCGATCGTCGTCCCGATCGAAGTCACGGACGCGGACGGGAAAAAGACGACCGAGGAGTGGCTGATAAACTTTAAGAACGAGACGCATAACCACCCGACCGAGATCGAGCCTTTCGGCGGCGCGGCGACCTGCCTCGGCGGCGCGATCCGCGACCCGCTTTCGGGCCGGACCTACGTCTATCAGGCGATGCGCATCACGGGTGCGGCGGACCCGACGGTCCCGCTGTCCGAGACCATGGAAGGAAAGCTCCCGCAGAAAAAGCTCGTGCAGGACGCGGCCGCGGGCTACAGTTCCTACGGTAACCAGATCGGCCTGGCGACGGGCTACGTGAAGGAGATCTACCACCCGAACTACGCGGCGAAGCGCATGGAGATCGGCGCTGTCATGGGCGCGGCGCCCCGGCGCATGGTCATGCGTGAGACCTCCGATCCGGGCAATGTCATCGTCCTCCTCGGCGGCCGCACCGGCCGCGACGGCATCGGCGGCGCGACAGGCTCCTCGAAGAAACATGAGACCGCGTCCCTGACGACCTGCGGCGCGGAGGTCCAGAAAGGTAATCCCCCGACCGAGCGGAAGCTGCAGAGACTGTTCCGCCGCGAGGAGGTCAGCCGGCTGATCCGGAAGTGCAATGACTTCGGCGCCGGCGGCGTCTCCGTCGCGATCGGCGAGCTGGCGGACGGCCTGGACATTGACCTGGATAAGGTCCCGAAGAAGTACGCGGGCCTGGACGGCACCGAGATCGCGATCTCGGAGTCGCAGGAGCGCATGGCGGTCGTCGTGGCGGCGGACGATCTCGAACAGTTCCTGGCATACGCGGCCGAGGAGAACCTCGAGGCGACCCCGGTGGCGGTCGTGACCGAGTCCCCGAGACTGGTCATGCACTGGCGCGGAAAGACCATCGTCGATCTCTCCCGCGCGTTCCTCGACACGAACGGCGCGCGCCAGGAGGCCGACGTCCGCGTGATCAGCCCGAAGAAGGCGGAAGATCCGTTCACGAAGGCGGAGCCGGTGGAAGACTTCGAGAAGAAGTGGATCGAGACCGCGGGCGACCTGAACGTCTGCTCGCAGAAGGGCCTCGTGGAGCGCTTCGACTCCTCGATCGGCGCGGCATCCGTGCTGATGCCCTACGGCGGAAAATATCAGATGACCGAGACGCAGGTCATGGTCGCGAAGGTCCCGACGCTCGGCGTGACGACGGACGCGGTGACCATGATGAGCTACGGCTTCGATCCGTACCTGTCCTCCTGGAGTCCTTACCACGCGGCGGCCTGGGCCGTGACCGACTCGGTCGCGAAGATCGTCGCGGGCGGCGGTGAGACGAAGAAGATCCACTTTACGTTCCAGGAGTATTTCGAGAAGCTGGGCACCGATCCCGAGCGCTGGGGACTGCCTTTCGCGGCGCTTTTGGGCGCGAACGAGGCGCAGCAGGGATTTGAACTGGCCTCGATCGGCGGCAAGGACAGCATGTCCGGCAGTTTCGAGGACATGGACGTTCCTCCGACCCTGGTGTCCTTCGCGGTCGCGGTCGCGGACGGAAACCGGATCGTCTCCCCCGAGTTTAAACACGCGGGCGACCGTCTCGTGCTGCTTCCCGCGGCGCGCGACGAGAACGACATGCCCGATTATGAGAACATTAAGAAGATGTACGACGCCCTCGAGAAGGACATTGCCGGCGGACGCGTGGCGGCGGCCTTCGTGCTGCAGCG
>JAFWDI010000036.1 GCA_017513125.1 Lachnospiraceae bacterium | reverse complement strand
GCCGAATACGGCACCCAGACCAGCAGGAAGATCAGATAGAGCACGCCCGCGACCCGGAACCGTCTGAGGTGGGTCAGATACAGATGTTTAGCGGGAAATATCTTCATGATCCGCACCTCCTATCTCATAGATAAAGATCTCCTCCAGGCTCAGCGGCAGCACGTCCAGCAGGACCGGCTCGAGCTTCAGGAACTCCGCGCGGGCCGCTTCGCTGTCGCCCTCGATGATCAGTGTATGCACACGCCCCATCTGCTCGTCGTGCAGCAGGCGGATGCCCTCGGGCAATGCCGGCACCTCGCCGTTAAACGCGATCTGGAATTTCGAGACATTGCCCTGCAGCTCGTCGAGCGAGTGCTCCAGCAGCAGCTTCCCGCCCTTCAGGATGCCCACGTGATCGCAGACGTCCTCAAGCTCGCGCAGGTTATGCGACGAGATCAGAACGGTCGTCTCGCGCTCCGCCACATCCGCCAGGATCAGTCTCCAGATCTTCCGGCGGACGATGGGATCCAGCCCGTCGACCGGCTCGTCCAGCACCAGGATCTCCGGCCGTGCGCACAGCGCGAGCAGAAACGCGGTCTGCCGCTGCATGCCCTTCGAGAAACCCCGGATGTTCTTTTTCGGATCCAGCTCGGCGAACTCTTTCAGAAGCGTTTCGAACATGGCATCGTCGAAGCGCGGATAGAGGCCGCGGTAGAAGCGCTGCATGTCGCGGACATTCGCGGAGTTGAAGAAAAAGATGTCGTCCGGAATGAAGGCCATGCGGGCCTTGACCGGCTCGTTCTCCCAGACCGGCTCGCCGGCCACGAGGACCTCTCCGGCATCCTGATGCATCGCTCCCGTGATGTGGCGCAGGATCGTGGATTTACCCGCGCCGTTCGGGCCGACCAGCCCGTAGACCGCGCCCTTCGGCACATGCATGCTCAGGCGGTCCAGCGCCGTGAAGCCGTCAAATTTTTTAACTACGTCATTGACCCGGATCATCCCAGACACCTCCTTCCGCCAGTTTTTCGATCCTCTCCTTCAGTTCCTCCGGGCTGCAGCCCAGGGACAAAAGCTCTCTCACCACTTCCTCGAACACCGATCCGACCTCTTCCTTTCTCTGTGCGGAGACCTCTTTGAGCGGAGCCGCGAAGCTCCCCTTCCCGGAGATCATATAGATATAGCCTTCCTGCTCCAGATCGCGGTAAGCCCGCTGGATCGTGTTCGGGTTGATGGAGAGCCGGACCGCCAGTTCCCGGACAGAAGGGATCTTCTCCCCCTCCCGGATGGCGCCTGAGATCACCAGCCGGCGCAGGTCGTCCTTGACCTGCTCGTAGATCGGTCTGGTATCCCGATAGTTCAGCTTGATCATTCCGCTCCTCTCTTCCTGACCGAATCGCAAAATCCAAAAATAACCAGAGTGTATGAATCGTATTAATACACCTGCGTCTCCTATTCTGCGGTACCCGGGCCGTGATTTCAACCCATGCTTTCCGAACGAATTTCTCACAAACGCCGCACGGGGCGCAGCCCGAGGGACATCCGGCGGCATATTCGGGCATAAAAAAGGAACCCTTCAGGGCTCCTTTTCATACTCCGTACTCTGTTTCTGCGGACCTGCGGTCTCAGTGCTTCCCGCCGATCTTACAGGCCAGCGGCGGCTTCTCGTCCGGCTTCGCCAGCAGATCCCGGTACTCCTCGTGCCGCTCGAACCAGTCCACAGCGTACGAGCAGGTCAGGACCGCCTTCCGGTCCGTCTCCGCGAGATCCTTCACGAGTTCGCTCATGAGCTTTCCCGCGATCCCCTGACCGCGCAGTTCTCCGCTCACATAAGTGTGGTCCACATCGACCACGCCTTCTTCCACTTCGGGAAACGTCACTTCCGCGAGCGTCTCTCCGTCTTCCGAAAAGACCGCGATCTGATTAGGGTTATGCACAAACTCCATGCTTGCCTCCTCTGTGTTCGTTCGTTTTGACAGCTTCTGTTCCGTAACCTGATCAATACTCATTATCAAACCGGTTTACTGCAATGTCAATCAGAGAAAGCAAGCATGGAATATGTCAATGAGATCCCGCGCGGCGCATATGCCGCGCGAATGTCTGCCGCTACACTGACCGCGAGACCGTCCTCCGATACAGTTTTTCGATGCCGAAGCGGTACGCCAGCACCGGTCCGAGGACCGCGCCGACTCCCTGCTGCAGGATCTGGTACGGCAGCTTCAGGACCGCATACTCGGGCGTGCTGTAGATAAACGCCCGCCCCAGCGAATAACCGACGACCGCGACAGCGGCGCCCAGGATCACCCCGAAAACCGTCCTGCGGATCTTTCCGGACGGATCGACGGGAGCGGACAGGTCTGCGCCCTGCCCCGCGGAACCCACGCCGTGCACCGCCAGCGAGATGATCACAGCCTGAACGCCGTGCACGACCAGCGAGACGAACATGGGCGTCGGGTAGAACAGCAGATCTCCCAGAAACGCTCCGATACCGCCGACGATAAACGCGAGCGGAGGCGGCAGCAGAATCGCCGCGAGAACGATCACAATGTCGTTCAGGTAGAGATGGCCGCCGGGCACCGGCACCCCGAAGGAACTCAGGGCAATGTTCATGGCCAGAAACATGGCCGTCACCGCGATCGCGCGGGTCGT
>JAFWDI010000011.1 GCA_017513125.1 Lachnospiraceae bacterium | reverse complement strand
CTGCCAGCGACGGGAAAGATACCCGAACTTTCACATTCGAATTGCCGGCCGGCAGCCGCGGGACATATCTGCCTATCACGCTGGCAAAAGAAAACGGGACAGCGTTCAGCACTTATGAGCTGTACATGTCGATCCCGGATGCAGACGGGAACGTGAGCGGAGCGCCACTAAATGATAATGGCACCGGAAACGATCCCGGCACCGGAGATAACCCTGGTAACTCTGACGAAACAATCGAAGGTGCAGGTATCAAGTGTCTTAAAGATGATGGTGAAGAATATGGAATGTTTAAAATAGTAAACTCCTCTATCACTGTTCATGGAGATACGATGACCGTGAGCATTACGACACAAGCAGGTCACGATAATTACAGCGCGGTTTATATTGGGACAGATATCGAAGGAAAGAATGAGTCTGATGCCGTAGTCGGCACTCTCCAAACCGGAGGCGGCAGGGTGTTTACTTTCGATGACATTCCTTCCAGTGCCCGCGGAAGTAATGTGGCGATCAGAATATGGAATACCAATTCGAACGATTGGGTAGGAAGGACAGTATATCTGTCAATTCCGGATGCGAGCGGTGAGACTCCCGGTACCGGAGATGACCCCAGTACGGGAGATACTCCCGGCTCCGGCACTGATCCGGGTACCGGCAACACCCCCGGCACAGGCGGCAACACCCCCGGTACCGGCACCCTGTCCGACGGAACCTACACCACCACCGTCACCTCCAGCGCGGCCATGTTCAAGATCGTGAAATGTGAGCTCACCGTAGTAAACGGGCAGATCAGAGCGCAGATCACACTGAGCGGTACCGGTTATGACATGCTGTATATGGGGACCGCAGCTGCGGCTGCGGGGGATTCCGCGAACTGGATCAGCCCTGATAGAACCGCAGACTATACGGCAGACGACGGCTCGGCAAAGACCGGCACGGTCTTCACGATTCCGGTCAGTGCTCTGGACACCCCGATCAGTGTGGCCGCGCACGGCTCCAAATGGTACGACAGGACCCTGACCTTCAACAGTGCAGATCTGCAGAAAACGAGCGGCGATGATGAGACGGTTCAGCCCTCGGACGGCTCTTCCGATGGCAAGCCCGCCGACACGGAACCTGAAGTACCGACGCCCGCTGAGGAATCTCAGTACGAATCGGATCTGAGCGGCTCCACCTCCGCTGTGGATAACAGCACGACTCTGGCGGACGGCGTCTATACTCCGGATACGTTCTCCTGGTCGGGCGGTACCGGCAGACTCAGCATTTCCTGCACCCAGGTAACGGTAACGAACGGAAGAGCTTATGCTACGCTGGCGTTCAGCAGCACGAACATCGGTTACGTGAAGGCCAGCGGGAACATCTACTACCCGACAGTTTCGGGCGGCAGATCGCTGTTCACCATTCCCGTGCGCCTGAACGCGAACAACACCATCATCGGCATGACCACCGCGATGTCTGCCGCGCATGAAGTCGCCTATAACATTTATGTGTATATCGCTGCGGCGGCAGCATCCGACAGAGGCGAAGATGTGAACACGATCGGCTTCGGCGATGAAAACTCCGCGCGCACGTTGGATGATGAGGCACCTGAGGTTCTGGGATTTGTCTACGACGCGGACAATGAAAACGAGGTCGCCTATGCCGAGACCTTCCGCCTGTTTTTCTATGATCAGGGCGTCAGACTCTTGGAGGTCGATATGACCGGCGGTACCGCCAGAGATCCGGAAGCGGTCGGAAATGAAGAGGCAGAAGCGTCTGAAGAGGCAGAAACTGTATCCGAGGATACAGGCATGGAAGAGGAAGGATCCTCTGCGGAAAGCGCGGTCGACACCGAGATCTACATGGAAGATGTCGTTTACTACCTTCTCGTGCCGGAAGGCGTTGAAGTGCCGGCGGGACTGGATAAGGAAGTCGTCATCATTACTATTCCCGCGGAGAATGTCTACGCTTCCTCGGAAGAGGCCATGGCGGCTTTGGAGACACTGGATCTGCTGGGGCTGTTGACTGCCACGGATGAGGAACCGGCAGAAGAGGAGGATGGGGAGGCTTCAGATGCTCCCGATGAGGCTCCGGCCTTTGCGGGCAGCTGGAACGATCCGAACTTCAGAGAGCTGATCAGATCGAACACGCAGATCGCGTTCCTGTCCGACATGATCCTTCCGAGAATCGTCGATGAAGATGACCGGAATGCGGACAATGAAGATCTCTTCTATGAAGCGGACGCCGATAATCTCGACGCGTACTTCACAGGTGAGGACGGAGAGCTCCTCTCTGTGGATGCGCAGACGGACCGTATGGCGGAGATCACTGAGTACTTTGCTACGCTTGGTATTCCTGTGATCGTGGATAGGTCCGCGGATGAAGACACCGATCTGGCTGCCGCCGAGTGGATCAAAGTATACGGTGTCCTCTTCGGAAGAGAAGACGAGGCGAATGCGCTGTTCGGCGAAGCGGTGGAAGCGGCCGTTGCTGCCGGAGAGATCGAAGCTCCTGATGCCGGCGAGGCAGCGTAAAGAAGCGGATCGAGGTAAATCTATGAAACTGAAAAAGTTCCTTATAGTTTTTCTGGCCGCTGTGATGGCCGCATCCCTCCTTCTGGCGGGATGCGGCGGCTCTTCCGCGGGCGGGGACGCCGGTTCTGGAATGCCGGAAGATGTCGAAAGCGCAGCGCTCGATGAGGCAGATGCGGAAGAGACTGAGGCTCCGGAAGCTTCGGAGAACAGCGGACCTGCCGAGATCCCTGGGCTGACATATGAGTCCAGCCTGGATCTGGAGTATGCGACCTGTTTTGCGGTTCATTTTTACAATGACGGCTACACGGTCATCGACGTCATCGGGGACCGCGTCTATCTGCTGGTTCCGGATGGGGCCGAAGTCCCGGAAGGTCTGGACAGGGATATCATCGTGCTGCAGCAGCCGCTGGACAGCATCTATCTCGCGGCCACTTCCGCCATGGCCCTGTTCGTGGCTGCAAATGCCGCGGACACCATCCGGTTTTCGGCCCTGGAGGCTGACAGCTGGTATATTGACGAAGCGGCGGCGCTGATGGAGGCGGGAGAAATCGTCTATGCGGGCAAATACAGCCGCCCCGATTATGAGCTCCTGGTAAACGGCGACTGCGATCTGGCCATTGAGTCGACCATGATCCTGCATTCTCCGAGCGTCCAGGAGATGATCGAGGAACTGGGCATTCCGGTGTTTATCGACAGGTCGAGCTATGAGCCGGAGCCCCTGGGAAGGACCGAGTGGATCAAGGTCTACGGCGTGATGACCGGACATCTGGAAGAGGCGGAAGAGTTCTTCGGCCGGCAGTCCGACATCGTCAGCCGGATCACCGAATTTCCGGAGGGCAGCCCTACGGTGGCTTTCTTTAATATCAACACCTCCGGACTGGCGGTCGTCCGTGGCAGGGATGATTACATCTCCCATATGATCACCGATGCCGGCGGAGTGTATCCGTTCACCAGTCTGGAAAATCAGGCGGGGAAAGCCACCATCAGCATCTCGTTCGAGGAGTTCTACGCGGCGGCCAGGGATGCGGATTACCTCATCTATAACGGCACCATCGATACGTCCGTCACGACGCTGGCGGATCTGCTGGGGAAGGATGAACATTTCGAGGAATTCCGCGCTGTGCAGAACGGCAATGTCTGGATCGTAAATAACTCGCTTTATCAGGCGACCGACATCGTCAGCGAGTTTATTCTCGATGTAAACCGTATGCTGACGGGAGGCGGCGCGGAGGAGATGATCTTCATCCGTCCGCTGACCTGACCGGGAAACGAATTAGTAAAAAGGGCTTCGGTGAGAGATCGCCGGAGCCTTTTTGTTTTGAAGAATCTTGCATACTCATCGGTATTTTTCCCATAGAAGAAAACCTACAAATCGAGTATTCTGAAAAAGAAGAACATATGAAAAAACATATGTGACAACTGAGTTTTGGCTGCAGGATCCCGAGTATAGTGTTGGAAGATAACAGAGAGGTTCGCGTTATGACTGAAGAAGAAGCCAAAAACAGCGGCATCGTAATGCCTGACAAGCTTCCCGGAAACATCGAAGGCCGTGTCTTCGACCTGGATGGATACGATATCACGATCGGTCCTTCCGACATGTTTAATTTCCCTCTGCTGTATAAGTCGGACGGCGAGGGCGCCCGCGCGCGGAACGCGCTGATCCCGGAGACGGATCCCGAAGTGAAGGCCGTCATCACGGAGCTTCCCGACGGGAATTACGACATCACCGACGATCTGGGCCGTCCGTCCCGGATGGTACGCATCCCGAAGTTTAAGTGGAGCGACGTGATCGAAGGCGGACGCGACGAGACGTGCTCGGCCTTTATCGTGGGCGGACGCGAAGTCGACTGCATCTACGTCAGCAAGTACATGAATATCATTCGTGACGGCCGTGCGTATTCCGTTTACGGTGAGGATCCGGCGACCATGATCACGATCGAGGACGCCCGGCAGGCCTGCGCGAAGAAGGGCAGGGGCTGGCACATGATCACGAACGCCGAGTGGTGCGCCATCATGCACTGGTGCAGAAAGAACACCGGCCGGCCGCACGGAAACACCTATGACGGACGTGATTTCTATAAGCAGGACGTTCAGGAGGCGGTCCTGTCACCGAAGATGCCGGCTCTGGAAGATGTGACCGCCGAGGTGCGTACGCTTACCGGCACCGGCCCGGTCACCTGGTCGCATGACGGCACCGAGGCGGGCATTTACGACCTGGTCGGAAATGTCTGGGACAGCGTTCAGGGCTTCCGGATCGTCGAAGGCGAGATTCAGATCATTCCGGACAATGACAGTGCGATGAACGTCGACGAAGGCCCCGACAGCACCGAGTGGCGGGCCATCCTTCGCGATGGCACGCTGGTGACGCCCGGGACGGAAGGGACGCTGAAGTATGACGGAACCGCCCCCGGGAGTGATGTTCATTTCTCTGCCATGGTGAAGAGCGGCGTCCGCATTAACGATAAGATCGAGTTTCCGCATTATACCGGTGAGGACCGCCCGGCCAAGTACGGCTTCGTGGTCGCTCCGTTCTCCGCGATCGAGATGGCGGACGGCGGCGAGCCGCCGATGATCCTGAAGGAACTGGGTATCGTTCCGATGGACGAGGATACCGGCAGGGAGGCGCTGTTCCTGAGGAATAACGGCGAGCAGATGGCGTTCCGCGGCGGTTCATGGTACGATTACTCGCCTTCGGGCATGTGGGAGCTGTACCTGAGAGACGACAGAGACTACATTTTCCCCGACATCGGCTTCCGTTCCGCGTTTGTGGAATTGTAAGTTTTTCAGACCCGGTCTGAGAGTTTTACATTGACTTTTAAGTAGGCCGGTTTCAAAATGACATTATAATTATTCAGTCATTATCCCAATGTTATTTACAATTGATGTTACTCGCCGGATATGAGAATGACGGAAAGCGAGGTGGTGACCTGGCTCTGAGTAGGGAACCGTATCTGATGTCTTTTTCAAGGAAAGGAGTAAGTCAGTTAAATGAAAAAATTATTAGCACTTCTTCTTGCTGCGGCCATGATTCTGGGGCTGGCAGCCTGCGGAAACTCCGGTGGCGGCGGCGCCGATAACTCGGGCGGCGGTGACAATGCCGCGGTGGAGACCGGCGGCGGTGAGGAAGCCGGCGGCGAGGAAGCCGCAGTGGGCGCGACCCCGAACGCGAACCCGGATGGTTCCATCAACCTGGATATGGTCGCACTGGTCGACCCCGAGTATGATTATTCACAGAACCCCAGCTTCCGCGTCTGCTACATCGCCAGCGCATCGACACAGCTGTATACGAAAGCAGCCGATTATGCCGCACTGCTGTGCGATCAGATGAATATGGAATGGATGGGCTTCTCATCCGCGGAAGGCGATAACGACCTGTACATGACGATGCTTCAGCAGCAGCTGGATGCGGGATATGATATCTACATCCTGGATCCTGACTCCACGATCTTCCCTACGGTCGTAGCGCTGATGGATCAGTACCCCGAAGTCTCCTGGATCACCCAGATGGCTCCCGCCCGTGACGGCGCTGAGGGCGAGGGTATCCCTGTAGGCGGAAACCTTCTGCATCCGTCGATCGGTTTTTCGAACTATGAGGCCGGCTGGAGACAGATGGAAAGACTGTTTGAGTGGATCAACGAAGAGTATCCGGACGCTGACTGGTCCGAAGTCGGCTGCATCAGCATGGACTACTCGCTGGTTCCGCTGCTTCACGAGCGTACTCTGGCAGCCATGGATTACTGGGCAGAGAATGCTCCCGCGGAAGCACAGGCGAACATCTTTGACGCTGACTGCTCCGCAGCCGGTATGACGCAGCAGGCCGCTATGGACATCGTGGCTCCTATTCTTACGAATAACAGCTCCATTCGCTACTGGCTGATCCAGGGCAACATGGATGACTGGGCACAGGGTGCCGCGACGGTCATGGCGAACGCCGGTCTGGAAGAGACCTCCTGCGCGGTCACGTTCGGCGGCTCGAACCTTGAGCAGCAGTGGGATGCGGGCGTTCAGTCCTGCTTCCGTTACGCTCTGACTTCCGCCAGCGCACAGTACATCGGCACCTGCCTGGGCGCCTGTTATGCGGAGCAGATGGGCTGGGCCACCATGGATGAGCTGTGGCCGAGCTGGGTGAAGAGCAGTGACCACGGCGGAGAAGGCCACACTTACGCGACCTTCCTGGTCCCCACCTTCTGGGAGGACTATGACACTTATCAGACGTTCCTTGAGTGGACCGACCTCATCTCCGGCGCGAACTACTATGACTATGACGTCGAAGTGAGCCTGGATGATTATCCGATCGAGGCCGTGGTTCCGGACGGATACGCGGATACGTGATCGATACCTGCTGAGATTCTGAGCGGGTCATATCCGAATTAAAAGAGCGGCCGTCGGGCAGAAAGCCCGGCGGCCGTTTTTTAATTGAGGTTTTTGGAGACTTAGACGCTCGGGGAGCGGTGAACCCGTCCGCCGCGTGTATAGCCGGAAACTAGATGCGATGCTCATAACGCGAGATGATATCGTTCTGCATCTGCTCCGTCATATCCACGAAGTAGGCGGAGAAGCCCGCGATGCGCACCACGAGGTTGTGATACGAGTCGGGATCGGCCTGCGCTTTCCGCAGCGTTTCATTGTCCAGGATATTGTACTGGACCTCCATTCCGCCGTTGTCGAAGTAGGCCTGGGTGATGTTCTCGAGCTTCGTAACGCCGCCCTCCGCAGCCAGTGCGGTCGGATGGATCTTCACGTTCAGCGCCATGCCGTCCATGAACCGCGAGTGATCGAAGAACGTCGACGAGTTAAAGACCGAGGTCGGACCGTGCGTGTCGCGGCCCTGCGCGGGACTCGAGGCGTCGGCGATCGGCTCGCCGGTCTTCCGGCCGTCGGGAGTCGCCCAGGTGATCTCGCCCTGCACGACGTGGTCGGATGCGCCGAAGGTGCCGCATTTATAGACGCTCGCGCGTTCGGTGCAGTATCTCCGGGACATGTTGTAGTACAGGTCTATGACGTACTTCATCTGCGCGTCGGCGTACGGATCGTTGTTTCCGTAGTGCGGGACTTCGTTCAGGACGCGCTGCCGGAGCGCCTCGTATTCGGGCCCCTCCCAGTTCGCGAGGATCGCGTCGAGATAGGTCTTCTGATCGACGTAGTGATGGTCGTAGATCATGTACTTCAGCGCGGTCAGACTGTCCGCGGTCGTGGCGAGGCCCACGGCCTTGCCGCCGAAGGAGTTATACTTCGCCCCGCCTTCGGACACGTCTTTTCCGGACTCCATGCAGCCCTCGATCGAGATCGACAGGTTCGGGTAGGGGAAGAGGCGGTAGAACTCGTGCTCGGTCAGGTTGTTCAATGTCGCGGACCAGGTCAGCATGTAGTCGCACATCTTCTCATAGGCCGCCAGCAGCTCGTCGTAAGTCTTGAAATCGGTCAGGTATCCGGAACAGACCCGGTCCGGGGCTTTCGCGCCGTTGATCGGGTTCACGCCGTTATTCAGGGTCATGTCGAGGACGATGGCCCAGAAGATGCCCGCGTGTCCCATGGACGAGCCGTTCGGTGCGGGGTAGTCATTGCCCGAGCCGGTGATCTCCTGGCAGCCGATGAACGCGAAGTTCCGCGCGTCTTCCAGGGAGAAGCCCAGCTCGCGCATCGCGGCGGGGATGATGACCTCGTCGTTCTGCAGGAGCGGGAGACCGCCCACGCGGCGCGCAGCCTCCATCGCCAGATCCCAGAGTTTCTTCGGGGTGTTTTGGTTCACGCGCAGCGAGATCGTGGGGTCGTTCAGCTCCAGGCGCGCCATGGTTTCGAGCACCATGTAGGTGATCTCGTTCGTCGCGTCCTCGCCGGTCTCCGGGATGACGCCGCCGATCGTGGTGTGCTGGTAGGACACGCCCACGCCGTACTCCTGCGCGATCTTTCCGAAGCCGCCGCCCCAGAAGGTATTGATCTTCAGGAAGAAGCCGTCCACGTATTCCTGCGCCTGCTCGAGCGTGATCGTGCCCTCGTCGAGCTCCTTCTTCAGGTAGGGCCAGGTGTACTGGTCGAAGCGCCCGAGGCTGGTGACGTAGGGGTCATTGTCCGTCTTCAGGTAGCAGTTATAAAGCATCGCCATCTGGCAGGCTTCCCAGAACGTCCGCGGAGTCTCGGTCGCGATCCAGTCGAGGCTGTCCGCCCGGTCGAGATACTCGGCCTTTTTCTCCGGGGCCGTGTCTTCCCCGGCCGCCAGCCCGCGCAGCATTTCCGCGTAACGGTGGGAGAGGATCTCCACCGCGTCGCAGGAGACCTCCGCCGCCTTATAGAACATGTACTTTCCGATGTCGTCACCCATGATGTTTCCTTCATGGGCGTCCAGCCACTCGCGCGCCTGCCTGCGGATCGCGCCGTAGCCGCTCTTCATGATGTTCTGGAAGCCCGGGGTCAGGTGCCCCGGAGGCATGTGCAGCGGGAAGCCGCCGAGCTTTCCGTAGTCGGTGGCCTGCGTCTCGAAATACTGCTCCGCGCCGTCGGGCGCCCAGTCCAGAGCATCCATACCGCCGCTGAGCCGGAACTTCTCGGCGAAGATCGCGTGCAGTTCCTTCAGGTCTTCGGGCGACACGGCCAGCTTCTGGTAGGAGTAGTAAGGGTCGTCGAGCGGCGCGTGGTGGAGGCCGTCCTCGAGGATGGGCCAGGTGTTTTCGATATCGACCATCATCCAGCGCTCGGCATGGGCCTCGCCCCATCCTTTATGTCCCAGACCGCCGACGAAGTACTCGTCCTTCTGGATGTTCAGGTGGATCCGCTCCATGACGTAGCGGTTCATGTACGCCTTCTGAAGGATCGGCGGATATTTCTTATAGAGTTTTTCTGCCTCCATCTGGATGCGGTATTTCGAAGGGTCGGCAACGATAAGCCTGTTGCGTACAGCATCCCGGAGGCGGATCGCACGCTCGGTGCAGGGCCTGAATGTATACATGGTCAAATCCCTTTCTGTGAAAAAGGGCCGGAAGCGTTTGATCTTCCGGCCCTTCTGTCTGTGTGTATGTTGTCAAAGCATATTCTCTGTACGGCTGATCAGATCGTTCTGGCAGTCTTGGTTCAGCTCCACGAAGTAGGCCGAGAAGCCTGCGATGCGGACGACCAACTCATTATACGCGTCCGGATCTTCCTGAGCCGCGCGCATGGTGTCCGCCGAGACGATATTGTACTGGACTTCCATACCGCCGTCTTCCATGAATGCCTTCGTCATACTTCTGAGCTTATCCACGCCGTCCTCGCGCTGGAGCGCCGAAGGATGGATGCGGATATTCAGGGCCATGCCGTTCATGAAGCGGGTGTGGTCGAAGGCCAGCGCGGAGTTCAGAACGGAAGTGGGGCCGTTCGTGTCGCGCCCCTGTGCGGGAGACGCCGCATCGGCGATGGGTTCGCCCGCGAAGCGGCCGTCCGGCGTCGCCCAGGTCGTGTAGCCCTGTGCGACGTGATCCGCCGCGCCGTACATGCCGCCCTTGAAGATGCGGCTGCGGCGGCTGTAGCAGCCTTCGCACATCTCGCGGTAAGTGCTGACGACCCAGGCCATCATCTCATCGGCGTACGGATCCGCATTGCCGTAATGAGGGACCTGATTCCGGACGATCTGGCGCAGATCTTCGTGACCCTCCCAGTTCGCCATAACAGCGTCGTAAAACTCGCGCGTCGTGACGGTCTTCTTATCGAAGCACAGGTACTTGATCGCGGTCAGCGAGTCGGCTACGGTCGCCAGTCCGACGGCGGTGCAGCCGTAGGAGTTATACTTCGCGCCTCCGCAGACCACGTCCACGCCGGTCTCCATGCAGCCCTCCATCGTGATGGAGAGAATGGGATGCGTGTCGTAGTGCATGAAGATCTCTTCGACATAGTTCTCGACGGAGACCTGCGCTCTCAGCACATAGGTCGCGAGCTTCTTCCAGGCTTCCTGGAGTTCCTCGATGCTTTCCATCTCGTAGAGATAACCGGTGTGGATGCAGCACTGCTCGTGATTATACGGGTTCATACCGTCGTTCATGGCCATGTCGAGGATCGCGCTGTAGTAGGTGTAGGCCTCGGGCGGGTTCGTGCCGTTTCCGGCGGCGTAGTCATTGCCCGAGCCGGTGATCTCCTGGCAGCCGATCAGTGCGTAGTCGCGGGCGTCGCGCAGCGTGAAGCCCAGCTCCTTTACGATGCTCGGCACGATGACGTCGTCGTTCTGGAAGAGCGGGAGACCGCCGACCAGACGGTTTACCTCGAACGCCAGGTTCCAGAGCTCGTCCGGAGTTTTACTGCTGACGCGCAGGGAGATCGTCGGGTCATGCAGCGTGAGTCTGCCGACCGACTCCAGCGTCATGAAGGTGACGGGGTTCGTCGCGTCCTCGCCGGTGTCGGGGTCAATGCCGCCGATCGTCGTGTGCAGGTAGGTGTTTCCGATGCCGATGATCGCGGTCAGCGGGCCGACGCCGCCGTTATAGAAGTTGTTGATCTTCATGAAGAAGCAGTCGGTGATCTCCTGCGCCTGGTCCATGGTAAGGCGGCCTTCCTCGAGATCCTTCTCCAGGTACGGCCAGGTGTACTGGTCGAAGCGGCCGAACGAACCGATGTCGGTCATGCCGGACATGGTCAGCATCTTCACATAGAGCAGGGTCGCCTGGCAGGCCTGGCGGAAGGTCTTCACGGGGTTCTCGGAGATCCACATGAGGTCTTCGGACATGCCCTCGAGCTCGGCCTTGCGTTCGGGATCCGTGCACTCCGCCGCGGCGTCCAGGCAGGCCTGTCCGTAGCGCTTCAGCATCGTGATGGCGCCCTCGCAGACGATCTCGACGGACTGATAGAACATGTACTTATTCACGTCGTCGCCCATGAGGTCGTTCCGGTGCGCGTCCATCCAGCTGCGCGCCTCGTCCCGGATGGAGGCGTAGCCGCGGGTGAGAAGCTTTTTATAGCCCGGCGTGGAGTGGCCGGCGGGCATCATGACCAGGGGCATTCCCTCGCCGAACGAGCGCACGCCCAGGCGGCAGATCTCATCGAAGCCTTCGGGCTGCCACGCGGCGGCCATCTCGCCTACCGTGCGGCCTTTCCAGTATTTGCCCATTTCACGGAGAGCCTCGCAGTCCTCCGGGTCCATGACGAAGCGCAGCTCATCGGTGTCCGGGTTATGATACAGACCGTCTTCGCCGAGCTTCCATACGCCCTGATCAGCCAGCATGACGTACATCATGCCGCCGCCCCAGCGGGGATCCAGACGCGGGCCGCAGAAAAAACGGGTGTTATTTGATACGAGCACCTCGTGCGGCTCGACACGCGTGGTCATTTCCTCGCACATGGCCTTGAACAGGAGAGCGTTCCGGATAACGGGAATGACGCTCTCATACTTTTTATTCGCTTCTGTGATGATGCGGCAGCACTCGGAGTCGATGTGGAAAATACGTTCGCGAACGCACCTTTTCATCTCGTGCATTCTTTCGGTGACCGGACGGAAGTTATACATGCAGGCACCTCCTTTTACTTTATGTATAAATTATTATTTAAAATTCAAAAGAGAAAATACTCTATTTTACTAGAGATGGCATCATTTGAGCATAATCATAGAGTATAAAAAAATTATAGAAAACCGAGTACGGGGAAACAATGTAAATAATGTAAAACACACTGCATAATAAAACAGGGCGCGCTTCCGTAAGAGGCGCGCCCTGCGGCATTGTGAAGCATTCATCTGTACCGCTCGGGTCAGATCGTGTGTTCGTAGCGGGAGATGATGTCGTTCTGCATCTGTTCGGTCATATCCACGAAGTAGGCGGAGAAGCCCGCGATGCGCACCACGAGGTTATGGTACGAGTCGGGATCGGCCTGGGCTTTCCGCAGCGTTTCATTGTCCAGGATATTGTACTGGACCTCCATGCCGCCGTTCTCGAAGTAGGCCTGCGTGATGTTCTCGAGCTTCGTCACGCCGTCCTCCGCGGTCAGGGCGGTCGGGTGGATCTTCAGGTTCAGCGCCATGCCGTCCATGAAATGAGAATGATCGAAGTACGTGGACGAATTGAACACCGAGGTGGGCCCGTTCACGTCCCTGCTCTGCGCGGGACTCGAGGCGTCGGCGATCGGCTCGCCGGTCTTCCGGCCGTCGGGAGTCGCCCAGGTGATCTCGCCCTGCACGACGTGGTCGGAAGCGCTGAACGTGCCGCACTTATAGATGCTCGTGCGGTGAGTCGAGTACTTCCGTGACATGTTATAGTACAGGTCGATGAGATATTTCATCTGGTCATCGGCGTAAGGGTCATCGTTTCCGTAGTGCGGGACTTCGTGCAGGACGCGCTGCCGGAGCGCCTCGTATTCCTTTCCTTCCCAGTTCGCCAGGACCGCGTCCAGATACGTCTGCGGATCGACGAGCTTCCGGTCGTAGATCATGTACTTCAGCGCGGTCAGACTGTCCGCGGTCGTGGCGAGACCCACGGCCTTGCCGCCGAAGGAGTTATACTTCGCACCGCCTTCGGAGACGTCCTTTCCGGACTCCATGCAGCCCTCGATCGAGATCGAGAGGTTCGGGTAGGGGAAGAGGCGGTAGAACTCGTGCTCGGTCAGGTTATTCAATGTCGCCGACCAGGTCAGCATCCAGTCGCACATCTTCTCATAGGCGGCCAGCAGTTCATCATAGGTCTTAAAGTCGGGCAGATACCCGAAGCAGACCTTATCGGGGGCCTTCGCGCCGTTGATCGGGTTCACGCCGTTATTGATCGTCATGTCCAGAGCGATCGCCCAGTAGATGCCGGCATGTCCCATCGCAGAGCCGTTCGGGCAAGGATAGTCATTGCCCGAGCCGGTGATCTCTTGGCACCCGATGAACGCGAAGTTCCGCGCGTCTTCGAGCGTGAAGCCCAGTTCGCGCTGAACAGCGGGGACGATGACCTCGTCGTTCTGCAGGAGAGGCAGTCCGCCGACGCGCTGTGAAGCGGCCATGGCCAGGTCCCAGAGATTCTTCGGAGTGTTCCGGTTTATGCGCAGCGAGATCGTGGGATCGTGCAGATCCAGGCGCGCCATGGTCTGCAGGACCATGTAGGTGATCTCGTTCGTAGCGTCTTCGCCGGTCTCCGGGATGACGCCGCCGATCGTGGTGTGCTGGTAGGACACACCCACGCCGGTCTCCTGGGTGTTTTTGCCGAGACCGCCGCCCCAGAAGGTGTTGATCTTCAGGAAGAAGCCGTCCACATACTCCTGCGCCCGCTCGAGCGTGATCGTGCCTTCGTCGAGCTCCTTCTTCAGGTAGGGCCAGGTGTACTGGTCGAATCGCCCGAGACTGGTGACGTAAGGATCGTTGTCCGTCTTCAGGTAGCAGTTATAGAGCATCGCCATCTGGCAGGCTTCCCAGAACGTCCGCGGCGTCTCGGTCGCGATCCAGTCCAGGCTCGCGGCTCTGTCCTCGTACTCGGCCTTCTTCTCCGGCGTCACATCGCCTGCCGCCAGCCCGCGCAGCAGCTCCGCGTAGCGGCGCGTCAGGGTCTCCGTCGCGTCGCAGGAGACGGCCGCGGCCTTATAGAACATGTACCGGCCCATGTCATTGCCCATAATGTTTCCTTCATGGGCGTCCAGCCAGTCCTGCGCCTTTTTCCGGATGGCGCCGTAACCCTGCTTCAGAATGTTCTGGAAGCCCGGGGTCAGATGACCCGGGGGCATGTGCAGAGGCCAGCCGCCGAGCTTGCCGTAGTCGGTCGCCTGGGTCTCGAAATAGACGTCGGCCCCGTCGGGCGCCCAGTCCAGAGCCATCACGCCGCCGTTTCGGTCGAACCGTTCCTGAAAGATCGCGCGCAGTTCTTTCAGGTCCTCGGGACTCACGGCCATCTTCTGGTGCGAATAGTAGGGATCGTCGTCGGGAGCGTGATGCAGACCGTCCTCGAGGATGGGCCAGGTGTTTTCGATGTCTGCCATCATCCAGCGCTCGAAATAGGCGGCGCCCCAGCCTTTATTTCCCAGGCTTCCGACGAAGTACTCATCTTCCTGAATGTTCAGATGGATGCGCTCCATGACGTAGCGCGTGATATACGCCTTCTGAAGGATCGGCGGATACTTCGCATACTTATATTCCGCGTCCAGCTGAATGCGGTACTTCGACGGGTCCGCGACCATGAGTCTGTCGCGGACGGCGTCGCGGAGACGGACCGCACGTTCAGTGCAGGGTCTGAATGTATACATGGATATACCCCTTTCTTGCAGAAACCGTCTGCGGGAAAAGATTTGATCGGTTTTTCCGTAATTATTATAAAAAAACACGAAGGGCGAAACAACAGAAAACGTCCGGGGATGATCTTTGAGACGTATGTACACACAGACATAAGAGAAAAGGCTTCGGTGGGAGATCGCCGAAGCCCTTTTGAAATACTGTTCAGGCAGGACCCGGGCCGAACGGCTCCAGGCTCCGCGCCAGGATTCCATGCATATGCGCGATGGCGATGCCGTAGTTGACGATGGGTACCTGCTGCGCCTTCGCCTGCCGCATCCTTCGCTGCATCTCTGCCTCGTTCAGCATGCACCCGCCGCAGTGGACGATCAGCCGGAAGCCGGAGAGATCCTCCGGGAAGGTGCCGCCGGAAGTGAATTCGAATTCCGGTTCTGCCCCGCAGAACTCCCGGATCCAGCCGGGCATCTTTACGGTTCCGATGTCGCGGCACTGACGGTGGTGCGTGCAGCCTTCGCTGATCAGCACCCGGTCGCCGGTCTTTAAGGAGGAGAGCGCGTTCGCACCCTTCACGAGTTCGCCGAGTTCGCCCTTGTATCTGGCGAACAGGATCGAAAACGACGTGAGCAGGATGTCGGCCGGCACATCCCGGTCCACGCGGCCGAAGACCTGGGAGTCCGTGATGACCAGTTTCGGCTTCTCCGACAGTGCCGCCAGCGTTTCTTTCAGTTCTTCCGGCTGGCAGACGATGAACTTTCCGTGTCCGTCCAGAATGTCGCGCATGACCTGCTGCTGCGGCAGGATCAGGCGGCCCTTCGGCGCGGATTCGTCGATGGGAATCACCAGGACCGTGAGATCGGCGGGAGAGAGCAGGTCGCGGATCAGGACTTTCCGGTCAGCCGCCCACGCCCGCGCGAGGTCCGCCAGCATTTCCTTCAGTTCATGAACGCCTTCGCCGGTCAGGGCGCTGACGCGGACCGTGTTTTCGTCTGCACTGTCCGCGCTGCCGGACCGGTCCGCCGCGAGGAGGTCCGTTTTATTTTCTGCGATGATGCACGGGATCCCGCGCTCCCCGATCAGGGCTTCCAGTTCCCGCTCCGCCGGGAGAAGCCCGCGCCCCGCCTCCGTGACCAGCACGGCGATATCCGTCTTCTGCAGAACGTCTTTCGCCCGCTTCACGCGCAGCTCGCCCAGCGCCCCGGTATCGTCCGTTCCGGGCGTGTCGATGATGACCGCCGGCCCGAGGGGCAGCAGCTCCATGGCCTTCTGTACGGGGTCCGTCGTCGTCCCGGCGATATCGGAGACCAGAGAGAGTTCCTGGCCCGTGACGGCATTGACCAGACTGGACTTGCCGGCATTGCGGAGCCCGAAAAACCCAATATGGATCCGTTCGCCCGAGGGCGTCTCGTTTAAACTCATCTCAGCATCCTCCTCTCGGCTCGGCGGTCTCGCAGGGATTCGCGGCCTTCGGGCTTCCGCGGCGCGGTCAGAACCGGAAATCGCGCTGATTCGTGGTCCGGATCGCCTCGATATGCTCCGCGCACAGCCGGCGCGTGTTGTCGCTCGGAATCTTCTCCAGCTCCTTTTCGATCAGCTTCCAGCCGATCTCCTTCGTCTCGGGCGAGGCGTAATCCGTCAGGTATTCCGCCAGCGTCATGAGCGCGTTCGGGTGGCAGTAATTCAGGATCTGTCCGCTCTTGCAGAAGCTCATGAAACGTTCGCCCGTGCGGCCGGCGCGGTAGCAGGCGGTGCACAGCGAGGGCATGTGATCCTGCTCCATCAGCCAGCGGATGACCTCGTCCAGCGTGCGCTGGTCGCTGACGTCGAACTGCTCGGTGTCGGTGGGGCGGATCTCCTCCGTGTAGCCGCCGACGGACGTTCTGGACCCGCCGCTGATCTGGGAGATGCCCATCTTCAGGGCCTTCTCGCGGACGGCGGCGTTCTCTCTGGTGGAGATGATCATGCCGGTGTACGGCACCGCGAGACGGATGCAGGCGATGATCTTCTCGAAAGTCTCGTCGTCGATGCCGCCGTCGAACTCGTCCGGGTCGATGTCGTCTGCCTTCTTCACACGCGGTACGCTGATCGTGTGCGGGCCGACGCCGTGCACGGCTTCCAGGTGCTCCGCGTGCATGACGAGCGCGGCGAACTCGTACTTATACATCTCGAGCCCGAACAGGACGCCCAGACCGACGTCGTCGATGCCGCCCTCCATCGCGCGGTCCATGGCTTCGGTGTGGTAGTTGTAATCGTGCTTCGGTCCGGTGGGATGGAGATGCAGGTAACTTTCCTTATGATATGTCTCCTGGAAGAGGATATACGTGCCGATGCCCGCCTCCTTCAGCTTCCGGTAGTTCTCCACGGTCGTCGCGGCGATGTTCACGTTCACGCGGCGGATGTCTCCGTTTTTGTGATGGACGCTGTAGATCGTGTCGATGCACTCCAGGATGTACTCGATGGGGTTGTTCACCGGGTCTTCGCCGGCTTCGATCGCGAGCCGCTTATGGCCCATGTCCTGCAGGGCAATGACTTCCTGCCGGATCTCCTCCTGGGTCAGCTTCTTTCGCGGAATCGTCTTATTCTTCGCGTGATACGGACAATACAGGCAGCCGTTCACGCAGTAGTTCGACAGGTACAGCGGTGCGAACAGGACGATGCGGTTTCCGTAGTAAGCCTGCTTGATCTCTTCGGCGATCTCGAACAGCCGCTGCACTCTCTCCGGATCTTCGCAGGCCAGCAGCACGGACGCCTCGCGGTGCGTCAGCGCGGTGCCGTGCTCGGAGAGCGTGAGATTGCCCGGGCGGGCTTTCTCCAGGATGGCGTCGATAAGTTCAAAGTTGTTTTTGTTCGCTTCCGCGTAGGCGAGGGTCTCGCGGACCTCCGCGTCGTTGATGAATTCGTCGGCGATGAGCGATTTCGGGTCGTATTTGTACATGGTCAGGTGCTTCCTTCCGTTAATCCTGCACGGTCGAATAGGCCGTCTTAATACTGATGTTCGGGAGGCTGCCGAGCTTCCCGGCCAGCGCCGCGATCTTATCCTGCGGCGCGTCGATCACGACGCTGATGATGTTGATCCCGCGCTTCCGGTACGGAATGCCCATCCGGCCGATGATGTATTCGCTGTATTCGTGGAGAAGCTCGTTCAGGACGTCCACGGGGCCGCCCTGTTCCACGATGATGCTCATGACTGCTACTCTGTAATCCATTTCGTCCTCCTTTCGGAACCTTAAATAAAAAAGCATGTCCCGGAGGGCATGCTTAAAAAGGCTGATACATGATCGCTCCATTCCGGTCAGGCCGTCCTTTCCGTGTGAAGCTCTCGCTGGAATATGCCTTCTTCTCAGCGGGCGCGCCGCTTCCCCTCAGGTCTTCTGCAACGTAGCACGCCGGCAGGGCAATGTCAAGGAAATGGAGTGCCGCGGCAGCCGCTTCCGGGTCTGCGCGGGCGGGTCCCGCCGGTTCAAAGACGAATATCGCCCCGGTCCGTGCACAGGCGGTAGCCGACGGCCCGCATCCGATCGTCCAGTTCGCGCAGGTTCTGTGCGGATTCCGCGCCGGTCCGGAGCTTGTTGTTATAAAGCTCATATTTATCACGGGCGGAGGGAGGGGAGAGGTTCGGCATCACGACATTGGCCCCGGAAAGGATCCCCAGTTCGCGGCCGTTTTCCAGGATCGTCCCGAGAGCGGTCGTGGCCGGAAGCAGCACCGGGGGATGGATCAGGCGGATGATCGAGAGCAGATAGCAGGTCAGTTCCGCGGTCCCTGCCGGCTCGTTCGCGAACGGTGTGTCCTTATGCGGAATGAAGGGACCGATGCCGCACATTTCCGGTTTAAACGCTTCGATGAAAGCCAGGTCCTCCGCCAGATGATCCGCGGTCTGGAACGGCGAACCGACCATCATGCCGCAGCCGGTCTGGAAGCCGGCCGCTTTCAGGCTGCGCAGGCAGCGCATGCGGTTCTCGAAGGACATTTCGGCGGGGTGAAGTTTCCGGTAGTGGGCCGGGTCCGCGGTCTCGTGCCGCAGGAGATAGCGGTCGGCTCCGGCCGCGCGCAGACGCCGGTAACTCTCGTCGCTGCGCTCGCCGAGCGAGAGCGTCACGGCGCAGTCGGGGTGCGCCGCTTTCAATGACGATACGATATCGCAGAGCACCCCGTCCGTAAAATACGGATCTTCTCCGCCCTGCAGCACGAACGTGCGGAAGCCGAGGCCGTAGCCCTCGTCCGCGCAGGCCAGGATCGTTTCACGGTCCAGCCGGTAGCGTTCGCAGCTGCGGTTTCCCTTCCGGATCCCGCAGTAATAACAGTCATTTTTGCAGATGTTCGAGATCTCGATCAGACCGCGGATGAAGACGGCGTCCCCGTAGATCTCTTTCCGCACCCGGACCGCGGCTTCTGCCAGCCGGCGCGCGGTCTCCGGGTTCCGGTTCTCCAGAAGAGACCGGTATTCGCCGGTCTCCAGACGGCGGCCGCTGATCAGTTTTTCCGCGATAAATGAAGCCTTCGCAGCATCGTTATGATGCATATGGATATCCTCCTCGCGTCTGGCCGTCTGAAGCTTCTTAAGCCTGCGCCATCTCGATGCCTTTCTTCCGGGAGTATACGTAAAGCTCTTCCCAAAACGCGTCCGTGAGAAGGTTCAGCGTATACGAGTGCAGCAGACAGGGCTTCCCGGGCTGCATGAAGCTGTCGACATAGTCTCGGGCCGCCTGTCTGGCTTCGTCGTCGGTCTTCCCGGTCAGGTCGAGCTTCGGGTCGACGCCGACCAGGATCTTATCGCCGTACAGCTCATAGACCTTCTGCGAATCCACGATCGCCTGCGGGCACCAGGAGTCCCAGCCGGCCTCGATGTAGTTCGGCACCTGCTTAAGGTTCTGGCCGCAGGAGTGCAGCTCGGCGGTCAGCCCGCGCGAGTGGATGTAGTCGGTCACGCGCCTCATGTAGGGGACGATCATCTCGCGGCTCAATGCCGGAGGGAAGAACGTGTCGAGTTGTCCGCCCCAGTCGTCATGGATGCTGAAGCCGTCCAGATAGTCATATGTGTCGATGTAGCGTCCCAGAATGTCGATGTAGAGGTCCGTCAGCTTATCGAAGAACTGATGGATGAGTTCCTGCTCGTCCTCGTCGTTCAGGGCCATCAGCGCGTTCTCGAACTCCATCATCGAGATCAGGCGCTCGAACCAGCCGTTCATGAACACGATGACATTATACGTATCCGGCTGGAAGTACACGCCGTTATTCGCTTTCGCGCTGCCTTCCCAGTCCCAGCTGTCTATGTCGGGCCACTGCGCCTTCGCGAGGAGCTCTTCCATGTCTTCGGCGAACGGATGACCCGGGCGGACCATGGATCCGCCGACCTGCGGCACGTACTCCCACTCGATCCCGAACATGTCCTTCACCGGCCCGAGGATCGGCGTAAACGGCTGAGCCTCGAAACAGTAGGCCCGGGCGACGTTGTCCGGGCAGATCTGCGGCGTCATGATCTTCATGTTCGCGGAGAAGGTCTGCCAGATCGGTTCGCGGCGGTAGGTGGCCCGGACCGCCTCCCTGACCGAACAGGGGGCGTTAAAGACCGGGATGGAGGCCAGACCGCGCATGGCGTCGGTCTTTCCGATGATCTTTCTTTCGCTCTCGTCGAATGCGGGAATGTTCATGGTGAGATGCTCCTTTCCTTTATTGGTTTCATTATAATCGCCGAACCCGGAAAAGGAACAGAGCTTTTTCTTTCCGGGGCGCTCCGCGAAGCGGGGACTGGACAGGAACGGCCCCGCGGGCTTACATTTAAAACGCAGTGATGATCCCGGGACGCCGGCCGGCGCACCGAACCGGCGGCCCGGCAGAAAGAACGAAAGGAGACTGCGGCATGGCGGAAAAGTTCGTGAATATTCTCGATGCACCTTATTCCAGAAGAGGCTCTTATCTTGCGTTTGCAGGCGACAACTACGGTGAAGACGTTTTCGGAAAAAACAGCCTGTGGCTCGCGAACTGCCGCTCGCTGGGATTTAATATGGCGGACATCCAGGCCAAGTCGGGCTTCCGTCAGCTGCGGCTCGAGGCGGTGAAGGACGGTATGCCGCTCGCCTGCGAGATCTTTACGACGCCTTACGAGGTGATCCTGAAGACCCGGGAAGGCGAGATCCGCTTCTGCATCGGCGAGCGCAGCCTCGTCATGGCCCGGGGCGAAGACGGGCTGACCCTGCGGGTGAACATGCTTCCGGGCTTCCTTTCGTCCGGTGCGGTCGACATGATGGACCCTCTGCACCGCCGGCTGCTCAGCTTTCACATGTCGCGGCTCCTGCTCACGCCGATCGCCGGGACGATGTCCGTGACCCCGGCGGCGGTCGAGATCGCGCCCGATGCGAACGGGACGATCCTCCTGGCGATGGAAGACTGCCTGACGGATCCGGTCCTGCGTCCGGTCGAAGACTATCCGGACTATGAGACCTGCGTGGCTTCCGTGAAGGCGGACTTCGACGGCTTCTGCGGGAAGATCATGCCGAAGCTTCCGGCAGAGTACGAGGAGGCCAGACTTCAGGCGCTCTGGCAGACCTGGAACATGATCGTGGATCCGGACGGCCAGTCCGATTACGTGCGGCCGATGGTGAAGATGGTGCACTGCATTTTTGAAGCCGCGTTCGGCTGGCAGCAGCCCATGCAGGCGATCTGGCTGTCGCGCGACCCGGAACTGTCCTGGCAGGTCTTCTGTTCGTGCTTCGACTTCATGGACGAAAACGGGCGACTGTATGACAATGTCGCGTTCCGGTCGATCCCCGGCGGCGCGGGTCTGAAACCTCCGGTGCAGGGCTGGGCGCTGCTGTGGCTGATGGAGCAAGGCGTTTACGACGGGGTTCCGCGGGAAGAGCGGAGATGGCTGCTGGATAAGATGATCCGCTGGACCGAATACTTCATGAACTTCCGCGATAAGGACGGCGACGGAATCTTCGAGTACGGAAGCGCCCTGGAGACCGGCTGGGAGGACGCTCCGCAGTACATGACGGGCTTCCCGAACGCGAGCCCCGATCTGAACGCGTATCTCGCGCTGCAGATGGAGGCGATCGCGGAGTGGGGCGCGTCCTGCGGGATGCCGGAGGAGGAGCGTGACGCCTGGCGGCGCCGCTCGCAGGAGCTCATTGAGCGTATCACGGCCTCTTTCTGGGACGGTGAGAAGTGGTTCTCGTTCAATGCCGCGACCGGGGAGCGTTCGGCGAACCTGAACATTGCCCTCTACACCGTACTGGTGCTGGGAAAGCGCCTGCCGCAGGAGATCATTGACCGAAGCGTCCGGACGATCTTTTCCGAGGGCGGCTTCGACACGCCTTACGGACTGGCGAGCGAAGCGCTGTCCAGCGTGTTTTTCCGCGGCGGCTTTACCCGCGGCAGCGTCATTACGCCCGCCCAGTTCCTGATGTGCATGGCGTTCGAAGCGTGCGGGTATGAAGATCGGGCGGAGAAGGTGGCGCGGAACTATTGCCGGGCACTGAAAGAGCACGGGTTTTTCCACATTTATAACGCCCTCTCGGGACGGGAAGACCGCAGCCTGACCGCGTTCGGCGAGAGAGGGCTGTTCTGGTCCGCATGGACGTCGTCATGCTATTTCTTCCTTGCGGACAGGTACGGAAAGTGAGGGCCTATCCGCTCCTTCTGCGTGTCTGCGTGGCAGCCCAGAAGATACCCATGGCGATGAAGATGACCGCGCCCGCCAGCAGTGCGCTGGAAACTTCACTGCCGCGGAAACGGATCAGGTTTCCGCAGACGAAGATGAACCAGTTTGAGACGAAGATGGCGGACATCGTACCCATCATGATAAAGATCGCGCTGAGCGCCAGCTTTTCGGGCGGCTGGCTTTCGCCGTTGTAGACCTGGAGGATGCCGGCGATCGAAAAACAGCAGAACCCGATCATCGCCATGCCACAGGTGGCCAGTACGGCGTTCGGGCTATGATGACCACGAGCATCCCCGCGCCGCATGTAATCGTGCAGACGGTGATCAGCTGCCGACGGAACACATTCTGCAGCAGTTTTACCAGCAGGCTTCCCAGAGCGCCGGCGAGGCTGTAAGCCGAGAACGTGATGCCTGCAGCGCCCGCGATGCCGATCCATTTACCGCTGCCTCCGCGGGGGACGCTTTTGTTCAGAAGGGCGGTCCGCATGGAGAGCAGGCCGGCCTGCGCGACCAGGTGAAGATCATGGTCGGCGGCGCTCCGATCACGCCCGAGTTTGCCGCGGAGATCGGTGCGGACGCTTACACGCCCGATGCTTCTTCCGCCGCGAACAGCGCCGCGGAGCTGATGAAGTTCTGGAATGCGCTCTGATCGTGCGGTATAATGGCACAGACAGAAAGACAGGACCGCGGACCGGACGTCGGGGGCCGCGGGTACGAAAAGGAGATCACATGACAAATGCATTGTATGCCGGAAGCTTCGATCCGATGACCCGGGGTCATCTGGACGTGATCAGACGCGCGTCGAAGGTGTTTGATAAGCTTTACGTCGGCATCCTGATCAATTACGCGAAGAACCCCATGTTCACCATCGAGGAGCGTGTGGAGATGATCCGCGAAGAAGTGAAGGATATCCCGAACGTGGAAGTCGTTTCTTTCGACGGACTGGTCATCGAGGCTGCGAAGAAGCTGGGCGTTTCGGTCCTGGTCAGGGGTCTGCGCGCGGTCACGGATTTCGAGTACGAGATTCAGATGGCATTGCTGAACCGGAACCTGGCGCGCGAGCTGGACACGGTCTTCTTCGCGACGTCGCTGAAGTACTCGTACCTGAGTTCGAGCGTGGTGAAGGAAGTGGCGTTTTATGACGGAGATATCCATAACTTCGTGACTCCGAACGTGGAGCGGCTGATCAGGGAAAAGCTCGCCGCGAAGTGAGCCCGGAACGGAAGGATATTCGGAGGAGATATGAAAGACGAACGCATCTATGCGCTCGAGTCGCCGCTGATCCGGCAGGGAGAGGTGGCGCCGCTGCGCGTGAAGGCATTGACCGATTTCGGAGCGTTCCTGGACTGGGGGCTGGAGAAGGATCTCCTGCTCCCTTTTAAGGAGCAGACGTATCGGCCGCGCGTCGGCGAGACCGTGGTGGTCGGGCTCTACACGGATAAGACCGGCCGCCCCTGCGCGAGCATGCGGCTGAAGCGCTTCGTGAGTGAAGAGTGTGATCTGAAGCGGGATATGACGGTCGAGGCGCTGGTCTATGAGGTGCGCGAGGGCACCGGAGTGCTCGTGATCGCGGACGGTAAATATTTCGGGCTGATCCCCGAGCAGGACTGGCGCGGCACGGCCTGCGTCGGCGACCGGATCGAGGCGCGCGTGACCCATGTCAAGCCGGGCGGGAAGGTGGATCTCTCGCCCCGGAAGAAGGCGTATAAGCAGATCGACGAAGACGCGGAGATGCTGCTCGAACTGATCAGGGAGCGCGGCGGGCGTCTGGGCTTCGACGAGAAGGCGGATCCGGAGACCGTCCGCAGGCAGACGGGCCTGACGAAGGCCTCGTTTAAGCGCGCCGTGGGCAGACTTCTGCGCGACGCGTTGATCACGGAGGGGGACGGTGACATTGTCCTGAACTGATCAAAAGGTTTTTGACGATTTACACAAAATAACATCTGTTATAACAGCGATTATTTACAGGAAAAACGAGCGGAAAAAGCTGCCGGAAGGCCGCGGATCCGCTCTTTTTTTGCGTTTTCACCTAAAATATATGCAGTTTGTATAGAAAGTTCTGTTCAAAAATGACAGGTCTTGTCCTAAAATCTGATTGTGTGCATTTTTACCTGCGCGAAAAGGAAAAGGAGAGATCTTTATGATACCGAATCAGATCCTGCAAAGCACGATCGATGGCCTGAAAGAGATCAGCCGTACGGAGATGTGCGTGTTTGACGCGGACGGGAAGGCGCTGGCGTCGACGTTTGTCGATTCGAATAAATACGAGGCGACGGCCGCAGCGTTCGCGGGCTCGGACCTGGACAGCCAGAAGCTGATGGGGTGCCATTATTTTAAGATCTTTGACGAGTCGGCCCTGGAATATGTACTGATGGCCGAGGGCTCGGGCGAGGAAGCGCACATGATCGGCCGTATGGCCGGCTTTCAGATCCAGAATCTGACCGTGGCTTATAAAGAGCGCTTCGACCGCGACAACTTCATTAAAAACCTGCTGCTCGACAACCTTCTTCTCGTAGACATTTTTAACCGCTCCCGGAAACTGCATATCGAAAACGCCAGACCGCGGACGGTCATCGTCATCGAGGCGGCGGGCGACGGCGCGGCGAACCTGTTCGAAGCGGTCAAGTCCGCGCTGCCCGCGAAGTCGGACGACTTCGTCACCGCGGTGGACGAGCGGAACATCATCGTCGTGAAGGAAGTCCGCGAAACGGACGACTACGCGGCGGCGGAAGAGGCGGCGCGGCTCATTCACGAGAAGCTTTCCTCGGAGTACCGCCTGCCCGCGCGCGCGGCCTACGGCACGATCGTCGGCGAGCTGAAAGACGTCTCCCGGTCCTATAAGGAGGCGAAGATGGCGCTCGACGTCGGAAAGATCTTCTACGAGGACAAGAACGTCATCGCTTATAACAACCTCGGGATCGGCCGCCTGATCTACCAGCTGCCCGTTTCGCTCTGCAGGATGTTCATCCGGGAGATCTTCTCGAACCGTTCCCCGGAGAACCTGGACGCGGAGACGCTGGCTACGATCAATAAATTTTTCGAGAATAATCTCAATGTCTCGGAGACGTCGCGCCAGCTGTACATTCACAGGAACACGCTGGTCTACCGGCTGGATAAACTCGAGACGCAGACCGGGCTCGACCTGCGCGTCTTCGAGGACGCGATCACATTTAAGATCGCGCTGATGGTAGTAAAGTACATGAACTATATCGAAAGTCTGGAATCCTGATCCATGATCGAATTTGAAAACGTATATAAAACATATGAAAAAGGCTCCAGAGCCCTGCGCGACGTGAACTTCCGGATCGACGACGGTGAATTCGTCTTCGTGACCGGCCGCAGCGGTTCGGGAAAGACCACGATCGTCCGGCTGCTTCTGCGCGAGATCACCGCGACCGAGGGCCGCGTGCTGGTCGACGGAACGGATCTGGCGCAGCTGAAGCAGAAGGAGATTCCGTTCTACCGCAGGCGTCTCGGCGTGGTCTTCCAGGACTTCCGCCTTCTGAAGGACGCGACGGTCTTCGAGAACGTCGCTTTCGCGAAGTACGTCACGGGCGCCCCGAGAAGCGAGATTGTGGCGGAGGTCCCGAAGGTCCTCGAGCGCGTGGGGCTGGCCGCGAAGTACAGGGCCTATCCCGGCCAGCTGTCCGGCGGCGAGCAGCAGCGCGTGGCGATCGCCCGCGCGATCGTGAATTCGCCCGAGATCCTGATCGCGGACGAACCGACCGGAAATCTCGATCCGGCGAACTCCTGGCATATCATGAAGCTGCTCGAGGAGATCAATGATTCGGGAACCACGGTCCTCGTGGTCACCCACTCCAGAGAGCTGATAGAGGGCATGAACAAACGCGTGATCGACATCCGCAGGGGCACGGTCAACTCAGACGGCCTCTGGGATCCCGCGACGGCGGAAAAAGAGGCGCGCGCCCGTCTGGAGGCTCGTGCGGACCGGAAGCGTCCGCGCCCCGGCATGCGGCGGCCGGACGGAAAGCGCCCGATGAGCAGTGCAAAAGCCGAAGCCCGCATGGCGGAAGCACGCGCGAAGATCGAGTATCCGGATGAGACTCCGGCGGCTGAGCCGCAGGAGCACGCGGCTGCGGACGGCGCAGGGGAGGTGACGGAATGAAAGGTTCTTCCTACGGCGCGAACCAGGGCATGTCGAACATGGGCAGGCATAAGGGGCACACGATCGCTTCCGTCTGTACGATGACGGCATGCATCGGCCTGTTCTGCCTGGCGTTCATGCTGATCGTGAACATTACCCATATCGTGCGGAATGCCGAGGAGGACGTCGGCATCACGGTCTTTTTTGACGAGGGCACGAGCACGGAGCGGATCGACGAGATCCGAGCCGAGATCGAGGGCACCGGCCTGGTCGACGCCTCGCGCACGGTCTACACCTCGCCGGAGCAGGCGTGGGAGAATATGCAGGCCACTTATTTCGAAGACAGCCCCGAGCTCGCGGAAGGCTTCGCGGATGACAACCCGCTCGCGGATTCCGCCTCGCTCGAGTTTCACCCCTATGAACTGGAAGACCAGGGCCGGCTGAAAGAACAGCTGGAAGCCACGGACGGCGTGCGCCGGGTCAATGCCTCGGAGCTCACCGCTTCCTCGCTGCTCACGGTCAGCCGCGTGATCACGGTCATCGCAGCGGTGGTCATCGTGGTCCTGATCGTGGTCTCTGCCTTCCTGATCAGCAACACCATCGCGATGTCGATCGCCGGCCGGAAGGAGGAGATCCACATCATGCGCTACATCGGCGCGACCCGCGGTTTCGCGAGCCGTCCGTTCATCGTGGAAGGCCTAGTGACGGGCGCCATCGGCGCGGTGATTCCGCTGATCATCATGTTTGTCGTATACACCCTCGCGGAGGGCTATGTGGCGGATCATTTCTCGCTGCTGTCGTCCCTCTTCGTCCTGATCCCCCGCGCCCGCGTGTTCGCGGTGCTGATCCCGGCTTCGGCCGTCATCGGCATCGGCATCGGGCTGATCGGAAGCGGACTGTCTGTAAGGAGATACCTGAAAGTATGAGAAGACACAAGATCCCGCGGATACTGAAGACATTGACCGGCACGGCGGTCATCGCCGCCATGATCATGGGTCTGGCAGCGACTGCCTGGGCGCGGACCCCGTCGGAGGCCGACCTGGGTGAAGCGCAGGCCAGGCTCGCGGCGCTGCAGGCGCAGCAGGCGGAGATCCAGGCGGTGATCGACGGGCTCGAGGACCAGCGCGACGACGTGGAGGCCTATATCCGCGAGCTGGACGCGCAGATGGAAGATATGACGGATGAGTACAATGAACTCACCGGCCGTCTCGACCTGGTCTCCGAAGCGCTCGAGCGATCCCTGACGGACACCGAACAGCTGGAGGCGGATATCGACGAGCAGTACGAGGCCATGAAGCTGCGCATCCGCTTTATGTACGAGAACGGCGAGACCGGCCTTCTGGACATGCTGTTCTCTTCGACGAGCCTCAGCGATTTCCTGAACCGCTCCGAATATATCCGCGAACTGACCGGCTATGACCGCGACCGGCTCGCGCGATACGAGGAGATGATCGCCGATCTCGCGGAGAAGCGCGTGGAGCTGGAGGCGCTTCAGACCGAGATCGAGGACGCGCGCGCCGAACTCGAAGTCCAGCAGGAGACGCTGGAACTGATCCTGGCCGCGAAGCAGAGCGAGCTGGAAGGGTTTGAAGCGGAGATCGATGCAGCCTCGGGAGAGCTTCACAGCTATGACGGCGTCATGAACGCCGCAGCCGCGGAAGTAAACGCGATCGTGGCGGAGATCGAAGCGAGACAGCTGGCGGAGCAGCAGGAGGCGGCCAGGCAGGCAGCGGAGGCTGCCGCGGCTGCCGCGGCGGCGGCAGCGGCCGAGAACCCGGAAGGTGAGAGCGCGGCGCCCGAACAGCCGGTGGAAGTCCCCACCCAGCTGGTCGGAACGATCGCCTCGGGCTGGACCTGGCCGGTCCCTTCGATCCATCATATCACCCAGTACTACGGCAACGGGCATCTGGGCATCGACATTGCCGACGGCAGAGGCACCTCCTACGGCGCACCGATCGTGGCGGCCTGCTCGGGAACCGTCGTCGTTTCCAGGTGGAGCGATTCCGCCGGGAACTGGGTCGTGATCTACCACGGCCGCGACGGTGACGGCGATCAGGTCTACACCTGCTACATGCATTGCTCTTCGCTGTGCGTGTCGGTGGGACAGCAGGTCAGCGTCGGCCAGACGATCGGCTATATCGGCAGCACGGGACAGTCGAGCGGCCCGCACCTGCATTTCCAGTTCCGCTTCAACGGGATGTATCCGGGAGCGGCAACGACGGATCCGCTGAATTACGTCGGCTACTGATCCATGCCGCCCGCATTCTTTCGAGGAAAGACCATGAATGAAAACGAAGAGATCCGCGATGAACTCACACCGGATACCGGCAGGAACGCCGGCCCGGACTTCGCGGAGGAGATGACGAAAACAGAGCATGAGGCCGCCCTCGAGGCGGCCTTTCGAAAAGGCCTGAAAACAGGGACCCGACGCGGCGCGCTGCGCGGCGTACTGATTACCGCTGCCGCGGTGATCGCGGTGCTCCTGATCCTGCTGTTTACTGCGGCGAACGCGCTGAACCAGCAGGGCATCCTCTACGTGACGGCCTCACGGACGGAAGAAGATCCCGGCCCCGGCGTGCTGGATCAGGCGACGATGGAAAAACTCGTGATACTGTCCCGCTACATCGACAAGTATTACCTCTACGACATCGACGCCGAAGCCTCCCGCGAGGCGCTCGCGCACGCGCTGTTCGAGAGCCTTGACGAGAACTACACGCGGTATTATTCGGCGGAAGAGTACGAGGAATACCG
>JAFWDI010000010.1 GCA_017513125.1 Lachnospiraceae bacterium | reverse complement strand
TTCTGCTGCTTTTTGTTTGATCATGCGGATTGTCCTATACTTTAGCATCCGGGCCACCTCCCATGAGGTCATGGTAGGCAGGCGGAAGTGATAGGTCAATTTTCACCGGCGTTACTGGGTCATTTTACTTCGGCGTTCACAATACGCAGCAACCGTATAGATATACGGTACATTTTGGCGGAATTGTGTGTCATTATAGAACAACGTTTCCGGTCCGACCATATCGATACGGTGCCAGTTTTGTCCATTGATTTTTCGATAAACTGCATATCCGTCTACACCTTCAACTGCATTCCATGTTAACAAATTACCCGTTTCTGTAGTCTCCAAAGAAACCAGCTCCGGCGCATTCACAGATGCCACACGGCTGATGCCGGAATAATTAAAGCAACCATAGATCAGACCATTCTCTCCATGAATAATCGGGACCACCGTGTAGCAATACTCAACACCTGGCAAGAGGTTTGGATCTGTGTATGTATTTATATCCTCAGTCGTAGCATTAATATAAACCCACGGACTCCAATCTTCTGTTTCTTCCATGATATATCTGCGATAGATAAGATAAGCTTCCGCCTTATCGACATCTCGCCATACCAATTCCAAAGACTGTCCACAGGCAGTTAACCGCTCCAGTACTGGCGCCTCCAGTGTAAAATCACGTTCCGAATGATCCAGTTCGAAATCCGTACAAAATGGGGCGATAATGCTGTAATACTTTTCATAAGCCTCGTTCCAGCTATCATATGCCGGATCATCGCGTTTATCAGTAAAATTGTAATGATCATGTAGATACTCGGCCAGAAAATGCGTATATTTGATAACTCCATGAGTATTCATGTGCCGAGCGTTATAAAAATCTGTTGTGAGATCTATTCCGATTTCCGATATCGAGTCCGGATCAGTCAGGTTCAGCACGTCAAAGCCTCGATCTTCCACAATCTGGCATACTGTATTCAGCTCTGCAGAAAGATCTTCGTTATTAAAGCTTTGTGGAACCATAATAAATAGTACTGGAATCTGTTCTGTTTCGATATAATCCAGTAATTCCCCCAGCACTTCTGCAGTTTTTTCTTCCAGTGTTGTTGTATCAGTTGTATAAGTGTACTGTCGTGAAATATCCTCTACACCATTCAGTGTTGTCTCACGCCTCGTATACTCACCTCTTAACCCTTCTCCGTCCCATATAAAGGAGTTTGCATTCAAGTTGCTCCAAGCAGAATGAAAACGTATAAAAGGAAAATAAAACTCCAGACGTTCTAAGCCGTTGATTTCCAGTTCTTCCGAAAAACGGTTGACTAAAGTGATTTTTCGAGAGGAAAACGGGAAATAATCCAACAGGAAGTGAGCACTCTGAAGAGTGAGTTCGGTATCCTTCAAACTATTCAGGTTTATGATATACACCGCATTCGGTTGTGTCTGCCGGCATTCATCAAGTATAGTTGTAACGGCCTGAGCCGGTAAAGCAGATACCGAATAAGGGAATACTGTCATTCCATAATCATGCCACGCTAAGGAAGCGGCCCAGTAAGCATAAACATTGCTTGCTCCAACATAAACCGCGTCTAACGAACCTTCAGGTTCTTCATAAAACCCTCTCAGGACACGACGGCCAATATTATCTGATACATTCAATACTCTGCTCATACCAAGTATGACCAGAAACAAGAGTATCAGAAATATAATCACTTTCAGAAGGTTTTTAGCTTTTTGCAAAATGATACCCTCATTAAACCTCAAATGGTTTATAAGTATGGTTTTATATGAAAAATAATAAACTTTCTTTCAACTATTTCAAACTGATTCAGCCTCAAAATGACTGTAAAACATACTCTCGCAAAGAATAATTCATATACTGTCTTCAACCTCCTGAATTAATGGTATACACATGAATCCCATCCCCCAAGTCATCTACCATTTCAAAAGAACAGTCCCCATAAGTCACATCCATGTAACGCTCAAGTCGGTCCCTAAGGGTTCCGTAACCCAAAAGATAATCATCCCATGTCACATAACAGACATTATCACATAAAAATATATCGGAGTATAAGTGATCTAATCCATTGCAGTTTAACTGATATTGGAAAGCAGGAGAGTTCCAGCCCATACCACCCCAAAAGAATAAATTGGACGGATATTGACCTTGATAAACTGTAAAAGGTAAATAACGAAATGTTAAGGTGGCATCATATATATAGATCGTACCCGGATGAGACATCGCATATTCTTCGACTCGCAGTGTACGATTACTTTTCTCTACACGATCATTTCCCTGAATTACTGCTTCATGAAGATTTATTCCTCCCAAACACAAAGTAACAGCCAGCAACAATATAACACTTGCTGCCCTCCCCTTACTTTTCTTATCATTATCATTGTTAGTGCTTCTTGGAAGCATTCGCAGAAATAATACAGTAGACAGCGAAACATATGGCAACACGATCGTGTGCAGCGCTCGAAGAGGCAGCCGTTGGCGATAACACAGCAACAAGCATAACCCCAAAGCTCCCAGAAATAGGAAAACCCCGTATATAGCCTCCCATATATGTTTCTTTTTATTTTTTCGTGAGCCCAAATATATTATTAGCAGCAGAACCATAGCAAAACTAAACAGTATGGCTATTTTTGCGAGCACACTGCCCCGAAATAAATCTTCAGCCACCTGTAAAACATCCTGCACTCTTCGAGATTCATGCTCGTAATACCCTGTTTGCGAAATAGCCTCAAAGCTCTCCGCATTGATCCGTTCATCCATAAAGAACCACCAGTATGTACCGGCTAATTCATATAACTCCGGACTCCATCCGAGGCTCTGATACAATTCCGGATTCTCGTAATAAGAATCGTGCGGATAGTCTGTCATTCGAAAGCGTGGCGTATCATAAGCATAGTAATGCTGCCAGTTTTCCGAACTGCGTCTCAATGAATTCAGGCTTACAACCGCCCCTAGCAGTATCACCGCTGCCAAAACACATAGAATAAGCCGCCGAATGCTTGACCTGCGCACTTTTCTTTGCTTTACAGTTTGCCGACGCATAATCAATATCTTTATCAACAGGAATAATACCGTGCCTGCAAAAAAACAGACAGCCACATACCCTGTGTTTTTTCGATGCATATAACAAAGCAGCAAAAACAGTACACTTAAAACCAGGTCCGTTCGGATTTGGGCCTTACTGTCCATTTTCCATTCGATCCCCAACAGCAGCACGACAGATGCCGCACCGGCCATTGCCGATGTAGTTGTAAACTGCATAATGGTAGTGGGAAACAGATACAAACCACCGTAGAGAGCCAGGTTAACTAAAACGGGAATGAAAAAGGGAAGCTTCTTATAGCATGAAACTTTGAAGACCGTTTTAAAAATAATCGTTACGGATGCGATCAGTACTGCTATATGGAAAACCCCATACCATTGAATCCCAGGGATAAAACGGTACAGCGTCCTCAGCACAAAGGCCAGACAATAATTAATAAAAGGATGATCATATGGAACACCATATGTATAATACCCGGACAAGGTATACATGATGTTTTCATCATCATTGATGAAAAACACTCTCGGAGATATGAAAGAAACTAAAGCGAATAAAAGGCCGGTCATAACGAATGCTATGAGTATGCGGCCCCATTCACTGTTATACAGTTTTTTCAGATACCCCTGTTTTTTCATATGATCAAGCATCTTCTTCTGTGCCCTGAATGTTCCATGTCCGGCGAATAACATACTGCGGTGCCTTATTGATGCACATATATATCCTGCCTACATACTCGCCCAGTAACCCTATGAGCAACATGAGAAGGCCGCCGACAAAGAAAACAGCAGCCAGACCAGGTGCGATAATCTGTAATGCGCCCAATACTGCTCGAACAATACAAATGATCCCCAATGCCAAACCAAAAACCGTGCAGATCAACCCTAAGATAGTGGCTAAACGCAATGGAAGCACGGAGAACGCCGTCAATCCATTGACCCATAAAAGAAGTGATTTTTTAAATGTATAACCGCCCGTTCCACTGAGTCTCTCACGTTCTTCCATGGGAACATTTACATATTTGCTGGTGCTGCGCAGAACAAGTCCGTTTACATAGCTGTAGGCGTTGTCATAACGGGTCATTTCTTCAACGACAAAACGCTTCATGGCCGCAAAATTTGTAAACTGAAAATCTCTGGGCTTGCCCAGCATCCAACGCATCATCAGTTCATTTCCTAGGCTTCCAACGTTCTTTAAACTGCTTTGCGCCTTGCGGCCGTATTTTGCCATGGAAACGTCATATCCAGCATTGAGAGGCTCCAACAGCCTCCATAGCTGATCCATCGGGCACTGAAAGTCATCATCTACACAGACGACGATCTCCCCACTTACAAAATGAAATCCGGCCATCAGCGCCGCATGTTTTCCCATGTTTTTGGCACAGTCCACGACTTTCACATTTTGATCTTCATCGGCTATGCTCACTAGAACCTGAAGGACATTGTCCGGGGAGCAATCATTTACCGCGATGATCTCGTAGCAGTAATCCGTTTTCTGACCAATCACTTCCCGAATTTCTTCATAAACACTGCGAACCGTGTTTTCGCTGCGATAACACGGAATGACAAAGCTGATTTTTCTCATATTTGGCCTCTGCTTTCGCCTAAAACCTGAAACCATCAATAAACATTGTCGTCGCTCATACTCAGGCGCCAGGCATTTGCGTTGTAAATATCTTCTTTATCTACGTTATCACCAAAAACATTAGCTCCAAAATAAGTTACAGGCGAGGTCAGGACAGCCCCATAGCCTTCGAGAGCAATATGCTCCCAACTACCCAGTTTGGACCACATGGTAACGAATGTCTTCTCTTTTTCAAGCGCAAATTCAATCACACGGTTTATTAACAAATATAGTTCTTCCTCATTCCGGAAAGAACTGTCAACAATATTGATACGATCACGGAATTCTTTAATAATAATTCTTGAGCTGACAGCTCCATTCTTTTTTTCGCATATTGCAAAATTATAATATCGGTTGGCGGGATGTTTTTCAAAGCGCCAACGCAGATATTCCACAGGTTTCAGAACTGCTATCTCGTCCCGGGTAGCAAGACCATTGTATTCCAATAGAAAATTGTTATCTTCTATTATATCAAAATCAACTGCCGTTTTTCTCTTCTTGACATTTTTAACATCCAATTGCAATGTAGGTATTTCGCAAATATCTTTCCATCCCAGCTTTGTCACAAAAGTTCGATTGGAAATATTGTTCGGAAAGCCCAAAATCATCTGATGCCCGGTCTCATACAGATGCTGATAAACGCTGCTGGCTAGTTTAACAAACAACCCCTTTCCGATGTAATCCGGATGTGTCATGGTATTAAGTGATAATGCTGCTTTTAAAGGCTCTCCGTGATAACTCAAAGCAATCGGCGATGCAGAATAATTTGCTATCAGTCGTCCTCGGTCAACGGCAATACAAGAAAACAGCCCTTCGTAAGGGCTTTCCAGATACCGCCACCTCACCTCCGCATCGTTCATTTCAACGCCGAAACACAACGTATACAAATCGGCAAATTCTTTAAGATACTGAGGAAAAGACTTTCTGTTTAATGTAATAAACTCCATATATTTCTTTCTTTAGTCTTTTACCAAGACCTTAATAGCTTTTTTTGCGTCTTCAAGCACTTCCCTGGCTTCTGAAACATTTGCCCCATGAGCGATCACATGGCCTATTCGATCCGGACCTACATTAAAAGCTCGAATAGTATCTCCTACACTATAATCGAATACGATCTCGTCCACCTGCTTAGAGATTGGTCCTACAGAAATATCTGTGATTAATCCTCCCCTATCAGACCGCAGAATCTCACCGATACTTGCGCAAACCGGATTCCTGGGAAAATCGACAGTTTCACCGAGTGCATTGAGAATCATCTTTTCATAATAATCAATACCGTAATGGATCGAAATCAATTCTGGGATACATGTGGCTCCGCAGCGAGCCCCTATTTCAATAATATAGCTTCTATCCCCACAAATCATCACATCCGCATTAAAGAAAGCTTTTTTTAATCCTAAAGCATATAGCGCTTTCTTTATCTGCTCTTCGATATCTTTTCTCAACGAAGAGCTGCATTCAAACGGAAAAGCATGCCCTACCGGCACATTTGTAGCTCCGTTTGAATGGAGTATTTTATCATGCGGGACAATAAACCAATCATCCTCACTCACATAACCGTCTACTCCGATTTCATAGCCTTCAAGAAACTTTTCCACAAGGATATAATCGCAATGAGTACTTGTCAAAGAATAACGGAAAGCATTTTCGATCTCGTCTTCATTATCGACACGGATAATACCCCGGCTTCCGGACATATCTACACTTTTAAAAATAACAGGCATTGAGATTTGCCGACAAGCCGCCTTAGCCTCCTCAAAAGAAGAGACCTTGCAAAACTCCGCTGTCCTCACACCTCCTTCGAGAAAGTGTTGTTTCATTCTTGCTTTATTTGTTACACAAAGTGCGCTTTCATATGTAATACCGCAAAGACCCAACTCTTCACATACGTAACCGATCGTGGTGACAGCGACATCGGTCCCGGTAGTAAAGATCGCATCTACTTTTTCCTCCCGAGCTACCCGAAGAATAGCATCAAGATCTACGGTGTTTTCATAGAAAACTTTGTCGGCATTGGAAAAACCAGGGTAATTTCCCGGAATACTGGACACAATAGTGTATATCCCCATTTCCCTGCTTTTTTTAATTAAAGGGACCTGATATACTCCCGCCCCCAAAATGAGTACTCTTTTCATACCTGCCGCCCATATATACGTTTTTTAATTATAACTGTAACGAGAAAACTACAACACCGACAACAATTATTCCTAGTCCCAGGAGTTTTTTCTTATTAATAGGTTCATGAAGCAGAAAATAACTTAAAACAGCAATAAAAATCTGACCGCAGGATAACCAAATCGGTGTTAAAGAAAGCGGTAATCTTCGCAAAGCGATCACGTTTAAGATGGTAGATCCCAAAAACAATCCGTAAGCGCAGATTACAGGAAAGTTCAGATACGATTTTATAAAGCTATCATATTTCTTCACCGCAGCTTTTTTCAGAATGATCTGCGAAATGTCTGCAATGAAAACCGCACTCAACGCCAACAATGCAAAAAGATAGAAATTATCTCTCATCATTATTATTCGACCTTACAATAAAAGAAATACCAACACAAATAATGATGGCCCCGACAACTTTGTTCCAGGTTATTGTTTCAGAAAAGAACAAGCAACCCCAGACAAGACTCCAAATGATGGATAGAGCACGATTACTATATGCAGTTGTCAATGGTACTTTCTTCAGGATTAACTGCCATAAAACAGCATAAAAAACCAAAACTAATACTGATAGTCCGTAAAATAGAAGAAAATTAAAGGACATCATAGTGTATTGCGCAGCCAGTTTTTGAAACACTCCGCTAAACGAATACACTATGATGCTGAACTGCATAAAAATAAAAGTGCGGATACCTATATTCCCCACAAAAATGCCCTCTCACGTCAGCAAGACAGGGGCTGCCGAACTAAATGCGGCAGCCCCTCTGGCCTTTAATTCATTCATATCCGATAAAACTGATATATGGTTTTAACAACCACCTCTAGATCCTCAGGCCTCATATTATAATACATAGGAAGTCTGACAAGTCTACTGCTTTCTCGTGTCGTCCACTGATCTTCCCCGTGGAACCGTCCATACTTCTTTCCTGCAATAGCGGAATGCAGTGGCACATAATGAAATTGAGATCTGATATCCCTCTCCCTCAAATACGAAATAAGAGCTGTCCGCTCCTCAAGATCCTTTGCTTTTACCCAGAACATATGTGCATTGTGCTGGCATTCTGCGGGGATATGTGGAATCTCGACCTTCCCCTGCTCTTCCAACGGCGCCAACAGTTCCTGATAGCGCCGCCACGAAGCCAGACGGTTTTCGTTTATCTTATCTGCCTCATCCAACTGCGCGAGGAGATAAGCAGCGCTGAGTTCGGAAGGGAGATAGGAAGAGCCATAGGCTCTCCAGCTGTACTTGTCGATCTGGCCGCGAAGGAACTTGCTTCTGTCGGTTCCTTTCTCCCGAAGGATCTCCGCCCGTTCGGCATTCTTCGGGTCTTTTAAGAGGATCGCACCGCCCTCGCCCATGGTATAATTCTTCGTATCATGGAAACTGAAGCAACCGAAATCACCGATGGTTCCCAGAGCCCTGCCCTTATAGAAACTCATCACGCCCTGCGCAGCATCTTCCACCACGAGTAATCCATGCCTTTTTGCGATATCCATGATCACGTCCATCTCGCAGGAAACTCCTGCATAGTGAACGACACAAATCACCTTTGTCTTCAGAGTAATGGCGTCCTCGATCTTCTTCTCATCGATATTCATCGTATCAGGCCGGATATCCACGAATACCAGCTTTGCCCCGGCCAGAACAAACGCATTCGCTGTAGAGGAGAACGTAAAGCTCGGAAGGATCACTTCGTCTCCCCCTTTGAGGTCACATAACAGCGCGGCCATCTCCAGCGCATGCGTACCCGAACCCGTAAGCAGTGCTTTCGGTGTACCGGTATTCTCTTCTATCCACTGCTGACATTTCTTAGTAAAAGGCCCGTCTCCGCAAAGAGTGCCGTTTTCTATCGCCTGCTGGATATATAATAATTCATTGCCCGTAGCCGGCGGAACATGAAACCTTATCATGATAACTCCAAGTTTACCTAGCAGATTTTTAAGTGTTATATTTTTGTAATATTTTATCTCACTTGATCTGCATTTTCAAGATAAAAGGCATCTTTGACTTTAGTACAAAACCTTTTCAGTTCATCCTCGTATAATCACTATATCGAAACGTTCCGCTCTGCCCATAATGAATCATATATCCATTCCTGTGCCTGCTCCATTCAAATTCCGGATCACACACATACATTGTTCCGTTCACCGTGATTTCGACCCAAGAGTGCGGCCCCATCCCGCCGCTGGCATAGGGTACAGAACCGGACATTTGATGCACTTCATATCCCAACACATGAGCCATTTCATAAAAAACAGCTGCCATGCCGTAACAGTTTCCTTTATTGGATCGGAAAGTCTCATCCGCATACTGCCGGCTCGTCTTACCCAGTCCCTGTTCTGTATCATAACCTCTGGACGCAGCCCAGTTATAAGCTGCGCGAAGATCCCAGCCGACCTGATCGAGAATAGCGCAGGCCTGAGGATATGTTCGACGAATATCCAACGCGCCGCTTCCGGTATCAAAAACATAAGGTGTCCCGTCAATAGTTCGCTGACCGTACACCATGCGACCGTTCGCATCATAGTAACAGGTCTTCGGTCCTCCAGCAGGGTTTGTCTGAGAAGTATGATTATAAAAACCCGTTACCATCGCTCCAGAGCTCATATCAAACATATACCAGTATTCGCCGATATGATGCTGACCGTAAAACATTCGCCCATTTGTATCATAATAGCAGGTCTTCGCTCCTCCGAAAGGGTTCGTCCGATTAGTATGATTATAAAACCCTCTGGCCATCGCTCCCGAACCCATGTCGAACATATACCAATATTCACCGATATGACGCTGGCCGTACAGCATATGACCGTTCGCATCGTAATAACAGGTCTTTGGTCCACCCACAGGGTTCGTTTGTGTAGTATGATTATAAAAGCCCGTTATCATAGCTCCAGAGCTCATATCGAACATGTACCAGTAATCACCGATATGTTTCTGGCCGGTTACTATTTCACCGTTCAAATAGTAGACGGTGACCATTCTGCCGTCTGAAAGAGTCTCCTGGTAGAAGCCATTTAATACCGGATCCTCAGGAGTTTCACTATCAGTTGAAGCCGGTTCAGCTTCAGGTGCATCTACACTTGCTTCATTCGCCTCGCTTTGATTTTCAGTCAAAGCATCACGATTAATTACCGATGGCTCTGCAACCCCTATATCCGCATCATCGTCGGATTCCAGTTCCCTGCCCGCAGCAATGGATAAGATTTCCTCCTCCCCATTGACAGCTTCTGCTTCACCTTCTTCAATTATAATTCTATCTTCTGTATCAACAAAGGTTCCCTGAAAATCTACCGATTCCGCATGAGCCACAATACTTAAAACAGACGACAAAAACAGTGCGACTGCAAGAATCTTTATAAGTTTTCCCAAAGTTGTCTTTATTCTCATGTTTAACCCTTACAATTATTTTATCTATATGTAACTTAACTCAGCCCGTAATACTCCATGATACCGTTATAAATGCCTGTCACCATTGTCTGTTGGAATGTCTCATCACACATTAAACGATCTTCCTCCGCATTCGTCATAAATCCCATTTCAAAAATCATTGTCGGTATCTCACTAAAGTTCAGCATGGGATAATAGTTATCTTCCACAATTCCATCGTCAGTTCCCTTACGCTTTATAAAGCCTTTATAACCAGTCGCAGAAATATAATTATCAATCACGCACTGAGCCAGCCGCCTGCTCTCAGAATAAATCGAAGGAGTGTAAATATTATCATCTCCAATAATAATACAATGGGATCCTCGTACGTCGGGCCTGCCTTCTATTCCGTCAGCATGAAGATGAATGCTGATATCCGCACCACTCTCGTTCGCTATAATAGCTCGCTGATCATTAGTAATATCAACATTGTTCGTCGTACGAACCATCACAACACCAATACCGGCATCCTCTAATCTTTGCTGCAGCAAAAGCGCGATGTCGAGGTTGAGCTCATATTCCATTTTTGTCGCACCGCTCGTGCCAACTGTTACGCCGGGATTCGTTAATTCGGTTGCACCAGGGCCCCTCGGTATCTTCCCGGAATGACCTCTGCTCTGATGTCCTGCATCTATACAGACGATATGCTCAAGCAGAGCTCCGCTCCCGGTATTGAAATAATAGGTCCTTCCATTGATCGTTTGCTGACCATAAAGCATATGACCATTCGAGTCATAATAGACGGTCTTCGGGCCTCCTGCAGGATTCGTACGTGCCGTATGAGTATAGAAGCCCGTCACCATCGCTCCTGAACCCATATCAAACATGTACCAGTAATCGCCGATATGCTTTTGACCATATACTAAGTGGCCGTTTGCATCGTAATAGCAGGTCTTGGCTCCTCCGACAGGATTTGTCCGTGAGGTATGGTTATAAAAGCCCGTTATCATGGCTCCGGACCCCATATCAAACATGTACCAGTAATCGCCGATATGCTTCTGACCGTACACCAGATGGCCGTTTGCATCATAATAACAGATCTTCGGGCCTCCGACCGGATTTGTCTGGGCAGTATGCTGGAAAAAGCCGGTAACCATCGCACCTGATCCCATGTCGAACATATACCAGTAATCACCGATGTGCTTCTGGCCGTACACCAAATGTCCGTTCGCATCGTAATAACAGATCTTCGGACCTCCGACCGGATTTGTCTGGGCAGTATGCTGGAAGAAGCCGGTCACCATTGCACCTGTGTCCATGTCGAACATGTACCAGTAATCACCGATATGCTTTTGACCGTATACCTTCGCACCATTGAGATAATATACAATGATTCTCCGACCATCGGGCAACGTCTCCATTTGAAAGCCAGTACTTACAGATGCTCTGGTCGCGCCTAAAACTGCCGGTGTTTCTTCAACAGTCTCTTCCTCAATCGGCTCAGACACTGTAACTGCAGCTCTCCTCGTTACGGCAACTATAGCCTCCGTTTCTTCCGGTATGACAGTATCCTCAACCGATACATCTATATCTTCGCTTATTTCTGCATCGTCATTTTCAATAATTACAGGTTCCTGAACTTCAGGTTCTAAAGTCTCTGAAAGAACATTGCCGTCTCCAGTCTCTGCTGTCAGGCCGTCGGATACATTTTCCTCATCAGAAGCAGCCTGCACATTTCCATCAATCATTACAACCGGAGCTTCCTCCGCATATGCCAGAGACTCCGGAAACGGAAATGCAGTCATTACAAGGATCGCAAATAACAGCAGACAAATGATTTTCACTTTATTGACTTTCTTCATGAGGTCCCCCAGATATTGTAAAAAGATTAATAATACGAAAAAGAGCGGCACACATTAAAGCATTCCACTCTTAATAATAATAAGTATATGTATCTAATTTATTGCTAAAACACCGCCGTCTTGTTTATAAATAACACCCTTTATTTATTGGTTTTTACTGTTTTCTATCTCGATCAATCGCATCTCAAAATCCTGCCTGTCTTTCTGGCGAATCGTCTGTAAAATAACGCCCGCAAAGAAGGACAGAATAGCTGCCAGCACAACAAACCCGCAAACGATAAGCGTAGGGAAACGGGCTACCATTCCGGTTCTGACGAAATCGACTCCTACGGGAATGAAGAAGATCACTGCAACGATCAAAAGGATCAGGCTGATCAATGCAAAAAACTGCAGCGGTTTATAGTTTTTAAATAAACGGGCGATCGTCAATAAGACCTTGATGCCGTCTGAATACGTATTCAGTTTTGACTCGCTCCCTTCCGGCCGGTCACGATAGTCAATAATCACATTATCCAGATACATATTCTTGTCCACGGCATGGATGCTCATCTCAGTCTCGATCTCGAAGCCCTTAGAAAGAACAGGAAAGCTCTTCACAAACTGATAACTGAACGCACGATATCCAGTCATGATATCCTTGATCTCAGACTTAAACAGTCTATTGATAGTGCCCCGCACCAGGGAATTCCCAAAGTTGTGAAAAGGGCGCTTATTTTCTGTAAAATACGTGGAGGAAAGCCTATCCCCCACCACCATATCCACATGCTTCTCGAGCACCTTATCGCACATCTCACGGGCATACTCCGCAGGATAAGTATCATCTCCGTCTGTCATGATATAACACTCCGCATCGATCTCACGAAACATACGACGGATAACGTTTCCTTTCCCCTGCTGATATTCATGACGCACCACAGCGCCTGCCCTGTCCGCAATCTCCGCAGTTCCGTCAGAAGAGTTATTATCATACACATAGATAACAGCTTCCGGCAGAACTCCCTGAAAATCCCGAATGACTTTTTCTACCGTTTGAGCTTCGTTATAGCAGGGAACCAGAACTGCAATTCTATCCATATCAGACTACCCCCGTTGTTTCATCGTTCATTCCGTTCAATTCAATTGAACTGTTATTCCTACTCCTCCCCAACAGTCCTACAACCAGCGGCATTGTGTACAACTGCGGCAAAACATATCTGGAAGTTGTAAGCGGACTTACTATCAGAAAAAGGATCGAGACCAGTATCGGAACCATACATAACATGTTGTGCCGATCTCTTTTCTCAAATAAATATACCAAGATAAATACCGGTATCCACCATGCATACGTAACGATAAAAAACAGCACGGAAAAAACAGGATTTTCAGTGATCCATGTATAGGTATTAATAACAAAATCTCTGGCGCCGGACAAGGCCGAGACATTATATAAGCCCAATTCATTATTTGCTATCTGCCGATACACATTAATCGTTGATACAGGCGCAAAATATCCGCCGTTGACCCCGATTACCGAATAGATATAATCCATGGGATATCTCAGGCCTAACGAAATCCATAGCCGTATAAAGTCTTTGATTTCTTCGTCTGTCGCATAATAATTATAAGTGTCTTTGATACTGTCCGTACAATTGAGATTATAATTCTCACGTATTCCGTCATAATCGATCACATTTGCTATGATCACTCGCTCATCATCACTCAATTCTTCTTCGTGCTCCACAACCACTCTAGCTGCCTGCTGAAAACACAATCCCAGCATTTCCTGCTTGCCTCCGGGATAAATATTTAGAGCCGGGAACAATATCTTTGAAAAAATGACGAAAATAAGAAGCGCCGGAATAAACATCGATGCCAGAACGCCGACGAAATGTCTGAGATTTTTACGGACAGTCGGCAGGAACAACAATACAACATTACAGATCAGAACAGCGTAGACCCCGGTTTTTTTGGTCAATACCTGAAGAACAGATAATATGATCAGTAATGCCAGTTTCTTTTTGTCAACCCCTTCTTTTATGATAAACAAATATACAATGAAGTATGCCACAAAGATCATCGCATAGAGCGAATCCTTGACCATGTTTATGACATACAGGCTTATGAAAGGCATGGCGGCAAAATAAACAAATCCCACCACCTGAAAATAGTAAGCCTTCTTTAAAAACCTGTCCAACACACACAGTGCAGTCGAAAACACTGCTGACGTAAGCACCGCCTGAAAAAGCACATAGATAAACACGCCGATATTATAACCGCCGAGCTTCCCCCCGATTTTATAAAACAGGCCGAAAAGCAAAGTATCAAATATCGGATGATGATCATTTAAAAAAACAGAAATCTCTACCTGTCCTCCGATCCAATCAAACGGAATCGGAGCACTGCCGGATATCAGATCATAGATCTCGTTCGTGGTATCATAATTACATACCCCCGGATAGAAAATGATCAGATAAACCAGATATATCAAAAACAGGAAAAACGCACAGCGAAACCAGTCTTTTTTGCTCCAGCTCAGCCACGATGTCTTTGAAGTATTCTCTGCCAGTTCTGTCCCGAATTGCATCAATTTGAACAGAGCCAAAAAGACCAGTGTAAAAACAATGATTTTGGCAATCAAAAAGGCCAGCTGCGAAGCCGAAGAAATACTTACACTCCCATTTTTATATATGGTCTCGCAGACCACAGTTAAAACAGACAGCACGACAAAAAAGGCTATCAAAAACAATATATGAATTCTCTTCTTCCCAAACTGTATCTTTGCCATTAGTGTTTGTCTGATGATGCCTCAAAAACTCTTCTGCGGCTTTTTCCTCATAAACTTCGCTTCCAGGAAAGAAACGCCCTTCTTCAGCTTGTTTATCTTTTCCATGTAAATGAACGGCACTTCATGCACTTCATCGGCACGGATATGTCCGGTCGAGAGCTGGTACTCCAGCCAGACATTGAACAGGCGCTCACTCACTCTGCCGGGGAAGCGGTTTTCGAATGAAGTAAGTCCATCACCCGTAAGGCGTTCTGCCAATTCGAACAGAATGTCGAACAGCCAGGTACAGTATTCGTCGACCAGTGCCCGGTCCATGATCATCATGTTAAACATGTATCCCCAGGTGCGGTTCTTGATCACCTGATCGTAGGTCGGACCGTACTCGGGATATTTTTCCCGCAGGATCGCCTCTGCCGTATCCAGCTCCTCGATATGATGCGCATGTTCATAGTGGGAGTAAAGCGTCTCAATATAATAATGACGCTTCTTTGGTATGATCACACGATACTGCGAAATCAGTGCCTCGATCTCAGCACCGGTCAGGATGTTATCAAAGGGATCGTTTCCTGATCCTTTCCCCTTAAAGTAGCGGCGGTAATGAACGAGTCCGATGTGATCCGCGTCCAGATTTTTCCATGCCCAGTAAAGGCCCGTCAGCTCACAGAACTGAGGGTTCTGATCCGAGATGTTATCGCCGGTGTTATCCTTGCAATACCCCAGATCCAACGGTGCGCCGGTCTCATCGGTCTTTCCTTCCGCTCCGACATGAAGCGGCAGATAGACCGGGTCATCCGGCATGCGGAATTTTTTATGTGTTGCAATTATGATGGTCGTAGACATGATGTCTCTCCATTCAATCAAAAACTTATACTGAGTGTTCTTTTATTTTATCATAATGGATGTACCTTTGGGAGCCTTGTATCCCTGACCTTAATACACACAAAGGATATTATTAACGCAATGAAAACTTGAACTGCGACAGACACTGTCAGAAACGGCATACCCTGATTGTCCAAAAAGCGTGGCAGAGTATTATTAAGCTTTTCTGCAATTAAGGAATGTACTAGGAGCACAATCACCCAACATTTACCGGAAAAAGCCAAGAATCTTCTGAGACAGGGAATGCGATCGCTTATATACCCAGCCAATAAAAGAACCGTTATCACACCTGCAACAGCCCCGATAATCCCAATTCCATACGACCCCAGATCACCAATCTCCAGATCCATACTACCGGCATAGATCATATAAACCCAAACAGGGGAAGCCAAAAAATAAATAACGCTGTTATTTTTGATCTTTGAAATCAAATCGTATTTAAATATCCACACACCGACCTCGAAAAACACCATACTGTATAATGCAATATCAAAACCGAAGGGCAGTTGTATTCCATTTCTGCTTAATAAATATCCGCATACTGACAGAATTATGATCAGACCCATCCTGGTAAATATATGCTCACTCAACAGACGATCCAATAAACAATAAATAACTCCTACTATGATTACGATCAATAACACTCGCGCAGGGCCATGGAGCCAGTCACGTATCAGCGCATCCATATGGGGAGGTTCCATAAAGCCTTGTGATTTGAACGTTTTCAATAATTCAGCAAGTACAAACAACAAGTAAGGAATGAGCTGATAGAAAAAGATCTTTTTTAAATATTGTCCTCGCTCCTTCTGCGAAGCAAAAAGATAACCATTCAAAAGAATCAATGCCGCTATATGGAATGAGTAGATGGTCTTTCTCAATGACTCGGCGATTGGAAAATGTCCTGTTAATAGGAGTAAAATCGAGATTCCGAAGCATATATAAACTATTCCCTCAATTCCCCTCTCATGTGAGAAGCTTTTCGAATTGAACACTTTTCCAGATACATTCCGTTTTACTGTTTCAATAATAGCTGCAACAGCAACAGCAAATATCACATTCAGCAAGATTCTGATCCATACCCTAGGATTGCCAACCAGTCCCCAATGATCTAAAAGAACATCGAAATACCGATCCAGCGTATAAATGGCAAATTCATGAACACAGAGGATATATAAAGATATTTTGCCGAAATAAGAAAGCACATTTGTCTTTCGAACGTGAATGGAAATCCAGTAAATGACCAAAAAGCCGGACATACCAACAATAAATGAAAGCACCCAATCTTTCATATTCGCTGTTGAGATCCATACAGCGGAGAAACCCATTATGCTTCCGACAATAAGAACGAGAAAGCTAATAACAAAATGATGTCGCTTCAGTTTTTGCAAAATATCCCGCCGCTTGATCTCATAGCCGATCCACACAAAGAAAGAAGCCATCATACCGCTTTGAACGCTGAACGGCAGCCAAATAAAACGAGCTGTGATGATTCCCATCAGAGCGCATCCTCCTGTAAACAGCCCTAAGTAAAGAGAATTCTCTGTTTTATTTAAAAACAGTAGAACGATCAGCAGCGCAAAGAACAATGCTGGAAAAAACCATATCGCCCCAATAACACCATTGAGTTCTATACCTGCAAATTCTTGATACCATCCAGACGCAAAGAAGCTCCTGACGAGATCCGTATTGATTGATAGCGTGACAGATCCGATACTCCCGGCGCGATCAAAACTCCCCAGATTGACGATATCCATGATCATGATCGCGAAACATGTAATGAAATACGGCACCATAAGACGAGAAAACTTTTTCCCGATCCACTCTTTGCTAAGCGGCACGTTTTTCAAAGTATACCCGGACAACAGGAAAAAAATGATCAAATGAAATCCATGGACAAAATCCCAGTTAAAGGCCCCTTCCATACCATAACTGACATGCCCAATGATCACTAATATTATGGCAATACCCTTTGCATTGTCGATCCATTTTTCCCGACCCATTACATTCTCCTGTCATCGAAACGCAAAGAACAAATATTTCAATTGGTAAAACATCATCGGTGAAGACGATCTCAACGAATAGTCCCGGCCGTCTGCCATCAATGAACTGTAATTTACAATAACGCACAACATGGCCAGTAACAGTACAACAAACAGGAAGTACTTATATCCCTCCCGTTCATAAAATTCATCCTGTAATACCAGTATAACAGCCAAGGCCGCAACCATAAATAAAGCAGAAAAATCCGTCAGATATCTGAGTGTCATTCCCACCATTTGGATATCGACGGCCACCAATAACACCGCCAAAAGAAGGGATATCAGGGAAAAGGCCCATACACCATGTTTTTGCAGCTGCTTCTTAAACCACAATACACCAAATGCAAATAACCCGATAAGATTATAAGCAAAGAATCCCCCCATCAGGGGTTCGTTAATGATCTGTCCCTGATAATCCGCTGACAAACCCATTTGACCAACAACAGTAGCATAATACGGAAACCCGGCATGTATGTTTAACGGTTGTATAAAGTACTCGTAAAATCCCAACCAAAATCTATCAAAGATAAAACCCCTGTGCGTCATGTCAAATCCTGTCAGATTGTATGTGGCGCCGAAATTCAAAAAACTGTCAAAGCGGATATAATTATAATACATCAGCCCAATGCCTACGATGATGAATGGGAGTATCACGCATAATGTATTAACTATGCCTTTTCTGCTGAAGAACCTTCTGTTCTTGATATCTTTCCAGAAAATGGGAATGGCCAAAAACAGGACAACCGCCAGCTGTGGCCTGCAGCCAATAATTAACGAGATGAATACCGCTCCAAAAACAAGTCGTCGTTTAAGTATTCTTCCCTCACCGTCTGAAGCTTTGATCCAAAATGTGATTCCGACCATACCAAATAAAACTGCCACTATGATAGGCAGTGAGTATATTGTCGGTACCTGGACGCAATATGTAATCTCAGAAGCGGCTACAAATACACTGCTGATCAGAAGATATAACCCCAGGGAGGTTTTTCGGAAATACTTCTTTGAAAAAGAATACCAGAACCAAAATGCAGCACAAACAAACAACAGCCCGCATAAGATGACCGGAGCCCAGGTCGGAAGCAGATCTCCTGTCAACAACAAATATGGCAGATAAAAGAGGATGACCGGAACTATCCCGAAATAGCTGTAATAGTGTCCGTTATAATATGCGAAATCAATGATATATGTTTCTCCCGTCTCCTGCTGAAGCGCCCCTCTTGCTGCGGCATCGTATGGATTCTCCATTTCAGAGAGATATCCCGGCGGATCAAAATTCAGCGTCACATGCCCATCAGCAATTGATTGCGCCAGATAATCATACTGATTATTCGCGATCCATGTAGTGCTTCTCCAGTTCTCATCACGGAATGTATGCCCTATCATTCCGATCAGCAGAACATTCAACAAAAGTACGATTATAATGGCAGTTTTATTCAGGGGATTCTTCCAATTCAGTGCCACCTGATACAATCCTGATTTCCTGCGAAAAGCCAGATACAAAAAGCCCACTATGCAAATCCCCAGGAATCTCAACGGATGGAAAACAAACGGCCGTACAGCATTAAGCTTTATACCGTTTAGATCAAAAATTCCATCCCGAAAATGAGTTAACTGTATACGGATGCTGGTTGTATTACCTGTCAGATGCAATCGAATGTAATGACTTTCAGGAAGACCTGCCACGACTTCTGTATCAGGAAGAACTCTTAACGCACTGCTGGCAGCATCCGCCGCTGACAAACGAAGATCGATACTTTGTCCGGGAGTTGCTGCAGCCTCCCATAGATCAAAACAACTTAGCTGCAGATTTTTAAGAGGTACATTTATAGCTGTAATCGAAATTTCTGCACTGTCGCCAATGACTCGATAAACAGCATCATCAATCTGCTCAATATCTCCCGTCACTTGAAAAACGGGATTTTCCGGCGCTGCATATGTATATGATTCCCAGTGTCTGAAATTAAAAACAATTATTTCTATTACAAGGCAAATTAATACAACGCACAGAAACTGCTTATAATACCGTTTTACAAGATCCTTAAACATTCTTTTTCATTTATAAACGATTCGAGAATAGCATCGATTTCCCAGAAGTCTGAAAGCCTTGACTCTCTTTTTGTCTGTTTTATAAAACGCAGGATACTGGAGCTTAAGAGTATTATCATATTCTCTCAGTTCCGCAGCGTGTTCTGCTGTCGGTTCCAAATTCAGAAATACATAATATTGATAATCCACCATTTCTTTTATCCTGCGGAATATCAAATCTTTCAAATTATCATTCACACTAAGACTGCCGTAAATATTTAATAGTTTTAAGGTTACGGCAAGATGCTCTTTATAGTGTTTTCTGAAACCGGTAACGCTTGCGCTCTGACCTTCACGGCCTAATCTGTAACAATAAACACTAATCGGGTAGAAGAACACGGTCTTAACCCGCAGCAAAGCTTTTAGTAAGTATTCGATATCTGTGTAGAAACAATGCTCCGTGATATCGATCGGGAACTCCTGCAGCATGGCTGTTCTAAATGTACATGCATGCATTGCCAGAGTAAAATTCATCCGATCCAAACCCAGTTCGTCCAAATCAAAATGTTTGTTGACCAATGACTTGTTGGGAACCTCGACATTTTCTATCAGCTTTCCAGTTTCATCATCAAAACTGCGATAATTGGTATAGATCAGATCTTCGTCATGCTCTTTCAGAATGCGAACGAAGTCCGTCAGCATTCCTCTGTCGAAATAATCGTCTCCGTCCAGCTGTTTAAAGTATTTGCCCGTGGCTACTTCGATCCCTTTATTAACAGTAGATCCCCAGCCTCCATTCTCCTTATTGACCAGAACAAATGTTTCAGGATACTTACGGACATACTCATCGCAGATCTCCGGTGTCGAATCCTTACTGCCATCGTTCACCATCAGAATCTCCAGATCATCCATGATATCCGGAACCAGAAAACAGTCCAGGGTTTCCCGGATATACTTTTCCACATTATATGCAGCAACCGAAACCGAAAGTGTTTTTTCCATCCTCTATCCTCGCACGATCATCAAGTGATCTGAGACTCTGTCTTCTTCCGGCGGCAGCTTCATATAGTCGCCGTAGATATGCCTCAAATAATCGTCATAACGCGCCGGTGCAGCTAGCTCCATGTCCTCAAATGGCAGTTTTTTCGGAGTTCCGAAATATCCACGCGGCACAAATTCTCTAAAACCGTATCTGCCGGTAATATCCCCGATCAGGTCGCAGTGTTCTCTGCTATTTTTCTTTAAAAAACGATCATACTTATTTCTGATCTTCGTCAGGCTCAGCCTTTTATTTAACTGAAAGACTTCTGCAAACCGAATCAGAATCTTTTCATATGCGGACCGCTTAACATTTGTCCTCAAACGGTCAACATTGCAAAAGCCGATCATCATCTTATAATAATAAAACTTTAGTTTATAAAGCTTTCTCTTCAGCCAATTGTTTGGAAGGCCATCGACCGGAAAAACATCGATGCTCAGATAGGACACCTGATCGAACTTCTCCAAACGTCTTTCAGTAACTTTTACCTCTGTGTTCATCAATTTCAGAGGGTAAAAGTAGACTGAAGGATCGAACCTGAAGTGATCAACTTTGATATGCTCAGGCAGCTGTTTATAAAGTCCTTCCAGAAAGCGCTCATAATCCGCTCTGGGCATGGCAAAATCCATATCATCATCCCAAGGAATAAAACCCTTGTGTCGCGCTGCTCCCAGTAGAGTTCCGCCCACCATATAATAAGTCAGGTCATTGTCATTGCAAACCTGAACGAACGCCCTGACAATATCCAATTCTTTTAATTGAATGATTCGGATGTCATTTGACATATTTCATTTTCCCTCTTTTGTACACGTTTCTTATGTGTCCGCCAAACATTAACAAAGATTGCCTGTCCGACAACAAACCAGAATGTGTTATACCATAGGTGAAGAACTAGATCATCGATCAAAGCATGAAGCGCTACTGTACCGAAGATGAACAACAGCACATAGTCTTTTTGTTTCCAGCATACATAAAGCGTAACTGTTATCGCTACTAATGCCAGCATTGTTAAAAGAAGACCATATTTCTGAGAGACTTGCAAATAAAGATTATCAACATACAAGTACTGTCCAGTTAAGACTTTTCCAGTGGGATCCAGTCCATTCCCCAACCATTGTATATGTTTTCCAAAAGCGGAAATGCCATATTGAATATATGACATATTTCCGTAATAAAAACGATTTCCTAAAAGGCTGTTGATACGCGACATCCAAGAAACAGCGGAATCATATTTAATGTGGATCCATAAGCTGCCTATATAGCAAGTAACGAACGAGAAGACAAATCCTAACGCAACAATTACTTTAACAATGCTTTTAATTCTATCTCGCTTTATGTAGTAAACAGCCTTGTAAAACAGTGCCGAAATCAACAAAAATGTTGTTAGAAGAAAACACAGTCTGGAATTTGTCCTGGAAAAGATCCAATAACTGAATAGTTCTAACAAGAAGAGGCTTAGGATACTTACCTTCTCTTTGTTTACATAGAACCAAAGACCCGCTATGTTCGCAACATAAGCCTGGGGGTAAAGCGCATATAAGAAGCCTAAAAACTCTCTTGGCCGATCGGTCAAAGTGTCAAAATGATAGTTTTCGATCAAACCCGCTAAACTGCTTGAGATGATAACAAGCAAAACGATCAATTCCACACAGATCGTAACCTTTGCGATTTTCTTAAAATCAATATTCCTTCCTGAATAGATATAAAACAGAGAAGCGGAAGTAAGAAATGATGCGTTCTTTTTAATGATAATAAAAAACAGAGCCAAAAACAGTAGATAAATCAAGACCGGCATCGGTTGCTTTTGGTCTATGTACTCTTTAACTAATAATAAGCACAGGCCCCCCAAAGACACCAGCTTATACGCTGTCTCGCCAATAGTCACAGAAAGCATCGTGGTTCGCAACATCATAAGTGTCAGAAAAATTATATATGACACAAAAAACAATGCCTCGGGCTTATAAAGTTTTCCGCTTCCAATTCTTATTATCATATCCTGATGACAAGGTATATTCATCTCTATTTGATGCGTCAGACCAAAACCGTTCCAAGTATCCGCACCTTAACATCATTCAATACGCACACTGCCTCAGCAATTCTTTCAACCGCTGTTTTCTCCCTCTTCGCTGCTAAAAGAACTGCATCACTCTGAGCCGCGGCAGTAATTGCATCGGCTCGATTCATAATCGCATTCGCAAATTGAACTTGAATATCACTGCCGGACTCAGTCAAACAGCTCTGGATCTTGTCTGCCAGCTCCTTTGCATCACATGTCTTATCAACTGCAGATACCACGACTGTCTTTACATTCTCATGAAGTTGCAGACAGGCAGCTATTATTTTGTATTCCTCGTCTTTATTCTTTCGAGAAACATTTCCGAACAAATGTGTCCCTGCATACTCAACATCAGAGCGGTTCATTACAACATCCATACCAATGAAGACTATCAGGTAAAAAATAACAGCAACAATGATTCCTCCGACAAATCCAACTGCCCCGTACTTGATCATTTTTTTTGTGCTGATTTGGACTCCCGTACTTCGAACCGTCTCCAGAGTCGCATGATCCAACATTCTTATATTTTTAATCCGAACGAAATCATCGGCTCGATCGATGAGCTTTTCCGCAATTGCTGTCACAATATCCTGCGCTCTCTCAGGGTCAACATCCGTAACTGATAGATTAAAAACATGCGTTCCTTCGAAGCTGCGATTCACCATCCACCGAAGCTCCTCTCCCGTGATTGAACTCATGTCATCATAATCACGAAGATGCAAATCCTCGATAACATCTTCCATTAGATCATAGCTGACAGCCACTGTCTGAAAATCTCGTTGAAACACCGTATTGACCGTCGTTAAGTCAATACTCTCTTGTGACTCATAGGATGAAATATCAAAATCCACATAAAGCCTTACCCGCGAATTGTAAGTGCCTTCCGGTGCATCTGCATCTGTATTCAGCGAAACGGATGCCCCCCGAAAATATGCTGTCTGATTCTGTGTTCTGATGGCATTAAGACTTACATTTACTGAACTGTTGTTCTGCTTTCTATAACTGTATCCTAGCATCCCAGCGGCAAAAACCACCGCGACAATAAGCACAGGGGCCCACCTATGCGACAGGTATATGAAGAACTGTCTTAAATCGATAAGTCTACCTTTTTCTTCCATGTATCTGCTCCTATCTATAACTATCCTGCATGAATCACTTTCTTTTTGATTTTACTAAGTATCTGCGACACGATCTCTTTTACAAGAAGTTCTTTTAATAATAATAATATTATCAAATATACCCCGAAAAACAGTACAGCCGCAATGAGCAGCATAAGAAAATTGCCTATATCCAAGCGTATAACCCAAAGGCTTGCCGCACTTCCCGCGATCATAGCAATAATCATCTTCCAATACTGTACCGCACGAAATGCATGTGTCACTTCCGTTCGAAGATAGACATACTGTACAAGGAACACTACAGCTTCCGCCACCACTGTTCCGATTGCAGCACCGGAAGCCCCCAGTTTCGGTATCAGAATTGCATTCAATAATAGATCTGTGATCGCTCCGGCAATCTCAGAATACAGGACGATTTTTTCCTTCCCCATTGGGACCAACATCTGGATTCCCATAATGTTTGACAATCCGATAAATAAAAGCGTCGGCATGATGATCTGCATACAGGGAATGGACGGCATATACTCTGAACCGGAAAGAAGCAGAACACCCTGCCTAGCAAAAAAGATAAAAAACAGAGTCATCGGACACGCGGCAAGAAACACAAAGTTGATAGCCTTTTTAGTAATTCTCCGAAACTCGGCTATATTCCCCTGCTGAATATAATACGATACTCTCGGAAGCAACACGGTTCCCAGAGACGTAACGATGCTCACCAGGATCGTCTTGATCTTTACCGCAGCATTATAATAACCGACTTCTGTATCATCCTTCATAAAGCCCAGCATCACGGCATCCATATGTAAGTAAATGGTGGTAGCGCAGGACATTGCAAAGAAGACAAGCAGCGCTTTCAGATGCGGACGGAAATGATATCCCCCCACAGGCCGCATATCGATATATTTACGGGCATTTATGAAATTAAGGATATTCGATGCACTGGCCGCAAAGATCGTGATACCTCCGTAGATCACATAGTCGCTCTGCTGATGTATCAGAAGAAACATCCCGACCAAAGCGATGATCTTAAAGATCACGGATCGAACCGTGATATAAGTGTACTGCTCGAGCGCTTTATAAAGCCACTCCATGCCGATAGCCGTAAGCAATATCGTGGCACTAATAATAAAGAATAATGTTTTTTCTTCTCGCAGTTTGGGTACAAATGCGATCGCTGCAAACAACGCCGCATATGAAACGACTGACAGGATAAGATTAATGATGAGCAATTCCTGCGCGACTTTGGTCAGTTTTTCCCTGTCGTCGCGCACTTGTGCACACACACGGATACCGTATGTTGGTATTCCCAGCTGAGCAAACATATTAAAATATGAGATAACAGAGGTCGCAAAAGCTACTTTTCCAGTACCAATCGGGAGTAGAATCCTTGATACATACGGAAAAGTTATGATAGGAAACACCAGACTCGACATCGTGAGGATGGCGTTCATTATAAAATTCAGTTTTAAGGAACCTTCTCTTTTCATTCACTTTCCCAGTATGGAATACAGTTTAATAAATAGTTTGCTTTTTTGGAGATAATAGCGTATTTTTCTTTTTCCTTTTACCAGCTTTCCATATCTCTCACAGGTCATTTCTTTCCAAGGAGCTTCATGATAAACTTTATCCAACACTTTTTGTGGTTCAGCAGTTTCTTTCTGCCACTGTTTCCACCGAAAACTACAGGAAATCACTCGCTGCAATTCCTCATAAATGTAATTCACAAACGATCTATATTCATCATCCCTCGTCAGATCAACTAATCCCGCAACCGTTTTTAATTCTGAATCACATTTGTCAAACATTTTTGGATCATACCTATGAGTGGCTGAAGAAGCGTTCTCATAATAGATATACCAAATCTGATCAACTAGGCAGGCATTCCGATACAACTTGACCAATTCCAGATTCCAGATAATATCTTCTCCGATCGAGATATCTTCGTGAAAAGGAACCTTTCGAACCATCTCCGTTTTTACTAATCTAGCAACAGAACCTCTAGGAATATGCCCGCCTCCGTCGATTTTTACAGGATCAGAAACCAGATGAGGCTTAAAGGATGAAATCTGCTCATACGATATCTGACGAATCTTGTATTCGTTTATTTGTGGCATATCAATGCGGCTGTTTTGATATGATGCTCCACCAACCACAAACTCTGCACCTGTCTCTCTTGTTGCCCGAACTGCTGCCTCCAAAAACTTGGGCATGACCAGGTCATCCGCATCCACAAAAGTTACATACTCTCCGCGCGCTTCCCGAACTCCGTGATTTCTGGCCGAAGATACTCCCTGATTTGACTGCTCAATAACTCTGATACGATCGTCCTTTTTTTTAATCTCTTTTATCAGGGTATCATAAGAAGCATCGCTGCCGTCATTGACCAATATCAGTTCGAAGTCTTCAAAAGTCTGGCACAGTACGCTGCCCACAGCCTCTTTCAGGAACTGCGGATCTCCGTTGAAAAACGGCATGATAACACTAATTTTCGGTTTCTTTGCGCTCATCCTTTACTCCGCCTCACGGAGAACCTCCAACGTCCTCTCCAGCCCCGCCTTCATATCAAAAAGGGCATGCCATCCCAAACCCTGCAGCTTCTGAGAATCCATCATGGCTTTCGTCGCCTTCGAATACCCAGCCTGCTCCACCGCGTCCGGCAGATCGAAAACGACCTTCGTTCCGGCATTTTCCGCGATAATCACCGCCAGATCTTTTAATGTGATGTCGGAGGCTTCGTCCGCGATGTTATATGCCTCACCGCATTCGCCTTTAAAGAAGGCCCAGAGCAGTCCTCCGACAGAATCTGCCGCGTAACTGTAGGAGTACAGCTGAGTTCCCTCGGATTTCAGCACGATATCTTCCCGGGCTGTTCCTTTTAAGATGAACTGCGAGATGGCCTTCGTGTCGGTCTTCAACACACTCGGTCCATAAGTCCTGGAGAGTCTGGGAATGACGATATCCACCCCTTTCTGACGGATATATGCCTGACAGAGCGCCTCACCGGCGCGCTTACTCTCCGGATAGCCGGCCCGCATGGTATTGCAGTCGATATAGCCGCAGTAGTCCTCGGTGAAGCGCTCCTGGTCTCCGCGGTTTTCGCCATAGACTTCTACGGAAGATGCAAATACGAACCTCTCGGCTTTAATCTCGGCCGCCAGTTCCAGCAGGTTATTCGTCCCAATGATGTTCGTAGTTACCGTCCCGATCGGATCCGAGGCATACGCGACGGGATGTGTATTGCTGGCCAGATGAAAGATATAGTCCAACCCTTGAGGGAAAAGGTCTGCAGACAGCTTTTCGTTCACATCACAAACCAGGATATGCAACCGCGGATCGTTCTGATACTGAATAAAACGATATTCGAGCTTCACCTTCGTCCTGCCCGCAGCCCAAACTTCACAGGAGATCCCCATCCGCTTATCCAGTCCGAGCAGCGTATCAATAAGGCAGCTGCCGATCATGCCGGCAGCTCCTGTGATCAGTATCTTTTTTCCTCTCAGTCTCTCCCATGGAAGAGGCATCTCCATGATCTTTTCGATATCCTCTTTATACTTTGGATGCTCCCAGAATCTCATAGCATCTCCTCACAGTTTTTTGTCCATCTTCAGATACGCCTTAAACAATTCGAGGTCATCCGGCGTCGTCAGCTTAATATTCTTATCCGAACCTGCAGCGAAATGAAGTGTCTCGCCCAACTCTACCATCATAGTATTCGTATAGGACGAACCGTAGATACCGATCTCCTTTTCGAACGCCTCATGATACCTCTCATTCAGAATCCGGTACTTATACGCCTGCGGCGTTGATACCCGGCGCAATGTCTCCCGCGGTATGTACTGTTTCGTGGTCGTCTCATCCTCTTCGTTTATTACGAAGATCTGCTCGTTATAGGGCATGGACGTGACACCGTTTCCGTACTTCTGGCAGGTCATGATCACGTCGGTCAGCACTGTAGCATCCACGAGGGGGCGGATGCCGTCATGAATGATGATTGTATCGTCCGGAGCGCACTTTCCTTCCAGGTTATATACTCCGTTCCGAATCGATTCCTGTCCGGTCTCCCCTCCGCTGACGATCCATTTCAGTTTCGTGATTCCGAACTGGTTCGCATATGCTTCAAGAACGTCATGCCACCCGTCAATACACACAACTTCGATTGCATCGATCTGCGGGTGTTTCTGAAAACCCTCCAGCGTGTAAATGATCACTGGCTTGTCATAAATATTGATAAACTGTTTGGGAATCTTTTGCCCCATTCTGTGGCCGGAACCCCCGGCGATAATAATCGCGATATTCGCCATTGAAAAAACTCCCTATTTCTGCACCTTCTCGCTGTTCACGAACCCGCCGAACAACGTCTTAAACAGGATCTGGATATCCAGCCAGAGGGTCCAGTTCTCGATATACTCAATGTCGTAGCGCACGCGCAGCTCGATCGAAGTGTCGCCGCGCAGTCCGTGGATCTGTGCCCAGCCCGTAATGCCCGGAAGCACCTGCTGACGGACCAGGTACAGCGGGATCTCGTCCTTGAAGTGCTCGACGTGGAACGGCACTTCCGGGCGCGGCCCGACCAGCGACATATCGCCCTTGATGACATTAAAGAACTGCGGGAGCTCGTCGATGCTGTACTTGCGGATGAAGCTGCCGAACTTCGTCTTTCGGGGATCTTCATCCGTACTCCAGCCGGTCGTTTCGGTGCCGGTGACGCGCATGCTGCGGAACTTCAGCATGTAGAAGGGTTTCCTGTTCTTACCCACGCGCTCCTGCTTAAACAGGATCGGTCCCGGGCTCGAGAGCTTTACGCCGATCACCGCGATCAGCATCAGCGGGCTCGAGAGTGCCACCAGAATGCATCCCCCGATCACGTCGCCGAGGCGCTTCAGGAAGGCCATGCCGGCATTGTCCAGCGGTGTAGCGCTCAGATCGATGATCTTCGTGTCTCCGACCTTCTCGATGACCGGATGGGAAGGGATGATCCCCGAGTAGAACGGGATCAGGCTCGTACGGACACCGCTGTGGTCCGCAGCTCCGATCACGGTCTTCATGGTCTCCATCTGCCCGTACTCAAGTGCGATGACCATCTCGTCGATCTCATGTGCCAACAGCCATTTGTCAAGGTCGGCATAACCGCAGATCCGCGGGACGTCCGCTACGGCGTCGTCCTCGTCCCCGACGAAACCGTCGACATAGACGCCCAGATATTTCTCGGAGGAGATATCCTGAAAATACTGCTGCGCGTTCGGCCCCGCGCCGACCAGGACCACATGCTTCATGTCCAGTCCCAGCCTGCGATAGTGCATCAGGACCCGGTTCATAATCACCCGCTTCACTGCGAGGAGCACGCTGGAGATTGCGCAATATAAGAAGATATTTAATCTCGAAAGCGAGGAGATATGTAGCAGGTATACGAACGCCAACAGCACCGCCGCGCAGATGACGTTCAGGATGATGACGATCGGGATATCGCGCACCGGCTCGAGGAACCGCTTGATCTCATACCGTCTCGCCAGCGCGAAAACGAGAATCGTAAAAATCATGAGGGCAATGCCCAGAGCCACATACTCGACGTTATTGATCTCCCAGCTGGGTATGCCCGGAAGCACGCGGAAGCGAATCAGCCAGGCAAGAAAATATGAGAATAACAGCAGTACGATGTCCGTCAGGACATTGATCGTATTCAGTCGCTGTTTATTATGTTTGATCATAATCTTCCTTCATGTCTCAGCGCAGCCGCATATTCCGGCCGGCCGAGAACATCACTCTAAAAGATCAGCCGAGCTCCCGCTCCGCCCTCTCCAGTGCAGCGGCGATCACCGCATCCATATCATAGTACTTATACTCGCCGAGACGGCCGCCGAAGATCACGTTCGTCTCCTGCTCTGCCAGCGCTTTATACTGCTGATACAGCGCACCGTTCTTCTCGTCATTAACGGGATAGTACGGCTCGTCTCCGGGCTTCCACTCGGAAGAGTACTCGCGGCTGATGATCGTCTTCGGAAGATCTTCGCCGTTCTCGCCCTTTCCGAACTCGAACCACTTATGCTCGATGATCCGGGTCCAGGGGGTCTCACGGTCCGTGTAGTTCACCGCGGCATTCCCCTGAAAGTTCGGCGTATCGAGAATCTCGTTCTCGAATCGCACCGAACGGTACTCCAGCGGTCCGAGGCGGTATCCGAAGTACGCATCGATCGCGCCGGTGTACACGACCTTCTCCGCCATCGCGTCGTACTCGGCCTTCTTCTTGAGGTAATCCTCGCCGAGCCGCACTTCGATGCCCTCGAGCATGCGCCCGACCATCTTCGTGTAGCCGCCGACCGGGATACCCTGATACAGCGCGTTAAAATAGTTATTATCGAAGGTCAGGCGGACCGGAAGGCGCTTGATGATAAACGCCGGCAGTTCCTTACAGTCTCTGCCCCACTGCTTCTCGGTGTAGCCTTTGATCAGCTTCTCGTAGATGTCGCGGCCGACCAGGCTGATCGCCTGTTCTTCGAGGTTCTGCGGCTCGCCGGTGATCTCCGCGCGCTGCTCATCGGTCTTCGCCTGCGCCTCGTCCGGCGTCACGACGCCCCACATCTTATTAAAGGTGTACATGTTAAAGGGGAGCGAATAGAGCTCGCCTTTATAGTTCGCGACCGGTGAGTTCGTGAAGCGGTTGAACGTCGCAAACCGCTGCACGTACTCCCACACCTGCGTGTTATTCGTGTGGAAGATATGCGCGCCGTATTTATGGAAGACGATGCCCTCGACGCGCTCGGTGTAGACGTTCCCGGCGATGTTCGGGCGCCGGTCAATGACCAGGACGCTCTTTCCTCTCTGTTTCGCTTCGTGTGCAAAGACGGCTCCGTAGAGCCCCGCGCCGACTACCAGATAATCGTACATAAGCGTTTCCTTTTCTGCCGTTCTTTTTTGCTGTCAAAACACATGATTATGTGTATCCGAACAGATTCCACCTCATATGTTGTTATATAATAACATTATTCAACGGCAATAGGAACAATTATAAACTTTTTTTAATGATACTCCCGATACCACTCCGCGAACGCCCGCAGTCCGTCGCGGAGATCCGTCTCCGGAAGATAGCCGAACGTCCTCTCAAACGTTCCGCAGTCCGCCCAGGTATCCTCCACGTCGCCCGGCTGCGGCGGCAGGAGCTCCATATGCTCTTCCGTGCGGAAACCCTCCGGCAGAACGCCGCAGCGGATCAGTTCTTCTGTCAGCGTCCGGACAAACCCGTTCATGTTCACCGGGCACCCCCGGCCGATGTTGTAGACCGCAAACGGAACGCTCTCCCGATCATTCGGAGCCGCGCCCTCCGCATCGTTTCCCGCCGTCTCCTCCGGCTCTTTCTGCACGACGCGCAGCACGCCTTTCACCACATCGTTGATATAAGTAAAATCTCTGCGTGACCTTCCGTAGTTGTAGATCGGAATAATGCCGCCCGAGCGCAGGATGTCCGCGAATTTGAAGTATGCCATGTCGGGCCGTCCCCCGGGTCCGTAGACCGTAAAGAAACGCAGACAGGTCACCGGGATCCGGTAGAGCTTCGCATATACACGCGCGGTCAGCTCCATCGATTTCTTCGTGGCGGCATAGAGCGAGACCGGCGTATCCGTCTTCTGCTCCGTACCGTAAGGGACCGGGTTCCCCTCTCCGTAAACGCTGCTCGAGGATGCCATCACCAAGTGCCGCACGCATCCGGACAGCCGGCAGGCTTCCAGTATGCAGAAGCTCCCGATGACGTTGCTCTCCATATACTCGTCCGGGTGATCGATGCTGCGGCGCACGCCGGTCTGCGCCGCCAGATGAACGACGATATCGAACCTGTATTCCGAAAACAGTTCGTCAAGAAGCGCCCTGTCCGTGATATTGCCCTTCACAAACCGCCAGTCAATGTCCTTTTCCCTCGAAGTCTCGGAAGCCGCCGTCATCCCGATCCGCTCCAGACGGTACTCTTTCAGAGCCGGATCGTAATAATCATTCATCGAATCCAAACCGACGATCGTCAGTTTTTCCCAGGTTCCCTCCATCATCTGCCGGACCACAGCCGCCCCGATAAAACCGGCCGCTCCTGTCACGAGAACGCTCTTCCCGCTCAGGTCGATCATATCGAAATCCTCCCGAATAGTATTCCCTCGTATTCTATCACAGTTCCCCCGGCATTGCCCGAAAAACCGCTCCTCTCATCCGCCGCCGTCCGTGTTCCCGAACTTCGATATCGGTGGTATACTTTTTTCAGCGGGCATTTCCGTGATCTGTTCATGACATCCGATGCCGGCCCGCCGTTTCGGAAAGGAGTCGCACTATGCCCGCAGCATCCGCCCGGGGAACCGCTCCCGGCTCGCCCGTCTCACCCGGTTCCAGACCCCGCCTCTGGACCGCAAACTTCATACTTGCGCTCCTGGTCAATGTCGGCTCCTCGGTCGGCTTCTACTTCGTGCAGCCGGTGCTGACCCCTTATATGGAGGGTCTGGGCATTGCCCTGACGATCACCGGCATCATCTCCGGCATGTTCTCATTCGTGGCGCTCGCGGTCCGGCCTTTCACCGGCATCCTGAGCGACCGGATCTCACCGAAACTCATCCTGGCGTTCACGCTCCCCCTGGAGGCGTTCGCCTGCATCCTTTACGTCGCCTTTCCGCAGGTCGCGGGGCTCGCGGCCGCCCGCGTCTTCCACGGCGTCGGGTATTCGTTCGCGACCACGGTCGGCATGGTCTACGGCACGAGTTTCGCCCCGCGCGAGCGCATGGGCGAGGCGATCGGCTACATGGGGCTGGGGAACATCCTCGGCACCGCGATCGGTCCGAGCCTGGGCCTGGCGATGGGCGCGACGATCGGTTTCCGATATTCGTTCCTGGTCGGCTGCGGCGTGATCATGGCCGGCTTCGTCTGCCTGCTGCTGACGCGCCCGCCGAAAAAGACCCCCGAAGAGATCGCGGCCGCCCGCGCGAAGCGGACCTCCTTCCGTCTCTCGAACATGATCTCTGTAAAACTTCTGCCGCTCGCGGTCTTCGACGGCTTCTACGGACTCTCGATCGGCCTGGTCAATGCCTTCCTCGCCGTCCACGTCGCATCCCTCGGAATCGGCGGCGCCGGCGTGTTCTTTACCGCGCTGGCGGTCGTGATGCTGGCGATCCGCCCGTTTATCGGGCGTTTCGCGGACCGGCACCGGCTCCCGGTGATCGTGATCCCCTGCTATGCGATGACCGCGGTCGCCCTGCTCCTGATCGCCAACGTCCGTGCGGTGTGGATGTTCATCCCCATCGCCGTTCTTATGGGCTGCGGCCAGGGGACCGCGATGGCGGCCCTGCAGGCCGCCTGCATCCGTGCGCTCCCGGACGAACAGCGCGGCGTCGCGACGAGCACGTATTTCGTCCTGCTGGATATCTTTCAGGGGTTCGGCCCAATGGCCGGCGCGCGCCTGACCGCGGCGGTCAGCATCGGACTGCTCGCGGCGAACTACCGGCCCATGTATTCATTGACCGCCTGCGTGTTCATCGCCGGCATCTTCGCGTTCGCGCTCTATTCCGCCCATCGGACACGCCGCGGGGATCCGCTGTAAACAGCCCACGGAACCGCGGACGGGCCCGCCCGGCGCGGGGCTTCTTATAAACATTTTCGAAACGCCCCGGCGGTTTTTGTTCGTTTCTCTATAGTCATGCCCCGGCCGCGGTGTTATACTGTAGGACGCTACACTTTCAGGAGGATTCCGCAAATGGGTAATTCAGCCGCAGCCGAGACGTCCGGCCAGATGCCTCTACTGAACCGTAACTATATCCTGATGGTCTTCGTGAACATCTGTCTGTCGATCGCGTTTTATTTCTTCCAGCCGATCCTGGCGAGCTACATCACGAGCCTGGGTATCTCTGTCGCGATCGCCGGCATCGTCGCCGGACTGTTCTCGATCACTGCGCTGGTCGCGAGGCCCTTCACCGGCCTTCTCGCGGACCGGATCTCCCCGAAAGTCGTCCTGATGATCGCGCTTCCGCTGGAGGCGGTCTTTGGCGCGGGCTACGGGCTTATTCCGTCGCTCCCCTGGATCGTTACCTGCCGCGTGATCCACGCGGTCGGCTTCGCGCTGGCGAGCACCGTCACGCTGGTCTACGGCAGCTTCTTCATCCCGAAGGAGCGCATGGGCGAGGGCATCGGCTGGCTGGGCATGGGCGTGGTGCTGGGCACCGCGATCGGTCCGACCTTCGGTCTGACGATCGCCGAGAAGCTGAGCTTTAAGGCCACCTTCCTGATCGGCGGAGCCATTTTCATGATCGGCTTTATTCTGCTGCTCATGACCCGTCCGCCGAAGAGCGTCACCGAGAAGCCGAAGGAAAAGAGATCCATCCGTCTGTCGGATATGCTCTCGGTAAAGCTGTTCCCGCTCTCTTTCATGGCGGGTCTGCTCGCGCTCGCGAACGGCTTCTGCACCGCGTTTCTCGCGCTCCATGCGGCCTCCCGCGGTATCGAGCATGTCGGCCTGTACTTCACGATCATGGCGATCGCCCTCGTCGTGACGAGGCCGCTGGCCGGAAAGATCGTGGATAAGAAGGGGCTTTCGGTCATTGCCATCCCGTGCTTTATCGTGTGCGCCCTCGGTCTCTTCCTGATCTCCCGCGCGAACTCGTTCGGATACCTCGCGCTGGCGGGTGTCCTGGGTGCCGGGCAGGGCACCGGCATGACCGCGATCCAGACCACCTGCGTGCGCTCGCTGCCGGATGAGCAGCGCGGCGTCGCTTCGAGCACCTATTTTGTCTTTTCTGACGTCTTCCAGGGCCTGGGCCCGATGTTCGGCGGCCGTTTCGCGGAGCTGACGAGTCCCGGGCCGACGGTCACATACGTCCCGCTGTACACACTGGGATCGGGCATTCTGATCTTCGGACTGATCATTTATCTGATCTACGCAGGCATTAAGCGTAGGCAGGGAGAGCCGCTGTAACCGCGGGCACGCGGCTGTTTTCGGCCGCGGCCGGTTGTCACAGTCCATCGTTTTAAGGAGCGAGCCATGAGCGAAACCGCGGTCCGGGAGCCGCAGAAGCAGTCTCTGGTAAACCGGGATTTTATCCTGATGATGCTGGTCAATGTCTGCCTCTCTGTCGGCTTCTATTTCTTCCAGCCGGTCCTGCCCGGCTACATCACCAGCATGGGGATCTCGATCACGGTGGCCGGGATCATTGCCGGCCTGTTCTCGTTCACCGCGCTGGTCGCGCGCCCGTTCACGGGTCTGCTCTCCGACCGCATCTCCCCGAAGATCGTACTGCTTATCGCGCTTCCGCTGGAAGCGGTCTTCGGCGCGGGCTACGGCTTCTTCCCTTCGATCGCCGGACTGGTCTTCTGCCGGATCGTCCACGCGGTCGGTTTCTCGTTCGCCGGTACGGTCACGGTCGTCTACGGCAGCTTCTTCATCCCGAAGGAGCGCATGGGCGAAGGCATCGGCTGGCTCTCGCTGGGATCCATCCTCGGGACCGCGATTGGTCCCTCCATCGGTCTGGGTCTCGCCGACATGCTCGGCTATAAGATCTCATTTCTGATCGGCGGCATCATCTTCTTCGTCGGGGCAGTCCTGGTCGGACTCACCCGCCCGCCGAAGATGCCCACGGACCAGAAGGCCAAAAGAAAGATCCGCTTCTCCGACCTCATCTCGGTGAAGCTGATCCCTCTGTCGTTCCTCTCAGGACTGTTCGGCATCACGAACGGCATTCTGATCTCTTTTATCGCACTGCATGCGGAGGGACGCGGCATCCCCCACGTCGGCCTGTACTTTACGATCATGGCCGTGGTCCTGGTCGTTCTGCGCCCGTTCGCGGGAAAACTGTACGACCGGAAGGGGCTGACCATCATCGCCGTCCCGTGCTTCATCTGCGCGTTCTTCGCCATGCTGGTCGTCGCGTATACCACCAGTTTCGCGGGCATTGCCCTGACCGCTGTGCTGATGGCCATCGGCGAAGGCACTTCCTTCGGAGCGTTCCAGACCGCCTGTGTACGCGCGGTGCCGGACGAACAGCGCGGCGTCGCCTCGAGCACCTTCTATCTTTTCATGGACGTGTTCCAGGGCGGAGCTCCGATGGCCGGCGGAAAGATCGCCGAGCTGACCAGCGTGGGGACCCAGCTGACCTACACGCCGCTTTTCGCGATGAGTTCGGTCGTAATGGTCTTCGGCCTCGTGTTCTATGTCATTTACGCTGGCATTCAGAAGAAAAAAGGTGTGCGGCTGTGAAGAACAGATCGAACACATAGAAAAGCGAGGGGAATGTTTGTATCCGCACAAACATTCCCCTCGCTTTTCTTAATGTGTGAGACCTTGGTCCTTCAGGGAGCGCTTCACCGGCTTTCGCCGTGCGCTTCGCCGGACTGCTTGATAATACGCGCCGGCACACCCGCAGCCACCGCGCCCGCAGGTACGTCCTTCGTGACGACCGCCCCCGCGGCGATGATCGCACCGTCGCCGATGGTCACGCCGGGAAGGACCGTGACATTGGCCCCGAGCCACACCTTGTTCCCGATATGGATGGGCGCCGGGATCAGGTTCGCGCGCTTCTCCGGATCCGCGTTATGGTTCAGCGTGGCGAGCACGGCATTGTGCCCGATCAGCGCGTCGTCGCCGATCCAGATCCCGCCCTGGTCCTGGAACCGGCAGCCGGAGTTCACGAACACGCGCTTGCCGAAATGAATGTTCTTTCCGCAGTCCGTGTAAAACGGCGGAAACAGCCCGAAGCTCTCGTCGATCTCCTCTCCGGTCAGCTTCTCCATCAATGTGCGCAGCTCCGCCGGCTCATGATAGGAGCCGTTGATCTCGGCGGTCACGCGCAGTGCCTCCTGCGATACTCCGTGCATAAACAGGTGCGTCTCCGAACCGCCCTCGATCTCGGCACCGCTGTTTAATATATCCAGAAATTCCTTCAGGTCCATCTGTGATGTCTCCTTCCCCCGAAAAGCAGTCCAAAACGTCTTATCCGGATAAATAACAAGTGTTATTTTCTTCTTCGCGTATCAATTCACCGTCATTTCGTACGCGAACACCTCATGAATCTCCTCCGCATATCCCTCGTAAAACCCCGACGGCATCCCCAGCACGATCCGCGCGCCGCGGTTATAGCTCACGAGCAGCCGCCCCGCGTCCGTGTCGAACGAGATCCCCTCAATCTCGCCCTGCAGCGTCACGTCGTCCAGTGTGCGTTCGAGGAACACAGGCGCCGCGGTCGGTTCCGCTCCCGCGTTTTCCGCTCCGGCGAACGCGCTCACATCGCACCGATACACATGGTCCGGCTCGCCCAGGTCCGCGGTCCCGTCGTCCGCGGTCATGTAGATCCAACCGTCATGATACACGATCCCCTGGATCCACTGCGGCGGCGCCTGCAGGTGGAGCTTTCCAAGATATGCGCCGGTCGCGAGATCGTACCGGTATAGATATCTCCCGCTCTCGCCGTCCGCCCACGAGCACATCCAGACGGACCCGCTGTCCGGATCCACCGCGATGCCCGAAACCTCGGTCTGGCCGCTCTCAGGCTCGAACGGCCAGGTGCGCGTCATTTCCAGCGTCTCCGCGTCGTAGACAGCGATCTGGATATTTGACGCTGCGCCGTCCATGAACCATTCGACGCCGGCGTAGATCTCGCCTTCGTAAACGTCAATGTCCCCAATATGGTTCACCTCCGCCCCAAACTCCGTGAAGGGCTCGTCGGTGAACGCCTCCGGGATCCAGTCCGCGTCATATCGGCTTAATGTCGTGCTCCCACTCACGTAGTATTTCCCGTCCGCCCAGGCAATACCCTGACGCCCGTCCACCTCACTGACCTCCGCGAGTTCGTAGGTGTAATTCGGGAGCAGCCGGTCCGTGTTCTCCTCCGGCCGCCCGGTCTGCGCAGACGGCAGCGGCCAGATCACGGGAGCGGTCTCGTCGGCCTCAGCCATGGCAGGGGGCGCCTCCGACTCCCCGTCGGGCAATACAGAAAGCTCCCCGGCCCCCGTTTCGGTCATGTCCGCGGCAGTCCCGGCACAGCCCGCAAAAAGCCCTGCCGCCAGAACGCAGCAGAGAAACACGGTCCATACCCGAATAACGCGAAAACGCCTCACAGCCACTTCACACGCGCCTCCTCGCGCTGCGCCGAACGCCGGTACGTCACGGAAGACCAGCCCAGCACCAGCGTGGTGACCGCCTTCCCGTCCTTTTTCTTCATGCCCATACGGCTGCGAATCTTCGACGAGACATTTACCGCCATGGTAAAGAACCCGCTGAAAAAGCCCGCCAGCCCCAGCGCCTCCGCCATGGTCATCATGCTCTGCGCCTGCAGGGACGCGCTCACCTTATCCTTCGACGCCACGACGATCACGAGCGGCGCGCGCCGGAAGAAAAAGTTCTGGCCGACCTGAAATCCGCGCAGCTTCGGCACCGCGGCCTTCGCCGCCGGCAGGAACTTTCCCACCAGCTTCACAGCCTCCGCCTCGAGCTCCGCACGGTGTTTGCGGATGACGAAGTAAGAGGTCCCCTGTGCATTGACCGCCGTGGGCGTCAGCCGTCCCGCCTCGATGATCCGGCCGATCATCTCCTTCGGCACGTCCTTATGCGAGAACCGCCGCACGCTCCGCCGAAACCGCAGCGCGGTCTCCAGCGCATCCGGGTCCAGTGACGTCTTCGCCGGACCGTATTCGCCCGCCGGGACCGGCACCGGTTCCTCCGCGAACCCGCTGATCGAGATCGCCCCGACCGGGCAGACCGCGACGCAGTGCCCGCACATCATACAATCCTGCGTGGCCGGTGCGGCCTTCGTGAGGTTCAGTTTCATGTTATTCGCCGGGCAGTCCGCCGCGCAGGCGCCGCAGCCCACACAGGCGAGTTCGTCGACGGTGATCGTGTGTTTTTTCATGAGCACTCCTTTCCCGTAATACAGAAAGTTCCGATGAGACGATTATATAAGATCGCATTACATACCGCAAAATCTTTCGGTGAAACGCGGTCCCCACACGCGCCGTATCCGTGTTATACTTAATTCGTAAAAATGTCTATCCGGGCGGTGCGGCCGCGGCACGGTCCGCCGTCTGATCAGAACTAAATCACACAGGAGGATTCACATGGACAGACTGAAGGATAAGATCGCCGTCGTCACCGGAGCCACCTCCGGCATCGGCGAGGCTGTAGCCCGCATGTACGTGAAGGAGGGCGCGAAGGTCGTCTGCATCGGCCGTAATAAAGAGAAGGGCGCCGCACTCGTGCAGGAGCTCGAGGCCGCCGGCGGAGAGGCCATCTTCGTCCCTGCCGATCTGCGCGTGAAGGCGGATATCGAGAACATTAAGGCGAAGGCGCTCGAGAGATTCGGCCGCGTCGACATCCTGTTCAATGCCGCCGGCGTGCTCGTCCACAAGCCCTTCCTGGAGCACACGGACGAGGACTTCGACCTGATCACCGAGACGAACTGCCGCGCGTACATCTGGATGATGCAGGCGTTCATTCCCGTGATGCTCGAGCAGGGTAAGGGAAATATCATCAACGTCGCTTCGATCTCCGCGATCTGGCCCGAGCTGAACGCGTACTACTACGGCGCCATGAAGGCCGCGATCGCGACCCTGTCGAAGAACGTCGCGAAGGAGTTCTCGCGCCAGGGCATCCGCGTGAACTGCATCCTGCCCGGCCCGATCAATACGAACATGACCCCCGATAACGTGAAGAACTCGAAGGAAGTCCAGCAGGATATGATCGACCACGTCGTCATGGTCGGCCGCCTGGGCGAGCCCGATGACATCGCGTACGGCGCGGTCTATCTGGGATCCGACGAGTCCGAGTTCGTGACCGGCCAGCAGCTGGTCATCGACGGCGGCGTGACGATCTCGAACTGACCGGAAGAGGAGTACGGGATCATCCCATTCGAATCACACGGCACAAAACCAAAAGAGCGGCCGCCCGGTCTATGCCGGACGGCCGTTTTTCTTACAAACTCTTCCCAAGCCGGTACGCCTGCTCCGGATACCTGCTGCGCGCCGTCATCTGCGGCGTCCCGCAGCCATAGCCCAGCACCATGCCCCGGTCCTCGAAATTGATGTAACGGACCAGCGTTTTATAGTGCGCCTCCAGTGCCTCAAACGTCCAGTCGTCCGCATTCCACGCCGCCGTGATCAGCGCCGACTTCAGATGTCTGCTGTTCAGGCTGCTGTTAAACGCGCAGAAGCGGTCGACCATGGTCTTCAGCTGCGCGCTCATGCCGTAATAATAGAGCGGCGTGGCGAAGACGACCATGTCCGAAGCCAGAAGCTTTCCGCGGATCTCCTCGACATCGTCCTTCTGCACGCACGGTCCCTCGTAGCCGCAGGCCACACACCCCGTGCAGGGACGGATCTCGGCATGGCACACGTCGATCACCTCGCAGGTGTGTCCGCTCTCCTCCGCGCCCCGGACGAACGACTCCACCAGGATGTTCGTCGAACCCTTCCGGTTCGGGCTGCCCATCAGGATCATGATCTTCATTTCTCCGCCTCCCCGGTCTTCTCATTTGCCCTCATCCACACATGCTTCTCTCCGGCCGCGGCGCGCCGGTTCTGCGCCATGACGCCTGCCAGCGGGTGAGGCACGTACGGCTCTTCGAGATACGCGGTCTCCTCTGCGCTCAGCTCCAGATCCACGGCGCGGGCCGCGCCCTCGATGTGATGCAGTTTCGTCGCACCCGTCACAGGGGACGTCACCTTCGTCAGCAGCCACGCCAGAGAGATCTCGGTCATGGTCACGCCGCGTTGTTCGGCGAGCTCCGCGACGCGGGCAATAATGACCCCGTCCTGCTCCGCCGTAGCGTCGTATTTGAACTTCGCGTAGGCGTCCTCCTCGGCGCGCTTCGTGCCGCTCTCACCGGGAAGCCGGGACAGTCGGCCGCTGGCCAGCGCGCTGTACGGCGTGAGCGCGATGTTTTCCTCCTCGCAGTACGGCACCATCTCCCGCTCTTCCTCCCGGAAGATCAGATTGTAATGCCCCTGAACGGAAACGAACTTCGCGAAACCTTCTCTCTCGGCCAGCGCGTTCGCCTTGGCAATCTGCCAGGCGAAGCAGTTCGAAATGCCGATGTACCGGACCTTGCCCGCCTTCACGGCACGGTTCAGGCCGTCCATAACGTCATAGATCGGCGTGTTCCAGTCCCACATGTGATAGATATAGAGATCCACGTGATCCATGCCGAGGTTCCGCAGGCTCGTGTCGATCATGTTCGTAATGTGCTGCTGCCCGGTGATCCCGTCTGCGATCTCCTCCTGCAAGCGCGGCAGGAACTTCGTCGCGACGACGACGTCGTCCCGCGAAACGAAGTCGCGGAGAGCCCTGCCGACGAACTGCTCGCTGGTGCCGTTCTGGTAGCCGACGGCCGTGTCATAGAAATTGACTCCCAGCTCCAGCCCGCGCCGGATGATCTCCTGGCTGTGTTCCTCGTCGAGCGTCCAGCTGTGCTGACCTCTCGCCGCGTCGCCGAACCCCATGCACCCCATGCAGATGCGGGAGACGTTCAGATCCGAATTGCCCAATTTTGTGTACTTCATGGTGCCGCCCCTTTCAGAAGCCGTACTGCGTTTTCGAAACAGATCCTCTCTCGGATGCCGTCATGACCGATGCATCATTGGTCGATGTTCAGTTCATCTTACCGCAATTGCCGACCTTCTCGCCCGCAACGAAATATTCATAGGTCGGGAACTCAAAGAGCACCGGCTTAAAGATATGATAATCGATCTTGCCCTGCTCGTTCAGCACAGCTTCATCCGCGTAGGTCGCCAGGATCCTGCAGATGAAATGATCAAAATTCTCCAACTCATAATTGCCGTCCACTTCACACTCAATGGAGACCTTTGCCTCATCGATCAGCGGAGCACCGTTTTCTCCCATCGTCCACGCAAAGGCTTCTGACTTATCCGCTTTATGGCCGCTGACGGTTCCCATACGGTCGGCATCTTTCAGCCATGACTCGTCCACTACGTTGACGGAAAGTTTTTTGTTTTCGCGGATGCCCCGGTTGATGTAATGCGCCTGCACCAGAGACACCATCAGATGGCTGTGCGCCACGGTTCCCGCATGGGCCACGAGCGTCCAGGTCGGTTTATCATTTACCATCGCTCCGACCACGATGACCGGGCAGGGATACAGTGCGAGGGTCGCTCCGATATTTTTCTTACTCATCTTATTTCATCTCCTTTTCCCAATAACGGATCGCATTGATCTGCAGGCTGTCCGCGACGCGCTCGAGCTCCGCGGTCTCCTCCGCGGTCAATGTGACGTTCGCCGCCTTCACCGCATCCTCCACATGCGCGGTCTTCGTGACGCCGATGATCGGCAGGGTCCCCTTCGCGATCGCCCAGGCGACCGGGATCTGCGCCGGGCCGACCTGATACTTCGACGCCAGCTTCGCCAGTTCCGCGTTCAGCACTTCCAGCTTATCCAGCATCGGGTTATATGCGGCCGCGCGGTCCGAGCCCGCCGGCATCGGGTGTGCAGTGTCGTATTTTCCGGACAATGCGCCCTGTTCCAGCACCATGTATGCGAAGAACCGAATGCCGTTCTCACGGCAGTAATCCAGAATGCCGGAGTCCTCGGAAGAGCGGTTAATCAGGCTGTAGTGGTTCTGCACGGCGGAAAGCTTCAGGCCGTGTGCTTTCAGGATCTCATCCGCCTGACGGATCTCAGCGAGGTTGTGGTTCGACACGCCCAGCAGCGGGACCTGATCCTTCCCCTCAAAATACTTTGCGAGCTCCTCGGTCCACTTCGGCGCGCCCCAGACATTGTGGATCCAGTAAATGTCGAAGCGATCCAGATCCATCAGTTCCAGCTGCATTTCGATCATGTCCGCCATCGCGGTCGGCTTCCCGTTCTCACACTGCGGCGTGAACTTGTCCGATACCAGATAGGAATCGCGCGGCAGCCCTTTCAGAAAGCCTGCCAGAACTTTCTCGGAAGTGCCCATGCCATAGGCATATGCGGTATCCCAGAGGTTCAGGCCGTGCTCCATGGCCGTATCAAAGATCGGCTTTAAGCTCTCCGCCGAAAGGTTATTTCCAAAGGTTCCGTCATTGCCCCATGCCCATGCGCCCAGAGCGATCTTCGGTAAACTCGTCATGATATCTGTACTCCTTTTCTATGATGCGTGATGTTTCCGTCCCGTGAATGCAGCGATCCACGGTTTCTGTGGTCTGTCATTCAAAATGATGCCGTCCCGACTCCCAGGAGCCGCAGCAGACAGCGATTGGTGATCTCATAGACCGACTGATACACATAGTCCACGCCGGCGTCCTTCATGGCCGTCCTCTGCTTCTCCGTCACCGCCGTGTATGGATAGATCCCGAACATGAACGGAAAGAACGCATAGAGAAAACCCTGTTTTTCGGCATCGGTCATCTCCGGGCAGAAGCGGTCCAGAATGGCGCGGACGTTCCGCAGCGAGCGCCCGTAGGCTTCCTTGAATGACGTAAGCAGTTCGGGACGGCTGTTCGCCTCCATGTCGTAATTATTCATGGCGAGCAGTTTCAGCAGCTGCTCCCGCTGTTCCAGCGATCGGGCGATGCGGTCCGCGATCTGTTCCCGCGTGAGCGTTTCGTTCTCTTCGGCGATCCGCTCCAGATCCGCGTTCCAGCGGTCATACTCGAGCTCGAACAGCGCCAGGAAGATCTCCTCTTTCGTCTGAAAGTAGTTATAGATGGTCGGACGGGAGAACGAGGTCTCGTTTCCGATCTCTTTCAGCGTAATGTCCTTAAAGCTCATCGTCCGATAGAGTTTTTCGCAGGCGCGGATGATCTCTTCTTTCCGCGCGGCGGTCCTCTCGGGTGATCCTTTCGGCATACAGGCTCCTTTCGGCGGTCGGTCTGCGGCGTTTTTGCGCCTTTGCGACAGCATTCTGACGTCGTGTCAGAATAAATACTACTTCATTTCTGACACGATGTCAATATGAGGCATCGAAAAAGCCGGCAGAAAACGCTTCCCTGCCGGCTGATATTATTGGTATATGACTACTGCTGTATCTTCTTAATGGGTCTGCACGGCACACCCGCGGCAAACGTATCCGGCGGGATATCGCGCGTCACCACACTTCCCGCACCGATCACGCTTCCCTCGCCGATGGTCACGCCGCCGCAGACCGTGACATTGCCCGCGAGCCAGCAGTGATCCCCGATGATCACGGGCTTTGCGGCCTCGCGGTCCGTCATCACGCCGTCGCCCCGGTCGTACTTGTCCCGCTCCTGCCGGCGCAGCGGATGGACGGGCGTCAGGATGGACACATTCGGGCCGATAAAGACATCGTTCCCGACGGTCACAGGCGCACAGTCCAGCACGGTAAAGTTAAAGTTCACGTCGACGTTCTGGCCGAACTTCGTGAAGCAGCCGTAATCGAACTGCACGGGACCTGCGAGGAACACATGCTCCGGCACATAGCCCAGAAGCTCTGTCAGTATCCGCATGCGCGTCTCCTCGTCCGTCTCATCGACGGCATTAAATTCCCGGCTCAGCCGATGCGCCTTCTGCCGCAGCGCGGTCAGTTCCGCGTCGGACGGATCATAGAGCTCGCCGGCGAGCATCTTTTCTTTTTCCGTCATAGCCATAATGTCTCAGATTCCAGTTCTTCGTGCCTGCTCACAGCCGATGCACCCGCGACTCCTCATAGCGGTCGGTCTGCGGCCGCTCCTCCGCGGGATAACCCACCGGGATGATGCAGAACGAGTGAATCTCGTCCGCCTCAGTGATCCCCAGGATGGCGTCGCAGTCCGCGATTCGGTCCTTATTCGGGGCAATGCCCATCCAGCACGCGCCCAGCCCCTGCGCGACCGCTTCCAGCAGAAGGTTCTCGGTCGCGGCGGACAGATCCAGCAGGCCCCACTCGACGTCCTTGACCCGCGTGGTGCGATAGCAGGGCACGAATACGACCGGCGCTCCCGCGGCCGCGCCCGTAAACGGCGTGACCTTCGAGAGCTCTTCGATCTTCGCCCGGTCCGTCACCACGTAGAACTCCCAGGGCTGCTGGTTCGCGGTGGACGGTGCCGCCATGGCCGCGCGCAGCAGCCGCTCGATCTTCTCCTCTTCGACCGGCCGGTCCTCATACTTCCGGATGCTTACTCTGCTAAAGATCTCATTCATGATCAGTTCTCCCCGTCTTCGATCAGATACGCCGCGACGATCTCGCCGTAATACGAAACGTGGTCACCGCCCGCTTCCGCGGGATAAAACTTATCCCGGATCTCCTGCGGCAGCCGCGAAGAGTCCTGCTCCTCGCGGTAAATGACGCGGCACTCCAGCGTCAGCGGGAACTCCTTCAGCCCGGGCACCGTGATCACCTGCGGTTCGACCGGAGTCAGGCCCGCCGCGGCGATCTTGTCTATGTCTCTGCCGCTCTTCATGCCGCAGACCTCGAACGCGGTGCGGTCCATGCCGTTCACCGGGACATTGACCGTAAACTCGGGATTTTCATCCAGCATCTCGCGGGTATAGCGGCTGTCCCGCACGTACGCCACGAACACCGGACGCTCCCAGATCCGGCCTACATGTCCCCAGCCGATGACCATGGAGTTCACCTTTTCTCCGGCCTTCGTCGTCAGGAAGATCCCGCGCCGCAGGGCGCCCGTGATCACATTCGCGTATTCATTCACATCGATCGGCGTCTTTTTCATCTCTTTTCTCCTCTCACGCACCCCGCGCAGTTTCCGCCGGCGCACCCCGAACAGCCCCCGCATCCGCCGCCCTTCCGGCGGCTTCTGACGATGGCGCAGACTGCCCCGATCACGGCTGCCGCGATCGCACAAATCAAAATAATGTCCGCTGCATTCATATACTTATCCTATCAATGATCTGATCATCCCGCCAGCGGTCATCCCAGCACCGCATGTGCGATCAGCCAGGCAATGAGCGCCGCGATCCACGCTATGGCGCACTGCCAGACGACCACGCCAGCGGCCCACCGGTGCCCCAGCTCCCGCCGGATCGACGCGATAGCCGCCACGCACGGCGTGTACAGCAGACTGAAGACCAGAAGCGACACCGCCTGCGCCGACGAGAGCACGTGCTGCACGCCGTTCGCGAACAGCACCTGCAGCACGGAGACCACGCTCTCCTTCGCCATAAATCCGGAGATCAGCGCGGTCACGATATGCCAGTCTCCCAGCCCGATGGGCCTCAGCAGCGGCGCCAGCACGCCCGCGACCGCCGCCATGATGCTCGCGGACGAATCCGTCACCATGTTCAGATGAAAATCGAAACTCTTCAGGAACCACACCACGATCGCCGCGATCAGGATGACCGAGAACGCGCGCTGCAGGAAATCCTTCGCCTTCTCCCAGAGAAGCTGCGCGACGGTCTTCCCGCTCGGCAGCCGGTAGTTCGGCAGCTCCATCACGAACGGGACCGCCTCGCCCTTAAAGATCGTATTCTTGAACAGGCACGCGACCAGGATGGCCGCGACGATGCCCAGGAAATACAGGCCTGCCATGATCAGTCCGCCGCGTCCCGGGAAGAACGCCGCCACGAAAAACCCGTAGATCGGCAGCTTCGCGGTACAGCTCATGAACGGCGTGAGCAGGATCGTCATCTTCCGGTCTCGCTCGGACGGCAGGGTCCGGGTCGACATGACCGCGGGCACCGTGCAGCCGAAGCCGATCAGCATCGGGACGATGCTTCGCCCGGACAGGCCGATCTTCCGCAGCAGTTTATCCATGAAGAACGCCACGCGGGCGATATAGCCCGAATCCTCCAGCAGCGACAGGAAGAAAAACAGCACGACGATGATCGGGATGAACGACAGCACGCTGCCGACGCCCTCGAAGATACCGCCGATGATGAGACCGTGTATGGTGTCATTGACCCCCGCGGCGGTCATGGCCGCGTCCGCAGCGGCGGTCAGCAGCCCGAACCCCGTCTCGATCAGGTCCTGCAGCCAGGCGCCGATGACGTTAAACGTCAGATGAAAGATCACGACCATGATCACGACGAACATCGGGATCGCGGTGTATTTACCGGTCAGAAGACGGTCGATCTTCTCGCTCCGGACACGCTCGCGGTTCACCCGCGGCTTCCGGACGGTCTCCCGGCAGACTCCCTGGATGAACGAAAAACGCATGTCCGCGATGGCCGCGCTGCGGTCCAGCCCGCGCTCCTTCTCCATCTGCAGGACGATGTGCTCGAGCATCTCCCGCTCATTCTGGTCCAGGTCGAGCTGTTTCAGCACCAGCTCATCCCCCTCGATGAGCTTCGCAGCCGCGAACCGCAGCGGGATGCCCGCCCGCGCGGCATGATCCTGCACCAGATGCGCGACCGCGTGCAGGCAGCGGTGGACCGCGCCGCCGTGGTCGTTTTCATCACAGAAATCCTGTCTGGTCGGCTTTTCCTGATACCGCGCGATGTGCAGCGCGTGCCGCACCAGCTCGTCCACGCCCTGGTTTTTCGCCGCGGAGATCGGAACGACCGGGGTCCCGAGGAGCGCCTCCATCTTATTTACGTCGATGTATCCGCCGTTCCCGACGACCTCATCCATCATGTTCAATGCCACGACCACCGGGATATCCATCTCCAGCAGCTGCATGGTCAGATAGAGGTTCCGTTCGATATTCGTCGCATCCAGGATGTCGATGACCGCGTCCGGATGGTCCTCCAGCACGAACTGCCGGGACACCAGTTCCTCGCTGCTGTAGGGCGACATCGAATAGATGCCGGGCAGGTCCGTTACCAGCGTGTTCTTATGACCGCGGATGGGGCCGTCTTTACGGTCTACGGTCACGCCGGGAAAGTTTCCGACGTGCTGGTTCGATCCCGTCAGCTGGTTAAAGAGCGTGGTCTTTCCGCTGTTCTGGTTTCCGACCAGCGCGAAGCGGAGGGTCCGGTCCGCGGGCAGCGGGTGTTCGTCAGCCTTCGAGTGGAACCGTCCTTCCTCGCCGAGACCGGGATGCTCGAAATGATGCAGCTCCGCCGCGGCTTCCGCTTCCAGCTCCGCAGCCTCCTTCTCGCTGAGCGGCTCGATCCCGATCTGCGCGGCGTCGTCCAGCCGCAGCGTCAGTTCGTAACCGTGAATGCGAAGCTCCATGGGGTCTCCCATCGGAGCGAGTTTGACCAGCGTGACTTCCGCACCGGGAATCACGCCCATATCCAGAAAATGCTGCCGCAGCGCGCCGGTTCCGCCCACGGCCGTAACAGCCGCGGTCTCACCGACCCGCAGTTCGTTTAATGTCATGTCACTCCCCTTCGCCGCACTCCGGATACCGGATCCGCCGGAGCGGATACGCGCCCGGGAGTTTGGCGTGCCTAATACCGTTTGATGTCCCTAACTCAGTTATATAAAAAAACGGCTGCATTCGCAACCGTTTCACCCGGTTTCTCACAGAGGGCGCCCGAAAACCCGCGCTTCCGTCACGCGTCCGCTTCCTCGTGCTTCGCGAAAAAGCCCGCCAGGCTCTTTCTCCGAACCACGACAGCCATGATGACCATGACCGCAGCGGTCACCGCCCAGCTCAGCGGGTAAGCGACCATTAGCGTGTCGAACGTGGGGTTATGGGCAAACACCGTGTAGGCATACGTGATGCGGACGCCGCAGATGCCGATCATGCAGACCATCGACGGCAGGAATGAGATGCCGAAGCCCCGCATCCATCCGGAAAAGATCTCGATCAGGACGTTTACCGCCTCGAACGCCAGAATGATCTTCATGCGCGTGACGCCGATCGCGATGACTGCCGGCTCGCCGTTAAAGATCGAGAGGAGCTGGCGTGCGAAAAGCAGCAGAACGGCGGCCATCACGACCGTACAGATCAGATCCTGGATCAGTGAGATCACCAGGATCTTCCGGCACCGGTCCGGCTTTCCCGCGCCGTAGTTCGCACTGATAAAGGTCGTACACGCGGTGCCGAACGCGTTCAGAAGGAAGAACGCGAAGATCTCGATATTCAGCGCCGCTGACGAACCGGCCATGACCGTCTCGCCGAGTTTATTCACCGCCGCCTGCAGCACGATGTTCGAGACCGAAAAAACCACGCCCTGAAATCCGGCCGGCAGGCCGATCCGGACGATCTGGTGCAGGATCTTCCGGTCGATGCGCAGGCTCCGGAAGCGGAAACGGATAGCCTCTTCTTCCTTCGACAGGAAGACCAGCAGAAGGATCGAGCTGATCAGGTTCGAAAGCACGGTCGCGAGCGCCACGCCCTCGACGGTCATGTGAAGCGCGACCACGAAAAACACGTTCAGACCCACATTCACGATGCCCGACAGCGCCAGACAGATCAGCGGGGTGCGGGTGTTTCCGCGCCCGCGGAAGATCGCGGAAGCGAAATTGTACAGCAGGATCACCGGCATGCCGGCCATGTAGACGCGGAAGTACAGCTCCGCCATGCGGAACACGCTGTCCGGGATCGACATCAGGGACAGGATCGGCCGCGCCAGCACCTGAAACACGACCGCCAGCACCACGCCCATCAGGAAGGACACCAGCAGAGATGTGTGGACCGTGATATTCACCGCTTTCGCGTTCCGCTCGCCGGTATACTTCGCGATGACGACGTTCGAACCGATGGACAGGCCGATGAACAGACTGATGATCAGGCTGGTCAGAGGGCCGTTCGCACCGACCGCGGCCATGGCGCCGGAACCCACGAAGCGGCCGACGACCGCGACGTCCGCGGCATTGAACAGCTGCTGAAGGATGCCCGTAGCAGCCAGCGGCAGGGCAAATTTCAGGATCTTATCGGCAATGCTCCCGGAGAGCATGTCGAAGCCCCCGGTCTTCTTAGCGGTGTTTTCCATCTCTTACTACACCTTCTCTTCGATAAAAATGAAGAGCCGCGCAGCCGAGGCCGCGCGGCACAGCTTTCTTATAATAGCACTCCTGCAGGGACTTGCAAGCACATTCACACGGCGCTGCCTTCGTCCGGCGGCGCGATCCGCTGCATGTCGAGCATCTCCTCGACGTCGTCGTACGGCGCCATGGCCTGCTCCGGCGTGATGGTGAGCACTCCGCCCGAACCGGGCAATGCCCCCGCCCCGGCCGCGGCTCTCTCCTCAGACTGTTTTACGGAGGCCAGCTTCTCGAAAAACTCTCCGCGGACCTGGGCATAAGACGCGTTGAACGCCTCATCCTGCCCCGACCGCAGCGACACGAAATAGGTATGCTTCTCGTTCGCCAGTTCCGGCGAGACCCGGACGATGGTCGCGACGGCCACGTTCGCGCAGATGCCCGCGATGCGCTTCAGGTCCGCGAGCAGGTTCGTAAAGTACGAATCCACGAGGACGTTGCACTCGCCCCGGGACATACGCTGCAGATGGTTCTCCTTCAGCGCGTCCAGGAACTCGTCGGCGACCTCTTCCATCGGCAGCACGCGGTATGCCGCCTCGACGTCGCGCTTCTCGAACCCCATCCAGGCGTTCTCGATGATGCGTTCGGTCAGCTCCTCCATGACGGTCATCTCCGCCTTCGCGGCCGGGGAGAGCGCCAGCCGCTGCTCCGCCATATCCTGCGCCGCCTCCGCAATATCCACGGCGGAGTCGCCCAGGCGTTCGAACTCGGTCACGTCCCGGTAATACTGGTTCAGAATGGCCACATGTCCTTCCTCCGCCAGATGCGGCAGGACGTTCACCATGTATTTGCTGGCCTCGTCGGTCATCAGGTCAACGTCGGCCTCGTCGGCATTGATCTGCTCCATCACCTTCTGATCGAAGCGGTCCAGAAGGCCGAACGCGCGCCTCAGGTTCTCCCGCGAGACCGTAAACGTCGTCTTCAGGATGTCATAGCAGCTGCCCAGCGCCAGCGCGGGCGTGTCGAAGAACGCGGTATTCAGCGCTTCGAGCTTCTCGCGGTAGCGGCTCACGGGGGCCTTGTCATCCTTCACGAGCCGCTTCGACCCGCGCTCGAACATGCCGAGCATCGGAAGCAGGGCGATCGCGCAGACGAGGTTGAACACAGTGTTCGTATTCGCGATGATGCTGGAGTCGACGACCGCGTCCCAGAGGGAATTCAGCAGGCCGATCCGGTGAATGATCGCGACGACGATCAGGACCAGTGCGGACTTCATCAGGTTATAGAGCACGTTCACAACGCCGACGCGCTTCTGTTCCGCGCGCGCTCCGATCGAGCAGACGATCCAGGTGGTCAGGCAGTCGCCGAGGTAAATGCCGACGATGATCACATATACCGCGTTAAACGTCAGAAGGCCGGACTGGGAGAACGCCTGCAGGATACCCACGGAAGCCGAGGAACTCTGCAGCACGAACGAAACGGCCGCACCGACCGTGTAGCCCAGAAAGTGGTTGTTTCCGATGCCGGAGATCAGTCCCTCGAGTGCGCCGGACGTGGTCAGCGCGTCCACCGCGCTGGTCATGTTCAGCAGGCCGGTGAACAGGATGCCGAAGCCGATCGCGACATTTCCCGCGGTCTGGGAATTCTTTTTCTTAAAGCCCATGATCAGGACGATGCCGAGGATCAGGGCGATGGGTGCCAGCGTCGAAGGTTTAAAGAACTGCAGGAAAGAGGTTCCGGAAGAGTCGATATCCAGCAGCCGGATGATCTGGCCGGTGACGGTCGTACCGACGTTCGCGCCGACGATAATGCCGAGCGACTGGTGCAGTGAAAGGATACCCGCGGCCACGAGGCCGGAGGTAATGACGATCGTCGCGGTCGATGACTGGATCACCGCAGTGACGGCCAGGCCGAGAAGAAATGCCTTGATGGGGTTATTCGTAACGCGTTCCATTACGGCTTTCAATGCGCCCGAGGAGCCGGACTTCAATCCGTCTCCCATCACGCGCATGCCGTACAGGAACAGGGCGAGACCGCCCAAAAGCGAAATGATATCAAAAGGACTCATGCTCGTTTCCTCTTGCGTCTGCGGCTCAGAGACCGCGTGCGGCACCATATTCCGCCAGTATGAAATCATTATAAAAAGAAAACGCGGTCCTGTTCAATACAGAATCGCGCTTCCCTTGGTTTTTTCAGGATACAGAACGAAAACGACAGGTCAGATGACGCCGTCGGCCCCGCTCCGCCGAACCGGCACCGTCAGCCCTGCGCCGCCTGTTCCAGCAGACGGTCCATCAGCTCCGCGGCCTTCTTCACGTCCTCCGACTGCGGCGTAAACCGTCGCGATTCGCGGCGCGGAACGTCGAACATGCTGCTGACGAAGCGCGAATAATCGTCGAACTGCGCGGTCTCCACGGCCATCAGGGTCTCGCAGGGACCGACCAGACGCTCCATGTCCGCTTTATAGTTCGCGACCAGCGGCAGATAGGGATCCGGTACGTCATGGTTCTGCGTCGTGATAAAGGCGCTGGTGATCCGGCGCTTACGGTTGATCGTGTGCTCCGCGTCATAGTTCAGCGCTGGGAAGAACAGGCGCTCGAAGAACGCGTAGGTGTCCGCCGAAAGGCCGCCGAAGTAGATAGGCGCCGCGACCAGCAGCACGTCGGTCTCCGCGTCGATCTTCCCGAGAATCGGTGTCAGCCCGTCCTTCACCGCACAGTCGCAGCTCGACTTCCAGGGCTCCATGTCGAGCTTGCAGGCGAAGCAGCTGCGGCAGCCGCGGAAATCCAGCGCCGACAGCTGCACGAACTCGGTCTCGTGGCCGGCGGCTTCCGCGCGGGCGAGCATGGTCCTCAGCAGGTACGCGTCATTGCCCATGCGGCGCGGGCTGCCGTTAATGGCTAATACTTTCATAAACGATCTCCTTTCACAACCATCGGCACTAACTTTCCGTTCAGGCACATCAATGTTCGGGTTCAGGTATAACTCTTCAGCTTCTCCAGCCGCCGGACCGCCTCGTCCAGCGTCTCTGCTCCTCTGGCGAAATGGAACCGGATCAGGTTATTCACCGGTTCGCGGAAGAAACTCGATCCCGGGACCGCCGCTACACCGATCTCACGGATCATCCACTCGCAGAACTCCAGGTCGCTCATCCCGGAAAAAGCCGGCAGGTCCAGGAACTCCTGAATGTCGACCATCACGAAATAGCTGCCCTGCGGAACGTTATGCTTCAGTCCCACGCGGTCCAGCCCGGCCAGAAACCTGCCGCGCTTTTCCGTGTAGAGCTGCTTCAGCCCTTCGTAGTAGCTGTCCGGAAACGCGAGTCCGACCGCCGCGGCCTCCTGCAGCGGGGCGGCCGCCCCGACGGTCAGGAAGTCATGGACCTTCCGGGCCGCCTCGATCACATCGGCGGGGCCGATCATATAGCCGAGCCGCCAGCCCGTGACCGAGTAGGTCTTCGACAGTGAATTGCAGGTGATCGTCCGTTCGAACATGCCCGGCAGCGAGGCCATGCAGATGTGCTCGTACGGATCGAACACGATATGCTCGTAGACTTCGTCCGTCACAACGAACGCGTCGTACTTCCGGGCCAGCTCCCCGATCAATGTCAGCTCCTCCCGCGTGAACACCTTCCCGCAGGGGTTTGAGGGATTGCACAGAATCAGCGCCTTCGCGCCTTCGCGGAAGCCCGCCTCCAGCAGCTCCGGATCGAAATGATAGTCCGGCGGGACCAGCGGGATGTAGACCGGGTCCGCGCCCGACAGGATCGCGTCGGCGCCGTAGTTCTCGTAAAACGGCGAGAACACCAGCACGCGGTCGCCGGGGTTGCAGATCGTCATCATCGCGCACATCATGGCCTCGGTGCTTCCGCAGGTCACGACGATCTCGGTCTCGGGATCGATCGCGCGCCCCATGCTCTTTTCCGCCTTTGCGGCCAGCGCGTCGCGGAAATTCTTCGCTCCGAACGTGATCGAGTACTGATGGGGTCCGTCATGCGCGGCGCGGGCCAGAGCGTCTGTCAGCTCCCGCGGCGGATCGAAATCCGGGAAGCCCTGCGAGAGATTGATCGCTCCGTATTGATTACTGATCCGGGTCATACGCCGAATCACGGAGTCTGTAAACGTCTGTACGCGGTCACTCAGCTGTGCCATCTGTATCCTCTTCTTTCGCATCCACGTAAAACACCGCTCCGTCGTCCAGCCGCAGCGCGGCGAGCCTCCCACCGAATACGCAGCCGCAGTCGATCGCGATGTGGCCGTTCTCCTCGTACACCAGCGGCTGCCGGTCCGCGCGGATGTTTACGGTCGGTGTGTGCCCGGTCACCAGAAACGTGTCCGGATCGCGGAAATACCGGCGCCCGTAGTTGGGACGGGTCATCAGCAGGTCGGCCGGGGTCAGGCTGTCGATATCGGGGTCCTCATCGAAAAAGGCTTCGCCGCTGCGGCTCCCGCCCGCGGCATTGCCCAGGCCGGCGTGTACCAGCACATACCTGCGCCCGCCTGCGGCGATCCGCACGTACAGTTCCGCGTCCCCGACGTAGTCAATGATGTCTTCCTGCTCCTCGCGGGACAGCTCCGCAAACTGCCGGCAGGTGGTCCCGCCTCCGTCCTTCATCCAGTATGTAAAATCCCAGAGCTCGTCCTCGCCGACCTGCGTCGCGGCATTGTCCTCCGTGATCTCGGCCGCGAATTTCTTCACTACCCGCAGCATCATGTATTCGTGGTTCCCGCAGATCAGATAAGCGTTCGGCCGAGCCATCAGATCCCGCAGAACGCGGATCGGCTCGGGACCCCGGTCGACCGCGTCGCCGAGCACGTAGAGCGTGTCCGCGTCCGAAAACCCGATCTTCCCGAGCAGCTCGCGGAACTCGTCATAGCAGCCGTGGATATCGGCGATCACATAGATCATAGACGGACCTCCGGCGGAGTGCCGGCGCCGGCCTCAAACTCCGCCGGCACCGTAAAGCCGTCCTCCGTGATCTCCGTCACGTAAACGGCGCAGTTTCCGATAAACTTCGACCAGTAGCCGCCGCCCGAAGCCGGGGTCAGATACTCGAGCGCACCCTTCATCGCGATCGCGTGCGTCGAGATCAGGATGTTCGCGTCCCGGGCCGCGCAGCCGTCCCCGGACGCCGCAGCCTCCCGGATCAGATCCGCCCGCAGCTCCTCAAGGAACTCCCCGAGCCTGGCGGTCACGGACGACAGCTGCTCCATCCCGTCGGGCGCCGGATTATGTACGAAATCGCGGAAGAACTCCAGCACCTCGGGCGCCGGATCTTCCATGGTCATCCCCTCGTAGGGGCCGTAGTCCATCTCGATGAGACGGTCGTCGACGACGATCTCCGGCGCGTCATCGGCGGTCACCAGCCGTGCGGTCTGCACGGCGCGGATCAGCGGACTCGAATACACGCGGTCAAAAGTGATCCCGGCCGCGCGGAAGAGCTCGCCGGCTTTTTCCGCCTGGGCGATTCCTTCTTCGTTCAGCGAGTGGTCGCTTCTGCCCTGCAGTGCGCCCGCGCGGTTCATTTCGGTTTTTCCGTGGCGGATGATATAGATCATAAAACCGGTCTCTCCAGAATCTTTGATGCATTTATTATATCAGCATACTCAGCCGTACACCATTTCGATATTTCATCCTGTACGCATCCCGGCAGAGTATGCTGCGCCTTCCCGGAGATATCAAAAAGGGGGGATGGAAAACCATCCCCCTTTTTATATGTACAGGTCTCCGACGTCCATGGTGTCTGTCTCGTGAAGCATCGCCGGGCCTGTGCATATCACGCTTAAGGCTGCATTCGGGCGGTCATTTCTCTTCCGCCTTAAACAGCTATTAAAATCATATGCCCGGCGCAGGATTTTTACAACTCTCTTTTTCAAAATATTACAAGCGGCATCAAGAATATTACAATCTGCCCGACTGGCGCACGAGCTCGCCGGGATACTGATCCGGCTTCCCGCAAGGCCCGCGGGAGCTCCAGGCCATGCTTTCCGCACCCTCGGCAGTCACGCTGTGCGCGATCGGCTTCCACCCGGTATCCTTAAACACCGCCGCGACCGCCACCGGCAGATACGTAAACATGAAAAGCGGAAACGTAAACAGGTATCCGATCTTCCGGGCCGGCGCCGTCCGGATCTGTCGCCATTCGGTCGCGGTCGTGACCGCACCGATCAGAAAGAGCATCCCGTACATCTGCAGGAACGACAGCGCCGCGTTCTCCGCGACCGGCTGCATCCCCGCCCCGGAGCGGACCGTGAAGACCGTCAGCAGGACATTGACCGCGATCGACGCCGCCGACAGGAAAAATGCCGGAAAGATGTTCATGGTCATGTCATAGCACGCGAAATTCCCGCGGAAGATCCCCGCGAACAACCGCCTTCCGTAATGCCGGAACACCTGCAGGTAGCCGCGCACCCAGCGCATGCGCTGCCGCACCGACTGGGCGAACGTCACGGGCTGCTCGTCATAGAGCACCGCGTGCTCGCAGAACGCGATCCGCCGGCCTTTCGTGATCTGGTCGATCGAGAACTCGATGTCTTCCGTCAGCAGATGATACGGCCAGTCGCCGGCCTCTTCCGCGACCGCGCGCGAGAACGCGAATCCCGTGCCCGAGACCGCGCAGCTCGTGCCGAGCAGATGCCGCGCGTGATTCAGGTAGCGGCTCTCGCGCAGGAACCAGAGCGCGTAGCCCGCGCTGATCCAGTTCGTTCCGTAGTTTTTGCTGTTGCGGTAGCTCGTAACGATCTCGTACCCCTCCGCGAACATGCGGTCCATCTGCTCGATGTAGTCGGGCTCGAGGAGGTTGTCCGCGTCGAACACGTAATAGGTGTCGAACCCGTCCGGGAAATCCTCCCGGATATGGCCGAGAAGCGCCTGCAGCGCCCAGCCTTTTCCGACCTGTTCCGTGTTCTGCCGCTCATAGACCAGCGCGCCTGCCGCGCGGGCAATGTCCGCCGTCCGGTCGGTGCAGTTGTCCGCCATCACGAAGATCTTCAGGTGTGCGCGCGGATATGTCTGCGCCTTCAGGCTCCGGATCAGGTCGCGGATCACGACCTCCTCGTTCCGGGCGCAGATCAATGCGGCGGCGCTTCGCGTCCCACCGGTCTCCGGCGTTCTCTCCGCGTTCTTCTCCGCCTGCCGACGCCCGATCCACACCGCCGGAATATACGCCAGCTGATATGCGTAACAGACCAGGAACAGAATTCCGATCGCGACCGATATCAAATACAGTATCTGCATGGCTGTCTCCTCCTTTTCGCGGCCGCAGTGCGGCCTTACCCGAATATGATACCTTTCCGGAAGAAAGCGTTTTTGCAGTCCGCCGTGCGGAAATCCGCCGATTCTCCCTAATTTTTCGCACAAAAATACCACTGCCGCTCCGCACACGGAGTTCCGGAACCACAGTGGTATTTTCAATGACCGTCCATATCGGTCCGCGCGGCCGCACCGCCGGCCGCACGGCGGATCCGATCGCCGCTCAGATCGCAGGGAACCGCAGTACCGCCTTAAACAGGTCCCCGTCGATCTCCAGGTGCAGGCTTCCTCCCTGCAGCTCGGCGAGACTCTTTGCGATCGAAAGCCCCAGGCCGTTTCCGTCGGTCGAGCGGGCCTCGTCTCCGCGCACGAACCGCTCCATGAGCTCTTCCTCCGTCATATCGAGCGGATCGCGCGACGTGTTTTTCAGTATGATGACCGCCTCCGCATTTCCGTCCTCGGCAGCCTGCTCCTCCAGCGACAGATACACGCGGGTGTCGGGCTGGGCGTATTTGCAGACATTGTTCATCAGGTTATCGAAGATCCGCCACATCCTGCGGCCGTCGGCCATGATCATGACCGGATGGTCCGGCTGCTTCACGACCAGGGAGAGCGCCGCAGCGCGCATCTTCTCCTCGTACTCTCCGTCCGCCTGCGTCAGGAACACGCCGGCGTCGCAGGGCATCAGGTTCACGTCCAGAGTCCCGCTCTGCGCTTTCGAGGCTTCCACGAGGTCCTCGAGCAGCCGCTTCAGGCGGTCGGACTGGCGCACGAGCACCTCGGAGTACTCCGCCAGCTTTTCGCGGCGCTCGCGGTCACAGGAAACCATGCCGTCCGCCGCGTCTCCGGCCAGCTCCGCGGCTTCCGCCGCGCGTCCGCACTCCGCGGCCTCCTCTCCGATCAATGTCGCGTAATTGATCACGGAGGTCAGAGGGGTCTTAATGTCATGCGACACGTTCGTGATCAGCTCGGTCTTCATACGCTCCGACTTCATGCGCTCCTCGACCGCGATCGCCATGCCGCCGGCGATGTTGTTCAGGTTCTCGCCGTGCTCCTTCAGATCCCAGAGCATGCGGCTCGTGTCGGTGTGATAGGCGAGATCGCCCGCCGCGAGCGCCTGCCCGCCTTTCTGCAGCTTCCGCATGCTGATGACCGCGGTGATCACGATGGGGATCACGATGATCTTCTCGATGACCGCGAAGACCAGGAAGCATTCCGGCTCCCAGGCGCCGATCACGAACACGCCGAACATGACGGCCTCAAGTACGGTCACACCGATGATGATCAGGACCGTCTTCCGGATCAGCGGCAGGTGATGTCCGAAGTCCGCGAGTCCCGCGCCGGCCTTCCGCAGGCCCTTTCCGATCACGCGGAACAGGTTATAAAACATGCCCGTGGACAGCAGCGTGTGACGCTTCGCCCGCGCCGCGAGCTCGATCAGGAGTCCCAGCAGCACGCAGTCGAACACGATGAGCACCGCGCATACCACGATCACCAGAAGCCAGTCCGGCCCTCCGAGGCCGTCAACGATGAGCCCGAACACGATCGCCGCCGCGATCACATAGATGATAAACGCCAGATCCAGCGGGAACTTCTCGAACGGACTCCCGAACAGCTCCTCTGTGCGGGGTCTGTGCGCCGCCGTCGCCATCAGGCTGATGAAGCAGATCAGGGCAATGACCGCAGCCGCGATCCCGATCGGCAGCACCGCCCGGCGCACCGAATAAAGTGTACTGATCGCAAAAACGATCATCGCGATCTCATCCTGCTCGGGAAGGCCGTCCTTCAGCGCCGTGTTCACGATGCAGAAGGTCGTGCGGCCGACATCCGGCGCATCGGGATCCGCAGCGGTCTCCGCGATCTCCGTGGAATACCCCTCCGCGTCAGCCTGCATCTCCGCGATCTCCCGCTGCGCGTCCTCCTGCTGCTGCGCCGCGAAGTCCGCTGCTGCGGTCTCATTGTAATCTTCCAGATCGCACCAGTAGAACGTCTGATATCCCCACTCGTACTCCGTCCGCGCGAACACATAGGAATACTGCCAGTCCGTAACATTGCCCGCACTCTCCGAAGCCATCATCTCGGTTCCGTCCATGCCGGTGACCTGCAGAATAATGTTTCCGTCATCCGGGACCCCGGTCACGCTGTCGTCTTCGCTCAGCACGATATACCGCTCCGCCGCGTCGTACGCGCTGCCGCGCAGATGGCCTTCGACGGCGTCGTCGATGACTTCCTGCTGCGTGTGGTTATGGAAATTCCCTTCCCACATCAGAACGCCCGCGGCCAGGCAGCCCACCGCCGCGACCTGCATCACGATGCAGAGGATAAAGGCAATGACCTTCCCCGGCACACTTCTCGCAAAATTCTTCATCACTCGCGCCCCTTCCCGATCTTATATCCCTGGCCGAAGATCACCTTCACGTAACGAGGGTCGGCCGGGTCGATCTCGATCTTCTCCCTAAGATGGCGGATGTGCACCGCCACCGTGTTCTCCGATCCCAGAGGCTTCTCTTTCCAGACCTGCTCGTAGATCTCCTTCGGCGAGAACACCCGGTCGGGGTCCGCCATGAGAAGCTTCAGGATCTCGTACTCCTTCGGAGTGAGGGAGACCGGGTCGCCGTCGACCGTGACTTCCTTCGTGCGGTCGTTCAGCTCGATGCCGCCGATCGCGAAGGCCTCCGGCCGCACCACGCCGCCGCCCAGCTTCAGGAAGCGCCGCAGCTGCGAGCGGACGCGGGCGGTGACCTCGAGCGGGTTGAACGGCTTCGTGATGTAATCGTCCGCGCCGACGTTCAGGCCCAGGATCTTGTCCGTGTCCTCGCTCTTCGCGGTGAGCAGGATCACCGGAACGTTCGAAGTCTCGCGGATCTTCGCGAGGGCCGTGATTCCGTCCATGACCGGCATCATGATGTCGAGAAGCACCAGATGGATCTCCTCCCGGGCGCAGATCTCGACCGCCTCGCGGCCGTTGTACGCACGGAACAGTGTGTAGTCCGGGTCCGAGAGATAGATCGCGAGCGCGCTCACGATGTCTCTGTCGTCGTCACAGATCAGAATGTTGGCCATGGTCTCTCTCCTCCTGAAGAAAGTGTAGGGCAGACCGCCTTTAAGAAAAAAGGGGGGCACTGTTTAAGATTTGATGAAGTTGTATCCGTGAAGTTAGCAAACACGGCAGTTCTATTGTAGCAGGCGCGCGGAAAGGCTCAAGCACCTTGGATGCGGCGGGGCGGAAAAGCTCACCGCTCACGTCATATCTGAACCTCAAACCATAACAAATGACGGGGGCATCGTGATTCGGAGATCACGTTTTCCCCCGTCATATCTGTTATGTTTTTCGGTTCGATCTTCCCGGCCGCACCTTCCCGGTCGCACCTTGAGTCGCTGCCCTGCCGCATGCAGAGGCGCGCTCAGGTGGCGGCCTCCCGTTACAGGCCCACGCCCGTCAGCGGACCCGGATAGCTTTCCAGATCGTAAGGCGAGTACAGCCCGCGGTCCGTCACGATCGCGCCCACGAGCTCCGGCGGCGTGATGTCGAACGCCGGGTAGTAGCCCTTCACCTCCGGGTGTGTGACCTTCAGGTCCATGGCCATCGTCACGAGCTCGGGATCGCGTTGTTCGATCTTCACGGTATCGATCGTCGGGTGGCCCTTGTTCGGCGTGCCGGTGCAGAAGTACGGCACACCGTAGCGGTTCGCGGAGATCGCGATCTGCAGCGTACCGACCTTGTTCACGACGTAGCCGTCCATCGTGATGACGTCCGCCGCGGAAGTGAACAGATCGACCATGCCCTGGCTGAGCACGTAGGCGGGCATATTGTCTGTGATCAGGGTCACGTCCAGCCCCATCTCGCTCGCCACGCTCGCGGTCAGGCGCGCGCCCTGGAAGTACGGGCGGGTCTCCGGACAGATCATCTTTATCTCATTGCCCAGGCGGCGGCAATGCCGGATGATCATCCCGACGTACGCCTCCGCGAAACACTGCGTCATGACCGTGCCGCCCTGCGGAACGTGCTTCGCAAGGTGGGCCGCCGCGGACTCGCACTGCGTGTACATGCCGTCCAGCAGGTCGAACGCCTTCTGCGCGAGCACCTCGATCAATGCCTCGCCGTGAACGCCCTCGTCGAGGGCCTTCTCCGCCGCCTCCAGGCAGCGGGCCGTAACGACCTGCATCTTCGCGGTCGTCGTGGGACGCGCGTGCGACAGCGTGTACGCGGCCTTCGTCAGGTGTTCACGGACCTCCGCCTCGGGAGCGTCCTTCACCTCGTACGCCGCGAGCGCCATGCCCATGGCCGCCGCGGTGTAGGGGCCGCCGCTCTGCGTGACCATGTCCGCGATCGCCTGCGCGACGTCCTCGTGGCGCTCACACACCACGAACTCCGTCCGCACCGGGTAGATGCGGCGGTCCAGGATGCGGACCTTTCCGTCCTCATACCATGCTACGTTTTCCGGTTTTAACAGGAAGCCCAGATCATCGAATTTGCTGGTGTCGACCATAATTCACCTCTCTTTATAAACTCGCCGGCAGCGCCCGGCCCTTATTCATCTTCTTTCGTTCCCAGCATCCCGTAGTGGCTCGCCACCGCGCGGGCCTGCTGTTCCGTCAGCGGGAACGCCCCGCCCAGACTTTCGGCCAGCGCGCAGACGCGGGCGCCAGTCTCAATGTAGCCGGCCCTCAGATACGCCTCGTGCAGCGTCGTCCCGATGGCCAGCACACCGTGGTTCATCAGCAGGCAGCCGCCGAAACCGTCCAGGACCTTAAACGCGTTCAGCCCCATCTCCTCGGTGCCCGGCATCGAAAACTCCGCCAGCGGGACGTAGTCCCCGAGCATCGGAATCATCTCGACCAGGATGGCCGGGATGGGCCGATGCGCGACCGCGAACGCGCTCGCATAGGGCGAGTGCGTGTGAAAGACCGCGTTCACATCCTCGCGGGCCTTATAGACCATCGTGTGCATGATCCACTCGGACGAGGGCTTATGCGGCGCCTCGATCAGATTTCCGTCGAGGTCAATGACGACCATCTCCTCCGGCGTGTACTCCTCGTAAGGAAACTGCGAGGGCGTGATGACCACACAGCCGTGCTCGCGCGCAAACACGCTGAGGTTTCCGTTCATGCCTTCCAGCAGACCCTCGGCATAGGCCTCCTTCGAGCGGTCGCAGACCATCTTTTTATACTCGTACAGTTCCATGTTTCCCCTTTCGGCCGCCCGGCATTTTACTCCCCGGGCGGCGCGGCGGCCTGTCCGCCGCCTCTTTCATGATATTCCGTTCCATGCTCACGAACAAGAAAACTTTCCTTGAAAGCCGAAACGTTTCCTGACGTCACTCAGTTAAAGACCAGAACATACAGAAACCCGTACAGTTCGCGGACCCAGTACCCGGGAAGCAGCCAGAACGAGGTCCGCGCGGGCACCGCGCCGGCATCCAGTCCGAGCGACCCGGCGATCTTCTCCGCACGGTATTCATGAAACTCGTTCGTGCACAGCGCCACGCGCGTCCCCAGTCCCTCATCCTCGAGGATACGCTGCGTAAACTCCAGATTTTCCCAGGTGTCCGTCGATGCGTCTTCCCGGTAAATGCGTTCCGGTGCGATGCCCCGCTCCGTAAGCCAGCGGAACATGCACTCCGCCTCGGAGATGCTCTCTCCGCTGCCGCGCCCCCCGGACACCACACAGGCCGCGTCGGGATGCTCTTCCAGATAGTTCAGGGCCGCTTCCAGCCGCTCCCGCAGCATCATGCTGGGCGTTTCTCCGCGCACCTTGCATCCCAGCACCACCAGGACCGCCTGCGGATCCGGCTCCCGCGAAGCTCCCCGCACCATGCATACGGTTCCGGCCGCCGCCGTGACGGCCGCCAGCAGGATCAATGCCGCGATAACGCCGATCACGGCCTTCCCCGGCCGCGTCCCGGCCAGGTTCCGGAGCGCGCATCGCAGCCGGTCAAAACCGACACCCGCCGCGAACAGCACCGCGGCAATGACCGCTCCCGTGATATGGCCCAGACCCCGGACACCGTAAAAAAGCGGCGGCACAAAAAGTACCGCCGCGATCACACCTGCCAGGATCAGCAGGACCCTCGCGGGAAAATATCTGTGTTTCTTCTCTTTCGCTTCCGCCATCCGAACAGACGTCAGTCTTTCTTCCCGAACGCGCCGGTCGCGCCCTCGAGTCCCAGCGCACGGTCGTTGCTGTCGCCGGCCGCCGCCGAAGGAACATACTCAAAGACCTTCTCGACGATCGTGTAGTCGCTGTAGCCCATGCGCGCGAGCGGGCGGATCTTCTCGATGTCGATCTTTCCGTCGGGCAGGAGGTACTCATCCTTAATGTGGATGCCGACGACCTTTCCGATGATCACGTCGGCATTGCCCACGTCGCTGGTGCCGGGCAGGCAGATCGTCTGGACGTATTTGCACTCCAGATGGATCGGCGACTCCGCGACGCGCGGCGCCTTCACCATGACCGAGGGTTCCTTCGTCAGGCCGGCCGCCTCGAACTCGTCCACGCCTGGCTCGAACGCGGCCGCGGTGATGTTCATCTTCTCGATCAGGTCGGCGGTGACCATGTTGTGGACGAACTCGCCGGTCTTCTCGATGTTATTCGTCGTGTCCTTCCGGGCGCCGTCATAGTCGCGATTCGCGGAGAACAGGATGTAGGGCGGATCGAACGTCAGGTTCGTGAACTGGCTGTAGGGAGCCAGATTCGCCTTACCGTTTTCATCGACGGTCGAAATCCACGCGATGGGGCGCGGAACTGCGATGGACTTAAAAGGGGGACGGGCCAGGCCATGGTCGTTTTTCTCGGTCTCGTAGAACATGATCTTCTCCTTTTCGGTAATGCGCTGCCGCGGTGCGAAACTGCGCCGGGCGGCGGATCCAGGTGATACGGACAATGTTATGCTTCGTTTATGATAACATTGATCGCCGGAAAAAAGAAGTGCCTGCCTGTATTGTCCTCTCTCACTCCGCGTCGATCGTCGACACCCCCATCGTCATCTCCTCCAGCACATCCAGCAGCACCCGCACCGTGTCCAGCGACGTCAGCATGGTCACGCCGTTCTCCGTCGCGCACCGCCTTATGGCGACGCCGTCCACATAGTGCACTCCCGAAAGGATCGCCCGCGTGCAGATCACATAGCTGACATAGCCGGCACGGATCGAGTCGAGGACCTCTTCGCTCCCCTCGGACAGTTTCCGGCGCAGCCTGGTCCGGATGCCGTGCGCCTTCAGGAAGACCGCGGTGGCGGTCGTGGCTTCGATGTTAAAGCCCATGTCGTAGAACCGCTTCACGAGCGGAAGCGACTCCTCCTTATCCTCGTCCGCCAGCGTCATCAGGACGGTCCCGTAGTTCCGGAGCTTCATGCCGGAGGCGATCATGGCCTTATACATGGCCCGGTGAAGTTTCCGGTCGTAGCCGATCGCCTCGCCGGTCGACTTCATCTCCGGCGACAGGTAAGAGTCCATGCCCAGCAGCTTCGAGAAGGAAAATGCCGGCGCCTTCACGTAATATCGGCCTTTTTCCTCCGGATACCGGCAGGTGATCCCCTGCTCGGCGAGAGTTTTCCCGAGCATGACCAGCGTGGCGATGTCCGCGAGGCTGTACCCGGTCGCCTTCGACAGGAACGGCACGGTCCGGGAGGACCGCGGGTTCACCTCGATGATGTAGACGTTCTCGTCAGGGTCGACGATGAACTGGATGTTAAACAGGCCGATGATTCCGATGCCGAGCCCCAGGCGCTCGGTATAGTCGAGGATCGTGCCGCGGACTTTCTGCGAGATGCTGTACGGCGGATAGACGCTGATCGAATCGCCCGAGTGCACGCCGGTGCGCTCCACGAGCTCCATGATGCCCGGGACGAACACCCGCTCGCCGTCGCAGACCGCGTCCACCTCGACTTCTTTTCCGCGGATGTATTTGTCGACGAGCACAGGCTTATCCTCATCGATCTCGACCGCGGTCTTCAGGTAATGCCGCAGGTCCGTCTCCTTCGCGACGATCTGCATCGCGCGCCCGCCCAGCACGAAACTGGGCCGCACCAGCACCGGGTAGCCGATCTCCTCGGCGGCACGGACGCCCTCCTCGATGCTCGTAACCGCGCGCCCGTCCGGCTGAGGGATGCCCAGCCTGAGCAGCAGGTGTTCGAAACGGTCGCGGTCCTCCGCCCGGTCGATCGCGTCGCAGTCCGTGCCGATGATCTTCACTCCGCGGTCCCGCAGCGAGGCGGCGAGGTTGATCGCGGTCTGTCCGCCCAGCGTGGCGATGACCCCTTCCGGCTGCTCGAGCTCAATGATATTCATCACGTCCTCGGTACACAGAGGCTCGAAATAGAGTTTGTCCGAGCAGGTATAGTCCGTGGAGACGGTCTCGGGATTGTTGTTGATGATGATGGCCTCCCAGCCGGCGTCTCGGATGGTCCAGACCGCGTGGACCGTCGAATAGTCGAACTCCACGCCCTGACCGATGCGGATGGGACCCGAGCCCAGCACGATGACCTTCTTCCGGCTGGAGACGCGCGACTCGTTCTCGTCCTCCCAGGTCGAGTAAAAGTACGGGATATAGCTGTCGAACTCCGAGGCGCAGGTGTCGATCATCTTATAGACCGGGAAATATCCGCAGGCACGGCGCTGTTCGAAGACCTCCTCCTCGGTGCGGCCCCACAGCCGGGCAATGCTCCGGTCCCCGAAGCCCATCCTCTTCGCGGCATACAGTTCCTCCGGATCTCCCGGCGCAGCTGCCAGTCTCCGCTCCTCCTCCGTGATGTTCCGGATCTTCCGCAGGAAGAACCGGTCAATGCCGGTCGCCTCCGCGATCCGGGCGATCATATCCTCCGCCGCGGGGCCGGCATGATCCGGGCTTCCTGCATTGTCCGCAGCGGCCTCTTTCACCGCCCTCCGGATCAACTCCGCCATAGCGCAGATGCGGTCATCCGTCCCGGTCCGGACGTATGCCAGAAGCTCTCCCTCCGGCATTCCGTCGAACTTCGGGCTGTGCAGATCGAACAGCCCGGTCTCCAGCGACCGGACCGCCTTCAGGAGGCTTTCCTCGAACGTCCGTCCCACGCTCATGACCTCTCCGGTCGCCTTCATCTGCGTGGAGAGCGAGTGATCGGCGTCCGTGAATTTATCGAACGGAAAGCGCGGCATCTTCGTGACGACGTAATCGAGCGCGGGCTCGAACGACGCCGGTGTGTTCGCGATCCGGATCTCGTCCAGCCTCATGCCCACGCCGATCTTCGCGGAAACGCGCGCGATCGGGTAGCCGCTCGCCTTCGACGCGAGCGCCGAAGACCGCGATACGCGGGGGTTCACCTCGATCAGGTAGTATTGAAACGAGTTCGGATCGAGCGCGAACTGGACGTTGCAGCCGCCCTCGATCTTCAGCGCGCGGATGATCTTCAGCGCGCTGTCGCGGAGCATGTGGTATTCCTTGTTCGTCAGCGTCTGCGACGGGCACACCACGATCGAGTCCCCGGTGTGGATCCCGACAGGATCGAGGTTCTCCATGTTGCAGATCGTGATCGCGGTGTCGTTCGCGTCCCGGATGACCTCGTATTCGATCTCCTTGTATCCCTTCACGCTCTTCTCGATAAGCACCTGCCCGACCGGCGAGCGCGCGAGCGCGTGCTTCATCAGCTCGCGGAACTCCTCCTCGTTTTCCGCGAAGCCGCCGCCGGTGCCGCCCAGTGTGAATGCCGGGCGCAGGACGACCGGATAACCGATCTTCCGTGCGGCATCCAGCCCTTCTTCGACCGAATGCGCGATGTCCGAGGGCAGGACGGGTTCGCCCAGCCGCTCGCAGAGTTCCTTAAACAGCTCGCGGTCCTCGGCCTGTTCAATGCTGTCGCCGGTCGTGCCCAGAAGCTCCACGCCGCACTCCGCGAGGACGCCCTTTTCCTGAAGCTGTATGGCCAGGTTCAGTCCGGTCTGTCCCCCGATCCCGGGAAGGATCGCGTCCGGCCGCTCGTAGCGGATGATCCTCGCGGCGTACTCGAGCGTCAGAGGTTCCATATAAACTTTGTCCGCGACCGCGGTGTCGGTCATGATTGTCGCGGGATTTGAATTCGCGAGGACCACCTCATAGCCCTCTTCCTTCAGCGCCAGACAGGCCTGCGTGCCCGCGTAGTCGAACTCCGCGGCCTGGCCGATCACGATGGGGCCCGAGCCGATCACGAGGATCTTACGGATGTCGCTGCGTTTAGGCATGACGCTCACCTCCTTCCGCCTCCCGCATCAGCTGCAGAAAGCGGTCGAACAGATGCGCGGAATCCTGCGGGCCCGGCGCGCTCTCCGGGTGGTACTGCACACTGAACAGCCGCTTCTCCGGGCAGGCCAGGCCCTCGACGGTCCCGTCGAGCAGGTTCCGGTGCGTGACGATCAGGCCGGTACCTGCGAGACTCGCTTCGTCGACCGCGTAGGAATGGTTTTGTGATGTGATCTCGATCTTCCCGGTCGTGAGGTCCATGACCGGATGGTTTCCGCCGCGGTGGCCGAACTTCAGCTTATAGGTCTTCGCGCCGGAGGCCAGGGCAATGATCTGGTGCCCCAGGCAGATACCGAACAGCGGATACAGCCCGATCAGTCCGCGGACCGCCGCGATCGTTTCGGGCACGTCCTCCGGATCGCCGGGCCCGTTCGAGAGGAATACCCCGTCAGGCTCTGTCCGGATGATCTCCTCCGCCGGGGTGTTCCATGGGACGATCGTCACGGTCATACCCCTCCGGTTCATCGAGCGGACGATATTTTCCTTCATCCCGCAGTCGACCGCGGTGACGCGGAAGCGTTCCTGCCGAACCGGGCCGGAACCGTCCTCAGCCGGGGCTGTGCCGGTTTCGTTTTCCGCCGGACTCACGCGGATCTCCTTCCGGCTGACCCGCGCGACCGCATCTTTCGGCAGTTCCCGCTCCCGGAGGATCTCCAGACACGCCTCCTTCGGATAAATAACATCTGTTATATATACTTCCCGGCTCCCGTGATCCCGGATCGAGCGCGTCAGCATCCGCGTATCCACGCCGGAAACGCCCGGAATCCCGAAGCGCTCCATGACCGCGCCCAGCGGCTCCCTGCTCCGGAAGTTCGAAGGGCTGGCATTGTACTCGCGCACGATCAGTCCGCCGATCGTCGGAATTTCAGTCTCGTAGTCGTCGTCCGCCATCCCGTAGTTTCCGATCAGCGGATAGGTCATCACGACCGCCTGGTCGGTATAAGACGGATCGGACAGGATCTCCTGGTAGCCGGCCATCGACGTGTTGAACACGATCTCGAGGACCGCATCCCTGCGCGCGCCGAACCCGTACCCGAAAACCTCGGTCCCGTCCTCGAACACGATCTTTCTGTCATATTTCTGTCTCATCGTCTCCCCGGGCTCCTTCCTTTCAGACCCGCGCCCCCTGTCGGAGACCGCTTTTATGCCGTCTGCCGGACGGCGGTCAGTCACGGTCCGCCGCAGTCAGTTCCGAGAGCTTCCGCTCGAACCGGTCCTTCCGGCCGTCCGCCGGCACCTCCGTCGGATATGCGCCGGTGAAGCATGCGCTGCAGATGCCCGCGCCGCCTGCCAGTTCGGGCAATGCATCGACCGGCAGATACCCCAGCGAGTCCGCGCCGATCATCTGCCGGATCTCGTCCACCGAATGCCGGCAGGCGATCAGATGCTCCTCCGAGTCGATATCCGTTCCGTAATAACACGGATGCAGAAACGGCGGCGCCGAAACGCGCATGTGCACTTCCGCCGCCCCCGCGTCGCGCAGAAGCTTCACGATCCGCGCGCTCGTGGTCCCGCGGACGATCGAGTCGTCGATCATCACGACCCGTTTCCCCCGCACCGCGTTTTCGACCGCCGCGAGTTTGATCTTCACCTGGTCGAAGCGCCCCTCCGGCGCGATGAACGTGCGGCCGATGTATTTGTTTTTGATCAGCCCGATTCCGTAAGGGATGCCGCTCACGGCCGCGAAGCCGACCGCCGCGTCCAGCCCGGAGTCCGGCACGCCGATCACCAGATCCGCTTCCGCCGGACATTCCTTAGCCAGAATCTCTCCCGCACGGCTGCGCGCTGTGCAGACCGGGACTCCGTCGACGACCGAATCCGGCCGCGCGAAGTAGATGTATTCGAAGACACAGAGCTTCTTCGGCCGCGTCCCGCAGTGTCTCCGCATCGACCGGATCCCCTCTTCCGAGAAGACCAGGATCTCGCCCGGCTCGACGTCCCGGACGAACGCGGCCCCCACCGCGGCGAGCGCACAGGTCTCGGACGCGGCGACCCACGTCCCGTCCGCCGTCCGGCCGACACAAAGCGGGCGGAACCCGTACGGGTCCCGCGCACAGATCAGTTTCCGGGGCGACATCAGCACCAGCGAATACGCGCCGTCGATCACGTCCATGGCCCGGTCGAGCGCCTCCTCGATCGACGAAGCCTTCAACCGCTCCCGTGTCACGATATACGCGATCGTCTCCGTGTCGCTCGTCGTGTGAAAGATCGCCCCGGACAGCTCCAGTTCGTTCCGGAGCGCCATGGCGTTCGAAAGGTTTCCGTTATGTGCGAGCGCCATGCGTCCCTTCTGATGGTTCACCTCGATCGGCTGGCAGTTCTTCCTGTCCGTTCCGCCGGTCGTCCCGTAGCGGACGTGCCCGACCGCCATCGTCCCTTTCGGGAAGCGCGCCAGCTGCTCCTTCCGGAAGACCTCGCCGACCAGGCCCAGGTCCTTCACCGAACAAAACACGCCGTCGTCATTGACCGCGATCCCGCAGCTCTCCTGCCCGCGGTGCTGCAGGGCGTACAGCGCGTAATAACACTCTTCCGCCACATTCGCGGGGGCCGGCGCATACACGCCGACCACCCCGCACTCTTCATGAATACTCATGTTTACTCCAAATCCACACGATCACTCCACATCCTGCAGGGCGTCGTAGCCCTCCTCGCCGGTGCGGACCTTCACGACGTTCTCGACGTCGTAGACGAAGATCTTTCCGTCGCCGAAATGTCCTGTGTAGAGGACCTTCTTCGCGGTCTCAATGACGTTCCGCACCGGGACCTTGCTGACGACGATGTCGACCTGCACCTTAGGCAGCAGGCTCGCCTCGACCTGAACGCCGCGGTAATACTCGGGCTTTCCCTTCTGCTCGCCGCAGCCCAGCACGTGCGAGACCGTCATACCGGCAATGCCGATATCCACCATCGCGTTCTTCAGCGCCTCCAGCCGCGCCTCCTTGCAGATGATCTCGACCTTCGTGAACTTATGCTCCCTGCCCTCGAAGGACGGCATCTTCTGAACCGTGACCGCCTCTGCGGGCGGCACTTCTCCGGTCACGAACACCGGACCGGCACCCAAGTCGGCGCCGCTTGAGCCGGCACTTCCCGCCGCAGCCGCCGGAACGACTCCTTCCGCGGCGAACGCGGGCACTTCCTTCGGAATATAGGACGCGTCGTACTCGACGGTCTCGGGCAGCATTGCGAACCCGCCGTAGGCGGAGGGCAGACCGTGCTCGGTCGAGTCGAGGCCCGCCATTTCCTCTTCGCGGGTGACACGCAGGCCGATGACCTTCCGGATCACCAGGAACGCGATCGTGATCGTGACCGCCGTCCAGGCGGCAACTGTCACAAAACCGAGCAGCTGCAGGCCCAAAAGCTTTCCGCCGCCGCCGTAGAACAGGCCGCTGATCGTGCGCCCCGCACTGTCTGCGATCGCGTAACCGGGCGCGGAAGTCGTCGCGAACAGACCGACCGCGATCGTACCCCAGATACCGTTCATACAGTGGACCGCCACCGCGCCGACCGGATCGTCGATGTGCAGCTTATAATCGAGCAGCCAGACGCCGAACACGACCAGCAGTCCGGCCACCGCGCCGACGATCGCCGCGCCGCCGCAGTCGTAGACGTCGCAGCCCGCGGTGACCGCGACCAGGCCGGCCAGCGAGGCGTTCAGGCACATCGAAACGTCGGGTTTTCCGAAGCGTATCCATGTAAAAGCCATGCAGACGGCCGTCGCGATCGCCGGTGCGACCGTCGTGGTCAGGAAGATCGAACCCAGCTGACCGACCGAGGTCGCCGCGGCGCCGTTGAAGCCGTACCAGCCGAGCCACAGGATAAAGACGCCGAGCGCGCCGAGGGCAATGTTATGGCCCGGGAAAGCATTGACCTTAATGACCTTCCCGCCCGGATCGCGCTTGAATTTGCCGATGCGCGCGCCCAGGATCTTCGCTCCGATCAGCGCCGAGATGCCGCCGACCATGTGAATGCAGCAGGATCCCGCGAAATCATGGAAGCCCAGCTGTGCGAGCCAGCCACCGCCCCAGACCCAGTGGGCCTCGATCGGATATATCACCGCGGAGATCACCGCGGAATAGATGCAGTATGACATGAATTTCGTCCGCTCGGCCATCGCGCCCGAGACGATCGTCGCGGTGGTCGCGCAGAACACGAGGTTGAAGACGAAGCTCGAAAAATCGAAGTTCGCGTAAGCCGTGAACAGATCGAACCCCGGTGCGCCGATGAAGCCGGCCAGATCCTCACCCATCAGCAGGCCGAAACCGATCAGGATAAAGACGACCGTGCCGATGCAGAAATCCATCAGATTCTTCATGATGATGTTTCCGGTGTTTTTGGCTCTGGTAAAGCCGGCTTCCACCATCGCGAAGCCGGCCTGCATCCAGAACACCAGTGCCGCACCGATCAGAAACCATACATTGAAGACTTCACTCATTTCCTTAAATACTCCTTCTCCCCCTGCTGCCGCCGCGTCTCGGATACTGCCTTCGCGCGGCGGGCCGTTCCGGCCTTCCGGGATATGCGGGCCCGGAAGGCCGGCCTTTTCCTTTCCTTATTTCACCCCGAACAGAAGATCGCCGTAGATCGGGAACGGCCAGAACTCCCTGGCAGTGAGCGTCTCCGCCTCGTCGCACGGTGTGCGCAGCGCTTCCATTCTCGGCAGGATCTCGTCGCGGATCATCTCCGACTGTTCGACGATGGTCTCGCCTCCGCCGATCTTTGCGATCGCGCCGTCCAGGTCTTCCGCCGCTTTCCAGATCGCGTCCGTCAGGCCGGACAGCTTTCCGATCAGCTCCGCCTCGAACTCGCAGGCGAGTCCGGGTGCCGCCGCCTTCTTCGCCACCGCTGCGCCGGCGACTGCCGCCGTGTATTTTTCGATCGCGGGGGCGATCTGCTTTTTCGCCATGCCGACCATGGTGCCCGCCTCGATCATGACGGTCTTGCAGTAGTTCTCCAGCATGATCTCGGTGCGCGACTTCATCTCCGCCAGGCTGAACACGCCCAGACCGGTAAGCATCTTCACGTTCTTCTCATCCAGCAGGTGCGGCATGCAGTCCGGGGTCGTGCGGTAGTTCAGAAGCCCGCGCTCTTCGGTCGCCTCTCGGATCCAGGCATCGTCGTAGCCGTTTCCGTTGAAGATGATGCGCTTATGCTTGCGGATGGTCTCGCGGATCATTTCGTGCAGTGCGGTCTCGAAGTCCTCCGCGCCCTCCAGATAGTCCGCGTAGATTCGCAGGCTCTCGGCGACCGCGGCGTTCAGCATGATGTTCGCGCAGGCGATGCTGTTCGAGGAGCCCAGCATGCGGAACTCGAACTTATTGCCCGTGAACGCGAACGGCGAAGTGCGGTTCCGATCGGTCGTGTCGCGGTTGAACTTCGGCAGGACGTCCACACCCAGCTTCATGCTCGTCTTCTTCGCTCCCTCGTAGGGCGCGTCCGCCTCGATCGCGTCGAGGATCCCCTGGAGCTCCTCGCCCAGGAACATGGACATAACGGCCGGCGGAGCTTCATTCGCGCCCAGGCGGTGGTCATTGCCCGCAGTCGCGACAGACAGCCGGAGCAGATCCTGATAGTCGTCGACGGCCTTGATCACCGCGCACAGGAACAGCAGGAACTGCGCGTTCTCGTAAGGCGTCTCGCCGGGCGACAGCAGGTTCACGCCGGTGTCGGTGGAGATCGACCAGTTATTGTGCTTGCCGCTGCCGTTGACGCCGGCGAACGGTTTCTCGTGCAGCAGACAGACCAGCCCGTGGCGGGCCGCGACCTTCTGCATGATCTCCATGGTCAGCTGGTTGTGGTCGGTCGCGATGTTCGTCGTCGTGTAGATCGGCGCCAGCTCGTGCTGGGCGGGGGCGACTTCATTGTGCTCGGTCTTCGCGAGGATCCCGAGCTTCCAGAGCTCCTCGTTCAGATCCTCCATGTACTCCGCGACCTTCGGTTTGATCACGCCGAAATAATGATCCTCCAGTTCCTGGCCCTTCGGAGGCTTCGCGCCGAACAGCGTACGGCCGGTGAACTTCAGGTCGGGGCGCTTCTCATACATCTCCTGCGTGATCAGGAAATACTCCTGTTCCGGGCCTACCGCGGAGCGTACGCTCTTCGCGGTGTCATTTCCGAACAGGCGCAGGATGCGAAGCGCCTGCCTGTTCAGCGCTTCCATCGAACGCAGCAGCGGCGTCTTCTTGTCCAGGGCTTCCCCGCCGTAGGACGCAAACGCGGTCGGGATGCAGAGAGTCTTTCCTTTAATAAAAGCGTAGGAAGTCGGATCCCATGCGGTGTAGCCTCTCGCCTCGAACGTTGCGCGTAAGCCCCCGCTCGGGAACGAGGATGCATCCGGCTCGCCCTTGATCAGCTCCTTGCCGGAGAAATCCATGATCACGCCGCCGTCGGGCGAAGGACTGATAAAGCTGTCGTGCTTCTCGGCGGTCACGCCGGTCAGCGGCTGGAACCAGTGAGTAAAGTGCGTCGCTCCGTTTTCGACCGCCCAGTTCTTCATCGCAGCCGCGACCGCGCCCGCGATCGCAGGATCCAGTCCCTGCCCCTCGTCGATCGTCTTCTTTAAGGAAGCGTACTCCGACGCGGTGAGCCTGGCCTTCATGACCCTGTCGTCGAACACCAGTTTCCCAAAAAGCTCCGGTACATTCGCCATTTGTGTTTCCTCCTTACCTATAAAAAGATAGAGCGCCCCCGGTAATGAGATCACCGAAGACGCCGTGTCTTACATTTTTATTTATAGCCTCCATAACCAAATCTGTCAATAGTTTGGATTAAAAGTTCTTTTTCTTGACTTTTATAATTAATCGCTTATAATCACCATAAGCGTTAGCTTAACGCGGCCGGCCAAAGGCCCGATCCAGACCGCGCAGAAAGCTCATCGCGAAAAATTTCATATTTATATATCACCGAAACACGAAACACATCTTTTACAGGGGGGATCCATTTCATGAACTCGGAGCAATACCTACAGTATCTGCAGGGTCTGAACTCGGAACATGACGCCTGCGGGATCGGCGTCGTCGCGAATATCGACGGCAAACCGGACCGGCAAGTGCTCGACGACGCGCTCAGCATCGTGGAAAAGCTGGAACACCGGGCGGGAAAGGACGCGTCGGGAAAAGTCGGCGACGGCGTCGGCATCCTGGTGCAGGTCTGCACGCCCTTCTTCGCGAAGGCGGCGGCAGAGGCCGGAATCCATGCGGAAAACATCGGGAAAGGCGATCTCGGCATCGGCATGTTCTTCTTTCCCAATGATGATCTGAAGCGGACGTTCGCGATCCGCATGTTCGAGGTGATCTGCGAAAAGAACGGCGTCGAGCTCCTGGGCTGGAGAAAAGTCCCGGTGCATCCGGAGATTCTCGGCGATCTCGCGCGCGACACCATGCCGGAGATCCGCCAAGCGTTTCTGGCCCGGCCCGCCGGAACCGAAGCCGGTCTCGAATTTGACCGCCTGCTCTATGTGATCCGGCGCGAATTTGAGCAGAGTTCGGACGACACCTACATCTGCTCGCTCTCCTCGCGCACGATCGTATATAAAGGAATGTTCCTAGTCAAACAGCTCCGGGCGTTCTACGACGACCTGCGCGATCCGCTTTACGAGACAGCGATCTCGATCGTGCACTCGCGTTTTTCGACGAACACGACCCCGAGCTGGGACAAGGCACATCCCTACCGGATGATCGCGCATAACGGCGAGATCAACACGATTCGCGGAAACATCGACCGCATGCTCGCTCGCGAAGAGACGATGTCCTCTCCGTTCCTGGAGAAAGCGATCGATAAGATCTATCCCGTCATTCCGCGGACCGCGTCCGACTCCGCCATGCTGGACAATACCCTGGAGTTCCTCTACATGAACGGGATGCCGCTGCCGCTGGCGATGATGACATTGATCCCTGAGCCCTGGAAACACGACAAGTTCATGAAGCAGGACCGCAAGGATTTTTACCACTATTATGCGACCATGATGGAGCCCTGGGACGGCCCGGCTGCGATCCTGTTCTCCGACGGCGAGCTCGTCGGAGCGACTCTGGACAGGAACGGCCTGCGTCCGGCGCGCTATTACGTGACCGACACCGGCCGCCTGATCCTCTCTTCCGAGGTCGGTGTGCTGGATATCCCGGACGAACACATCATCGAAAAGAAGCGTCTCTCGCCGGGACGCATCCTGCTCGTGGACACGAAGCAGAAACGGATCATCTCCGACGACGAATGCAAAGACTTCTTCGCGCACAGCCAGCCCTACGGCGAGTGGCTCGACCGGAACCTGAAGCATCTGGCAGAGCTCCCGATTCCGAACCGCCGCGTGCCGGTCTGTGACCAGGAAACGCGCGACCGGCTTTACCGCGTCTTCGGCTACACTTACGAGGACGTCCGCGCGGACATCCTCCCGATGGCGGAAAACGGCGTGGAGCAGACCGCCTCGATGGGCCACGACGCCCCGCTCGCGGTGCTCTCCGAGAAGCCGCGCCCGCTCTCTCACTATTTCCGGCAGCTGTTCGCGCAGGTCACGAACCCGCCGATCGATTCGATGCGCGAGAAGATCGTCACCGACACCGCCGTATATATCGGTTCCGACGGAAACCTGCTCGAGGAAAAGAGCGGCAATGTCCGCATGCTCGAAGTTCAGGACCCGATCCTGACCGAGGTCGACCTGATGAAGATCCTCGAGCTGAACGAGCCCGGCCTGAAGGCCGAGACGATCTCGATCCTGTTCTATAAGCACACTTCGCTGAAGAAGGCGCTGGACCAGCTCTGTGTGGCGGTCGACCGCGCCTACGCGAAAGGCTCGAACATCATCATCCTCTCCGACCGGGGCGTGGACGAGAACCATGTTCCGATCCCGTCGCTGCTCGCGGTCGCCTGCGTCGAGCAGCATCTGGTCCGCACGAAGAAGCGCACGCAGGTCTCCCTGATCCTCGAGAGCGCGGAGCCCCGCGACGTCCACCAGTTCGCGGTCATCCTGGGCTTCGGGGCCCGGGCTGTCTGCCCGTACCTGGCGCACGAGTGCATCGGCGAGCTGATCCGGTCCGGCATCCTGAATAAGGATTACCACACCGCGGTCGACGATTATAACATTGCCATCCTGAACGGCATCGTGAAGATCGCCGCGAAGATGGGCATCAGCACGCTGCAGTCCTACCAGTCCGCGAAGATCTTCGAGGCGGTCGGACTCTCGCAGCCGCTGATCAACGAGTACTTCACCGGAACGGTAAGCCGCGTCGGCGGCATCGGCCTGAAGGAGATCGAGGAGAGCATCGCCGAGCGCCACGACCGCGCGTTCGACCCGCTGGGCCTGACGACCGACACGACGCTCGACTCGCTCGGACTCCACGGTATGCGGAATAACCCCGAGGCCGAGGACCATCTGTACAACCCCACGACCATCGTGCTGCTGCAGCAGTCGGTCTGCGAAGGAAACTACGACCTGTTCAAGCAGTACACCGCACGCGTCGACGACGTGGCGCATCCGCACACGCTGCGCAGCGGGCTGAAGTTCGTGCCCGCCGGCGACCCGGTCCCGCTCGAGGAGGTCGAGCCCGCTTCCGAGATCGTGAAGCGCTTCAAGACCGGCGCAATGTCCTACGGTTCGATCTCGCAGGAGGCGCACGAGGCGCTCGCGCTCGCGATGAACCGCCTCGGAGGAAAGTCAAACACCGGTGAGGGCGGCGAGGATCCCGCACGTTTCGGTACCGAAAAGTGCAGTGCGATCAAGCAGGTCGCCTCCGCCCGCTTCGGCGTGACCGAGGCGTACCTGAACAGCGCGAAGGAGATCCAGATCAAGATGGCCCAGGGCGCGAAGCCCGGCGAGGGCGGACACCTGCCCGGCCGGAAGGTCTATCCGTGGGTCGCGAAAACGCGGCATTCGACGCCCGGCGTGACGCTGATCTCCCCTCCTCCGCACCACGACATCTACTCGATCGAGGATCTGTCGCAGCTGATCTACGATCTGAAGAACGCGAACAAGGACGCTCGCATCTCCGTAAAGCTGGTCTCCGAGGCCGGCGTCGGCACGATCGCCTCCGGCGTCGCGAAAGCCGGTGCGCAGGTCATCCTGATCTCCGGCCATGACGGCGGTTCCGGCGCGGCGCCGAAGTCTTCGATTCATCACGCGGGCCTGCCCTGGGAGCTCGGTCTCTCGGAGGCACACCGCGCGCTGATCGAGAACGGCCTGCGCGAGCGCGTGATTCTCGAGACCGACGGTAAGCTGATGAGCGGCCGGGACGTGGCGATCGCGGCATTGCTCGGCGCGGAGGAATTCGGCTTCGCGACGACCGCGCTCGTCTGCCTGGGCTGCATGATGATGCGCGTCTGCAACAAAGACACCTGTCCGTTCGGCATCGCCACGCAGAACGCAGAGCTCCGGAAGCGCTTTAAGGGAAAGCCCGAGTACGTGATGAACTTCATGACGTTCATCGCCGAGGAGCTGCGCGAGATCATGGCGGAGCTGGGTTTCCGCTCGGTGAATGAGATGGTCGGGCGCACGGACTGCCTCGTGCAGAAGGAAGCGGTCACGAAGAAGGCGCGCACCGTGGACCTCTCCGTACTGCTCGCGAATCTGGATCCCGGCAGTTTCATGGAAGGTCCGATTCCGGACCAGGCCGGGCATCTTCACTTTATGCCCGAGAAGATCTATGACTTCCGGCTGGACGAAACACTCGACGAGAAAGTCCTGCTCCCGGCGTTCGAGAAGAACCTCGGGACCGGAACACCCGGCGAAGTCAGCGTAAAGGTCTCGAGCACGAACCGCACATTCGGAACATTGCTCGGCTCGCAGATTCAGCGCCGTCTGGGCAATGACCTCCCCGACGACACCTTCACGGTCCGCGCGGAAGGCGGCGGCGGACAGTCATTCGGCGCCTTCATCCCGAAGGGTCTGACGATCCGCCTCTCGGGAGACGCCAATGACGGCTTCGGCAAAGGCCTATCCGGCGGCAAACTGGTGCTCACGGCGCCGAAGAACACCGGCGGCGGCACGTTCGTCCCGGAAGACAACATCATTGTCGGGAACGTGGCATTGTACGGAGCCACGAGCGGAAAATGCTATATTGACGGCATTGCGGGCGAACGCTTCTGTATCCGGAACTCCGGCGCGGTCGCGGTGGCCTGGGGCTGCGGCGACCACGGCCTGGAGTATATGACCGGCGGCCGCGCGGTGATCCTCGGGAACACCGGGAAGAACTTCGCAGCCGGCATGAGCGGCGGCATCGCCTACGTGCTTGACCGGAATCACGATCTCTACCTGAAATTGAACAAGGACATGGTCGAGCTCGAGGAGGTGACCGAAAAGTACGACATCCAGGAGCTCTCCGACATCCTCTCCGACTTCGCCGCCGAGACCGGTTCCGCCGGCGCGAAGCGGATCCTGGATCATCTTGAGGAGGAGCTTCCGTACTTCAAGAAGATCATCCCGCACGACTATAAACGCATGCTGGCCGCGGTCAGTCATTTCGAGGAGACCGGCATCCCGCACGAAACCGCGGAGCTCGAAGCGTTCCGCTCTGTCTACGCTGCAGAAGGAAAGTGAGGTGTACCATGGGAAAAGCGACCGGATTTCTGGAATACCAGAGACAGGAAAACACGACCATCCCGCCCGCGGAACGCCTGAAGACATTTCGCGAGTTTCACGTCCCGCTGACCGAGGCGGAGCGCCGCTGCCAAAGCGCGCGGTGCATGGACTGCGGAGCGCCGTTCTGCCAGTCGGGCATGGTGCTGGCCGGCATGGTCACCGGCTGTCCGCTGCATAACCTGATCCCCGAGTGGAATCACGAGGTCTACAGCGGAAATCCGGGGCTCGCGCTCGCGCGGCTCCTGAAGACGAACTGTTTCCCCGAGTTCACCGGGCGCGTCTGCCCGGCGCTCTGCGAGAAAGCCTGCATCCTGGGCCATGACGACCTGCCCGTGACCTCGCACGACAATGAACTCTACATCATCGAGACCGCCTTCGCCGAGGGGCGCATGAAGCCGCGGATCCCGCGCGTCCGCTCCGGGAAGCGCGTGGCGGTCGTAGGAAGCGGTCCCTCGGGCCTGGCCTGCGCGGACCGGCTGAACCGCCGCGGACATCTGGTCACTGTCTTCGAGCGCGAAGACCGGATCGGCGGCCTGCTGATGTATGGCATCCCGAACATGAAGCTGGACAAGAGCGTGGTCCTGCGCCGGCAGGCACTGATGGAGGCCGAAGGCGTCACGTTCGTGACCGGCGCGGACGTCGGACGGACCGTCGCCGCGGAGGATCTGCTGAATGAGTACGACGCGGTCGCCCTTTGCTGCGGTGCGAAGCAGCCCCGGACGCTCGACTGCGTGAAGGGCCGCGATATCAAGGGCGTTTATTTCGCGGTGGATTTCCTGAAAGCGACGACCGCCGCCCTGCTGAGCGGAGCGGAGAACGCGTCCGCTTCCGACGCGGACCCGCTGTCCGCGGAGACGTTCCGCGCGCGCCGGGGATATCCGAGCGCGAAAGGAAAGCACGTCGTGATCGTCGGCGGCGGCGACACGGGCAATGACTGCATCGCTACCGTGATGCGTCACGGATGCAAGTCCGTGACCGCGATCGAGATGATGCCGGCCCCGCCCGTCGAGCGCGCGGCGTCGAACCCCTGGCCGCAGTGGCCGAAGGTCCTGAAAACGGACTACGGCCATGAAGAGGCGGCCTCGGTCTTCGGCAGCGATCCCCGCGTGTTCGAGACCACGGTAAAGAGCTGCACCGTGAATAAAAAAGGCGAGCTCAAGGAAGTCACGTTAGTTCGCGGCCGGTTTGAAGCCGGCAAATGGGTGGATGAGCCCGGATCGGAACGGTCGACCCCCTGTGACCTGCTCCTGATCGCCGCCGGCTTCACCGGCTGTGAACCATATACCCCGGAGAGCTTCGGGCTCGAGCGCGGGCCGCGAGGGACCGTCCTGACCGACGGCAGCCATCAGACCGCGATCCCCGGAGTCTTCACCGCCGGCGACATGCGCCGCGGCCAGTCGCTGGTCGTTTGGGCGATCACCGAGGGGCGCGCCTGCGCGAAGGAAGTCGACGAGTACCTGATGGGGTACACGGCGCTGTAAGTCATCAAAAAATTGTCAAAAGAACACGCAGAGTCTCTTTCGGCATAAAAAGCGGGCGGTCGTGCGAAAATCGCGCGGCCGTCCGCTTTTACTGCATGCACTTTCGGTGAAAGTTGTTGCCGGGAACGCTGCGGTCTCACCCCCAGTACGGAATAAACAGCTGATACAGAAACGCGACTCCGACGGACAATGCCAGCTCGATCACCAGTTCCTTCGGCCGCCGGATCAGGATGATCACACCGATCACCCAGCAGACGACCTCGGTAAGGTGCGTGACGAAAAAACCCTGCGTGATCAGGAACGCCTGCGAAAACAGGACCCCGAGGATCACGGCGGACAGGATGACCGCCAGAGGCCCCTCCCCGCGGGCATACCAGCAGAGAGGCGCCAGGAAAATGCCCGCGACGGCGAGCACCACCCAGATCATCATGTAGGAGACCGGCAGGAATCCCATCGCGAAGCGGCAGTACACGTAATACCCCACCACCATGCCGATCAGGAACAGAAAAGCGTTCAGCGAGGCCCGGCGCGGCCGCTTCGAAAACACCGCGATCGCGGTCCCGAGCAGGATCCAGATCGCCAGCCTGCCGAAAAAGTTCACGATGTCGATCCGCTGGAGGATCATCGGAAGTTCATTGATCGCGGTGCCGTCGAGCCGCTTCTGCAGGATCCCGAGCAGCGCCCCCGTAATAAACAGCGCGGCAGACACTGCTGCCGCCGCACCGCGTGAGTAGTCGGTCCGGGGTTCCCGGACCCGATTCAGAAAGTCCTTCAGTTTCATCTTCCGAAAAGCTCCGCTGTCTGTTTCATTCTCTCGCTGACTTCCACGCCGAACGGGCACCGGCTCTCGCACCCGCGGCACCCGATGCAGTCGGACGCAGTCGCCCCCAGCGCCTCATAGTGTGCGCGCACGCTCGCCGGGACTTCCGGCTGCGCTGCGGCCAGGTCGTAAAACTTGTTTACCATGGCAATGTCGATGTTCACCGGGCAAGGCGCGCAGTGGCCGCAGTAGGTGCATTGCCCTTTGTACGAATGCAGCGGCGCCCCCGCGATCACGGACGCATAGTCCCGCTCCTCCTCCGAAGCGGTCTCGTAGGCGGCCGCGGCGTCGACCTGCTCCTTCGTGTCGTAGCCGCACATCACGGCGCAGACCGCGGGCCGGGTCAGCGCGTAGTGGATCAGCTGCGGCGCGGTGAACGTGACGCCGAACGGCGACTTCTCAGCGTCGAACAGCCGCCCGCCGAAAAAGCCCTTCATGACCGTGATCCCGATATCGTGCTCCTCGCAGAGCCGGTAGAGCTCCGCGCGCTCCGGGTCGATCCCGGACAGCGCCTCGTCATAGCCCTCGAACATCGTCTCGATATTCTCTGTCGCGGGCTTCATGTCGAACGCGGGATTGATCGAGAACAGGATCATCTCGACCGCGCCCTCCTCGATCGCGCGCTTCGCGATCCGCGGGTTATGCGTGCTCAGTCCGATGTGCCGGATCACGCCGCTCTCGTGCAGCTCAGCCACATAGTCCGCGTAGGCACCGGTCCGGCAGGCCTCCCAGTCGGCCGGGTCATCCACATAGTGAATCATGCCCAGGTCGATATAGTCCGTGCCCAGCCGTGCGAGCTGATCCTCGAGCGCAGGCTTCACATGCCCGATGTCGCGCGTGCGCACGTACTGCCCGTTCTGCCAGGTCGCGCCGATGTGGCCCTGCAGGATCCAGTGTTCGCGGTTTCCGGCAATGCCCGCACCGGCCCGGTCCCGGTTCTCCGGGTTCGGGTTCCAGCAGTCGATGATATTGATCCCCTGCGCGGCGGCATAGCGGATCAGGTCCGCCGCCTCTTCCTTTTCGTGGCGCTCGAGCCACTCTCCGCCGAAGCCGACCTCACTGACCATGAGACCGGTCTTTCCGAGTCTTCTGTAGTTCATGATGCTCCCTTTATTCGCCGGCGTAAAACTCCGTCGTCGTCCGGTTCGCCTGGATCAGCACGGAGCTCTGATGAAAAATGTCGACCAGCTCGTCCGCCGCCGCGTGCACGTCATCGAGCGAAGTATCGCTCAGATCTCCTTCGCCCAGCTCTTCAGTTCGTTTTTCTTCACGGTCTTCGGAAAACGCTTTCCTCCGACCACCTTTGCGCCCTCGGCGAGCTTCTGCATGTTCGCGCCCGAATCTCCGATCCCGCTCATGCCCGAAGAGGCGAACGGTATGACTTCCTTTCCGGTGAAGTCGTAGGACTCCATAAACGTGTCGATGATCGACGGCTCACGGTACCACCAGATCGGGAAGCCGACGTACACGCGTTCGTACCGATCCATGTCTTCGACTTTCGAGGCGATGGCCGGGCGGCATGAACGGTCCTTCATCTCGATCGAGCTGCGGCTCTTATCGTTCTGCCAGTCAAGATCCTCCTCGGTGTAGGGCACTTCAGGCACGATCTCGAACAGATCCGCGTCCGTCGCGTCCGCGAGCTTTTCGGCCATCTGCTTCGTGACTCCGCTGGCGGAGAAATATGCTACCAGTGTCTTTTTCATATAAACTCCTTTCGCGCGGTGTGCGTCCGCACCGTCCTTCGCGCTGTTTTCAGATCTCCATGCTCCGGTGCTCCCGGTCGATGAACCCCTGCCGCACCGTTATGCCCGGCAGCCCGGACAGGAACGCGGCCAGCCCGTCCGCCGCGCGCTGTACGTCAGCCAGGTTCACGTCCGCGAAGCCGTCGATGGGAAAGAACACATGCGAGGTCTCCTCCGTGATCTTCCCGTCCTCGCTCTGGCGCCACAGCCAGCGGCGGGTCTTCACGGTATGCCCGCTCACGTAGACGAGCTCGCCCGCGGGCACGTCCTCGAGGGCCTCCTCGCCCATAGGCTGAAAATGATCATCCGTCCCCGCGAAGCGCACCTCAATGCCGCTCTCCTCCATCCGGTCGATATCGTGCGCCCCCATGGGAACTTCGAAGTTCAGGGAGAAGGCATTGCCCAGATCGACCAGCGGCCCGATGTGCGGCAGGGCAGCGTTCTTCTGCACGCGCTTCGCGAGCGCCTCGATGGAGACCATGAACTTATTCGGGTTCATCTCCAGCGCGTAAAACGCGTCCCGGCAGGCCTTGATCCCCGGTATCTCGCGGACCGCGTCGTCCGCGTGGCGCGCCGCGAAATCCGCGACCGCCGCATCCAGCATCTCGGCGACGGCCGGCGCCGCGGCAGCCTGGTCAAACCCCTCCGCCACGACCACGCCCAGACAGTACTCGGGCAGTTTTTCAAACACTTCTTCCGATACGACAAACTGTTTCATGATCTCTCCTTCGCAGCGGTCTCCCGCCTTTCTGTCAGCTTTCTGCACCGTATCCGCTCAGTCCGCCGCACCGCTGATCTCTTCCGCGATCTTCACCGCCGCGGCGACATATCCGGGGCAGCGGTCCAGAAACAGATGATGCTCGATCGCGTACGCGATGCCCTCTTCCGTCATAACGTCGCACCCCAGCAGGTCTCTGCAGCGGAGCGCGCCGCAGGTCTTCTCGAAACGGGCCGTCATCTCGTCGTTCGCCTCGTCCGCTCTCGGGCGGCCCGCCGCCCGGTCTTCACCCGGACGGCTGCAGAGCATGCCCAGAGCCATCAGGCCGCCGGTACAGGCGCCGCAGATCTCGCCCTTCCGCATGCCGGTACCGAAGCAGGCGCCCAGCTTCATCGCCTGCTCGTCCGTAAGACCGCATTCCGGCGCAAACGCGGTGAGCACCGCCTGTGCGCACAGACAGCCGGTTTCGAACAGCTGCTTCGCCTTTTCCTGACGCGATGTGTTTTCCATATCAGACCTCCCCGAAATAGTTCTCATATGCTACATTCTACCCCAATCAAAGGAAAACTTCCCGCCGAATTTTCATATTCCCGCGACATCGCGAAGCTTCGTAAGGCCCCTGATCACACAGAACGGAACATCGGCATAAAAACGCGGGCAGCCGGAGCTGCCCGCATGATCTTTTTTTCGCGTCAGAGCCCTTCTTCGGGACGGGCTCAGAACGTCACGGTCTCCGGCTCTTTCGTAAAGGAGCTGAACGTCGCGGTGGCGTTCTTAATGTAGAACACCTCGGTGTTTCCGTCGTCCGCGGAATACATCGCCTGAAGCGAAGGATACGCGTCCAGCATGGACTGCTTCGCCTCGATCCGCTCATCCTCGACGAGCTCGCCGGCTACGCGCAGCCATTCGCCGTTCATGAACGCGCAGATCTCAAACCGCGGATTCTCATGGATCTGCTTCGAGACCGCCTTGATCTTACCGGTCTGGATGTACAGCTTTCCCTCGAAGACGTGCGCGGTGCCAAACGGCCGCACTCTGGGCTGTCCGCCCTCGTCGGTCGCCAGATAGTAAGTGCCTGCTTCTTTTAAGAACTTCGCTACTCTTTCCATAAAAACCTCCTTCTCTGCCTGACGCAGCTGACCGTCAGAACGCAGCCGCGCTCCGACTCGCCGTCCCGGCCCGTTCTTTTATCTGCATTATATACGGAACCGGCTCTCTTTACCAACCGGAAACCGTCATTTCCCGACCTTCTCGCCGTTCAGGATAACGACGTTCATCCGCTCGACTTCAACCGTTTCCCAGACGCGCTCGGTGATGTAGGGCTCGGTCTCCAGATACTCATCCAGAAGCTCCCGGCTCTCGAAATCGATGACCAGCACGGAGCCTTTCATCTTTCCTTCCTCGTCCAACAGGCCGCCGGCGCAGAGGACCTTTCCCTTCACCTTCGCCATGTTTTCGAGATGGCGCGCTCTGACAGCCATCCTTCTTTCCAGCATATTTTCCCCGTCATGGGCCGTGATCACAAACTGCATCTTAAAACCTCCATTGATCGTTTCCGTTTCCGCAGACTCCGCCTGTCAGTGTCCCTGCCGTCCCGGTTCCAGCAGCTTCCGCGCGAACGCTCTCGCGCCTTCCACGGCCTCCGCTGTCCGGAACGACGCGAGGTTGTCCGTGTCACGCACGGAATAGAGCCCCGCATATTCCAGACGCGAATGCCTGCACAGCCGCCGGATGCCCTCCTCGAACGGGTCGGTCGCGTAGGCGCCTGGATAGCCGTGCGTCGCGATGATCGCGACCTTCTTTCCCGCCCAGAGGGAGCCTTCCGCACTGCCGTAAAACTTGTTCAGGCCGTAATGCCGGTCCAGCATGTTCTTCATCTGGGCCGTACAGTACCACTCATAGATCGGCGTGGCCAGAACGATCAGGTCCGACCGGAGGATGTCCTCCACCACCGCGTACATATCGTCCTTCTGTACGCAGCCGTACTCACCGCCGACCTGCTGACAGGCATAACAGCCTCTGCACGGGGCAATGTCCTTATCCGCCAGAGTCACGTACCGCACCTCGGCGCCGCCGGCTTCCAGTTCTTCGATGAACGGCCGGCACAGCTCCGCCGTGTTCCCGTGAAGTCTGGGACTTCCCATCAGGATCAGAACACGCATCATCGCTCTCCGCCCTCCTCCGGATCCGGTTTCGGCCGGTCTTCCTCCGTGACGGCGGATCCGAGATTTAACACATCCATCTCGAGCGAGGCGGTCAGGTTTTTTATCTCAGCCAGCTTTTCGACAGACATTCCGTCTCCCGCGGCGGTTTCCAGATTTCGGAGAACGCTGTCCAATACCTCCCGCGTCCCGCGGAGTCTCTCCAGCAGATCGCCTCTCTCGTTCTCCGAAACGAATTCTTCGACCGCTCTCTCCGAAGCGCTCCCGACGGCTTCCACCGAGGGCCTCTGCTCCGCAGGCCTTTCCGCAGCATCCTGCACGGGTCTCTCCGCGGTCCTCCGCACCGGTTCCTCCGCTGCGATCCCGGGGCGGGACTGTCTGGGCGAAAAGCCGGTCCCTCCGGAGAGATCATACTCGCCGAAGCCGTTCACCACGATGCAGTTCCAGCCCTTATGGGCCTTTACATAAGCCGCAAAATCGCGCTTCGCGTCAGGCTCTCCATGCACCAGGAAGATCTCGTCCGGCTCCCGCTCAAACCCCGAGAGCCAGGCATACAGCCCGTCCCGGTCCGCGTGTCCGGAGAAGCCCTCCAGATTATGGATCTGCGCCTTGACCGCGATGGTGTCGCCGAACAGCTTCACTTCCCGGGCGCCTTCGATCAGGGTCCGCCCAAGCGTTCCTTCCGCCTGATATCCCACAAAAACGACGCTCGACCTGGGGTCGAACAGATTATGCTTCAGATGGTGGCGGATCCGGCCCGCCTCGCACATGCCGCTCGCGGAGATGATGATCTTCGGTCTGGGATCGGTATTGATCAGTTTGCTCTCATCGCTGGTCATCGTAAAATGCAGGTTCTTAAAATCCAGCGGATGATCGCCCTGCAGGATGAACTCGCGCATTTCCTCGTCGTAGTCCTGGGCATTGTTCTTAAAGATCTCGGTCGCCTGGACCGCCATGGGGCTGTCTACGAAGACCTGAACGTTCCTCAGCAGGTCTTTATAGGGGCTGTCGCCGTCATAGATGCGGTTCAGTTCGAAGATCAGTTCCTGCGTACGCCCGACCGCGAAGCTGGGGATGACGACATTGCCGCCCCGTCCGGTCGTCTCGACGACGATGTCCAGCAGCCGCCGGATGCTCGCGGCGTTCTGCTCATGCAGGCGGTTTCCGTAGGTGGTCTCCATCACGACGACGTCCGCCTTATGGATGGTCACCGGATCGTTCAGGATGGGGCGGCCGTTCATGCCGAGGTCTCCGGAGAACACCAGCTTCTTCGTTTCTCCGCTCTCTTCGGTCCACAGTTCAATGACGGCCGATCCCAGGATATGGCCGGCGTCGTTGAAGACGATCTTCATCTGGTCATTGATCTCGACCAGAGTATCGTACCGTACCGGCCTGCGCAGCTCCAGCGCGGCCAGTGCGTCGTCGGTCGTGTAAAGCGGCTCCTCCGGCTCGCGCCCGGCCCGCCTGGCCTTCCGGGCTTTCCACTCGGCTTCCTGCTCGTGGATGTGCGCGCTGTCTTTCAGCATGACGTCCATCAGGTCCGATGTGGCGTCCGTGCAGTAGATAGGGCCCTGAAATCCCTGCTTCACCAGAAGCGGAAGCCTTCCGATGTGGTCGATATGCGCGTGCGAAACGACCACGCATTCGATCTCCTCCGGATCGAACGGGAACGGAACGCGGTTCATGGCTTCCATGGCCGCTCCGCCCTGGAACTGTCCGCAGTCGAGCAGGATCTTATGCCTGTCCGTCGAGATCATATGGCAGCTGCCGGTGACTCCGGACGCCGCCCCGCAAAAAGCGATCTTCATAGTATTCTGCCTGCCTTTCCGGCGATAACCTCTTCAGTCCGGTTCGGCCGCCTGCTCCGTTCGCACGCGGCGCTTCCCGTTAAAGCATCGTAATGCTGTGTGCGTCCTTCTGCGCCGCCCTTCTGTACCGGGTCTCGGGTTCGCCGAAGACCAGGGCGAAAGCGGGTCTGTAACCCTCCGGAATCCGAAGCATGTCACAGACTTCCGGAATCGCCTTCGCGGCCATATACGCGCAGTCGTCCCAAAGAGTGCCCAGTCCGAGACTGGAAGCGAACAGTTCGAAATAGGACAATGCAATGATCGGATCCACGATGTCGCAGTTCGGTGCAAACATCGTTTCGCTGACCGCCGCCATGATCATGGCCGGAGCCCCGGCATAGATGATGTCGCGCCCGGCGGACCAGCTCTCTTCCAGGAAATCTTTCATTCCGAACAGCGGCGAATCCTCCGTCACCGTGGAAAGCCCGCCGTAGGTCGCCCGCCGCAGCCCGTCCATCTTTTCCCGGGTCCCTATGATCGTAAAATGCAGGTTGTCCAGGTTCCCGCCGGTCGGCGGATAATGCAGCATCTCCCGGATCTTCTCCAGTTTCTCCGCAGAGACGTCCTCCTCCTTATAAGCCCGGACGCTCCTGCGGGAGCGGATCATGCCGAGGAGTTCGTCCGGATCGGCACAGACCGCGGCCGGCAGGCCGTCCGGATCGACGCCGCCGACCGAGATCGCGCCCGCCGGGCAGATCGCCATACAGTGCTGGCAGCCCATGCATCCGCGGCCTCCGCCCGTAATAAGGGTCGGGAATTTCTCCTCATCGAATGCCAGGCATTTCGCGCCGCAGTCCCCGACGCACAGTCCGCAGTGAACACATCTTTCCCTGTTTACTTCGATCGATCTTTCCATGATACTGCCTTTCTAAAAATCTTTTCCGCCGGGAAACCGGAGTGCCGGGCGTATAGAAGCTTCCCCATGGGCGTCTCCTTCATTATACTCATCGCCTGCCGGCGCCGCGGTCACGCGACCGTCAGCACCATCTCGATCTCTTCGTCGTATTCCACGCCGTTTGCCGCGAAACCCCGGCTCTCGTAGAGCTTCCTGGCCGCGGCATTGTCCTTATGGCAGGTCAGGGCGACTCTGTCCGAGCTGCCGAACGGCTTCGTCCGGATATACCCGATCACGCGATCCAGAGCCTCGCCGCCGAAGCCGCGCCCCTGCGCCGACTCGTCGATCATCATGTGCCAGATATCGTACTCCGGGATATCATAATCATAGATCACCATGACGTATCCGACCATCTTTTCATCAGCGTAAATGCCAAAAGGCTGACACTGCTCGCGGTAAACATACGCCTGTGCCAGGCTGCGGACCGGATGGGAAACGAATTCCTCCTGCCCCGGCGCGAGCTTCAGATCAAATGCGTCAATAAAATTCTCTTCGGTGATCGGTTTCAGTTCTGTCATTCATCTCTCCCTGTCTCTATGGTCCAATTCAATGTGATCGGTGTGATCTCGATCACAATAGGTTTTTGTTTTTCGGATATCCATCGTTAATGCTTATTCTCCCGTCGGTATCTCATCATTCATGCTCTTGTTCCGATAGTTCAGATTTGTACGCAGCATGTAACCCTGACTTTCCCAGAAGCGGTTGGCCGCATCGTTATCTTTAAATACCAGTCCGAAGATCTTTTGGATACCTTCTTCCCTTAACGCGGCTTCTGCAGAAGCCACCAGCCGGCCGGCCACTCCCATGCGGCGAAATTCCGGATGAACGCAAAGATGATGAATGATTCCGCGGCGCCCGTCATGGCCCGAAAGGATCACTCCGACGATCCTCTCCCCGGCCACAGCGGCGAAGCATGTATTCGGATTCCGATTCAGATACCTGCTTATCCCTTCGCGGCTGTCGTCGATCGGATTTAATGCTCTTCGGCTCTGCCCGGTACAGTTCCACAATTCGAAGACTGCGTCATAATCATCGATCGTGACAGGCCTTATTCTGTAATCCATAACATACTCCTCTTCATTTCCCGGCCCACCGGGCGCCGGAGCGAAAGTTTTCGTTCGGAACTATTTATCCATTCCCAGCCACTGTATAAAGGCTGTCTTATCGCTGCTGTTGTAACCGGCTTTTTCATAAAAGCGAAGGGTCTCCGGCTTCCGGGAACCGGTCAGCAGCATCATCTTATAACAGTTTTCTTTCCGGGCGATCCCGCGGGCATATTCCAGGCACTCTCCGGCATAGCCTTTTCCTCTGTGCTCCTCATGAGTCACCACGTTTTCAATAAAGGCGTACGGACGAACATTTCTGGTCAGATTATGGATGATCACGCAAACGCAGGAGGCCGCGATCTGCCCGTCGATCTCATTCACGATCAGATGATGATCCGGATCTTCGAGAATCTGATCCCACGTTTTCTCAAGATGCTCATCACGCTCCGGAGTACGGTCTTCATGCAGAAACAAATAGAGTTCCAGCAATGCGTTCAGATCTTCTTTTACCGCTTCTCGTACCATAAGATAACAGGGTTTTGCAGGACTACAGCCTGATCAGATAATACTGGCTGATTTTTCCTTCTTTATATTTATCATTTTCTGTAATAAGCGTTCCGCCATTCTTTTGAATGGTTGCTGCTGATGCCAGATTCTCTTTATAACAGCCAAGTATGACCTTTCCCATTCCTTTTTCTTTGCACACTGACAATGCATATTCGAGCATAGCAGTAGCATAACCTTTGTTTCTTTCGGACGGCCTTACTCCATACCCAATATCGCCGTATTTTTCAGACAGAAGTTCTGGCAGTTCATACCGAATACTCAGCAAGCCTATCAATCTGCCCCCATCAAAGCAAAGATACAGCAGTGATTTCCCCCATTGTTCATCACCAGACAAAGCATTATTCTTTATCTTGGTTACCCACTCAGTATAATCAGAGGATGTCAACCCTAAGCTGGCACTGATACTGGTTTCTCCGATATTATGGTGTTCCTGTACATATGCCTTCAGGATATCTTTGTCGTCGATTTCAGGAAGTCTATATTTCATTTGTCTCACCTGCAAGCTGAGATTTGCATTATTCATTTATCAATTTAGATAATCCGCACCTTTAGGTTCGTAGGGCACTGAAATAAAGTCTTTCTTTTGGTGGTACAAGCAGCATACCGTCTCGACATTCCCCGTCCCCGGAAACATATCCACGCACGCGCCGCGCACCGGGCGATAACCCGCCTCGATCATGACCGGCAGGTCGCGCGCGAGGCTCGTGGGCTTACAGGACACGTACACGATGTGCCGGGCGCCGAACGCCAGGATCTTCGGCAGCGCCTTCGGGTGCACGCCGTCGCGCGGCGGATCCAGAATGATGACCCCGGGGGCGCCCCCGAGCTCATCGACGACCTTCAGGACGTCGCCGCAGAGGAACTCGCAGTTTTCGATGCCGTTTTCCGCCGCGTTCTCCTTCGCGGCCCCGACCGCCTCGGGCACGATCTCCACCGCGGTCACGTAATCGAACTCCGGCGCGAGGATCTGGGCAATGGTTCCGGTCCCGGAATAGAGGTCGAAGATCTCTCCGTGAGCCGCGCCCGCGCATCCGCTTCCAGCCTCCGGCGTCCCGGTCTCCGGCCCGCCGGCTGCGCCATCACATTCGAGCGCGCTGTGCACATAATCCCGCACCACGCTGTAAAGCACCTCGGCTCCGCGGGTGTTCGTCTGGAAGAACGAGAACGGGGTGATCCGGAACCGCAGCCCGAGCACCTCCTCGACGATCCAGGGACGCCCGTACAGCAGATCGCAGCCCTGATCCTCGATCACGTCGGCCTCGCGGTCGTTCCAGATATGAATAACACCTGTTATTTTTCCGAAAAGCTCTGCATTTTCAGACAAGGACGGCTCCGCGCCGAGCACCGCCCGCAGGAACGCCTCGCCGCTCCAATCCTCCGGCACCTGCGTGCTGGTCACGAGCCCGACCAGGATCTCTCCGGTCGACGCGGCCTTCCGGACCAGGAGGTTCCGCAGGAAGCCCGTGTGGTCCCTGCGGTACTGCGGCCAACCGCCCTCGCGGCAGAACGCCTGCACGCGGCGCAGGATCACCCGGATATCCTCATCGACGATCCGGCAGTCCTCCGCGCTCACGATATCGTAGAAGCTCCCGCGGCAGTGCATCCCCAGCGTCAGCGGGCCGCCCTTATACGCGTCGCCGAAGGAGAACTCCATCTTATTCCGGTATTCATCGCGCAGCGGGGAAGCCAGAATCCCCTCGAACCAGGAGAGATCGTCCCCGGGGCACGCAGCCGCCAGCAGCCGGCGCACCTGACCTTCTTTCACCGCGAGCTCCGCCTGCTCCGAAAAGCCCCGGTACAGGCAGCTCCCGCAGCTGCCGAACGCCGGGCAGCCCGGATCCTCCGTCTCGAACAGCGAGCGCTCCCGCACTTCCAGAAGCCGTCCCTCGACGCGCCCGCTGCGTTTCTTCGAGATGCGCAGACGGATCTTCTGCCCGGGAAGGACGTTTTTTACCATGATCTCTTTTCCGTCTATGAAGCAGACGCCCCTGTTCGGAAAATCCGTCCGCTCCACGATCGCCTCATACTCTTCACCCTTTTTCATGGCCGCCTCTTTCGGAACCCGTCACACTCCGGCTTCAGGACAAAATAACAGGGACGGGCAGCAGCCCGTCCCCGCACAACTCATCACCTGCAAAGGGCATAATAGCCCCCCGCAGCACGGCAGAACCGTCTCAGGTCTTTTATGCTTCAGGCTCTTCCGCCTTCTCTTCCTGAGCGTCCTCAGCCGCAGGCTCCTCGGGAGCGATGACCACTTCCTCGTCGTCATCATCATCGTCGTCATCGAAGAAATCATCATCGAAATCATCATCAAAATCATCCCACTCCGCGTCGTCCTTCTTCAGGAACTGAAGGACCACGAAGACGATGGCCGCGATGGCGACGCAGACACCGATGAAGGCCATGATACCTACGACAACATTTCCTCTTCTCTTCTCCAGCATAACTGCTCCTTTCGGTAATACACACGGCGGAACGGCTCCACCGTACAGTTCTGTCTATAATCGGTGATATTTTATCAGATTTTTTCCAGCTTTGCAAACCCCGCGAGCATCTTTTTAATTCCGAAGTCCTCGAAGTCCACCGTGACCATGTAATCGCGCTTATCTTCCGTGATCACGAGCACCTTTCCGTCGCCGAACTTCGCGTGCCGCACCAGGTCTCCGACTCCGTAATCGGGCAATGTCTTTTTCGCTCCGCTCTTCGCGCCTCCGCCGCCGAGCACGGACTTCCGGAACCGTGCGGTCTCCTCGTCATAGGACGGGAACTGCTTTCCGAAGCCCGGACCGCCGGCTCCGCCGTGCGCCTTCCGGTAGCGCTCGCTCATGCCGTGATAACTGTCGCTGCCGTAGCCCGTCCCGGCACCCGCGCCGCGGCCGGAGAACCCGCGGTAACCGAAATCGCCGCCCGAGTCGTCGCCGTCGATCGAACCGCCGAACGCGAAACCGCGCCGCGGCATATCCTCCTCCGGCGTGCGGTCGTCCAGAAGGTCGGCCGGAATCTCATCCAGAAACTGCGACCGCCCCTGCCGCATGGTCTCACCGTTTACCATGCGCTCCCGCGCCGAGCTCAGGAACAGCTCCTTTTTCGCGCGTGTGATCCCGACGTAGCAGAGCCTGCGTTCTTCTTCGAGACCGTTATTCTCAATGTCATTGACCGAGCGGAACGAAGGGAACAGCCCCGCCTCGAGGCCAGTCAGGAACACGTAATCGAACTCCAGTCCCTTCGAACTGTGAAGCGTCATGAGCGCCACGCGCCCGCTCCCGTCGTCCAGGCTGTCGATATCCGCGACCAGAGAGATCTCCTCGAGAAACTCCGCGAGCGAGGTCTCCTCCCCGCCGGACTTTTCTTCGTAGTCCGCGGCCTTCGAGATGAACTCCTCGAGGTTCTCGATGCGGGTCTGGTCTTCGATCGTCTGCGTCGCCTTCAGTTCCGCGATGTAGCCGGTCTCGTCGAGGATCCGGCGCATCAGCCCGGCAATGCCGTCGTCCGGCGCCTTCCGCAGTTCCCCGATCAGGCCGGTAAAGCCGATGACTTTTTTCGCCGCCGCGGAGCCGAGCCCCGGGATCCGGTCCGCCTGCGTGCAGGCCTCGAAGAATCCGAGGTCCCGCTCGCCCGCCCAGGCAGTGATGCGGTCGACCGTGGTCTTTCCGATGGCGCGCTTCGGGACATTGATGATCCGGCGCACGGCAATGTCGTCACGCGCGCTCTCGACGGTCTTCAGATAGGCGATCATGTCCTTGATCTCAGCCCGCTGATAAAAGTTCACGCCTCCGATCAGGTGGTACGGCACGTTCTCGCGGATGAAGCTCTCCTCGAGCACGCGCGACTGCGCGTTCGTGCGGTAGAGTACCGCGATCTCGTTCAGATCCGCGCCGCGGTCCCGGAGCTTCTCGATCTCGCGGACCGTGCGGAACGCCTCCTCCTTCGCGCTCTGGTAGCGGTCATAGTGCACCTTCGCGCCGCCCTGCCGCTCGGTCCAGAGAGATTTCGGCTTGCGGCCGTGGTTATTCTTTATCAGAGCGTTCGCCACGTCCAGGATGTTCCCGGTCGAGCGGTAATTCTGCTCGAGACGAATCACCTTCGCGCCCGGATACTCCTTCTCGAAGCCGAGGATGTTCTCGATGTTCGCCCCGCGGAACGCATAGATCGACTGATCGTCGTCGCCGACGACGCAGAGGTTCCGGTACTTCCCGGCGAGCAGGCGCACGAGCTCGAACTGTGCGGTGTTCGTGTCCTGGTATTCGTCGACCATGATGTAGCGGAAGCGCTCCTGATAATAGTTCAGCACCTCGGGGAAGCCGCTCAGGAGATCGATCGCGTAGTTCAGCAGATCGTCAAAATCCATCGCGTCGTTTTTCAGCAGGGCTTCCTGATACATCCGGAAGAGCTCCGCGATCTGCATGTTCCGGTAATCGCCGACGCTCTCTTTATAGAAGTCGTCTGCGGTCTTCCGGTTATTCTTCGCAGCCGAGATCACCGCGAGGACCCCGCGTTCGCGGAACATCTTCGTGTCGAGGTTTTTCTCGCGGATCAGCTGGCGCATCAGCGTCTTCTGGTCGTCCGTGTCATAGATCGTGAAGTTCCGCGTAAAGCCGAGGTACTCCGCGTGCCGGCGGAGGATCCGCGCGCACATCGCGTGAAACGTCGAGACCCAGATGCCCGCCGCGTTCGTGCCGATCATCGCGTCCACGCGGTCCCGCATCTCGCCGGCGGCCTTGTTCGTGAACGTGATCGCCAGAATACTAAACGGAGAGACCCCGCAGTCGTCGATCAGGTGCGCGATCCGGTGGATCACCGTGCCGGTCTTTCCGGAGCCGGCTCCCGCCAATATGAGCAGCGGCCCTTCCGTGGAAAGGACCGCCTCTTTCTGTTTTTCATTCAAGCGTGAAAGATCTGCCATAAATCTCCTCAGTCAATGTCTGCGCTCCGGGCTGTGCGGCTCCCGGTCAGCGCCGGTCGTCCGGACCCACCTCACGGTACTCCACGTCAATGGGATCGCTTTTCGATCCGTCCGATCCGCGTCCGCCGCGGAAGAAGCCGCGCATGTTTCCGAAAAAGCTGCCGCTCCCGCCGTCCGTCCCCGCTCCCACGGTATCATCGACTCCCTCGCTGCGGTTCCGGATGAACACGATCAGGTTCGAAATGCCGGTGATCAGGACCGCCACGCCGATGAACATGACGATCACATTCGCCGCGTAATGGCGGAAGAACATCATGCAGAAGCCCAGGATCAGGACTACGATCTGCAGCACCACCGAGCCGCGCCAGCCGCCGCCGCGGGTCCCCGCGTCGACCGAGAAGAGCCGCGCCAGGTTCGCGAATGCGTTTATGATCAGGACGATGCCGATGATGACAGGGAAAAAGTTTACGATACCGCGGGCCGCCACGATCAGGATCAGTCCTACGATGCCGATGAAGATCGACACCGCCTTATCCAGCAGGTCATGCTCTTCGCCCTTCCGGTAGAAAAAGTAATAGATGCACGCGCAGGCGATCAATGCCACGCCCATCAGCCGGATCATCAGGTCCAGCGCCTGACGCCGGAAGATGATAAGGAGCAGGCCGAACACGATCGCCGCGACCGCCAGCACCAGCCGGTTTCCCGAGAGCCTCGTCAGTTTTTCTTTCATATCTTTCAGCATGTTTTTCTCCGTTCGAGCCGTGCGACTCTGTCCGCGGGAGTCTTCCCCGCGGGTCCGGCCGCCGGTCAGAAAGCGCCTTCCTTGAAGCGCCGGATCAGTTCTCCGGTCAGGGACACACCGTCGTCCGCAAACTCGATCTCGTCCCTCCGATACCAGTCCGCGGAAGCGAGTTCCTTCTCCTCCATGCGGATCGTCGGGTCGCCGTCCAGCTCGGCGGTAAAGCCCATGAGCAGATCCCCGCTCATGCCCCACGGCTGACTCTTATAGTAGCATATATTTTTGATCCTGACGCCGGTTTCTTCCATGACTTCCCGGCGGACAGTCTCCTCGATCGTCTCCCCGATCTCCGCGAAGCCCGCGATCAGCGCGAAGCGCTTATACTCGCGGCCGCGGTAGGTCGTCAGCAGCAGCCGGTCTCCGTCATGCACCGCCACGATGACCGCCGGCGCGATCCGCGGATAGAACGTCTCGCCGCAGACCGGGCACGTTTTCGCGCGCTCCGTCTCCGAGTGGACCAGTTCCGCCGAGCAGCGTCCGCAGTAGCGCACGTCGCGGTACCAGAGATACAGGTGGTGGCCGGTCATCGCTGCGAAGCCCTCATGTTTCTCCGCCCGATCGCCGTCGCCGCGGATGAACTTATGCAGGTTCACATATTCGAACGGCGCCGCATCGTCCGTCTCCACAAGGAAGAACCGGCGCGTGCCGATGCGGAACGCGTAACGGCTCTCCGTCACATGGTCCTTCAGCTGCGCGTAGGTCGGCAGTGCCGGGCCGGCCGGTTCCGAACCGTCCGCGGCAGCCCTCGTTACTGCCATCACCGAACCGCGGCCCGCAAACGCGAGGCACACACAATCGTCGCTTATCATTTCTCCGGGGCGGTAGGCATTGTCCAGTCCGGGGACGATCTCCTGGATCATAAACATCTCCTTCTCTGCAGGGGCTTCATCAACATGTCACGGACATGTTCATTTTAACAAAACAGCCACATGACGAAAACCGTCATATGGCTGTCGTTTACAGGGCTGCTGACGGGATCACGCTTCGGTATCCTCGTCCACAGGCATATCCGTCGCGAACTCCCGGATCGCGGTGACCGTCGAAGCCAGGTTCTGCAGCTCCGAAGGGATAATGATCTTCGTCGCGCGTCCGTCGGCCACAGCCTCCATCGCCTCCATGCCGCGCAGGCGGAGCATGCTGTCGGAAGGTGCGGCTTCATTTATCATACGGATCGAATCCGCCTTCGCCTTCTGGACCATCAGGAGGGCCTGCGCCTCACCTTCGGCCTCGCGGATGCGCTGCTGCTTCACAGCCTCCGCGCGCAGGATGGCAGACTCTTTCTCACCTTCGGCGCGGGTGATCGCGGACTGCTTCTCACCTTCGGCCAGCAGGATGCTGGATCTCTTCTCGCGCTCGGCCTTCATCTGCTTCTCCATGGCCATCCGGATCTCCGCGGGCGGCTCGATGTTCTTCAGCTCGACGCGGTTGATCTTTATGCCCCAGCGGTCCGTGGCTTCGTCCAGGATCGCGGTAATGCGGCTGTTGATGGCCTCGCGGCTGGTGAGCGTCTCATCCAGGCTCATGCCGCCGATGATGTCACGGATCGTCGTCGCGGACAGGTTCTCGATCGCCTGGATCGGGTTATTCACGCCGTAGGTATACATCTTCGGGTCGAAGACGTAGAAGAACACGACCGTGTCGATCATCATCGTGACGTTATCCTTCGTGATGACCGGCTGCGGCGGGAAGTCCGCCACGGACTCCTTCAGGGAAACCCGGCGGGCCACTCTCTCCAGGAAAGGCACCTTCAGGTGCAGACCCGCATCCCACGTGCGCCGGTAAGCGCCCAGGAACTCCACGACATAGGCGTTCGCCTGCGGTACGATGACCAGGCAGCGTACCAGGATGATCAGAACGATAATAATAACTACTACAAGGGCTAACATGACCCGCTCCTTTCCCTCAGCCGTCAGTGCGGCTTCGTGATTCAGATAGACAACAAGTTTCAAAACCAGTCGACTGTCGGGGAACCGGACTCTCCGTCGAGGGCCGGATATTGAAATATATTCGAATCTCCCCCTTATAGCGCATTGTATTTATTCGCGTGCAATTTGTCAAGCAAAATCGATCGGGCCGCTCCGGAAAGCCGTAAACGAAAAGAATGAAAAAGGGCTTGCAAAACATTTTTCTTAGTGGTAATATGAACAGGCTTTTGGGGATGTGGCTCAGCTGGGAGAGCGTCGCGTTCGCAACGCGAAGGCCGTGGGTTCGAATCCCATCATCTCCACGCGGCAGGATCACGGTCCTGCCGTTTCTTTATGAAAAGGAACGTTTCCGGCCCGGCCGGAACGTCCGAAGTCTGTAAGTCTGAAAAATAAATAATGTGACAAGTCACGGCTCAGGCCGCGCAGCGGAGTTCGGGCTCTAAATCCTTCGCTATAGAAAAGAAAACCAAGGAGGAACATCATGAATACGCTCAGAAAGGACTGGCAGGACACGCGCCTGCTGTTCCGCAGCATCCCTTCCGTCGTCGTGGCGCTTTTTACGATCTCGGTCGTCACGATGAACATTCTCGCGAATAAGACCATTTTTCAGTCGGAGCATCTGGCCATCGACGGCGGCATTCTCGTCTCGTGGCTTTCCTTTATGTGCATGGACATCATCACGAAGCATTTCGGGCCGCGCGCGTCCACGAAATGCTCGATCTTCGCGATGTTCGTGAACCTGCTCGTGTGCGCGCTGTTCGCGATCGTCGCCGCGATTCCGACCGCGGACGATTTTTCCGCATTCAACGGCGTCATCGGCGGCACCTGGTTCATCCTGCTCTCGAGTACGATCGCGTTCCTGTCTTCCGCGCTGATCAATAACTTCCTGAACTACTCCATCGGCCTCCTCTTCCGCCGGAACCCCGACGGAAAGGCGGCATTCGTCTGCCGCAGCTACATCTCCACGTTCATCGGACAGTGGGCGGACAATCTCATTTTCGCGGTTCTGACCTTCATGGTCTTCGCCCCGATCTTCTGGGACGGCTTCCACTGGACCTTCATCCAGTGCCTGACCTGCGCCATCCTCGGCGCCTGCCTCGAACTGCTGATGGAGGTGATCTTCTCTCCGTTCGGTTACATGGTCACGAAGCGCTGGCGCGAGGAGCGCGTGGGCGCCGAGTATTTCGCCGCCCGCGGTTTTTCCGCGGCGGACGCGGCGGAAGGTTCGGGCCGTGCCTGCGCGGCCGCCGGACATGACCGCATCACGGAGGACCGCGCATGAAGATTCTGATCACCGGCCCGTCCCGCGGCATCGGCCGCGCGGCGGCCCTGCGTTTTCTGGAAGAGGGGCATGAGGTCGTCGGCATCGATGTGCTCGAACCGTCGATCGATCATCCGCGCTATACACATTTTCGGACGGACGTGCGGGATGCCGGGGCATTGCCCGCGCTGGAGGGCGTCGGGGTCATTTTTGCCAATGCCGGCCGCCAGAACAGCGGCGACGACATCGGACATGACCTCGTCGGCGCGATGAACGTCGTCGAGAAGTACATGCATGACCCGGCGCTGCGTTCGGTCCTGTTCAATGCCTCCGCCTCCGCCGTCAGCGGGCAGGAATTCCCGGAGTACGCGGCCGCGAAGGCGGGCCTGCTGGGATATATGAAGAACACCGCGATCCGCCTCGCCCCGCGGCAGGTCACCGTAAATGCGCTCTGCCTGGGCGGCGTCGCGACCGCGTCGAACGCGCCGGTCATGGACGACCCGGCGCTCTGGGAGCGGATCATGGACGTCACGCCCATGAAGAAATGGATGTCCGAGGACGAGGTCTGCGACTGGATCGAATTCCTCACGCTGACGAACCGCTCGATGTCGGGGCAGAGCCTTCTGATCGATAACGGCGAGTACGACCTGCGGGCGACGTTCGTGTGGCCGGAGGGCTGAGAGACCGGAGGGCTGATATGATCATTGACGAGATCCGGGAAGAACTGTTCCGCCTGCAGGATACGGAATACCGCGATTTTCAGAGCAGGCTGATTCCCTCAACGGAAGGCGCGTCCTTCATCGGCGTGCGCACGCCCGCGCTGCGTGATCTGGCGAAAAAGCTGGCGGGGCGGGAAGACATTGACCTCTTCCTGAGCGATCTGCCGCACACATATTTCGATGAGAACCAGCTGCATGCCTTCGTGATCTCCGCGATCCGGGACTACGGCGCATGCCTGGAAGCAGTCGAGCGCTTCCTTCCTTATGTAGATAACTGGGCGACCTGCGACCAGATGTCGCCGAAAGTGTTCCGGAAACACCGCGGGGAGCTGACCGGTCCGATCCGGCGGTGGCTCGGCTCCGGCGAGACCTACACGGTGCGCTTCGGGATGAAGATGCTGATGGAGCATTATCTGGATGAGGATTTCGATCCGGCTTACCCGGAGGCCGTGGCGCGGATCCGCTCCGATGAGTATTACGTGCGGATGATGCAGGCGTGGTACTTCGCGACCGCCCTGGCGAAGCAGTACGACGCTGCGGTCAAATATCTGGAGGATCGCAGACTCGATGTCTGGACGCACAATAAAACGATTCAGAAGGCCGTCGAGAGCTATCGGATCGGTCCGGAAACGAAAGAATATCTGCGGGGTCTGAAAGTTTCCCGCGGAGCGCACGGCGAAAGCCGGTGAAGCGCTCCCTGAAGAACAAAGATCTCACACATTGAGAAAAGCGAGGGTACTGCTCGAATTCGACGGGAAACCCGATGGTTTCCCGCCTCAGTCGAGCTGAAATGCTTGTGCGGATACAAACATTTCCCCCTCGCTTTTCTATGTGTATCGATCTGTCCTTCATGGTCGCGCCTCAATGCTTCCGCCGTGCGCGGCCGCAGGAATACTAATGTGACTACCAGGGCAGTATCATGATCCAGAAGAAAAGAGAGCGGGAAATCCATCGATGATTTCCCGCTCTCTCTGAGTGGTGCCTGTTCACATCACTTCTTCGACAGATATTCGTGAATACCTGCCGCGCCGTTCCGTCCGGCCTCCATGGCCAGGATCACGGTCGCAGCGCCGGTCACGGCATCGCCACCCGCGAAAACGCCTTCCTTCGACGTCACGCCGGTGGCCTCCTCGGCCACGATGCACTTCTTCCGATTCACGTCCAGGCCCGGGGTCGTCGAAGCGATCAGCGGGTTCGGCGAAGTGCCGAGCGACATGATCACGGTATCGCACTCGATCTCGAACTCCGAGCCGGGAATCTCCACGGGGCGGCGGCGGCCGGACTCATCCGGCTCACCCAGCTCCATGCGGATGCAGGTGATGCCGCGGACCCAGCCGTTCTCGTCCATGAGGATCTCGACGGGATTGCACAGGAGGTTGAACTGGATGCCCTCCTCCTTCGCGTGGTGGACCTCCTCCGCTCTCGCGGGAAGCTCCGCCTCGGAACGGCGGTAGACGATATGCGTCTCCGCGCCCAGGCGCAGAGCGGTGCGGGCCGCGTCCATCGCGACGTTTCCGCCGCCGACGATGACTGCCTTCTTGCTCTCGGGCATCGGGGTATCGTACTCCTCCAGCCGCGCCTTCATCAGATTCGAACGGGTCAGGTACTCGTTCGCGGAGAACACGCCGAGCGCCTGCTCGCCGGGAATGCCCATGAACATCGGCAGGCCGGCGCCGGAGCCGACGAACACCGCGTCGAAGCCCTCATCTTCCATCAGCTGATCGATGGTGGTGGACTTGCCCACGACCACGTCGAGCTCGATCTTTACGCCCAGATGCGCCATGTTCGCGATCTCGGGCTGCACGACCGCGTCCTTCGGAAGACGAAACTCCGGGATGCCGTAGGTCAGCACGCCGCCCGGGGCATGCAGCGCCTCAAAGATCGTCACGTCGTAGCCCAGCTTCGCAAGGTCGCCCGCGCAGGACAGGCCGGCGGGGCCGGAGCCGATGACCGCGACTTTCTTTCCGTTCTTCGTCTCGCACTTCGCAGGCTTGATGCCCTTCTCACGCGCATAGTCCGCCGCGAACCGCTCGAGCTTACCGATCGAGATCGGGTCGCCCTTGATGCCGCGGATGCACTTGCCCTCGCACTGCGTCTCCTGCGGGCACACACGGCCGCAGACAGCGGGGAGCGAGGACGACGCGGACAGCGTCTGGAACGCCGCCTCGGGATCGCCGTCGGCGATCTCCTTCACGAACTTCGGAATGTCGATGTGAACCGGGCAGCCGGTCACGCACTGCGCGTTCTTGCAGTTCAGGCAGCGCTTCGCCTCTTCCGTGGCCTCCTCGGCATTGTATCCCAGGCAAACCTCATCAAAATTCTTCGCTCTGACGAGCGGATCCTGCTCTCTGACAGGGACTCTTTCCATTCCGGGTGCCGCCATCACTCATCACCTCCGCAATTTCCGCATCCGCCGTGATGCGTGTCGCCTTCCTGATACTTCAGCAGGGCCCTGCCCTCCTGGGTCTTATACTGGACCGTGCGCTTCATCGCCTGGTCGAAATCGACCAGGTGGCCGTCGAACTCGGGGCCGTCCACGCAGGCGAACTTGACTTCGCCGCCGACCAGCAGTCTGCAGGCGCCGCACATGCCGGTGCCGTCGATCATGATCGGGTTCATGCTGACGATCGTGGGGATGTCATACTTCTTCGTGGTCAGGCAGACGAACTTCATCATGATCATCGGGCCGATCGCAACGACGGAATCATACTCCTTTCCTTCCGCGATCAGATCTTCCAGGACCTTCGTGACCATGCCATTCCGGCCGTAGCTGCCGTCGTCCGTGGTGACGTACAGGTTCGTCGCGACCGCCTTCATCTTCTCTTCCCAGAAGATGAAGTCCTTGTTCTTCGCGCCGATGATGACGTCGCACTCCAGACCGTGCTCTTTATACCACCGCACCTGCGGGTAGACAGGGGCAGTGCCGTTTCCGCCGGCGATAAAGAGTTTCCGGACCTTCTTCACCTCCTCGATGGGCTCGGTGACGAAATCCGAGGGATTACCCAGCGGGCCGATGACGTCCATGAGCGCGTCTCCGGTCTTCAGCTCGCACATCCGTGCGGAAGACGCGCCGACGATCTGCACCACCAGATCGATCGTTCCCGACTCGCGATCGTAATCCGCGATGGTCAGCGGGAACCGCTCTCCGACTTCGTCCAGGCGTACCACGACGAACTGGCCGGGCTCGCAGGACCGGGCGATACGGGGCGCCTCGACTTTAAAATGATAAGTCTTCTCGCAGACCTTCGCCGCTTCAACGATTTGAAACATTTGCGATCTCCTCCTAAAGAAAATGTATTATGCAGCGTTCTTTCCCGAAAAAATGGATGCTGTCTTTCAATGCCTGATAATGAAGGGCAAACGCCTTGTCCATATTAAAATATCGGGACTGTTCTTTCAATATTAAATAAAAAGATAACGATCAAAGCGCCGGTCAGACCATATGCTCCGTCCTGCGGATGAAGTCGTCCTGGACGTTCTTCGCGAGCTCGACGAACGCCGCCGAGAATCCCGCGATGCGGACGATCAGGTCCTTATACTCCTCCGGCCGCGACTGCGCGTCGTGCAGGGTGTCGGCCGAGACGACATTGAACTGGACCTGCATGCCGCCCAGCTTGAAGTAAGTCTCGATCAGCGCCCGGATCTTCGCGGCGCCCTCCGGGTTCTGCATGACGGTCTTCGTGAACTTGATGTTCAGCTGGTCTCCGTTTCCGATGTCGATGTGAGGCAGCTTCGCCGCGCTCTTCACGTACGCGGTGGGACCGTTCCGGTCCAGACCCTGCTTCGGACTGATCGCCTCCGCGAGCGGCTCGCCCGCGAAGCGGCCATCCGGGGTCGCCGCGGTAAACAGGCCGAAGCGGACATTCACGGTCATCGTGAAGGTGCCGGGGCGCCAGCTGCCGCGGGGACCAGTGGCCTGATTTATGATGCCGCAGAACAGATCCATGGCCCAGGTCGCGTAGCGGTCGACGTACTCGTCGTCGTTTCCGTAGTGCGGGCACTCGTTCGTGATGAACTGCTGGAGCTCCTCATAGCCCTCCCAGTTCGCCATCAGCGCGTCATAGAGCTCGCGCGTCGTGCAGATCTTCTTGTCGAAGCAGAGATACTCGATGTCAGCGAGGCAGTCCGCGACGTTTCCGATGCCGCAGCAGGTCACGCCGGTCGAGTTATATTTCGCGCCGCCGTAAGTCACGTCTTTTCCGGACTCCATGCAGCCGTCGATCGTGGCGGAAGCCAGCGGGCACGGCAGCACCAGGCGGTACGCCTCCTCGTGGATGTTCACGAGCGTCACATGCCAGTTCAGGTAGAATTCCGCGGTCTTCCGCAGCGCCTCCTTCACCTCCTCGATCGACTCCATCTCATAGAGATAGCCGGTGTGCGGGCCGGGCTGGGCGCCGTTCATCGGGTTGATGCCGTTATTGATCGCGACCGCGAACGCCTGCGGATAGTTCCAGAACGCCTCCGCGCCGTCGGAGCCGCAGCAGGGCCACTCGTTTCCGCAGCCGGAAGGTTCCACACAGCCGATCAGGCAGTAGCCGCGCGCATCCTCGAGCGTGTAGCCCTTCTTCAGAAGCGCGGGGATGATGACCTCGTCGTTCTCGAACGTCGGCATGCCGCCGGCGCGCGACGAGGACTCGATCGAGAGCGCCCACAGATCGTCCGGGGTCCCCGGATGGATCCGGACCGAGAGCGACGGGCTGTACATGTAGAGCCGCGCGTAGCACTGGATCAATGTATAAGTCAGCGAATTCGTCGCGTCGCTTCCGTCCGCGAACACGCCGCCGACGCTGAAATGCTGACCGCTCTCGAGAGTATAGTCATGGTGCACGTATTTTACGGTGCCGTCCGGCTGCTCAACGACTTCCGGCGGCTGCAGGATCCAGCCGCGGGTGTACTCGGCCGCCTTCAGGATAAAGCTGTCGCAGATCTCCTGCGCGAAATCCTCGGTGATCTTCCCGCTCGCGAGCTCGTCGTCCAGGAAATGCCCGGCATACTGGTCGATCCGGCCGAAAGTCACGCCGTGGTTCTGCGCGTCCAGGCAGAGGCAGAGCATGTAGAAGTTAATGACCTGCATGGCCTCCCAGTAGGTCTGCGCGGGCTCGCCTGGGATGCGGGTGAACATCTCGGCCATCGTGCGCAGTTCCTCTTTCCGCCATTCGGGGAAGCGGTCTTCCTCGGCCATGCGCGCGCACTCCTCGCCGTAGCGCTTCGCGAGGATCACCATGCCCTCCATGGCAATGCTCACCGCCCGCCAGAAGATGTACTTCGCGGCGTCCTGCCCGTAGCAGCGGCCCTCGAGCTCCGCCATCCGGTCCAGGGCTTCCTGCCGGATCGCGTTCGCGCCCTTATGCACCATCTTGTCGAAGTTCGCGCAGAAATGTCCCTCGCAGATCGGGCCCATGATCGGCGGGCGCACCGTGAAGCAGCCGCTGTCTCCCAGCTTCCAGGCCGCCTCCGGGACCACCGCGGAGTTATGCTCTCCGACCGATCTTCCGATCCAGAAAGGCGCCGTCTCGCGGAAGACTTCGCGGTCCGCGTCGGTCATCAGGTTCCGGCAGCCGTCCGTCTGATACGTGATATGGAAGGTCTCATCGTCCATGTTTACGGCGTCCAGCAGCGGTTTCGCGCCCCACTCCACGTACGGGGTGATGGCACGGTAGCTGCGGCCCTGGTTTCCGACGATCAGCTCGTAGTCCTCGACGCGGACCGTCATCTTCTCCGCCAGATCGCGGAAGAACTTCGCGCGCTTCACGGTCGGAAAATCCGCCTCGTATTTCTTATACGAATCCGTGATGATCTGCGTGCGCTCGGCGTCGAGCCACATGTCATGATACTCGACTTCCTTAAAGTGCCTTTTGATCTCGGCGATTCGGTCGCTGACCGGTCTGACCATTTCCTTGCCTGTCATAGCGGTTGAGCCTCCTTTTCGTTATATGTTACGGGCAATGCCTCATGCCCTCTGCTTTCTCACATGCGCGATCAGCCCGCCGTCGGCCAGGATCTCCTGCATGAACGGGGGGATCGGGGCCGACGCGAACGTCTCTCCGCTCGTGAGGTCGCGGATCTCACCGCTGTCGAAATCGACCTCGACCTCGTCTCCCGCCGCGATCGCCGCGGCAGCCGCCGGGCTCTCGAGCACCGGCAGGCCGATGTTCAGCGCGTTTCGGTAGAAGATCCGCGCGAAGCTGTCCGCCACCACGCACGAGATCCCCGCATAGAGGATCGCGAGCGGCGCGTGCTCACGGCTCGAACCGCAGCCGAAATTCTTCCCGGCCACGATCACGTCTCCCTTCGAGACCTTCGCGGGAAACTCCGGATCCAGCGACTCCATGCAGTGGGAAGCCAGCTCGTCCGGGTCCGTGACATTGAGATATTTTCCCGGCAGGATGACGTCGGTGTTTACGTCCTCGCCGAAGGTGTGTACATATCCGCGTGCTTTTTCCATAAATGACCTCCTCAAAGCGTCTCCGGATCCGTGATCACGCCGGTGACCGCGGACGCCGCCGCGACCGCAGGGCTCGTCAGGTACACCTCGGACTTCACGTGGCCCATGCGCCCGACGAAATTCCGGTTCGTGGTCGCGAGACACCGCTCGCCCTCGGCCAGAATGCCCATATAGCCGCCCAGGCAGGCGCCGCAGGTGGGCGTCGAAACGATCGCGCCCGCTTCGATAAACGTCTTAATATAGCCTTTCTCAAGGCACTCCAGATAGATCGCCTGGGTCGCCGGGACGACGATCACGCGCAGGCCCTCCGCGACCTTGCGGCCCTCGAGGATCCGCGCCGCCATGGCCATATCCTCCATGCGGCCGTTCGTGCACGAACCGATGTAGACCTGGTCGAGCTTCAGTCCCGCGGCCTCGTCAACGGTCTTCGTGTTCGAAGGCAGGTGCGGGAACGCCACGACCGGGCGCAGCGCGGACAGATCGACCGTGATCACGGCCTCGTACTCCGCGTCCTCGTCGGCCTCGTAGACCTTATACGGCTTCCGGCAATGCTCCTCCAGATACGCGGTCGTCTTCTCATCCACCGGGAACACCGCGTTCTTCGCGCCGGCCTCGATGGCCATGTTCGCGATCGTGAAGCGGTCGTCCATCGAAAGATAGCGCAGGCCGTCGCCGGTAAACTCCATCGACTCGTAGAGCACGCCGTCAACGCCGATCTGCCCGATGATGTGAAGCATCACGTCCTTGCCGCAGATCCACTTCCCGGGCTTCCCGGTGATCACGAACTTCTTCGCCGCGGGGACTTTAAACCAGTTTTCGCCGGTGCCCATGCCGACCGCGAGGTCCGTGCTGCCCACGCCCGTCGAAAACGCGCCGAGCGCGCCGTAGGTGCAGGTGTGCGAGTCTCCGCCGATGATGCACTCGCCCGGCGCCACGATGCCTTTTTCCGGCAGCAGCGCGTGCTCGATGCCCATCTGTCCGACGTCGTAAAAATGCCGTATCCCGTTCTTCCTCGCGAGCTCGCGGCAGACTTTCGCGTTCTCCGCGGCCTTGATGTCCTTATTCGGAACGAAATGATCCAGAACGATGACGACCTTCTCCGGGTCGAACACCCCGTCCGTGCCGAGTTTCTCGTACTCGGGAACCGCGAGAGGGACGGTAATGTCGTTCCCCATCACGATGTCGAGTTTCGCCATGATCAGGTCTCCGGCCTTCACGCTCGCAAGACCCGCGTGGTCCGCCAGAATCTTCTGGCTCATGGTCATTCCCATAGTGATCTCCTCCAGTGTCAGACTCCCGCATTCCGGTGTTATCTCAGTCTCTTCAGGACTTCCGCGCCCATGGCCTTCGTGCCGATGGCGGTCTCGCCCGCGCCGGCAATGTCGGCCGTACGGATCCCCTCGTTCAACACCGCCTCGACCGCGTCCTCGATGGCCTGTGCTTCCTTCCCGAGCCCGAGGCTGTACTTCAGAAGCATCGCCATGGACAGGATGGTCGCGATCGGGTTCGCGATGTCTTTCCCCGCGATATCGGGTGCGGATCCATGGATGGGCTCATACATGCCGAAACTGCCCTCACCCAGGCTCGCGGACGGCAGCAGGCCGATGGAGCCGGTGATCTGGCTGGCCTCGTCGGAGAGGATGTCGCCGAACATGTTCGAAGTCACGATGACGTCGAACTGCGAGGGGTCGCGGACGAGCTGCATCGCGGCATTGTCCACATACATGTGGGTCAGTGCGACCTCCGGGAACTCCGCGCTCATCTCCGTCACAACGCGGCGCCACATGCGCGAGCTGTCGAGAACGTTCGCCTTATCCACGCTGCACAGGCGCTTATCCCGCGCCATGGCCGCCTCATAGGCGACCCGCGCGATGCGCTTCACCTCGAACTCGGAGTAGGCCTCGGTGTCGTAAGTCTCCTCGCCGTACTTTCCCTCGCGCGTGCCGCGGTCGCCGAAATAGATGCCGCCGGTCAGCTCACGGACGATCAGGATGTCCATGCCGTCCCCGATAAGGTCGGCGCGGATGGGGCTGGCGCTCTTCAGCGCGCTGTGTACGGTCGCGGGGCGCAGGTTCGCGTACAGGCCCAGGCCCTCACGGATCTTAAGCAGCGCCTTCTCGGGGCGCTCGGCACCGGGCAGACTGTCGTATTTCGGGCCGCCGACCGCACCCAGGATGACCGAGTCGCACGCGCGGCAGGTCGGCAGGATGTCGTCCGGGAAGCATGTCCCCTTCGCGTCGTAGGCACATCCGCCCATGAGCAGATCATGATACTCGAACGTGTGCCCGTAGATCTCGCCGACGCGGTCCAGGACTTTCACAGCCTCGCCAACGATCTCGGGACCGATGCCGTCGCCGGGGATCAGTGCCAGTTTAAAGTTCGCCATCGCAATTCCTCCGTAAGCAATAAATAACGGGTGTTATCTTATCTATCCATGGTCCGGTAAAATGCCCGGTACGCCTTCATGGCCTCATACACGTCCGCCTTCGAGCTGACCTCGTAAGGCGCGTGCATCGAAAGCAGGGCCACGCCGCAGTCCACGACCTCGGCGCCGTAGTTTGCCACGATGTAGGCGATCGTGCCGCCGCCGCCCTGATCGACCTTGCCCAGCTCGGCGAGCTGGAAATCCACGCCGGCTTCGTCAAAGCACTTCCGGACGCGCGCGAGATACTCGGCGTTCGCGTCGTTCGATCCGCTCTTTCCGCGGGAACCGGTGTACTTGTTGATGCCGATGCCGCTGCCGATAAACGCGGCATTGTTCTTCTCGAACGCGCCCGCGTAGATCGGGTCGAAGCCCGCGGTCACGTCCGCCGACAGCACGCAGGTGTTCTCCAGCGCGCGGCGCAGCGCCAGCTCCGAATACCCGCCGGCCAGATCCATCAGCTCCGCCACGGTGTTCTCGAAGAAGCGGCTCTCGCTGCCGGTCGCACCGACGCTGCCGATCTCTTCCTTATCCGTGAAGAGCGCCAGGCAGGTGCGCTTCGGGTTTTCGATCTGCAGGACGGCTTCCCACTGCGCGAACGCGCAGACGCGGTCGTCCTGCCCGTAGGCCAGGATCATGCTCGCATCCAGTCCGAGCTCGCGCGCGTGCCCGGCCGGGACCACTTCCAGTTCCGCGGAGAGGAGATCTTCCTCCTCGACGTCATAGCGGTCCTTCAGGAGCTTCAGGATGTTCTTCTTCACGGCGTCCTTCTCGTCGTCCTTCGCGCCCTCGAGCGGCTTTCCGCCCACGATCACGTTCAGATCTTCGCCTTCGATCACGACGCTGCCCTTCTTCTCCATCTGCTTTCCGGAGAGATGGATCAGCAGGTCCGAAATGACCAGCACCGGCTCCGACGGATCCTCGCCGAAGCAGACGGGCACGACGGTGCCGTCCTTTTTCGCGATTACGCCGTGCAGCGCCAGAGGCGTCGCGATCCACTGGTACTTCTTAATGCCGCCGTAGTAATGCGTGTCGAGGTAAGCCATGCCGCCGTCCTCGTAAAGCGGATTCTGCTTCACGTCCAGGCGCGGAGAATCGATGTGCGCGCCGACCATATTCATGCCCTTCTCCATGGGATCCGTGCCGATGACCGCCAGCATCAGGATCTTCCCCATGCGGCTGCGGATGATCCGGTCGCCGGGCTTCACGCCGCCGGCCGCGCGGGCCTCTTCGAGGGTCTTAAATCCCAGCGCCTGCGCGCGGGCTGTGATGTAGCGGACCACTTCGCGCTCGGTCTTCCCCTGATCCAGGAAATCACGGTAGCGGACGCTGAGCGCCTCCAGTTCTTCGAGCGCCGCGGCGTCATAGGTCTTCCAGGCTTCTTTCTTATGCATGGTGTGCCTCCTTAGAGTCATTTTTCGTTATCCCGCCGCGTATTCCGTGCCGGACAATGCCGACCGTGCGCAGTGCATGGATAACTGATTTATTTTAGCATAATGTCGGGGAAGTTGCATTATAAGAAAAACCCCGCCGTCTCCGGCAGGGTCCGTGCGCCGGCCGGTGCGTTCCGGCGGCGGTGATAAACAGATCTTCGGCTCAGTTCTGCACATAATCCCCGTTCTCATCGAACACGGTCCCGAACTGCGCGCTGTAGGCATTGATATTCGCCAGCACCCGGTCGTACTCGGACCCGGTCAGCGTCGTCGGGCAGTAGTCGTTACGGCCCGGCGTCGAACTGATCAGGCAGGGCTCGACGTGCACGTCGATGTCCGGCTGCAGCACACCGTCGACGAACGTCCAGGTCTGCTGAAAAATCATCGTGTCCTTGTCGCTGGGATTCCGGTTCGCGCCGAAGCAGAAGTTCCCCATGCCGTAGCAGATGAACCGCCCCTGATACTGTTCGATGCCGCGCAGGCAGTGCGTGTGCGTGTTCAGCACGAGGTCCGCGCCCCAGTCGATGCAGTCGTGGTCCATCTGCACCTCATAGTCCTGCGGGTAATACTGCATCTCGACCCCGGTGTGGATGTAGGCGATCACCAGGTCCACGCCCTCTTCGCGCAGCGCAGTGATGCCGCGGTGCAGGGTCTCGCGCGCCTCCTCGAGGCGGTTCAGCTTATTCACGCTGACCATGCCGATCGTAATGCCGTCCGCCGTCGTGTAATACCCGTAGACGTCCTCCGCCGACCACACGAGCCCCGCCGACTCGAACGCGGCCACGGTGTCGTCCCAGCCGCGCTGCAGATAGTCCCAGTCGTGATTGTTCGAAAACCCGACCGCCTCGACGCTGCCCTCGGGCAGTGCCGCGATCCAGTCGGGGTCGCCCCGGATCAGGAACTCCTGGTCCGTCCGCGCCTCGGTCGAATCCGTCAGGACCGCCTCGAAATTCACCAGCGTCATATCGTCCGCTTCGAAGACATGGCGGACGTTCTGAAAGAAATACTCCGTGCCGTACGCATCCGCCATCTCGCGCAGCGAACCCTCGTAGCCGTGGGTCTGCAGCGTGCCGAGCGCGATGTCGCCCGCAGCCGAGACCGTCACGGTCGCGACGCGCGGCGCGGGTTCCGTTTCCGGCGCGGTCTCCGGCGTTTCCGCCTCACCAGCTTCCGCGGACGTTCCGGGGTCCTCCGCATGGCCCGGATCTTCTGCCGCGATGCCCGGCGCGTCTCCTCCGTTATGATCCGCGCCCGCATCGGCCGCCCTCCTGCGGCTGCCGAGCGCGGCGGAAACGATGACAGCGGCGGCCGCCAGAATCAAAAGAATGATAAGCAGCGCGGGCCGCCTCTTATTTTTCGCATATCGCCTGTCATGCGCAGATACCCGGTCGTCCCGGCGATAGTCACTCATGTTCTCACCTCATGTCTTTCACGTGCCCGCAGTGTGTCTGACGATCTCCTTTTTCGCTGCGTCGATCGCCTTTTCGGAGCATACCAGCCTGCATAAGTGGCATCCCACGCATCTGCTTCCGTCCAGCTTCGGCCTGCGCGTCTCCGGATCGAAGGATATGGCCTGATGTCCGCCGTCCATACAGGAGATATAGCACCTCCCGCAGCCGATACAGCGGTCATAACGAAAGACAGGGAGCAGGATCGTATCCCGTTCAATGCCCCTCCGGTCCACTATGGAATTAGATGCTCCCCCGATCAGGTCCTTTACGGAAGAGATTCCTTTACACTTCATGTACTCGGTCAGGCCTCCCAGCAGGTCGTCGATGATCCTGTATCCGTACTGCATCACTGCCGTGGTGACCTGGACGCTGCCCGCCCCGAGAAGCAAGAATTCCATCGCGTCGCGCCAGATCTCTATGCCTCCCATACCGCTCAGATGCATGCCTTTCAGTTCGGGGCATCTGTAAAGATCGGAGATGAAGCGCAGAGCGATGGGCTTCACGGCGGGACCCGAGTACCCGCCGACGATGGACTTGCCGTGCACGGAAGGCTCCGCCGCCAGCGTTTCGATATCGACGCCGGTGATGGAATTGATCGTATTAATGGCGGAAATGCCGTCCGCACCGCCGCGCTTCGCAGCCAGGGCCATCGGCACCATGTCGGTGATATTCGGCGTGAGCTTCGCCAGCACCGGCAGCCCGGTACCTCTTTTCGCAGCTGCCGTAAATCTTTCGATCAGTTCTTCGGACTGTCCGATGGTCATGCCCAGATCTTCCGACTCCATGTTCGGGCAGGAAAAATTGCATTCGATCACCGATGCGCCCGCCGCCTCGCATTTCGCGGCCAGCTCGGACCATTCCGCTTCATCCTGCCCCATGATGGAACCGATGATGACCTTCGAAGGAAACTCTTTTCTCAGTTTCTCGAAGATATGCATATTGTCCTCGACGCTGTGGTCGGAGAGCTGTTCGATATTCTTAAAGCCGCAAAAAGCATTGGCATGATTCCTGATCACCGAAAACCGCGGGGAGGCCTCGTGCTGGGGGAAACTGCAGATGGTCTTGAATGCGGCGCCGGCCCACCCGGCTTCGAAGGCGCGCCTGCACATATCATAGGAACTGGAGACGACCGACGAAGACAGCAGAAACGGATTATCCAGCCTGACGCCGCAGATGTCTGCCGACAGGTCCGTCTCTTCGACCCGGTAATCGAAAGGCCCGGGGGCCTCCTCTCTCACGGCGAGCATCAGGTTCCGAATGCCGACCGGCGCTTTCGTGCCCGCGAGAACGCACGCTTTTTCGCAGGGCGCGCCGCAGTCGGTGCAGTCGCAGGTCAGTTTGCGTGCCGCTCCGGGAAGATTCTCAAAATACAGAGACCGCAGGATCTCCCCCACTTCAGCCTTCTGCGGACATGCTTTCGTGCACTCCGGATCATGACACAGGAGACATCTGCCGGCTTCGGATCTGTCTAAAAAGAAGTTGAATCTCTGATAATCGATCTCCATTTTCCCATCCTTCGAAAGATGCCTCAATACCACATATCAAACCCTGTCTCCAGCCGTTCCGCGTAGGTCTTCCCGGCCTCGTACAGCGCCGGCAGAATGTACTCGCGGTTATACCGCTCCACTGAGATGCGGTCATAGATCCGCATGCCCATGTGCGTCAGGCCGCGTTCGAACTGCTGCAGGCACTCCAGCGTGCCCCGCCCGGTGCCGCCGGCGCAGGCGACCGTCACGCAGCGCTTTTCGGCCAGTTTCTGCCCGGTGAACGCGTCGCAGCGGCGCAGCCGGTCGAAAAACGCCTTAAAGCACTCGGTCATCTCCGAGAAATAGACTGCGCTGATCCACACGATTCCGTCCGACTCCTGCAGGGTCTGATAGATCTCCGCGAAGTCGTCCCGAATGACGCAGGTGCCCTGCGCCCTGCAGGAGCCCCAGCCGTCGCCGCAGGCCCGGCAGTGCTCGATGTTCTTCCGGTTCAGATGGATCTCTCCCACCTCTGCTCCCGCGTCGGCCAGGCCGTGCAGGATCTCATTTTTCGCCGCTGCCGTCATACCGTCGGTGTTCGGACTGGACCAGATGACCGTGACTTTTTTCATGGCTGTACCTCCTTATACCGCTGTGGGGCGTTTTCCGGTTTCTGTTACTGTTTTCGCGGGATCCGTCACTCGACCCCCCTCCGGAAATGGCCGCGGGTAAACCCGCCCTTCAGCACTTCCTCCGGGGGCAATGCGCCGCCCGCCCCGCGCAGAGCCGCCACCTGCCGCATCACCCGCGCGCAGGCCGGCCCGTCCTCATCCGTAAATACCGCGGACAGCACCGCCGGGGCGATGCGCGCGATCTCCTCCGTCAGGTCCGCCAGATAAGTCGGAACGGAGTTCAGGATCACGCTGTATCCGCTTCCGCAGAAGCTTTCGACCGGCAGCTTCGCTCCCTTTCGATCGGTCAATGCCGTAAAGCCGCGGTCTCCCGGGCAGGAAAGGCTGCCGCCGGCCGCGGCTGCGTCCCCGCGCACACAGTTCGCGGAGAGCATCAGCGGCGCGCGCCCGTAGACCTCCAGGATGCACGGCAGTGCTGCGCCGTCCTCGCCGGCAGCCGCCAGATGCGCCAGTTCTCCCGCGTTCAGTTCCAGTGAGTATGTGACTTCGTCCGCCCCGGCTTCCGCGAGGACGTGTGCGGCGAGGTCATTGAACACATAGCAGTGCGAGTCCGCGATCCGCTTCCCCGACGCGCCGTGCGTGTCCAGGTATTCCAGTTCGCCCATGGTCCGGACCAGCCATCCGTCCGGATGCAGAGCCTCGAAACGCGCGAAACGCGACTCGAACTGTGCGAGCCCTTCCTGCCGGAAGATACGCGGCAGCGCGATCACGAACTCCGCAGCCGTTTCCGTCGGAGCATGTTCCCCGCGGCACATCTCTGCGATCTCCCGGAGCGCATCCGCCGGAAGCGCGTCCGCCTCCGCACAGATCCTGTCCGCCCCGGCCTCCAGTGCCGCGCGGGCCTGCTCGGCGGTCCGCACCGCGGCGCTCGCGAGAGGTCTTCCGCAGGCATGCTTTTCGAAGCGAAACGCTTCGAAACCGGCGCGTTCCGGCAGTTTCCTCCGGAACCCGCGCAGCAGTTCCCCGCGCAGACGCTCCGCAGCCTCCCGCCGCAGTGCGTTCATCACACCGTTCGGCAGGAAGATCCCGTCATCCGTGTCGACCGTCACCTGCTCCGCGGTAAAAGGCGTTCCGCCGAAGCGTGTCAGCCGGTCGGCCGCCTCCTCGCGCGTGAGCGGGCGGTTCTTCGCCGCCTGCACCTCCGGACCTTCCGCGCTCACGGAAGTCTCCCCGCAGAACAGGGTCATGACCGCCGGGCATCCTGCGAACAGCGATGCGTATACGCCGACCGGAAGCTTCCTCTGCTCCTCGGCGTGATCCCCGACGAAGCGCACCGCGACCCGCTCCTCGCAGGCCTTCTTCTCCGCCTGCGGCAGCGGCGCAGCCTTCTCCGGCAGGATCACCGCATGCTTTTTCGCGCAATGCTCCGCGGCCGAAAACACGTCGTAACCCGTCGTCGTTTCGCCCCGGTAAAACAGCAGTTCCGTCAGCCGCCGGTCGGCGGGATCGATCTGCCAGCCGGAATCGGCCGCCGGTCCGGCATGATCCGCGGGACCGGCAGCGCCCGAAAGCGCCTCATAATATCTGTCAATATACTTCCGATACACCGCGGTCACCCCCGCGGCGTACTCCGGGCTGCGCATGCGGCCTTCGATCTTCAGCGAGTCCACGCCCGCTCCGATGATCTCCGGCAGGATATCCAGCGTGCACAGATCGCGCCGCGACAGCCAGGTCCCCTCGCGCCCGCCGACGGAAAACGGCAGCCGGCAGGTCTGCGCGCAGCGCCCGCGGTTCCCGCTGCGCCCGCCGATGAAACTGCTCATCAGGCACTCGCCCGAGTACGAATAGCAGAGCGCGCCGTGACCGAAGCACTCGATCTCCAGCCCGGTCCGTTCCCGGATCTGCCGGACTTCCGACAGCGACAGCTCGCGCGCCGGCACGATCCGCGTCACCCCGAAGCGCTTCAGATATTCCGCGTGATACTCGTCCGTGACGTTCATCTGCGTGCTTGCGTGGATCTCCATCCCCGGAAGCTCCCGGCGGATCAGGTCCGCGGCTCCGAGGTCCTGCACGATGCAGCCGTCCAGCCCGGCCTCGTAAAACGGTGCCAGGAAATCCGGGAGCGCCGCCAGTTCGCGGTTCTTCACGAGCGTGTTTACGGTCAGGTAGATGCGCGCGCCGAACAGGTGCGCCTCGTCCAGCGCCGCGAGGATCTCATCCCGGGTCAGGTTTCCGGCATAGGCCCGCGCGCCGAAGTCCGTGCCACCGAAATACACCGCGTCCGCGCCCGCGCGCAGCACCGCCCGGAAAGTCTCATAGGTGCCTGCAGGCGCCAGAAGCTCGATCTTCGAAACATCTTTCGCGAAGGCGTCCCCGAACCGGGTCTGACAGTCATTACAGCTCCAGGCGGGGTCGGTCCCGTCCGGGCAGCACCCGCCCAGGACGACTTCCTTCCGCTCCAGCTGTTCCTCCAGTTCCTTCGTAAACAGAGGCTTCCCCCAGAGGATCCGCGCAATGTTCCCGGATCCGCACGAAGGACATATGGGTCTGACCGGTTTTTTCCGCATCCTGATCACCTGCCGTTTCATCTGATGTTTCCGATATCATTTTAAACCATTTGGCCGGCATTGTCCCGTGAAACAGGAGGCCGCGCCGGTAGGCCTCAACTCCGCCGGTACGGTGCCCGCACATCCAGGATCCCGTTTTCATCCGCCGTCACGATCACGCAGCCCGCCTCCGCCGTTACGACCGTCCGCGCGCCGGCCGCTTCCAGCCTGGCCATCGTCTCCGCCGACGGATGCCCGTAGGGGTTTTCCGCGCCGCACGAGATCACCGCGAGCTCCGGCCGCAGCGCGGCGAGGAACTCCGCACCGGTCGAGTAAGCCGATCCGTGATGCGCAGTCTTCAGAACGTCAAGTCCGCCGTCCCCGGGGAGCATCTCCAGCACTTCCGGTTCCCGCTCCGCGCCGAGGTCCCCGGTGAAGAGCGCCGAAAACTCTCCGTACTCCAGAAGCAGGACCAGAGAGGTGTCGTTTTCATCCTCGAAGCCGGCCGCACTTCCGTCCGCGGCAGGGGCCGCCCCCGGGTATACGCAGGTCAGCCGCGCGCCGGAACGGTCGGTCCAGACCGCGCCGCGGGGCAGCAGGGTCACATCGACGCCTTCTCCCTCCAGCTCCGCGATAAAGGCTTCCTTCTCATCCCGCTTCTCTGTGCTGAACGCCTCCGAGAGAAAGATCCGGGAAACACGTCCGTCCGCCGCGAGCTCACGGATGCCGGACACATGGTCCTCATCCAGATGCGTCAGGAAGACCATGTCCGGCCGCTCCACAGCCAGCGAATCCAGAAACGGCTCCAGCCGGTACGTTCCGACCCTGCCCGCGTCGCTCGACCCGCAGTCGATCAATGCCGTCGCCCCGGAAGGAAACTCCACGAAGATTCCGTCACCCTGACCCACATCCAGAAAGCTGATCGTAAGCTTCCCCGCACCGGGGGCCGCCCGTCCGCACAGAAACGCCGTCATCGCCAGAACGAGCGCAGCCAGGCATCCGATGCGCCTCCGCCTTTCCCGGCCGTTCAGCTTCCGCTCCCGCTCCGCTTCCCGTTCCGCGATCCGCCGTGCCGCGGCCGCAGCCGCCATAAGGACAGCCGCGCTCACCGCCAGCTTCGGGAAGGACGGAGCCCCGGTCAGGATCCGCATCCCGGGCACGGCCGCGATCAGCCCGCAGACCTCCCGCAGGCCGCTGAAGATCAGGTGCGCGGGCGCGAACAGGACCGCTCCCGCCGTAGGCGAGACGAGCGACACGGTCACAGCGGCGAAGGATGCCGCGGCCAGATACGGCAGGACCGGCACTACTCCCAGGTTCAGCAGGACCGCAGCGGCGGGGACCCGGAAGTAATATGCGCTCACTGCCGGCAATGTCACGGCCTGCAGGCACAGCCCGAACACCGGACCCTTCTCCTTTCCGTCTGCCTGCGTGAACCCTTCCGCAGCCGGCGCCGCGAGCGCGATCGCCGCGGCGGACAGAAAAGACAGCTGAAACCCGGCCTGCGTGATCTGAAGCGGCGAGGCCAGGCAAAGGATCAGTCCGGACAGAGAAAGTGCCGACGGCATGTCATACGGGCGCGAGGAGGCCTCCCCGAAGATCATCACGGAGAACATCACCATTGCCCGGACCGAGGACGCCGTAAACCCGGTCAGCATGCAGTACAGAAAGACCGCCGCGGCGCTCAGGCCAGCCGAGCGCGGGTAATCCAGCCGCAGCCGCTTCTTCAGAAACCGGAACAGCCGCATCCCGACCAGACTGATATGCAGGCCGCTGATCGCGAGCATATGTGCGATGCCGCCCGCGCTGTAGGTCCCGCGGACCTCGGCGGGGATCAGGGATCGTTCTCCCAGAAACATCCCTTTCAGGACGTCAATGCTGTCCCGCCAGCGTTCGGCTGCCGATCCTCCGACATCGGATCCCGCCCGGTCCGGCCGCTCCCGGCCGGCGCCTTCCGCATCCCCGGAACGTCCCGGAAACGCGTCCGCCAGCGCGTCCGCGGCGGACAGCAGGCATTGGCGGATCCGGAAGACCGCTCCGGGCAGAGGGACCGGGCACCGGCAGATGACCCGGACCGCCGCGTCATCCGAAAACACGGGCGTTCCCTGCGCGCGGTAATACGCATACCGGTCGAACTGTCCCGGGTTCGTGGCCCGCTCGAACGCGCGGAACGTCCCCCAGATCCTCACGCGGTCCCCGGGGAGCGCGTCCGGCAGCCTTTCCGCGTAAAGGACCGCCCCGCTTCCCTCCGGTTCCAGTCCGGCCACCGCGATCCGGAAACCGCCGTCCGCGGAGGTCCGGATATCCCGGACGGTCCCGGTCAGGTCGCGGAACACGCCTGCCTTTCCGGCTTCCGACGCTTCCAGAAAGAGCGGATCCGGCCGCAGCGCGCGGGTCATGATGCCGTGGCCCAGAATGAAACAGGCGCACAAAAAGAAAGGCAGAAGAAACCATCGTTTCCTCTGCCCCGCAAATGTCTTCTGCCCCGCGGCTTTCCGCCGGCGCCGCTCCCACGCCGGGCCTGCCAGCCCGACCGCGAGCGCTGCCGCTGTTCCTGCAGCCGCGGACCACCGCCCCGGGAAAAGGTACGCCATCACCTCTCCGCACAGCACTGCGGCGAACGCCCACAGCAGCGGTCTTTGCTTCATATTCGGTTTTACTTGCCGCCTTCGCGCCGGCCGGCGGTCAGGCGCCTTCCACCTCCGTCAGGTACGCGGACTCGTCGACCGCGCCCGAAAACACCTGGTCCAGCGGGATCAGATCCCGGAACAGGACGGACGAGCTGCCGTTCACCAGAATCTGGACCGAGTCGATGCCGTCCAGATCCAGAAGCGTCAGGACCAGGGCATTTATCGGTACATACACCGGAAGATCCGGCGCTTCATCGGTAAACTCGCTGCCGAGATTCACATAGCAGATCCGGTCCCGGACCTGTACCGAAAAGATCGTCGTATCCGCCGGAAGGACCGGGAGAAGCCCCTCATCTTCGGGGCCCCCGACCAGCGCACGCACCGCGGCGGTCTCCGGGCTCGTGTGTGAAGCGAACGATACTTCCCGGGACTCCGGGACGAGCTCTTCCGCTTCCGCGTCCCAGAATCGGAGAGTCATCTCCATCGTGATCACGTCGCCTGCCGCCGATACGCTGCCGATGATATCCGATGCCTGCATGTATCCCACAGGCTGTCCGTTCGCATCTTTCAGGGGCTCGCCGTCCACCGTGAACACGACGAAACTCACACCCTGCACCTGCGTCAGGGTCTCGACGATCGCCGCGCGTGAAAGGATCTCCCTTACCGGGTCCATCGCGCCGTAATCGCCCCCGAACGCCAGCTGTACCGCACTCCCGGATATCGACACCGAAGGAATGCCGACGTCCTCGGGAATCGCGGAGATATGTCCTGTCGCCTCCGGTTCGAGGGTCATCTGCTCCACGAGTTCCTCCGCGATCCGAAGCGGTTCGGTCTCTTCCGAAACATACTCGTACGGTTCGCCCAGGCCGCCGGCCAGGTCCACGGTATAGATCTCATAAGTTCCGGCCGCCGGCGTTTCTTCCTCGCCCGGCTGCCGGCCTCCGCCGCCCGCACAGGACGCGCAGATCAGGGCCGCCAATATCAGCCCCGCCGTCAGAAGCACAGCCCGGAGGCCGTATGATCTTTTCTTCACAGTCGCCTCCTTTTACGGAATGTAGATGAGCGGGATCCGGATCGTAAACGTGGTCCCCTCACCCTCTTCACTCTCGAATTTAATGTCGCCGTTATGCAGGAACACGATGCCCTGGCTGATCGACAGTCCCAGGCCGGTCCCGCCGAACTCGCGCGAGCGCGACTGTTCCGCGCGGAAGAAGCGCTCGAAGATATGCTTCTGCGCCTCTTCGGGGATACCGATCCCGTTATCCGCGATCGTGATATACGCGAAACGGTGGTCCGCGTTCAGCGTCACACGGACGAACCCGCCCGGGCTGTTATACTTTATGCCGTTCTCGATGATATTGCTCAATGCCTGCGAGAGCTTCACCTGATCGATCTCCGCCGAGACCTGACGGAAGCTCTCGAAGATCAGCTCGACGCCCGCCTTCACCGCGAGCGGGTTCAGGCGCTTCAGGAGCGTCTCGAGGAACTCGTTCATGTCCGTACGCTCCGCGTTCAGCATGCTCGAGGAGTTCTCCAGGCGCACCATGGACAGCAGATCCTCGATGATCGCGCTCTCGCGTTCGACCTCATAGGAGATATCCTGAATGAAATCGCGGTACACTTCGTTCGGTACGTCCTCCTGCTCCAGCAGGGAGTCCGTCAGCACGCGGATGGCCGCGATGGGAGTCTTCAGTTCGTGGGACACGTTCGAGACGAACTGGCGCCGGTCATCCTCTTCGGTCCGTGCGTTTCTGTCGATCTCGTTCAGCATGCTGGCGATCCGGTCGGTCTCGGAATATCCTTTCATCGAAAAGGCCGTGCCGGTCTCTTTTTTATCCTTCGCACCGATCTGCCGGATCAGTCTGCGCAGCGGCGACGAAAAGACCGTGGACAGCACGAACGCCGCCAGCGCGACCGCCACGCCGCTGATCACGCCGACGAGCCAGTACCGGGTCCGCATCGACGCGGTGATCGCTTGAAGGCTTCCCAGATCCGCACGGATGAACACGCAGCCGATCACACTGCCGGTCTCGCGGCCGTTCACCGGAATAGCGATCCGGAGCAGTCCCTCCTCGCTGATCTCATGAAACGCGGTCCCGTTAAAACAGCTGATCGCGCTCTCCGAGACCACGATCTTTCCCTCGTCCAGACCGAGCGTATCGCGAATCACGCGAAAACTGCGGTCAATGACCAGGATCCGGCAGTTATAGATCCCCGCGGCACGGTCGATCTCGTCGTTCGGGAGGCCGCCTTTTCCGTCTTCCAGCAGCATGCCGGACCCCAGCGTGTTCGCCAGGACCTGCGCCTCGCTCATCAGCTCGATGTTCCGGGATTCAATCAGTTTTTCTTCATAGGAGTTTACCAGAACGCGGCCGGCTGCCAGGACGGGTATCAGGCCGCACAGAAAAAAGGCGATAAAGATCGCCGCACGGAAACTGATCCTTCTGCCTCGCCGGTTCGCCATAGGCCCTCAGGAATGCGGGCGTCAGCCCTTAAAGAAATAGCCCCGGCCCCACTTCGTGTAGACATACTGCGGGTCGCTCGGGTTCGTCTCGATCTTCTCTCTGAGGCGCCGCACATGGACGTCCACGGTGCGGACGTCGCCCAGGCGGTTCTCGCCCCAGATCACGGAAAGCAGCTCTTCGCGCGAGAAAACTTTTCCGGGGTTCTTCAGCAGGAGCTCCAGAATATCGAATTCCTTCGCGGTGAGGCGGATCTCCTTCTCGCCGATGAAGATCCGGCGGCTCTCCAAATTCATGAACAGCGCGCCGACGCGGATCTCCTCCGGAGCGGGAGCCGGCTGCGGCGCGGCGCTTCTGCTGCGGCGCAGGATGGCCTTTATCCGGGCCTTCACCTCAAGGTTATTAAACGGCTTCGTCACATAATCGTCCGCGCCGTAATCCAGACCGGTGATCTTATCGATATCGGAGCTCTTCGCCGTCAGCATGATGATTGGTACGTCGGAAAACTCACGCACCTGCTGACAGACCTCATAGCCGTCCATGACCGGAAGCATGAGGTCCAGGAGGACGATGTCGTAGTCATTGGCCCGGATCTTCTCGAGAGCCTCCCCGCCGTCATAAGCGCAGTCGACCTCATAGTCGTCATGCTCCAGACTGAATTTGATGCCCTTCACGATAGCCGCTTCATCATCGACGACCAAAACCTTCGTCATAATCATACTCCTGTTCTTCGGCGGATCCGATCCCCCGGCGCCCTGCGCTCAGACAGTGATCAGATCCCTGATATCTTCCCATGTCGCGGCTCCGATGCCGGACACGTTCCTTATATCTTCGATGGTGGCAAAGCCGCCGTGCCGCCTTCGCCAGGCAATGATGGCCTCCGCCTTCACGCTTCCGATGCCCGGAAGCGTCTCCAGTTCCGCGGCAGACGCGGTGTTAATATTTATGAGTCCCGCAATTTCCGAGTCCCCGAAACATATCTCTGAGAGTCCGTACGGGTCCGTTCCGGCTTCTTCCGCAGTGAGGATCACGATCTTCTGCGCGTCCGTGACCGGCATCGCCAGGTTCTCATGATCCGCGGCCGCCTCCGGCGTCATGCCGCCGGCCGCTTCCACAGCGTCTCCCACGCGGCTGCCCGCGGGAAGCACATACACCCCGGGCGATACGACTGCGCCGCAGACATGGACCGTGATCCGGGCATCCCCGGCATCCGCCGCTCCGGCCTCAGCCGTTTCGGCCTCATCCGATCCGGTCTCAGCCGATCCGGTCTCAGCTGCGTCTTCATCGATGCTCCAGCCGGTCCCCTCGCGGGCGCACCCGCACGCGAATGACACCGCGGCCGCCAGTGCCGCACACGCGATAATAAAAAACATCTTTTTCATGCCTGTTCCCTGCCGCGCGCAAACACACGCTGAGGATATCAGCATAAAAAGACGTGCCCTGATTCATATTATATGAAATCCGTGCAAAAAAACAACCCGCCTTTCTTGTCATCGGGGGGCTCAGGGTGTATAGTTTTTCTTATCTTTTCTTTAAAAACCGTTTAAAGCAGTAAAGTCCGGCGCAGCCGGCCGACGTTTTAAACGGACAGCCCGGCACCGCCGGGTTCGGAAAGCACATATCAGGAGGAGAACATGGCTGAAAAAGTAATTCTGGCGTATTCCGGCGGACTGGACACCACCGCGCTTATCCCGTGGCTGAAGGAGAACTACGACTACGAGGTCATCTGCTGCTGCATCAACTGCGGCCAGGCCGAGGAACTGACGGACGATAACCTCGAAGAGCGCGCGATGGCGACCGGCGCCTCGAAACTCTACATCATGGACGTGGTCGATGAGTTCGCTGACGACTACATCATGCCCTGCGTAAAGGCAGGCGCGGTCTATGAGCACAGCTACCTGCTGGGCACGTCCATGGCGCGTCCGCTGATCGCAAAGGTGCTGGTGGACATTGCCCGGAAGGAAGGCGCTGCGGCGATCTGCCACGGCGCGACCGGAAAAGGAAACGACCAGATCCGCTTCGAGCTCGGCATTAAGGCGCTGGCCCCGGATATCCGGATCATTGCCCCGTGGCGCATGCCCGAGGTCTGGAAGATGCAGTCGCGCGAGGACGAGATCGAGTACTGCAAGGCCCACGGCATCGACCTGCCCTTCTCGATGGGTAAAGGTTACAGCCGCGACCGGAACCTGTGGCACATCAGCCACGAGGGTCTGGAACTCGAGGATCCGTCCATGCCTCCGAACTACGATAAGATGCTCGTGCTCGGCGTGACCCCCGAGGCTGCGCCCGACGAGGCGGCCGAGGTCACGATGACCTTCGAGCAGGGCGTGCCGAAGACCTTGAACGGCGAGCCGATGAAGGTCTCCGAGATTATCATGAAGCTGAACGAGCTCGGCGGAAAGAACGGCATCGGCATCTGCGACATCGTCGAGAACCGCGTGGTGGGCATGAAGTCGCGCGGCGTCTATGAGACCCCCGGCGGCACGATCCTGATGGCGGCGCACGACCAGCTCGAGGAGCTGATCCTGGACCGCGAGACCATGGAGATGAAGAAAAAGCTCGGCAGCGAGTTCGCGCAGATCGTCTACGAAGGCAAGTGGTTCACGCCGCTTCGCGAGGCTCTGCAGGCGTTCGTCGAGGCCACGCAGAAGTACGTGACCGGCGAAGTGAAGTTTAAGCTGTATAAGGGCAATATCATCCGTCAGGGCACGACCTCCCCGAACAGCCTGTACGACGCGGACCTGGCGTCGTTCACGACCGGCGAGCTGTACGACCACACGGACGCGACCGGATTTATTAATCTGTTCGGGCTGGCGTCGAAGGTGCGGGCGCTGAAGGGGCAGTTCCCGGAGGTGTAAAGGCAGCGGTTTCTGCGGAAGAAGAAAGACGTTCACCGCTTCCTGAATCTCCAGGCTTCACACATTAGAAAAACTGAGGGCACAGCATAAATTCGGCGGGAAGACCCGGAAGGGTCTTCCCGCCTATTTATTGTCTGAAGAGGTCGCAGGCGCGCGGGGATCCAAGTGCGGCGCCGGCGGCAGAGGAAGCGGCCGATCCGATCTGTGTATGCCCCTGCGGCTGCGCATGGCGGAAGCATTGAGGCGCGACCGTGAAGGACAGATCGAACACACAGAAAAGCGAGGGGGAAATGTTTGTATCCGCACAAACATTTCAGCTCGACTGAGGCGGGAAACCATCGGGTCTCCCGTCGAATTCGAGCGGTACCCTCGCTTTTCTCAATGTGTGAGATCTTTGTTCTTCAGGGAGCGCTTCACCGGCTTTCGCCGTGCGCTCCGCAGGGAAAACACCGAACTAAACCGTCACTTCCCCTGTGCCTGCGCCCTCTTCCTCTGCTTCTGATCCAGAATCTTCTTCCGGATCCGCAGACTCTTCGGCGTGATCTCCAGAAGCTCGTCCGTATCGATGAAATCCATGCACTGCTCCAGGCTCATGATCTTCGCCGGGACCAGCTTCAGCGCCTCATCGGAGCCCGATGCGCGGGTGTTCGTCAGGTGCTTCGTCTTACAGACATTGACCTCGATGTCGTCCGACTTCGGGTTCTCACCGATGACCTGTCCAGCGTAGACCGGGTCGCCCGGCTGCACGAACATGATGCCGCGGTCCTGGGCATTGAAGATACCGTAGGCGCTCGCCTCGCCGGTCTCAAACGCGATCAGTGAACTCTTCGCACGGTAGTTGATCGGGCCGCGGAACGGCTCGTAGCCGACGAAGGTCTGGTTCATGATGCCGTTTCCCTTCGTGTCGGTCAGGAACTCGCCGCGGTAGCCGATCAGGCCGCGCGACGGAATCGAAAACACCAGACGCGTCAGATTTCCGGGCGCCGGCGACATGCCCATCAGTTCGCCCTTGCGCATCGACAGTTTCTGGATGACAGCGCCGGTAAACTCGTCCGGCACGTCGATCTGCACTTCCTCCATCGGCTCCAGCTTATGGCCGATCTCATCTTCCTTATAGAGCACCTCGGCCTTCGAGACCGCGAACTCGTAACCCTCGCGGCGCATGTTCTCGATCAGGACCGACAGATGCAGTTCGCCGCGGCCGCTGACTTTGAAGCGGTCCGTGCTGTCCGTGTCCTCCACGCGCAGGCTGACGTCCGTGTTCAGCTCGCGGTAAAGGCGGTCACGGATCTGGCGCGACGTCACGAAATCGCCCTCCTGCCCCGCGAACGGCGAGTCGTTCACCAGGAAATGCATGGCAATGGTCGGCTCGGAGATCTTCTGGAACGGAATCGGCTTCGTGTCATTGACATCGCAGAGCGTGTCGCCGATGTGGATCTCGGAGATGCCGGAGACCGCCACGATCGCACCGGGCGCGGCCTCTTTCACCTCGACCTTATCCAGTCCGTCGAACTCGTAGAGCTTCGAGATCTTCACCTTCGCGTGTTTGTCCGGGTCATGGAAGTTCACGAGCATGACCTCGTCGTTCACATGGATCGTGCCGTTATCGATCTTTCCGACGCCGATGCGGCCGACGTATTCGTTATAGTCGATCGTCGAGACCAGCATCTGCAGCGGGGCTTCCGGATCGCCCTCAGGCGCCGGGATATGCTCGAGGATCGCGTCAAACAGCGGCTGCAGGTCGCGGGGCTCGTCGCCCAGATCGCTGATCGCATAGCCGGCCTTCGCCGACGCGAAAATGATCGGCGCATCCAGCTGCTCATCGGTCGCATCCAGATCCATCAGCAGTTCGAGCACCTCATCGATGACTTCCTCGGGACGCGCCTCGGGTCGGTCGATCTTATTGATGCAGACGATCACCGCCAGATTCAGTTCGAGAGCCTTCCCCAGCACGAAACGGGTCTGAGGCATGGTCCCCTCGAACGCATCGACCAGCAGGATCACGCCGTCGACCATCTTCAGCACGCGCTCGACCTCGCCGCCGAAATCGGCGTGGCCGGGAGTGTCGACGATATTGATCTTCGTATCTTTATAGGTGATCGCGGTGTTCTTCGAAAGGATCGTGATGCCGCGCTCGCGTTCCAGGTCGTTCGAGTCCATAACGCGTTCGGCCACTTCCTGATTTTCGCGGAACACACCGCTCTGCTGGAGCATGCCGTCGACCAGCGTGGTCTTACCGTGGTCGACATGGGCAATGATGGCAATGTTTCTGACGTCTTCTCTGATCATGAAATCTCCTTGAATGAGCCTTATGTGGGAATTCAAACATTCCTGTCTCGTGAATAACAGGTGTTATGTGTCATTCTCCGTATACTTTTTTCAGGTTTTCGAGTTTGGCCGGCATGTTCCGCAGCAGCATATCCGCCAGGACCAGCGCGACCATGCTGCTCACGATGACCGGCGCGCGCTTCACGACAGCCGTGTCGTGACGGCCGCCGACTGTGATCTCCGCAGGTTCTCCCGCACGCGTCACAGTTTGCTGGGGAAGGCCGATCGAAGGCGTGGGCTTAAACGCCGCGCGCACGATGAGATCCGCACCGTCCGAGATACCGCCAAGGGTGCCGCCGGCATGGTTCGAAGCTTTCGTGACCGGCAGTCCCGGGAGAAACGCGTCATTGTTCTCCGACCCCCTCACGTCCGCCGCGCGGAAACCTTCGCCGATCTCCACACCCTTCACCGCACCGATACTCATGACTGCCTTCGCGATCTCAGCGTCCAGCTTATCGAAGACCGGCTCGCCGAGGCCTGCGGGAAGTCCCTTCGCGATACACTCGACCACACCGCCGTAGCTGTCCGCCGGATCAAAACCGGGAATCGTTTCCGGGGTAAGCTCTGCCTGCCGTGTGACATCACATCCCGCGAGCCGCACCACGCGCGACTCCACGTCGATGCCGAGCTCTGCGAGCAGCTTCAGGGCCACCGCGCCGGCCGCCACGCGGCCGATCGTTTCCCGTGCCGAAGCGCGTCCGCCGCCGTTATGATCACGGAAGCCATACTTCGCGTCGAACGTAAAGTCCGCGTGTCCCGGACGGTAGATCTCCGCCAGTTCCGAGTAATCCTTCGAGCGGTGGGACGTATTCTCTACCATCATGCTGATCGGCGTGCCTGTGGTCTTCCCTTCAAACACGCCCGACAGGATGCGCACGCGGTCGGCTTCCTTTCGCGCGGTCGCGAGTCCGCCGCCGCCCGGGCGCCGCAGGTCGAGAAACGTCTGCACATCGTCCTCGCAGAGCGGCAGTCCCGCAGGGCAGCCGTCTATCACACAGCCGACAGCGGGTCCGTGGGACTCCCCCCAGGTGGTAACGGCAAAAACTTTTCCGAATGTCGATCCGGCCATAAAACCTCCGAAAGCACACATTTACCTATTATGAAAATTCTCACATATCCTATTACTTTCCGCGTATAATTGCAATGTTTTCGCCCGTATTCGTAAGGCTTTCGACGTAAAAAAGAGGCGAGTCGGAGCCCGCCTCCCGCTGTATGCTTTTCTGCCGGACGTCCGGTCAGGCTACCATCCCCGCCGGGAACAGTATGACCGCGAACAGCCCCGTGACCAGGATCGAAAGAATCATACGCTCCAGCCAGATGATGCACAGATGGCCGAACTTGACCGGCACCTCCGTGCCCATGACGCAGGGGACGAACGACGCCAGGAAGATGATCGACGAGACCGGCAGCACCGCCAGCATGAACCGCAGGCGCATGCTCCACTGGCCGACGGATACCAGCAGCGCCGGCACCGTCACCTCCACGAAGGAGATCGTCGCGCCCGTGCAGGCCACGCTGAGCTCCTGACCCGTGAAGCCGAAGATCCTGAAGAACGGCCAGAAGATGTGTCCGATCCACTCGATGACCGGCGTGTAGGTATAGAGAACGACGCCGAAGGTACCGAAGAACGCGGTTCCCGCGGAGACCGTACCGAGGACCTTGATCGTCTCGTTCATGATGTATTTGATTCGTTTCCCGAGCGACTGCTGATGCTCCACGATCTCGAGAGCCTCATAAAGCGCGCTCCGAGCCAGATGGTCCCTGATCACCGGTTCCGGAGTCGGCTCCGCGCCGGGATAGTAGTTATCCGGAATCTTACTCAGCGGGAACAGGCGGACGCCGATCAGCGCCACGATCAATGTGATGACGAACGCGCACCAGAAATACGTGTTCCAGTAGCTTCTGCCCCACAGCTGGGCATTGATCAGTCCCGCGTTCGTGGCCAGCGCCAGCAGGAAGCCGACCGACACCGTCGAGAGACTCGTGTCGATGCAGACCGACTCGCGTTCGGTCATGCGTCCGGTCTTATACTGCTCATTTACCGCGATATGTCCCGCGGAGAAGTTCCCGAGGAACGCCGTAACCATGATGATGGCCGCACGGCCCGGAAGCTTAAACACCGGCCGCATGATCAGACGGACGAACACACCGACGAAATCGACCAGGCCGTAGTCGACCAGGAACGGCAGGAACAGCGACGCACACGGTATGGAAATGCAGATCGTGACCAGAATCCGCGCCATGACGAAGTTCGCGATGCTGGTCCCGAGGGCCTCGACTTCATTGAACATCCACCACATAAACGAGGGATGGACCCCGAAATAGATGTCAATGATAATGAAGCTCAGCATGACGAAGCCGATGAGCTTAAACACGGAAAATGCCGTGGCGACCCTGCTGTCGCGCCATGCCTTGTCCGGGCGCAGCACGATCATGTCGATCACCGCGTACAGGCCGATGGCCCACACGACGAAAGGCATAAAGTTAAAGTTTCCGGTATAAAATGCCGCCTTGATGAAGTTCGTCAGATGCGAGCACAGAACGTTCGACTGCGCCGCCACCGCTCCCCAGTGCCATGCGCCGATGTTGATCTGGTAGGCCGGCATGGGAATGTTGATGAAGAACGAAAAGACGCCGAATGCCGAAAACAGGATAAACTTCAGCCAGGTGGACAACTTGTAGTCGCGAAAGCTCTTCTCCATAGATCCCCCTCGAAAAAGTGTACAAAAACACAAACAATAAAAAAATTATAAACTCAAGTCAAGGGATATGGCAAGTGGCTGTTATACTTTTTTTAAATATGCCGAGATACTGTCACAGCACTTTCTTTACGCCCGGTATCAGCCGCAGCAGCGCCGTAACCGCCCAGGAGATCAGAACGTTCGCCGCCGCTAGCAGCGCCAGCACACCGAGCCCGCCCATCGTAAACGGATTCCAGTGCAGGACCCGGAAGAACACATTCAGCACGATCATGTGAATCAAATAGATGCCGAAAGAAGCTCCGTCCAATGATGCCAGAATCTTCGCGCCCGGACCGTTCCTCCGGGCCGGGGCCGCCTCCGGTGCCTCAGCTGATCCAGCAGTTTCCGTGCCGGAAACAGGACCCGCGGCTGTTCTCTGCGCCTCTTCCACCAAAGCCAGTGCGTCTTCGGGCAATGCCCACGCGCCCTCTTCTTCGGTTCCGACGTGCGATCCGAAGCCGGCCGATCCGATCGATGCGGGAATCTCCCCCGCCTTCACAGCCCGGTTCCGGAAGCATGCAAACAACCCGACCGACTGGATCACTGCCGCCGCCGAAGCATAGCTGCTGCTGAACGTACGCAGGCTGTCCGACGGCATGCTCAGGCTGTAATACGTCGCCGCAACCAGACAGGCCGTCCCCGCCAGGACCATCAGGACCGCAGCGGGCGTCGGTATGCGAATCTTCCCGGTGTGAACCGCATAGCCGATAAAGAAGAAAAACGGATAGACCGTGTAGCTCATCAGGTAGAAACCAGAAGTCCGGCCGCTCAGATATGCAGCCGTCGGCAGTACCGACAGGAACAGGAAAAAGATCACGACGGTATAGCAAAGGAGCGGACCGCTGCCCCGCTCCGTGACCATCCGGTACAGCGGGAGCATCAGATACAGTCCCAGCAGCATGTACAGATACCAGACATGAGGCCAGCTGCCATTCGTCCAAAACACGAGAAGCCAGTCCCTCAGGAACGCCGGGCCGATACTGCCGCCCGCCAGGACCAGGTCGAAAGCCGCATATATCAGGGTGAATATCACGAGCGCCAGCAGTACTCTGCGAATATACTTTCGGAAAACTTTGCCGATCGTGATCTCCCGTGCCGGATCCAGCAGCAGCGCGCCGGATACCATCACGAAGCACGGAACCGCCCAGAGCAGGCAGTTACGCACGATCATGCAGACCGTCTGCTGAAAAAAGGCCGTCTCAAAACCCGAGGCAGCCAGATAGAACATATGGAGGAACACGATCGCGGCACAGGAAAGCGCGCGAATCCTCGAAAAATAAGTCACCTGTTTCATGGAACCGTCAATAAGTCAATGCATCATCACCAAGGCAGCCGGCATTCGGATCAGCTGCGGGCGCGGGCGCAGGTGCCGGCGCGGGTGCAGGTGCCGGCGCAGGTGCAGGTGCCGGCGCGGGTGCAGGTGCCGGCGCGGGTGCAGGTGCCGGCGCGGGTGCAGGTGCCGGTGCAGGTGCTGCCGCGGCGTTAGCCTCGTCCCAGAGAGCCCTTTCCATTTCCTCAGTGCTGGCTTCTTCGCCGCTGGCCTGCGAAGAATATGTTATGAAGCTGTATCCGTCGTCCGCACGCTGAAGGATCACTTCCGCGGTATCTTCAAACGGGAAGCCATGCAGTTCATGCTCTTCTCCGTCCTCATAAGTCACGCGAATCACGAACCCGGGAGTAAGAATCGGTGCGTCTTCCTGCAGAGTCTCCTGAGCTGCCTCGAAGATCTCAATCGCCTCAGCTGCGTCATAGTACAACACACGGATCTCGCCGTCGCCGAAATGATCTTCTTCCGAAAGAAGATCATCCGGATACTCTTCTTCGGTATCCAGTTTGACTGCAATTCCCGTAATAGTGTTCCCTGTAGCGTTTTCAATGCGGACGGAATAGACCTCCTCTCCGCTCGCCGAACCTATCGCCGCGAAAGGCGACTCGGTCTCCATCTCCGTCTCGACCGATTCTGTTTCAGCCTCAGCGGTCTCCGCCTCCGTTTCGGCTGTAGCACCGTCGGTGCCGCATGCCGCCAATCCGATGACCAGTACGGCAGATAGTGCCGCTGCCGCCCATTTTATAACAAAACGTTTACTCTTCATGTCAGTCTCCCCCTGTTGTCGCTTTGATATCTGTCCATTCCGAAGCCGGAATCGCCGCATCTCTCACGCCGGAATCACGATCTCCAGGAACTTCTTCATACTCGGTGTGATATACCGGCTCTTCCGGTAATACAGGTAGTTATTCCGGGTCGCCAGCGGATCGTCGATCTTATAGATGCACATGCCCTCGTTCAGCGAATGCACGTTCTTGAGCAGCGTGTCGCTCACGAACGTCGCACCCATACCGGTCTCAGCCAGATGGAACGCGGTCAGCTGCTGGTTCAGCTTCAGAATATAGTTCGGGCGGATGCCGGCATTCGCGAAGATCCCGTCGGCACGCTTCCGCAGGTCGTTATGCGAACGCAGCACCAGGAACGGCTCCCCGGCGAAGTTCTTCAGCGGCACGCCCGCGCAGCCCGGGGCCAAATGCCGGTCATTCAGAATGTCGTCCAGCGTCAGGCGGTACTCGTGTACATTCTCATTTGACGCCATCGACTGCGGCACCAGCAGCATCAGGTGCTCTTCCATCACGGGCTCTTTGATGAACGTCTTCTCGTCCAGCAGATAGTTATCCATGACGATGTCGAGCTCGCCCGCAAACAGCTTCTCCTCGATCAGAGAAGAATGCCCCTCAAACAGGCTCACCTGGACCTTCGGATACTTCGCCTGGAACTGCGAGATGTACTTCGGCAGAATAAACGACGAAAAGAAGAACGGCGCGCCGATCGCCAGACGGCCGGTGGACAGCTCCTGCAGATTTCCGACGTAATTCGCGAACTCTTCCTCGAGCCCCATGATCTGCTCGGCGGCCTTGATATACTGCTCGCCGCACTCGGTCAGGCGAATCGGGTTCGTGCTGCGGTCGAAAAGCGGCAGCCCCACTTTCGTCTCGACCTTTTTGATCATCGCGGACAGCGCGGGCTGAGAGATGTAGATCTTCTCAGCAGCCTTCGAAAAGCTCTTCTCCTTATAGACTTCGTAAACGTAGGACAGTTCATTAAACATGTCAGCCATGGCGCTTCCCCCTGTATGCAAAAAGTCCGGCTGCGGCGTCGGTAAGCCGCAGCGCCGGACAGCTCTGTCGAGTTATAGAGCATATAAGCGATTGCTTTTATTATACACTTTTACTTATGACTGTCAATGCGCCTTATAAGATTTCCGGCAATGCATAATTCGCGATCATCAGATGCTCGGACTTCCGGTCGTTTCTGGCCATAAAGCTGACGTAATATTTCTTGTCGAACTGGTACAGCCGGAGCGGTTCTCCGCCCTTCGTGGGACGGCCTTCCGGGTAGAGCGAGCGGATGTACTCGGTGTTCTTGATGATGAGCAGGAAGCGCGAACCGCACTTCTCGCAGAGCCAGTCCGCGAGGCGCTTCTGGTCTTCCTTTCCGAAGGCGGAACCGTCGTAGGACGAGAACGTCGTGTCGTAAGGCGGATCCACGAACACGAAGTCCTTCGGACCCGGGGCGTACCGGTCCAGAAACGCGGCAAAGTCCTCGCGCCCCAGCCCGGTCTTAGCGAGCTTCGCCGCCAGCTCCGGCGCGCGCATCGCCGCGATCTTCCCGCTCAGAGACTTATGATTATAGGAGATGCCGCCGTAGGGAACATTGAACTCGTGGTGCGCGTTATAGCGGAACATCGACGAGTAGCAGTACTCGCGGATGAAGAAATAGAGAGCCGCGCGGGTGCCGTCCGAAAGACGAAGCTCCGCTGAGCGGTTATAGATCCCGCGAATGTACATGTAGAAGGCATTCTTCAGGCAGGTCTCGATGTTCTTAAAGCAGTCTTCGGCCGTGAGCAGCCCCTTCTCCTCTTCCAGCTCGTTCATACGCCGAAACTTATTTACGAAGCTCTTCAGGAGCTCGTCCTTCCACTCCGGACTCTTCCACCAGCCGTGCAGCAGGGTCCCCGCCGGATAGTCCGGCCAGGCGTCCGCGATCATCCGGTCGAGCATCCCGTCGAGGGGCTCCTCGATCCCCCTCTCGATGATCTGAGGGCGCGCGCAGTACTGGTACAGGCAGATCAGTTCCCAGCGGTGCGCTTCCGCGGTCTGCCCGAGGAAGTCCCACGCCGCGCTGAAGGCGTCCGCGTCCGCGAAGAACGCTGCGTCGCGGTCCTTCACGCACGACCAGAGGAGCATGAGTTCCGCAGAGAAGTCATTGATATAAAACTCGTCCGCGTCAGCGGCCAGGTACACCGAGCCGCCGCCCACGAAGGGGTCGAAGAAGCGCTCCGCGTCCGCGGGCAATGCCGGCAGGATGTACTTCAGCTCGCGCTCCTTCCCGCCAGGGTACTTGATCAGCGGCGCCAGACGCGCCGGTCTCTCGTTCAGCATATCTCTCACCTTTCGATGAACGGCTCCAGTTCGTTATGTTCGGTCACGTGTTTTTTGATCGCGGCAAAACTCTCACGGCTCAGGACGTGTTCGATCCGGCAGGCGTCCTTCGCAGCCACAGTGTCGTCCACACCGAGATGTGTCAGCCAGCTCGTCATGAGTTTATGGCGTTCATACATTTCCTCCGCGATCACGCGGCCGGCGTTCTCCAGACGGATGTAGCCGGAGCGGTCCATGGTGATATAGCCGTTCTCGCGCAGTTTTTTCATGGCCACGCTGACGCTGGGTTTCGAGAACTCCAGGTAGTTCGCAATATCGATCGAACGTACATAGTCGCCGTGCTTTTTTGAGAGAACCAGGATGGCCTCGAGATAATCTTCCGCAGATTCCTGAATTTTCAAAATATTCTCCTCTCCTCATTGACCGGCCTGAGCGGCCCCAGACAGTTAGTCTGGCTAACGAATGTTAGCCTCCCTAACTAATGTTAGTTTAACTAACGCAGTTAGACAAGTATAACTCCGCAAATAATATTATCAGCCCTGTCGTTGTTTTTTAATAACGATCTGATTCACGCGCCGATGCTTCCACTTTCGGCCGAAAACGCGATAGAATAAGCGGTAAAGGAGGTGCGCGAAGGATGTCCCAGGTACTCTTCGGTATCGACATTGGCGGAAACAGCATCAAATTCGGACTGTTTGACCCGGACGGCGGTCTGCTCGAGAAATGGCAGATCCCGACGGACCGGTCGGACAGCGGCGCATACATCATTCAGTCGGCGGGCCTGTCCGTCCGGGCGAAGTGCGAGGAGCGCGGGATCGACAGCCGCGGGATCCTCGGCATCGGCGTGGGCGTGCCCGGGACCGCACGGCCTGACGGACATGTGATCCGATGTGTGAACCTCGGCTGGACCGAAGCGCGGAACGCCGCCGGCGAGATGTCGCTGCTGACCGGATGTGAAAATGTGAAAGTCGGCAATGACGCGAACCTGGCCGCCCTCGGCGAACAGTTCCGCGGGGCGGCGCGCGGGGCGGACGACGTACTTATGCTCACGCTGGGCACCGGCATCGGCGGCGGCGTGATCTCGGGTGGGCGTCTGGTGACAGGGGCTGCTTTTTCCGCAGGCGAGGTCGGCCACATCCATGTCAATGACGAGGAGGCCCTCCGCTGCAACTGCGGCGCGACGGGCTGCCTCGAGCAATACTGTACCGTCGACGGCTTCGTGCGCGTCGCCTCAAGGCTGCTCGAAACGTTTTCGGCGGAGAGTCTCCTGCGCGAGCGGGCGAAAAGCGGCGCGGGCTTCACCGTGCGCGACGTCTTCGACCTCGCTAAGGAGGGCGACCAGATCGCGGACCTCGCGGTCACGGTCGGCTGCGGTTATCTGGGGCGCGCCGCGGCGACCTGCGCGAATATCCTGAACCCGGAAGTCATCGTGATCGGCGGCGGGATCGCGGCGGCGGGCGAGATCATCCTGAGAAAGATGAAGCCCGACTTCGAGAAGTACGCATTCCCGGACTGCCGCGGGGCGCGGCTGGTGCTGGGGGAGCTGGGCAATGACGCTGGGGTCATCGGCGCGGCGCGACTGGTGATGTGACATTAGGTGACATTGAGGACGGTTCTCGTTGTCACATTTGTTATAACATTTCCTGCGGAGCGCACGGCGAAAGCTGTTCGGCGCTCCCTGAAGGACAAAGATCTCACACAACAAGAAAAGCGAGGGTTCCGCTCGAATTCGACGGGAAACCCGATGGTTTCCCGCCTCAGTCGAGCTGAAATGTTTGTGCGGATACAAACATTTCCCCCTCGCTTTTCTATGTGTTCGATCTGTCCTTCACGGTCGCGCCTCAATGCTTCCGCCGTGCGCAGCCGCAGGGAAAAAAACAGAAACGCAGCAAACAGAACCGTCCCCGGTGTCACTCGTCCATCACCCCGGCCTCGCCGCGCCGATGATAAAAACCTTTCTAAGAAAGAGTACGGCTTCCCTGAGGCTGTTCCGTCACTTGAAGGCGCGGCGGCGCAGTCATCTTGCACATTCATGCATACTTCCTGCGACTGGCTGGGCAGCTGGATTTGACATATGATATGCTGCGGCGGACATTGAGCTGCGACCATGAGCGTCATACCGACAAGCGCGAAAAAGGACCGGCCGAAATCATGATTTCCGAATCATGATTTCGAACGAAGGAGGGTGAGAAATCCATCAAAGATTTCTCACCCTCTCTGAGTGATGCCTGTTCTTTTTCCCGTGCGGAGGTATAGCCGCTCAGGAAGCAGCGAACCGGTCCGCCGTGTATATCATATGTCAAATACACTCATGTCTGCCCGGCCGCAGGAAGCATGCATAGATGCGGCGCAAACCTGCCCTCCGCTCCGATCAGTGATGGAACAGTCTCAGGCCCGTAAACACCATCACGATCCCGTACTCATCGCACGCCTCGATCACCGCGTCGTCGCGGATCGAGCCGCCCGGCTGCACGATGTAGCTCGCGCCCGAACGGTGCGCGCGGTCGACATTGTCCCGGAACGGGAAGAACGCGTCCGACCCCAGCGTCACGCCGCTCACCTGATCCAGCACGGCGCGCTTCTCCTCCGCGGTGAACACCGGGGGCTTCTCGGTGAAGAGCCGCTCCCACTTTCCGTCCGCCAGAACGTCCATAAAGTCCTCGCCGATGTAGTTGTCGATGGCATTGTCCCGGTCTGCACGGCCGATACCCTCGACGAACGGCAGGTTCAGAACGCGCTCGGACTGGCGCAGGAACCAGTTGTCCGCCTTCGAACCCGCGAGCCGCGTGCAGTGGATGCGGCTCTGCTGGCCGGCGCCGATGCCGATGGCCTGGCCGTCCTTCACGTAGCACACCGAATTTGACTGCGTGTACTTCAGCGTGATCAGTGCGACCGCCATGTCGATCTTCGCCTCTTCGGGCAGATCCTTATTTTTCGTCACGATGTTCGAGAGGAACTCGTCGTCGACCTTCAGCTCGTTCCGGCCCTGCTCGAACGTCACGCCGAAGACCTGCTTATGCTCGATCTGCGCGGGAACGTAGTTCTCGTCGATCTGAATGATGTTGTAATTTCCCTTCTTCTTCCGCTTCAGGATCTCGAGCGCCTCGTCCGTGTAGCCGGGGGCGATAACGCCGTCCGAAACCTCGTGCTCGATCAGCAGCGCGGTGTCCTTATCGCAGACGTCCGAAAGCGAGATGAAGTCGCCGAACGAAGACATGCGGTCGGCGCCGCGTGCGCGCGCGTAGGCGCAGGCCAGGGGCGAGATCGTCCGGTAATCCACGCCGAGATCTTCAAGCCAGTAGATCTTCGCGAGGGTCTCGGTCAGCGGCCGGCCGACCGCCGCACCGGCGGGAGAAACGTGCTTAAACGAAGTCGCCGCGGGCAGTCCCGTCGCGGCCTTCAGCTCCTTCACGAGCTGCCAGCCGTTCAGCGCGTCCATGAAATTGATATAGCCGGGCCGGCCGTTCAGCACGGTGACGGGCAGGTCCGCGCCGTCCTCCATGAAGATCCGGGAAGGCTTCTGGTTCGGGTTGCAGCCGTATTTTAATGCCAGTTCGTTCATAATTATCCCTTTCCTGGTTCCATGCGCGGGGTCCGCGCCGGTTTACTGCTCGTGCTTATTCACGATCCGCGTCTCGCAGGTGCCCGCCGCGAAATCGATGAAGCGGGTAAAGAGCGAAACTTTATTATCCGCGTTCAGGCTGTTCCAGACATTCTCCGTAAATGTGTCGATGTCGCCTGTGACCTCGACCGTGATCGGCTCTCCCGCGAAGCTCGGCAGCGGGTTCCCGTCGGTCTGATAGGTACTGATGAAGTGGCCCTCGCCGGCCTTCGGCACGTCATAGCTGAAAGTGTAGCGGTGGCAGGCCGAAGGGTCGCCGCCGTTCGACTTCAGGATCGACATCCAGACCGAGAAGCCGTCCGCGGAAGGCTCGATCATGCCGGAGAT
>JAFWDI010000009.1 GCA_017513125.1 Lachnospiraceae bacterium | reverse complement strand
GGGCGTCACGGTCCCGCAGAAAGCGCAGCGCGGAAAAATCATCGGGATCGCTCTCATACAGATAAAGGTGACCGGTCTCCTTCCGGTTCGGTTCGAAAGTCCCTTCATGGTTCAGCAGAAGGGAAACGCAGTCGTCCACCTTGGGGATGACTACGCGCCTGCCGAACGAGACGTGATCCCATGCGCCGCCGCAGAATCCCATGGCGACGAGCACGGTATCGACGTCTTCGGGAAGCTCCCGGACCGCCTCTTCGATGCGTTCCTTCATGGTCTCCGGTTCGACGTGATATTTTCGGTCAATGAATATGACGGGATAGTCCGTGCCGCACTCCGCCTGCGCCGCGAGCACGAATTCCTTCAGAGATGAGCAGGACAGAACGACTGTACTCATGATCAGAGTTCCTCGAAATCGATCTCATGATCCTTAAAGAACGCGCGGACTTCTTCGTCCCAGAGCTTCTCATCGGAACGGTCCAACGTGAATTCCTTCGCGGTGTATCCGGTGGTCACGCGGAGCGGCTGTTCGCGTTCGTAGCGGATATTGAGAAAAGCGGCATTTTCCTGCCGGCCCGGATCACGGAACACCATGCGGAAATGCAGCGGCAGGGAGCGCCCGCGGATCCACTCATAACAGTAATGCTTCACCTCTCCCCAGTTCAGATAAGGGGCAGGTGCGGTCTTTTCTTCTTCCTCTGCCGCTTCCTTCTCTGAGAAAAAGGCAGGATCGGTCTTACCTTCGATGATCAGGGCCGCGGAAGTCTGGACCGCCGCCTCGCTGAGCCAGAAGCCGTCGAAGGTGTTCTGTGTAAACAGGTGTTTCGTAAATGAGCGCAGATCTGTGATCTGAAGAGCGATCATGGCGTACTCCGGTTTCGAATAGGATTTGCGGACCGCAGGCAATGATGCGGCGCGGGAATATTATAGCATAGATGTCAAACGGAGGAGTTTCCTGGGGATAAGCTCGGCGGAACCGCTCCGCGCCTTCTGCGCTCCCGCGTTTCCGCGGGCACCGTAATCTCGCACTCTTTCCCGTGCTTCGCTCCGCCCGCACGGCGAGCGCTCGATATACGTTGCCCTTCGAAGCACGAAAAAACAGCGCCTGTGAGTAAACTCACGCGCTGTTTTTCGTGCTTCTCAGAGCTTATCGCGAAAGCTCCCGGCCGGATTCGAACCGGCGACCCCATCATTACGAGTGATGTGCACTACCAGCTGTGCTACGGAAGCCTGATCGCCCGTCGCGGACGGTGACCGTGGTCAAATATACAACAGCCCGGAAAGGTTGTCAATACCGATAATCTTCATCATACTGCTCGCGAATCTTTGCGATCGCCGCGTTCAGTTCATCCACGTTCTGCTTTGCCCGGAACGCCCAGTCCTGCTCGCTCCTCAGCAGCTCGCTGATCATGTTCAGACGTGCCAGCGCATGATCCTCCATCACGTCCATATACTGCTTTCCGTCGCTCGCCAGACGCTCATGTTCGACAACAGCCATCTCACGGGTCTCCTGCGCCTCGCGAAGGATCTTTTCTGCTCTCGCTTTCGTCTCGACCGCATCCGCCTCCGCCTCGGCGCGGATCCGCGCCGCTTCGGCCTCGGCTTCCGCTTTCGCCACCGCCAGAGCGTCTTCCGCCTCTTTCAGCCTGTTCTGAGCGGTATTCGCCGCATCCTCCGCCTCACGGAACAGGCGCTCCGCCTGCGCCTCCTTTTCCCGGCAGTATTCTTCCGCCTCCGTCTTCATGGCCGCGATCTCATGAAAGACCTCTTCTTTCAGGGCTTCCGTGCTGCGTCTGGCCTCCGCTTCAGCGTTCGCAAGGATCCCGGCCGCGCGTTCCTCGACTTCCGCGATATAACTCTCTTCGAGCGCGCTCAGGCGGTCCGTGTCTTTCATGATCTCGGACACGGCGTCATCCTCAAACAGATCCTCTGCCTCCGCATTCACGGGAAGCGCGTCTTCATTCATCTCATTCCCGTTTCCGAAAAGTTCATCCATAAATTACTCCTTCCGTCACGAAAAATAGTTATGATACACGTTCCAGAACGGTACCGCTGTCTGCAGCGTTCCGCTGTAGAACTCCAAAAGATCCCATGCCGGCTGGTTGATATACACGTCCAGCTCCGCGAGAGCCGCTTCATACGTCTCCAGAAACGCTGCCTGCCGGCGCAGATCCAGGATACCGGCCCGGTTCGTCTCGGTCTGCTCCGCCAGATAATTATTTACACAGTAGACCACATACCAGTTGTTTCCGACCTGGAACGGCTCGCTGATCTGGCCCGCATCCAGCCGAAACGCGTGTTCCGCGTAGACCGGATCGACATCGTTGCGGCCGATCGTGCGGTCCACTTCAGATGAGATGCTGTAGTTGAAGGCCAGTTCCGAAAACTCATGGCCGGCATTGAACCGGTCCACGATCGACTGCGCGGCGGACTGTTCCGTCGTCACGATCTGCTGGACGCTGATCACACGTGCTTCATCGTCGCTTACGACCTGATCGGCATTGCCCGACAGCGTTTCGATCGTCTTCATCGCGAACGCGTAATACTCGAACGCCTGTTCCACGTCTGACTTCCTTCCGGCGAAATACTCCATCTCGCTCGAAGTCATCTCCGAATAATAATAGTCGGCGGCCTGCGTCACCAGATTCCGTTCCGTGCTCGAGAGCTCGACGCCGTTGTCCTTGCCGATCGCGACGATCTCCATCAGGATGAGCAGGTCGTCCTCCAGGTTATCGATCATATAATCGGAGACCGGATGCCCGTTCGCCTGAATGTTCCAGAGATCCGCGCCCCCGTAGGCCTGCGCCGCATCATAGCACTCCGCGATCAGAAAGATCCGTGCGGCCGGAGCCGAAATGATGTTCCCGTTCACCTTGATCAGGTCCTCGTTTCCCATCGTGATCGAGGAAAAGAGATTCCTCCCGCGGCGGTTTCCGGTGATGACGAGCAGCACGGCGGCCAATGCCGCGATGATGATCACCGCGATCAGTATCTTCTTTTTTGTCAAAAACCTTTCACGCTTCAAATTCTTTTATCGCCTTTCTGAGCGCTGCGAGCGGCAGGCCCACGACATTGGAATACTCACCTTCGATACTGTCCACATAGGGCTCGAACAGACCCTGGATCCCGTATGCGCCCGCCTTATCCATGGGCTCCCCGGTCGCCACATAGGCGCGGATCTCGTCGTCTTCGAGCTCAGCGACCGTGACGGCGGTCCGTGCGCAGATCGTCTTCGTTCTGCCGTCTGCCGCGTCGATCAGCGTCACACCCGTCAGCACTTCGTGCGTCCGTCCGCTGTATCCGCGGATCATCCGGAACGCGTCTTCTTCATCCACGGGTTTTCCGAGCACGGTTCCTTCCGAGACCACGATCGTATCCGCTCCGAGGATCAATGTCTTCTCCCCGCCGGAACCATGCTCTGCCGCTGCCCTGAGACTCTCCGCCACCGCGGCGGCTTTTCTGCGGGAAAGCTCTTTTACGAGTTCTGCGGGATCGTCGGTTTCCATGTCCTCACTGCAGCCGCTTACTTTCACCTCAAAAGGTATCTTCAGTTTTTCCAGCAGTTCCCGCCTCCTCGGGGAGGCAGACGCCAGTATGATCTTCATCAGTCACGAGCCTCCACGCACAGGAGCACGCCCTCTTCCACACGGACGCGCATGAGGTCTGCAGCGGGTTCATTGCTCACCGTGAGCGTCGGCCAGGGATCTAGATCAGCGCCGGCCAGCCCGTACTTAAAACCTTCCAGCGTCACGCCGCGAGCCGGTCCGCATAAAGGCAGAAACGAAATATATGGGCCGAACAGGTCCTCGCGCCGCATCTCACGCTCTCCCGCGATCAGATACATCCTCTGGTGCGGATCAATGAACTCCATGCCGATGCCCGCATCGAGCGCGATCTTCATGGTCTTTACCGCAGCGAGCGTGTGGTCGAACCGCGTCCCGGTCCCGCCCATCACGGTGATATGCTCAGGCTTCTTTTCCACGGCACGATGAACAGCCAGTTCAAGGTCGGTCAGATCTTTTTCCGGCGGAAACTCCTCCCACTCGATGAATCGGATGCTCCGAAAGTACGCGAGAGTCTCTTCGTCGGCAGAATCGAAATCTCCGAGTGCCAGATTCGGGATCACTCCGAGCTTCTTCATGGCAGCGAGCCCCGAATCCACGCCGATCCAGTAGCCGCAGTCCATCTGTTTCATGTATTCGAAGCAGAAGTCGATATCACAGCTTCCGCCGTTTACGATCCCAATGTTCATGATCCGTCCCGCGGTACCGGCTTCACATGCCGGACGCCGTCACTCCTTCACCAGTTCCATGAACTCCTTCAGGTTCTGCTCCATATCTCCGTCAAACACCGCGGAACCGGTCACGCAGAGATCCGCTCCGGAAACGCACAGATCGACGATATTGTCCTTCTTCACGCCGCCGTCGATCTCGATCGTGAACTGAAGTTCGAGTTCGTCGCGCAGATCCGCCAGGGACTCGATCTTTTCTTTCGCGTAGGGAATGATCTTCTGTCCTCCGAAACCGGGATTTACGGTCATGAGCAGCACCAGGTCCGCGCGCTCGAGCACCCATTCGGCCGCGCAGATCGGGGTCGCGGGATTGATCGCGACGCCGGCCTTTTTTCCGCAGTCATGTATCAGCTGGACCGTGCGGTCCAGATGCCTGCAGGCCTCCGCATGCACAGTGATAATATCCGCGCCCGCATCCGCAAAATCACGGATATAGCGGTCGGGATCCTCGATCATCAGGTGAACGTCCAGCATCATATCCGTGCAGGCACGGATCGAGCGGACCACCGGAAGGCCGAAGCTGATCTGCGGTACGAACATCCCGTCCATCACGTCGAGATGCAGATACTTCACACCGGCCGCCTCGATCGTTTCGATCGCTGGCTTCAGGTTCGCGAAATCGGCGGTCAGAATGGAGGGTGCGATAGCTGCCATGTCATTTCCTTTCAGTATCTTTTCGCGCTCTTCCGTTCCCGGTACAGAGCGAGGTACGCCTCATAGCGTTCCGGGCTGATCTTCCCTTCGGCAAGCGCTTTTTTCACCGCACAGTCGGGCTCGTCCGCATGGACGCAGACCGCGAACCGGCAGTCTTTCTGATATTCCGAAAACTCCGGGAAATAATCTCTGATCTGCTCGGGTTCCAGATCATTGTCCAATGCCGAGAACCCCGGCGTATCCAGAAGATAACCTTCATCTCCCAGATAAAACAGTTCCGTATGCCGCGTCGTGTGGCGGCCGCGCTGCAGTTTCCGGCTGATCTCGCCGGTCTCCATGTGCGCGCCGCCCAGGACCGCGTTTAAAAATGAGGACTTTCCGGCGCCGGAAGGCCCGGCAAGGACCGTGGTCTTTCCGGCCAGCAGCGGAAGGATCTCATCGATACCCTCCCCGGTCTTCACGCTGACCGTATGGAGCTCGTAGCCCGTGCCGCGGAACATCGCCGCATGTGCGCTGACTTTCTTCGTGTTCACGAGATCGGACTTATTCAGTACGATCACCGGGCGCACGCCGGCGGTCTCCGCCGCCAGAAGAAGCCGCGAGATATGAAGCATGTTCGGGGCCGGATCCTTCATGGCAAAGAACGCAAGCATCAGGTCCACGTTCGCGACCGCGGGACGGACGAGTTCGTTCTTCCTGGGAAGGATCTCCGTGACAAAACCTTCCACATCTTCCGTGTGGGTGAGTTCAAACTCCGCCTCGTCGCCGACCAGCGGCTTCAGATCCATATTCCGAAAGAGGCCTCTGGCCCGGCAGGCATGGATATTTTCGCCGTCCTGCAGGTAATAGAACCCCCCGACAGCCTTAACGATCTTCCCGCGCATCAGCCGCCCTCACCCTCACCGGGTGCTTCGGCCGGAGGAGTCTCCGGCGGTGCGGGAGTTTCCGGCGGTGCGGAAGTTTCCGGCGGCTGAGTGGGCGCAGGCCCCTGACTGACGACGATCGTGACGCTGGTACCCACGGTCAGAGTCGTTCCCGCGGCGGGCGTCTGGCTGATGACACAGCCGTTCGGAACCGAATCGCTGTAATCATAAGTCACGGAAACGTTCGGGAATCCCGCTGCTCCGAGTTCACTCTGGGCACTGCCGATATCCTTTCCGGTCACATTCGGCACCTGAGCCACGGAGGGTCCGGTACTCACATAGATCGTGACCGTCGTGCCCGGATCGACCTGCGTATCGGCTGCAGGCGACTGTCTGATAACGTAGCCCTGTGAAACGGTCGTGGAAGCCTCCTCCAGAGGGCTGCAGACCAGCCGCATGCTCTGGATGGTCGCCGCGGCCTGATCCATAGGCGAGCCGACTACGCTCGGTACGGTGACCTGCTGGTTTTCCGCGCCTTTACTGACTTTCAGCGTCACCGTGGCACCCATGGACAGCGAGGAACCTTCCGCGGGATCGCAGCTGATGACCGCTCCCTCGGGAACCTCTTCGTCGAACACTTCTTCCTCGACCACATTCAGTCCGAGATTGCGCAGCGCGGTCGCTGCCGCCGACGACTGGAAACCGACGATCTGTCCGCGTGGAATCGTGACTTCCGTGGAATTGACATAGACGATGATCTGGTCTTCGGAAGTCACTCGTTCACCCGCGTCGGGATCCGTATCGACGACCTGACCGTCTTCATACTGCGTGTCCTGGGCGGACTCCACGCGATATGTCAGACCGTTCTGTTCCAGGACGTCCTTTGCACGGTCAAATTCATAGCCGATGATGTTGGGCATATCCATTACGACGACTCCGGAACTCTCCCGGTCCCTGCCGCCTCCGCCGAAAAGGCCGAAGACATTGCCCAGCACAAAGATGACCAGGACCACGATCAGGGCCGCGACGCCGATGCCGACGCCGACCATGATCTTTTCGAAATTCCGGCCGCCGTGCTCGTCGCCGCCGAAATGTCCGACCGGCTCCTCATCCTCGTAATCCTCGTCGTACAGCGCCTCCTCATCCTCGATCTCGTCGCCCATGAGGTACGCGCGTTCCTTTTCTTCGTTTTCAGCCGCCGCAGCGTTGATCTGCTCGATCTCCTCCTCGGAGATCACCCGCGTGGGGCGGGAAGCCGCGACCGCGGTGATCTTCACGAAATCTTCGTCCGGGCTGACCAGCGAACGCTTCAGGTCCGCGATCAGTGCGGTGATCGAGGCATAGCGGTACTCTGGCTTTTTCTGCATGCACTTTTCGATGATGCGCTCGAGACTGAAATAAATGTCGGGCGCGAACTCGCTCGGGGCCAGGGCCTCGCCCTGTATATGCTGCAGCGCGACCGCCACGGTGTTTTCCCCGTCGTAGGGGACACGTCCGGTGACCATCTCATACATGGTCACGCCCAGCGAATAGATATCGCTGCGCTCATCGCAGTAGCCGCCGCGCGCCTGCTCCGGACTGATATAGTGCACGGAACCCATGGCGTTCGAGCTGATCGTCTGACTCGACGCCGCGCGGGCAATGCCGAAGTCGGTCACCTTTACTTTTCCGTCGCGGGAAATAATGACGTTCTGGGGTTTAATATCCCTGTGAACGATATGCTCGCCGTGGGCGACCTCGATGCCCTGCGCGACCTGGATGGCGATACCGATCGTCTCGCGGCTCGTGAGTCTGCCCTTCTTCTCGATATAGCGCTTCAGCGTGATACCGTCGATGAGTTCCATGACGATGTAGTGGATGTCGTCTTCCTCTCCGACGTCATAGACATTGACGATATTCTGATGCGAAAGGCTCGCCGCCGCCTGCGCCTCCGAACGGAACTTCTGTACGAAATTCCGGTCGGTGTTGAACTCGGCCTTCAGGACCTTGATCGCGACCGAACGGCTCAGCTTATGATCCTTCGCCTTATAGACGTCGGATGTTCCTCCCGAACCGATGCGTTCACCGATCTCATAGCGGTTGCCTAAAAACATTCCGGCTTTTAACATTTACCCTTCCTCCGGGCGGATCAGGACCACGGAAATGTTATCCCTGCCGCCGTTTTCATTTGCCTCCCTGACCAGCTGCCTTACGCAGAGATCGGGATCCGGCTCGCCGTGCACGATCTGCGCGATGCGCTCGTCGCCGACCATGTTCGACAGTCCGTCGGAACACATGAGCACAGCTTCCCCTTCTTCCAGTTCGATCTCGAAGAAATCCGCCTGGACCTGAGGAGTGATGCCGACCGCTCTGGTGATGATATTCTTCTGGTGCAGGTATTCGGGCGAATCCCGATCGATTCTTCCTTCGTCGACGAGTTCTTCGACAAGAGAGTGGTCGCGCGTGATCTGACGGATATTTTCCCCCACGACATAAAGGCGGCTGTCCCCCACATTCATGATGAAAAGCGTGCTGTCCATGACAGAGCAGGCCACGAACGTGGTCCCCATGCCCCGGAAGTTCTCGGACGACTGCGACTTCTCAAACAGAATGCTGTTTGCCGCCTGAATGGCTCTGTTCATGATGGTGATGGGGTTCTGACCTTCGTCGCGTCTCACCGCGCGCAGGAAAAGGTCGATCGCCAGTGCCGACGCGATCTCTCCTGCCTTGTGGCCGCCCATTCCATCTGCGAGTATAAAGAGATTTTCTAAATTTCCCTCCGGCCGGACCGAACAGAATACCGAATCTTCATTCAGTTCCCGGTTTCGGCCCACATCCGTTAGTGAGCTGGCTCTCATACCCAGACCCCCTGCTTTTTTCGGGAGCTTCCGCTCCCCGGACACCCGGTCAGCCTTCCCTTTCCAGGCGGCTGTTCCGGAGCTGTCCGCAGGCGCCGGCGATATCCCGGCCCATTTTCTTCCTTATAGTAGCATTAATGCCTAGTTTTTCAAGTTTATTTTTGAACGCCTGCTCCCTGCCCCGGGTCTCGCGCAGGTGTGCGCGTTCCTCCACGGGGTTCATGGGAATCAGGTTCACATGACAGTTTTTCCCCGCGAGCAGCCGTGCGAGCTCTTCGGCGTGTCCGTCCGTGTCATTGACCCCGTCGATCAGGCAGTACTCATAGCTGACCCGGCGCCCGGTCGCGGCAAAATACGCGTCGCAGGCGGAAAGGACCTCGGGCAGCGCATACCGTTTCGCGACCGGCATCAGGGTGCGGCGGATCTCATCGTTCGGCGCATGCAGGGACAATGCCAGCGTCACAGGCAGGTCTTCTCCCGCCAGATCCAGGATGCGCGGCGCGAGTCCGCAGGTCGATACCGTTATGTGGCGCACGCTCATGTTATGGCCGTGCGGGTCGGACAGCAGGCGGATGAAGCGTACGACATTGTCATAGTTGTCGAGCGGCTCCCCGCATCCCATGATCACGACGTGATCGATGCGTCCGTCCGTCAGGCTCTGCACTCGGTAGACCTCGTCAAGCATCTCCGCGGCGCTGAGATTCCGCACGAGGCCGTGCAGCGTCGAAGCGCAGAACGCGCAGCCCATGCGGCAGCCGACCTGGGACGAGACACAGAGGCTTTTTCCGTAATCATATGTCATCAGGACCGCCTCGACAGCGTTCCCGTCCGGAAGGGCGAGCAGGTACTTCTCCGTTCCGTCGATCTGCGAGATCAGGCGGTCTTCCACGGTCACCGAAGGGATCGCATATGACGCGGCCAGTTCTTCGCGGAGAGCCTTCGGAAGGTTCGTCATCATCGTAAACTCCGTGACCTGCTTCGCGTGGAGCCAGTCGAACACCTGTCCCGCGCGGAACTTCGGCTGCCCCAGCGCGGCGAACTCCTGCTGGAGTTCGGGCAGGTACATGCTTTTCATGTCTTTCTTTTCCATAATCGTCGTTTTATCGCGATCTTTTTCGCGTGCTGTCAGCTCTCCGCGGGTCTGCGGAACAGTGCGTAATAAAAGCCGTCGCACCCGTCCGTGTCCGGGCGCAGAGTCCGTTCATCCAGAAGCTCGTACCCGAAGCGTTCCGAGATCCACGCTGCCTGCTCTTCGTTCTCAGCAGGATCGAGCGTGCAGGTCGAGTAAAGCAGCAGTCCGCCCGGATGCGGAAGATCCGCCGCGGCGGTCAGGATCTCCCGCTGCAGATCGGCCAGATCACGCAGGTCCTGTTCACGCAGGCGGTAGCGGATGTCTTTTTTCTTTCCCATGATCCCGAGGCCCGAGCACGGAAGATCGCAGATCAGAAGATCGCAGCTCTTCGCGGCGAGTTCGCCCCGGGACGGATCGGCCGCGCTGCCGGCGGGCACAGCCTCCGTCCGCGCATCCCTCACAGCGGTCCGTATGTTCGTATATCCGCAGCGCTCGACGTTCTCCCGTATCAATGCACACTTCCGCTCGTTCTGATCGAAAGCGAACACTTCCGCACGCTCCCCGAGAAGTTCCGCAGCCGCCAGGCTTTTTCCGCCGGGGGCGGCGCAGAGATCGCAGACCGTGATCTTTTCCCCGTCCGCCTCAGCGTTTCGCTCCGCTTCCGCATCCGTCGATCCCGGCTTCGCGCGCAGCTGCAGCAGCGCCGTGCACGCGGCACGCACCGCTGTCCAGGAACTCTCATCCTGTACGGTGATCCGGCCGCTTCGGAATTCATCCAGACGATCGACCCGCCCGGCGCCGTACAGCCGGAAGCACTCCTGGCAATGACCGTCCCGGATCTCCGCGCCTTCGCGCGACAGAGCTTCGCGGACTGCCCTGATCCCGCCGTCCGGAACGCGCGATGCGTTTACGCGCACCGCTGTACCGGGCTCGGCATTGAAATACCGGAACATTTCCTCAGCCGCTTCCATACCGAAGCGGTTCAGGAAAAGCTCCGCGATCCACAGAGGCATCGACCAGCGGACCGAGAGATACGCGGCCGGCTCACTGCGGTCCGGCTCCGCGATCGTTCCGCTGTCCGAAGCGATCGAGCGCAGGACGGCATTGACAAAACCGGCCAGGGACCGGTATTTCGAATGTTTTACTTCGGCGACCGCCTCATTTACCGCGGCGCTCGACGGAATCTGATCGAAAAACAGGATCTGACAGACCGCGGTCCGCAGCGTCTCGCGGACAAACGGTTTCATCTTCCGGACCGGCGTGCTCGAGTGCCCGTCGATCACGTGATCGAGGAAGAACAGGCGTTCCAGCACCGTTTTTACGAGTCGATGAAAAAGCGCCCTGTCCCGTTCATCGAGCCCGGGCGCTTCCGCGAGCACCTCTTCCGTCACGATGTGGCTCAGGCCGCCTTCGTCCAGGATCCGGACGAGAGCTTCCGCAGCCAGTCTGCGCGGCGATCTTTTTTTCTCTGTCTGTTTCATTCAGCCGAGCACCTGACCTTCCGCGAACTTTGCGCCACGCAGGAACGCCTCTGTGTCCATAGCCTTCTTTCCTTCCAGCTGGAGCCGTGTGATCTCGATCCAGCCGTCCGCGCAGCGTACGAACAGGCGTCCTTTTTCGGTATATGCAGTCCCGGGTTCCGCATCCCCCGCCGCTTCGGGCGCGGGCCTGGCCCCGAGGATCTTCAGTTTCTTTCCGGAAAGCAGCGTATAGGCACCCGGCCAGGGCGTTACGCCGCGGATCAGGCAGTCCGCCCGGCGCACGGTCCCGGTCCAGTCGACACGTCCGGTCTCGCGGGTCAGCATGGCCGCGTAGGAACTCTCTCCCCGCTGCGGCGTACGCACCGCGGTCCCCTCCCCGATCCGCTCGAGCACTTCCAGCAGGAACGGTCCCGCCGCGGCGCTCATCTTATCGAACAGGCTTCCGCCGGTCTCATCCGGGTCGATACCGATCTCCAGAACGTCAATGATATCGCCGGTATCCAGTCCCTCGTCCATCTGCATGATCGTGACGCCGGTCTTTTCAAGACCGTCGATCACCGCGTACTGGATAGGCGCCGCACCGCGGTAGGCGGGCAGAAGCGACGCGTGCACGTTCACGCATCCGAAGCGCGTCATCTCCAGGACCTCCTTCGGGAGGATCTGGCCGAACGCCGCCACGACCATAATGTCCGCGGACGTCTCACGCACGACACGCGCGAGTTCGGCGACAGCTTCCGGATCACGGATCCGGGCAGGCTGATACACCGGAATGCCGAAACGAAGCGCGGTCTCCTTGACCGCGGACGCCTTCAGTTCCTGCTTCCGTCCGACCGGCTTATCCGGCTGCGTCACAGCCAGCACGACCTCATGTCTGCTCTCCGCGAGGCAGGTCAGGATCTCTGCCGCGATATCGGGTGTGCCCATATAGATGATCCGCACGTCTTACTCCTCCGCGGCAGTTTCCCCGGTCTTCGCCGTCTCAGCGCCTTCTTCCGCCTCCTCTTCCTCCTCGGGCGCCATCTCGGACACGTCCATCAGGTCCCCCTCGACCATTTCCGTAAACATATGTCCGTCCAGATGATCGCATTCATGAAGGATCGCGCGGGCCAGCAGCCCCTCTCCGGTCAGCGTCTGAGGCTCCATGTTCTCATCGAGAAATTCGACCGTCGCCTGCATGGGGCGCGTCACGATGCCGAACTTGCCCGGCACCGAGAGGCAGCCTTCCTGCCCGGTCTGTTCTTCCTCGGAGACCGAAGTCACGACCGGGTTGATCATCACGTGAAGTTCGGGTTCTTCCATCCCGCAGTCGATCACGACGACGCGCTTCAGGATACCGACCTGGACCGCGGCCAGGCCGACTCCGTTCTGGTCGTACATCGTCTCGACCATGTCGGCGATGATCCCCTGCAGACGGGGAGTCATCTCCTTTATTTCCTTGCTGCGTTTTTCGAGGATCGGGTCCCCGAGAACTCTGACCTGTCTGAGTGCCATATGGTTTTTCCTTTCCGGTCTGTTTCTGTGCGCGAATAAGCTCACGTCCGTTCGCTTCCGCCCTGTGTACGGCCATGCGTCCGGCCCTGGCCCTATTCGCTCATATCATATAAAAGTCTTACGCCCGTGAACACCGGCTCGTTTTCCACCGCGCGGTCCCAGGCATTTCGTGTCCGAATGATCTGTTCGCCCTCTCCGGCCTTGATATACAGGACTTTCCGATACAGATCCCGCAGTTTCGGAATCGCGTCGTCGGCAGGACCGAACACCTGTCCTTCTCCTTCTGCGGCCAATGCCGCCAGCCTCTTCGCAGCGGCATCCGCCCGCTCTTCCGTCTCCGCGCTGACCATGCAGGTAAGCATGGCCATGGCCGGCGGATAACCCAGCATCCGGCGGTAAAGGATCTCGCGCTCGTAAAAAGCTTCGTAATCCTGTTTCGCGGCGGTCTCGATGCTGTAATGCTCCGGCGTGTAGGTCTGGATGATGACCCGTCCGGGATCGTCGCTCCTGCCCGCGCGTCCCGCCGCCTGCGTCAGCAGCTGGAATGTGCGCTCCGCCGCGGTGTGGTCGGGCGCATAAAGCGAAAGATCCGCCGCCAGAACGCCCATCACCGTGACGCGGGGAAAATCATGTCCTTTCACGATCATCTGCGTTCCGATCAGAACGTCCGCCTCGCCGGACGCGAAAGCATTCAGGATCTTTTCATAGCTGTCCTTCCCGCGCGTGGTGTCACGGTCCATCCGCAGGATCCGCGCCTCAGGGAATTCCTTCTGCAGCAGTTCTTCCATTTTCTGGGTGCCGCTGCGGAATCCCGCGATATATTTGGACCCGCACTTCGGGCAGACCTGCGGGTAGGCCTCCTCGTGGCCGCAGTAATGGCAGTGCAGCCGCCCCGTGCTCTTATGATAGCTCATCGACACGTCGCAGTGCGGGCAGACCATGACATGGCCGCAGCTCCTGCACGAAACGAACGACGAGTATCCTCTCCGGTTCAGAAACAGCATGACCTGTTCCGATCGGCCGAGCGCCTCCCGGACCGCGTCCGTCAGTTCGCGGGAAAACGGCAGGCGGTTCCCCGCAAGCAGTTCCTCGCGCATATCCACGACGCTCACTTCCGCCAGGCGGGAGCCCTTCTTCGCGCGCTCCTTCATGCGGAACAGCCGGTATCTGCCGTCGAGCGCCCGCGTGTAGGACCGCATCGAGGGCGTCGCGGATCCGAGTACCAGCCCTGCCCCGCAGATGCGGGCCAGTTCCTCCGCGACTTCCACGGTATGGTAGCGCGGGACCGTCTCCGAATCATAGGCGCCGTCGTGCTCTTCGTCGATCACGATCAGCCCGAGGTTCGAAAACGGCGTAAAAAGCGCAGACCGCGGACCGATCATGATATCGATCTTACCGGACGCAGCCAACGCCAGCTGCTCATACTTCTCGCCTTCCGAAAGCTGCGAGTGTACGAAACCGATCCGGTCGCCGAAACGCCGGTAAAAGCGCATCATCGTAGGATAGGTCAGGGAGATCTCCGGAATGAGGACGATCGCCTGGCGCCCTTCCTTAAGAATCTGCGCGATCAGTTCCATGTAGACCTCGGTCTTTCCCGAGGCCGTCACTCCGTGGATCAGACACGGCCGCAGGTCCCCTGCCGCCAGTCCCCCGAGGATTCCGTCGACGACGCTTCGCTGGGAGGCATTGAGCTCGAACGCCTCGGTCGCCGCGCGTCCGTACAGTCTCTGCCTGCGCTCGACGGCCTCGGTGATCTCGAGGATCCCGGCAGTCTCCATCGGCTTCAGCGTCGCCATGCTGACGGAAAGATTTCTCGCCAGGATCGGAAACGGAACGAGCGGGTCTTCGATCAATGCCTCGATCACGCGGGCTCTGGCATGATAATGCTTGCGGACCGCCGTCTCCAACGCTGCCGCGAGTTCCTCCGGGCTCATGACTGCGCGGATATACCGCACAGTCTTCGGAGCGATCTTTCTCTTCGCGGGAAGGACCGTCTTCAGCGCCTGAATCATCGTGCCGCCGTAGCGGTGGCGGATCCACGCGGCCAGCCGGATCCGGCGGTCTTCGATCGTGACGTCCTTCTCGCAGACAGATGCAATATCACGTATCTTCGCGCGGTCATATTCACAGACGTCCGAAAGCTCCGTCACATAGGCCTTTCTCAGGGTCGAACCCCGCCCGAAAGGAACCATCACGGAGCTTCCCTCGCGGACCGCGGGCGCCAGATGCTCCGGGACCGCGTACTCGAAGTAACGGTCCAGGTCCGGATGCCCGATATCAATGATCACTTTCGCGAAGCATTCTCTTCCCATAGATCTCTCAGTCTGCCGAAACGCATACTGTTCGAGGCTTTCAGAAGGACCGCGTCGCCGGGACGCAGTATCCGCTTCATCGCCTCGAAGCAGGCGTCAATGTCATCAAAACTCTCGATCCGAAGCTCTGCGCGCCTGTCCTTCGAACCGCTGCAGCCGGAGGCTTCCGCCGCGCCCGCCGCGATCTCTTTCGCGTTTTCGCCGACAGTAAACAGCACGTCGGCTCCGGAACCCGCTGCGGCATGTCCCACTTCCCGATGGAAGCGCGGCGAATCCGGCCCCAGCTCATACATGTTTCCGAGGACCGCGACCCGCTTTCCGTCACAGTCCATGTCGGACAGGACTTTCAGGGCGGCTTTCATGGAATCGGGGCTGGCATTGTAATAATCGCAGATCCACGCGACGCCGCCGATCTCCTCGATCCGCTGCCGCCCCTCATAACCGGAGTAGGCGGAAAGCTTCGCTGCCGCGGCTTCCGCATCCACGCCGCAGACGTCGGCGGCCGCCAGCGCCAGCAGTGCGTTCAGAATCATATGGTCCCCGATCACCCCGAGGTCCACCGGGATCTTCCGGTCCGAAAGGACCGCGGTGAAGCAGCTCCCGATACGGCCGTGCACGACGTGTTCGGCGCGGACGTCATTTTCCGGCCCCATCCCGCATTTGATCACGCGGAACGGATACGCCGCAGGCTCCAGCCTGCCGAGGATATCGTCGTCACCGTTCACGATCAGAACGCCTTCCGGGCCGAGCGCCCGGGCCAGTTCGAACTTTTCCTCAAAAATGCCTTCGCGGCTTCCCAGAAACTCGATGTGCGCGACACCGATATTCGTCATCACGACGACGTCCGGACGGATCACGGATGCCAGACGCGCCATTTCGCCGGGAATGCTGATTCCGGCTTCGAGCACCGCGATCTCCTCGTCTTCGATGCTCTGCATCGTGACCGGAAGGCCGATCTGGCTGTTAAAGTTCTTCTTCGTGCGGAAAGTGCGTTTTTCCGCGGAGATCGCCTCCGCGACCATCTCGCGGGTCGTCGTCTTTCCGACACTGCCGGTCACCGCGACGATCGGAATGTCCAGGCGCGAACGGCAATACCTCCCGATATCCAGCAGCGCGCGTCCCACGTCGTCCGTGAGAATGTACGCGCAGCCCGCGGGGACCTCCTCCGGAATGAAGGAGGAACGGCTCAGAAGGACCGCGGAAGCGCCCGCTTCCACGGTCTGTGAAATGAATTTGTGACCATCGACTCTTTCCCCCTCGATGGCCACAAACATCCCGCCGTTCGAGAAATCATCTCTCGAATCGGTGGCGATCTTCGTAATGACGGCGGACGCGTCTCCGAAAAGACGCGCGCCGCAGCTTTCAGCAGCCTCTGCCGCAGTGATGATCATGCAATCTCCTCCGGTCCGGCGCCGCGCGGACATCCGTCCGCGGTCAGCCGTAGATCTGACGGAATTCCTCCGCGCTCATCAGGACTTCGCGCGGTTTCTTATCTCCCATGTCGGCGCTCAGCACGCCCTCGTCCGCGAGCTGGTCCACGATGCGGGCCGCGCGGTTAAATCCGATACGGAATTTACGCTGCAGCAGTCCGATCGAGACCGGCTTCTGCGCCTCGGTCACGAAGCGGCCGATCTCCACATAGAGCTCATCCGCGCCGTCAGACGCGTTTCCGCCCCCACCGCCGGACGTTCCGGCATCAGCCGCCGCGACGTCGATGATCTCGATCTCCTCGCGTTCCTCGGCGTCGTCCGGATCCATCTTCTGCAGGAACTCCGTGATCTCGGTCACTTCCTCGTCGCTGATGAAGCATCCCTGCACACGCACGGGCTTCTGGGCACCCGAAGGATAATACAGCATATCGCCCCAGCCGATGAGCTTCTCGGCGCCGTTCATGTCGAGGATCGTACGCGAGTCCACGCCCGACGCGACTTTCAGCGCGATGCGGGAAGGAATGTTCGCCTTGATGGTGCCGGTGACGACATTGACCGACGGGCGCTGAGTCACGATGACCAGGTGCAGGCCCGCGGCACGCGCCATCTGCGCCAGACGGAAGATCGCCTCCTCGACTTCCTTCGGAGAAGTCATCATCAGATCCGCGAGCTCGTCGACGATGATCACGATCTGTTTCATCTTCGGTCCGACGTCGGTGTTTCCGGCTTCGATCTCCTCATCGATCTTCTGGTTATATCCCTTCAGATCGCGGACGTTCATGTCGGCGAACTTCTTATAGCGGTTCACCATCTCATTTACCGCCCAGTTCAGCGCCGACGCGGCCTTCTTCGGGTCGGTCACGACAGGATACAGCAGGTGCGGGATGCCCTCGTAGACCTTCAGCTCGACCATCTTCGGATCGATCATGATGAAGCCGACCTCCGAAGGTTTCGCATGGTAGAGCATGCTCACGATCAGGCCGTTCACGCAGACCGACTTTCCGGAACCCGTGGTGCCGGCGATAAGCAGGTGCGGCATCTTCGCAAGGTCGGCAATGATGACCTTTCCCGCGATATCCTTACCTACCGCGAACGCGAGTTTCGAGCGGTGTTTGCGGAACTCCTCGCTCTCGATGACCTCACGCAGCGTTACGGATGAGATGTCCTTGTTCGGGACCTCGATGCCGATCGCGCTCTTTCCGGGGATCGGCGCCTCGATGCGGACGTCGGCGACCGCCAGGCTGAGCTTGATGTCGTCCGCATAGGACAGAATCTTCGAGACCTTTACACCCTGGTCCGGCTGGATCTCATAGCGCGTGACCGAAGGGCCCCGCTGCCAGTCCGTGACCGTAACGCCGACGCCGAAATCGCGCAGCGTCTGCTGGAGACGTTCGGCGGTCTCACGGAGCTCGGAGTCGTTTCCCCTGCCCTGTGCTTTCGGCTGTGTGAGCATATTGAAATAAGGGGCGTGATAGGGCTTGCCCTTCTTTTTCTTCTTCTGAGCCGCAGGCGCGGTCTCCTCCTGCGCGGGAGCGCTGCGGACCGGCTGCACCGCCGAAACGCCGCCGCTCTCTCCGCTTCCGCCCCGGAAGTTTCCGGTACGGGCGCGTCCCATCGTGCTGCGGGGCTCCTTCGCGGGACCGGCCGGCGGTTCGAACGAGTCGATGGTATCCGGAGTTTCGTCACCGTATGCAAAGGGATCTTTCACCGGCGCGGGATTCTTCTTCTCATAATCGCGGTCCCTGAGCCTCGACGCGATCGGATCGTTCGGATCGATCTCGGCTTCGATGACCTTTCCGCTCGCCGTCACGACGCGGCGCGACTCCACGCCGTCCATGCTGTCACGACCGTAAAGTTCGGGGCCGTCCTCCTCAAACGCAGGTTCCTCAGGATACGGCGGCTCCGCCTCTTCATCCCGTTCGTTCTCAAAATACGGTTCGACGGTCTCCGGACCGGTCTCATACCGCGCATCATCGGTGTAGAGCGGATCATCGGTATAAAACCCGTCCCCGTCAAAAGGCTCGTTCTCCGGCTCGGGAAGGAGCTCACTTTCGGGGCCATCACCGTAAGAGACCTCGGCCCAGGCGTCCTCCGCTTCGTGCTTCGCCGCGGGGCGGTCCTCATAGACGTCGCCGGTCTCGCTGTCAATGTAAAGCAGCCCCTCGGAATGCGTTTCCGGAAATGCGGGATTTGACAGGGGGCTCTTCGCACCGTGCAGATCGTCGATCCTGTTCAGTTCGGCGTTCGTTCCCCAGTAGCGCCGTGCGGAAATATCTCCGGAAGTCCGCCTGCCGGGGGTATCCTGCAGCGGGAACTCCGGAGCGGGCGTTTCATGACTCACCTGCGGAACGGGTTCTTCGGGTGCGGACAGATCTTCATCATCCAGACGTCCAAGCGCCACATCGGAAATACCGTCGTTCACGCGGGGCTCCTTCGGAGCCGTGCGTTCCTTTTCCGCCGTTCTCTGCTTAGAGGGCTGCGGGGTGCGGTATCCGGAATCGATACCGCTGATCGTCCCTTCGAGCGGAACGCTGTCCACCGCCTCGTCCCGGGCAGGGCGGGCGCTTCCCGCGGTTCCCTCACTGCGCTCCCTGACCGAAGGTGCAGCCCCCAGATCGGTGTTTTTCGTCACGCCGCGGAAACGCCTGCGGTCATCCTGAGGTTCGGGACGGACTTCTTCATAATCATCTTCGGGCTCTTCATAACGACTTCTCCGGCTCCGGGTATCCGCCCTGCGGTCTTCGGCAGCCGCGCGGCGGTCCGCCGCGGCCTCCCTGCCTTCGCGGATCATCGGGATCAGATACTCACGGATCACGTTCCAGAGAAGGATCGCCAGACCGACCACTGCGGCGATCAGGGAAATGACCGCGCAGCCGGCTCTCCCGACGCCGCCCGCGATCAGACGTGCGAACAGTCCGCCGAGCAGTCCGCCCGCGGCATGGTCGATAGAACCGCGGAACAGATCTGCGGCGCTCACATGCGCCACGGGATCCTGCGTCCGCACCGCGTGGAAAAATACACAGAAAAACACAAACGCGATGATCGCACCGACCAGTTTCAGCGTCAGTTCCCGGTCAGTCACCTCTCTCCGGTATACGAACCAGAGGATCGCGCCCGCGATCAGGGCGACGGGGAACACATATCCCATCATGCCGAAAAGGCCGACCGCCAGCGCGTGGAAGAATTCTCCCACCGATGACAGAAGGCCGAGATTTCCCAGGAAGAACAGGACGCCCGCCGCGATAAAGCAGACCGCGGTCACCAGAGGTGTAAGATCATACTCCTGCGCGGATCTTCTTCCCGATCTGTTCGTACTTTTCTTACTCGTGCTTTTAGCCAATGCTCCTCCGTTACTGCTCTTCCAGCAGTTTTCTGACGCCCGCCAGCTTCACGCAGACACAGAACAGATCCATGGCCTGCTGCAGTTCCTCCGTCGAAGGATAGGTCGGCGCGATGCGGATGTTCGTATCCATCGGGTCTTTTCCGTAAGGATAGGTGGCGCCTGCGCCGGTCATCTTCACGCCGGCCTTCGCCGCCAGTC
>JAFWDI010000034.1 GCA_017513125.1 Lachnospiraceae bacterium | reverse complement strand
TTACACATAGATGCCCGGATCATCCGGCCACGCGACCGGGATATCCAGCCACTTCGGATCCGGATCCTCGTTCCAGTTCCACTCGCGGCCGCCCAGAAGGACCTCCGCGTTCATCTCGTTCGAGTAGTTCAGCAGCGTCGCGTAAGGGAAGCGCTTGAACATGCCGTAGAAGAAGCCCGCGGCGTCCGTGTTCTTCTCCAGCTCCTCCTCGGTCGCGATCAGGTACTGCTCCATGAACTCGAGCGAGCTCTCGTCCAGAGGCATGTCCTCGCGCATGTGGCCGGGGATGATGACCTCGGGCTGCAGGTCGCGGATGGCCTCGATATCCTTCATCCAGAGCTTTCTCTGATTCTTCGTGACTTCGCAGGTAAACGGATGCGCCTGGTTAAAGATGACGTCGGAACCCACGACGGTCTTGATCGAAGGGATCCAGGCGATCGTGTTCCACATCAGGTCGCCCATGCAGCGGATGATCTCGACCTTCTCGCCCTCGATCTCCAGCTCGGTGCCCGGAAGCGCCTCGAGGCGGTCGCACTGGGTGCGGGGAAGGTTCGTCGAACCGATGATGTCCTCCCACTCGTCCAGCTTACCCTGATACTGGTGGCCGTACAGCGTGACGACGGGCTCCGGCGCGTAGCACTTCGCGTTCGGGAAGAACTTCGAGATCTCGCCCATGCCCCAGTAGTGATCCGGATGCGCGTGCGTCGCGAAGATCCACTTCAGGTCCAGGCCGGTCTCCAGGACTTCCGCCACGACCCGCAGGGCGTTCGCCTTCGTCCACTGCGTATCGATGATGGCGCACTCTTTCTTACCGCAGATGATCGTGGACGTGACGTTAAAGCCCGGCTCAGAAGCCACGAAGACCTTCGTGTAGAGCTTATCGGGACCGTGGTAACTGGTGATAACGTTCATAAAATGACCTCCTCGTTATGGCTGGCACCCGGGCCCTTCAGAGGGTTCGGGGCAATGCACGTTTTGACTTTGTTTATTATAGCAGTGCCGTGAGGGATTTTCCACCGTGAGATTTGAAAGCCGCCGAACCGGATTCCGCGCTTCCGGGCCGCTCGACGATGCCGCGCCTTTACATCATCCTCGGAATTCGAAAAAGAAAGGAGCTATACCATGCAGGCATGGCACGCTCCTCTCTTTTTCGTTTCTTCGTCTGATGCTCAGTCCGCCTTACAGGACATCGTTCATGGTATAAAAACCGGCCGGCTTCCCCGCCAGGAACTTCGCCGCGGTCAGCGCGCCGTTCGCGAAGATCGCCCGCGAAAACGCGGTATGCGACACCGTGATGACCTCGTCCTTTCCGGCGAAGATCACGTCGTGCTCGCCCACGATGCTTCCGCCGCGCACCGCCGAGATGCCGATCTCCTTCGGATCTCTTTTCTGTCTGCGCTGCGAACGGTCGAACGTGTAGTCGTACGCATTGTCCATCGCCTCGTTCATCGCGTCCGCCAGCGCGATCGCGGTCCCGCTCGGCGCGTCCAGCTTCTGGTTATGATGCTTCTCGACGATCTCGATATCGAACCCGGCCGCCGACAGCGTCTTCGCCATGGGTCCCAGGATCTTCAGCAGCAGGTTCACGCCCACCGACATATTCGCGGAACGCAGCACCGGAATCCTCACCGTCGATGCGGCCAGATGCTCGAGCTGCGCCTCGGAAAGACCGGTAGTGCAGACGATCACGCCGAGCCCCTTCTCCGCGCAGGCGTCCAGCAGCCCGTCGACCGCCGCGGCAGTCGTAAAGTCGATCACGACGTCAGCCTCCTCGGCCACGTCCGCCACACTGTTATAAAACGGATAACCGAGACCGGGATCCTCGCCCATGTCCACGCCCGCCACGATCGCGACCGCGTCGTCGGCAGCAGCCATCTCGGTGATCATTTTCCCCATACGGCCCTTGCAGCCGTGCAAAATGATTCTTACCATCATCTCTCTCCTTTATCAGAGCAGTCCGTACTTCTCCATACTCGCGCGCAGCCGGTCCGCGTTCTGCGGCTCCATCGGCGTCAGCGGCATGCGCAGCGGGCCGACCTCCATGCCCATCATGTTCATCGCGGTCTTCACGGGGATCGGGTTCACCTCGCAGAACAGCGAGCCGACCAGATCCATGGCCTCCAGCTGAAGCTTCGCGGCCTTCGCGGTGTCGCCGTCGAAGTATGCCTGGCAGATATCGTGCGTCTGCTGCGGCGCAATGTTCGAAAGCACCGAGATCACGCCGATGCCGCCGAGCGACATGATCGGGATGATCTGATCGTCATTGCCCGAATAGATGTCGCAGGTGTCGCCCACGAGCGCCGCCAGCTGCGCGATCTGGGAGATGTTTCCGCTCGCCTCCTTGATCGCGGCGACATGCTCGATCTCCTTCGCCATGCGCGCCATCGTCGCCGGAAGGATGTTCACGCCGGTGCGGCTCGGGACATTGTACACGATCATCGGGATGTTCACCGCGTCCGAGATCGCCTTATAATGCGCGAACAGGCCGTTCTGGGTGGCCTTATTGTAATAAGGGGTCACGAGCAGCAGCGCGTCGGCGCCGTCCGCCTCGGCTGCCTTCGAAAGCATGATCGCGGTGTCGGTCGCGTTCGAACCCGTGCCCGCGATGATCGGTACGCGGTGGTCGACCGCACGGATCGCGAAGCGGACCACATCCTCATGCTCCGCCTCGGACAGTGTCGCGGACTCGCCCGTCGTACCGCAGATGATGATCGCATCGGTGCCGTTCTCGATCTGCCAGTCGATCAGCTCTTTCAGCTTCTCGTAATTCACGCTTCCGTCTTCATGAAACGGCGTTACGATCGCCACTCCCGCACCCTTAAAAATCGCCATAGTCTCCTCCTTCGTGTAAAAAACCGGCCACTCGGGCCGGCTTACGATGCATCCTGATTCGCGGCACGCGCGAAATTCTGATACAGTAGCTCTCCACCGCCCGGTGACAGTCAGACGGTTCTTAACCGCCTGCCCAGGGATGCGCCCGCTCCGGCGGCCGGTCCCTTCGGCGTCCTCCCCTTTCAGGGCTCCTCGTCTATCACGGAGATATCGGAGCCGTTACTGATGTCGGACGCGACCTCTACTCTGATCGTTTGTTAGATATTATACCCGGTTCTCCCGCGTGTCAACCTTTCCGTCCGCTTCGGGGCTCATTCCGCGCTTTTTCCGGGCTTTTCCGGCTTTTCAGGTCTTTTCTAAGCATTTTCTATACAGTTTGGGGGTTTCTTTACTTTTATCCGCGCGGGCAATAAAATACTTCCATGAATAAACTGGTGAAAAATGCGAAACCGTCGAGATCCCTTTACCTGCTGGCATTCCTCATCCCCGTGCTGATCATGCTGGCCGCCTTTATCGTTAAGGGCATCTACCCGTTCGGCCCGCATATGTTCCTGCGGACGGATCTTTATCACCAGTACGCGCCGTTTACGGCGGAGTTCCTGAATAAACTGCACAGCGGCGGCAGCCTCGCCTGGTCCTGGAACATCGGCGGCGGCACGAACTTTCTCGCGGTCTTCGCCTATTATCTGGCGGATCCGTTCAACTGGCTGCTGCGCTTCCTGCCGCGGGAGCACGTCATTGAATTCATCTCCTACCTGGTCGTGCTGAAGACCGGGTTCTGCGGACTCACTTTCTCGATCTTCCTGACTTACCACGGAAAGGAGCGCGGCATGCTCGCGCTGCCCTTCTCCTGGGCGTATGCGCTCTCGGCGTTCGTCGTCGCATACAGCTGGAACATCATGTGGATGAACTCGATCGTTCTGGCTCCGCTCGTGCTGATGGGAATCGAAAAGCTGGTCCGCGAACAGAAGCCCGCGCTCTACTGCATCACGCTCGCGGTCTCGATCCTGATGAACTTCTACATCGCGATCATGCTCTGCATCTTCATCGTGCTCTGGTTCATCGTGCAGATGATCGTGCTTCCGACCGTGAAGATCCGCCGGAAGACCGACGAGGACGGCGCCCCTTCGTTCACGGAAGACGGGCGGCCGGTCTATGTGCGCGTCCGGGCGAAAAACGACTACGCGGCCATGATCCTGCGCTTCATCCTGTACTCGATCATCGCGGGCGGCATGGCCGCCGTGCTGCTTCTGCCCGAGTACCTGGCGCTGCAGGCTACCGCCTCCGCTTCATCGACGTTCCCGCACACCTTTACGTTCTATTTCGATCTGTTCCGCGTATTCGCGCGGCACAGCGTGGCGGTGACGACCGAGCAGACGCTGAACCACTGGCCGAACATCTACTGCGGCGCGGCGGTGTTCCTGCTGCTCCCGCTGTACTTTGCCTCCCCGAAGACACGCGCGCGCGAAAAGATCGCCTACCTGGCGCTGCTGGCCTTCCTGCTGCTGTCGTTCTCGGTGAACGTCCTGAACTATATCTGGCACGGTTTCCACTATCCGAACAGCCTGCCCGCACGGCAGTCGTTCCTTTATATCGCGGTCGTTCTCGTGCTCTGCTATGAGGCGGTGCGGAAGCTGCGCCGGCAGAAGGCCGCCGTCGTGGTGCTGTGCGCGATCGGCGTCTCCGCGTTCCTCGCCATGATGATGGTCTTCACGGAAGTCCCCGAGACCCCGAAGCTGGTCTTCGCCGCTTCGATCGGGCTCGTCGTCATGTTCGCGATGCTGACCGGCGGCCGCTGTACAGGCGTGCTCAGCCGGCGCGCGGCGCTCGTGACCGCCTGCATCGTCCTGGCGGTCGAACTGTTCGCGAACCTGGCGGCGACCGGCATTCCCGAAAACACGCGCGCGAACTATCTCGCGGGTTACGACGCTTACGAATCGTTTCTGGAAACCGCGGAGGAAGACGCGGGCGGAGCCTTCTACCGGGTCGAAAAGGATCAGCGCTCGCGCCTGACGCGGAATGACGGCGCCTGGCTGAACTACCGGGCCGTCTCGGTGTTCTCCTCGACCGCGAGCGCAGACGTCGGCGCGCTCTACCGCGCTTACGGCAGCGACCATTCGGTCAATGCCTACTCCGCGAACGGCATGACCGAGATCCTGCAGGCATTGCTCGGCGTGCGCTACGTCCTGACGAAGGACGGCGAACTGGCCAATTCGCAGATCTACACACAGCTCGCCGCGGAGGACGGCTATTATCTGTATCGGAACGAGGGCGCCCAGTCGCTCGGGTTCATGGCAGACGAGGAAGCTTATGAAACGATCCGCGGGCTGAGCGCGGACGGACGCGACCCGTTCGAACGGCAGTCCGCGATGATCCGTGCTCTGACCGGCATCGAGCGGCTGTTCTTCGAGGTCCCGGCAGGAGACGCCGCGGGGACCTGGACGCAGGACCACGCCGGCATGACCTACGCTTACGTCGTCGACTCCTCGATCGACTCCGTGACCGCCACGGTCGGCGGACAGACCCGTTCGTTCACGAAAGTCACCCGCGGCTACCTGCTCGACCTGGGCTACACGTCGCCCGGGACCGAGATCACACTGACGGACGACTCGGGAGAGCCCGTCGAAGCCGTCGTGAAGACGGTGAACGATCTCGTCTTCCGCCGCGCGATGGACCGCATCGGAACGCACGGATGGGTGATCGACGAGTTCACCGACACGCGCGTGGGCGGCATGGTGACCGCGGACAGAGCCGGCCGGCTGATCGTCACGATCCCTTACGACGCCGGCTGGAGCGTGACCGTGAACGGCCGCACGGTCGATCCGGAGAAGCTCGGCGCGGACGCGGTCGGACACGCGTATTACGCGATCAGTCTTGACGAAGGCACACATCACGTCGTATTTACATACCGGGTACGGGGACTGCGGGAAGGCAGCCTCATCAGCCTCGGGGCGGTCATCCTGTTCGCCGTCTGCATGCTGGTCAAGACCCGGAGCGACAGAAAAGCCGAACGGGCGAAAGCGGAGGCCGCGGAGGCGCGGCGCGCGAAGGCCGCGGCTGCGGAAGCGCCGCAGGCGGAGAGCTTATCCGCAGAGCCTGAAAGCACGGAACATATTACGGAGGAATGATGATGAAATTATGGGGCGGACGCTTTACGGAAGGTACGGACGAGCGCGCATTCGCGTTCAATGCCTCCCTCTCCTATGACCGGCGGCTCGCCGCGGAGGACATCCGCGGGAGCATGGCGCATGCCGCGATGATGAAAAAGCAGGGGATCCTTCCCGCGGAAGACTGCGACGCCATCATTTCGGGACTCGCTTCCATCGCGAAGGATCTCGCGGAGGGGACCCTGAAGATCGATATGAGCCAGGAGGACATCCACAGCTTCATCGAGAGCACGCTGACCGAGCGGATCGGCGAGCCCGGGCGGAAGCTGCACACCGGCCGCAGCCGGAACGACCAGGTCGCCCTGGACATGCGCATGTACGTGCGCGGCGAGATGAGCGAGGTCGACGCGGAGCTGCGGGATCTGCAGAAGGTCCTGCTCGACATCATGGAAGCGAACCTCGAGACCTGGATGCCCGGCTTCACGCATCTGCAGAAGGCGCAGCCGGTCACGCTCGCGCACCACATCGGAGCGTATTTCGAAATGTTCACGCGCGACCGCGGACGCATCGCCGACGCGCTGGTGCGCATGAACGAGTGCCCGCTGGGCGCCTCGGCACTGGCCGGCACCACCTACCCGCTCGACCGCGAATACGTCGCCGAACTTCTGGAGTTCGACCGCGCGACCGGAAACTCGATGGACTCGGTCTCCGACCGGGACTACTGCATCGAGTCATTGTCCGCGCTGGCGATGATCATGATGCATCTCTCCCGCTTCTGTGAGGAGATCATCCTCTGGAACTCGGACGAGTACCGCTTCATCGAGATCTCGGACGGTTTCAGCACCGGCAGCAGCATCATGCCGCAGAAGAAGAACCCCGATATCGCGGAGCTGGTCCGCGGAAAGACCGGGCGCGTCTACGGCGACCTGATGAGCATGCTCGTGACCATGAAGGGGATCCCGCTGGCATATAACAAGGATATGCAGGAGGACAAGGAACGCGTGTTTGACGCGCTGGACACCGTACACGACTGCGTCACGCTGTTCACCGCCATGATGGCGGAGGTCCGCTTCCGGCCCGAGCGCATGGAGCGGAGCGCAGCCTCCGGCTTCACGAACGCGACCGACGTCGCCGACTACCTGGTCCGCGCGGGCGTTCCGTTCCGCGACGCGCACGGGATCGTCGGAGCGCTGGTGTTGACCTGCATCGACCGGGGGATCTCGCTGGACGAGCTGCCGCTCGAAGAGTACCGGAAGCTCTCCCCTGCATTCAATGAAGATATCTACGAGGCGATCAGTCTGAAGACCTGCGTCGAGCGCCGTGTGACGAAGGGCGCGCCGAGCCCGGAGAGCATGCGCGAGGCGATCGCGCGGTACCGGGCCATGCTGGCAGAGGAAGACGCTCCGTAACGCGGGCGGCTGCTCCGACGAAAAACGACGAAAAAAGTGCAGTGTCTCCTGCTTCGGAAACACTGCACTCTTTCTTTTTCTGTCTTACGAAAGTCTTACTCCGAACCGCCGCCGGAGCCGCCGCCCTCAGCCGCCTCGCTCTCCGCCGCCCGGCTCTCCTCCTCGGCCGCCGCACTCTCGGCAGCCTCTCGCGCCGCAGTGCAGACCGTGCAGACCTCGCCCGGCGGCAGCAGACCGGAGTCATATGTTCCGCCGCCCGCCACACTCGGATTCATGAACGTGCGGACCTCTCTGGTCTCGCAGTCCTCGGACGGACGCAGTCCGCTGACCGTACAGACTTCGGCCTGTACATGGCAGGTGCAGGTCTGCGTCGGAATGGTGCCGGGCGCAAAATACTCGGTGTAGACGACGCCGGGTCTCGGATCATGGTCGCACAGGCCGCCGACCGCGAGGTTTCCGCAGCGGGCGCAGATCGTCGCCATGGTGATCGTCGAAGGCATCGGGAAGTCGAGATCCGGCAGCCCTCTGCCGACGGTCAGCTCCTGCATGATATTATGCCATATGTTCTTAATGATCGGATCCGCGCCCGAAAGCGTGCCGTTATCGTCATATCCGATCCAGATGCCGCCGGTATAGTAAGGCGTGTAGCCCACGAACCACTGGTCGTTCGAGTCCTGCGTGGTTCCGGACTTGCCGGCGGTCGACATTCCGTCGATGTGCGCGCGGGTACTCGTCGAACCGATGCCCAGCGTAAAGTAGGCGTGCGGCTCGGTCGAGTCTTCCATCGCGTCCGTCAGCAGCCAGGCATTCTCCTCGGAAAGCACCCTGTGAGTGTCCTGCTCCTCCTCGCGGTCGATCAGGACATTCCCCATGCGGTCCTCGATCCGGGTGTAAAGCAGCGGCTCGTTATACACACCGCCGTTCGCGATCGCCGCGTACGCACCGGTGATCTCAATGTTCTTCACGCCGTGCGTCAGGCCGCCCAGCGCCATCGACGCGGTCAGGTCGGTCAGCTCGGTCCCGTCGGCCAGCGTCTCCTCTTCGACCAGCGTCGTGATGCCGAAACGCTCGCAGAACTGCATGCCCAGAAGCGGCGAGACCCGCTCGATCAGGCAGCGCGCCGCCACGACGTTCATCGAGAACGTGATGCCCTGGCGGATGTTCGAGAAGCCCGTGTAGGTGCCGCCCCACCAGTTTCCGATGTTCTTTCCGTTATAGACGAACGGTGCGTCGTAGAAGACCGTGGCCAGCGTGGCGCGGGTCGCCTCCATCGCGGGCGCGAAGGACGAAACGACCTTAAAGACCGAACCGGGCTGTCTGGTCGACGACGTCGCGCGCTGCAGCGAGAGCGAAGTCGTCTTCTCGCCGCGCCCATTCGAGAGCGCGAGCACGTGGCCGTTCGACTGATCCATCAGGACGAAGGACACCTGCGGCTGCAGCGTGATGTCCGCCCGCTCGCCGATGATCTCGTCGTTCGGACCCACGACCTCCGCCTTAAACGCTTCGATCGCCGCCTGCGCCTCCTCCTCCGAGTTAAAGACCAGGTCCTCCAGTCCCAGTGTGAGTTTGATATGGCCTTCCGACCAGTTCGTGACCTCGCCGTTCGCGTCCTGCACCGAGAGCGCGTAGCTCGTGATGCCGAACTCCTGCGGACCGTAATTGTTCAGATCGTTGATCTGCGCGTCGACCACCGCCTGGCAGTCGGGATCCTGCGTGGCGTAGATGCTCAGGCCGCCCGAATACAGCATATTTCTGGCCTGCGCCTCCGAGTATCCGCAGTACTCCTGCAGGTCCTCCATGACCTGTGTGACCAGCGAGTCGACGAACGCCGAGTACACGCCGGTCTCCTCCTCGAGGTAACGGCCGTTGTGCGCGGCGATGCGCATGTAGACATTGTCCGCGAGCGCTTCTTCTTCCTGCTCTTCCGTGATGTAGCCCTGTTCGACCATGTAGTCGAGTACGATGCGCCTGCGCCTGGCGTTGTCGTCCGGGTGATTGATCGGATCCCAGCGGCTCGGGTTCGAGGTGATGGCCGCGATCACGGTCGCCTCGGACAATGTCAGATCGCCCACTTCCTTTCCGAAATACCGCTCGGCCGCGGTTCCGATGCCCAGTGTGTTATGAGAGAGGTTGATGGTGTTCAGATAGTTCTCCATCACCTCTTCTTTCGACATGATATCCGTGAGCTGGACCGCGAGCCACTGCTCCTGGATCTTTCGCACGAGCTTATCGCCCCAGCTCTCCTCCATGCCGCCGCCGAAGACATTGTTCTTGATCAGCTGCTGCGTGATCGTACTGGCGCCCGACGTGACCTCATCGCCCTGAAGGATGCCCCTGATCGCGCGGAGAATGCCGTGCGGGTCAATGCCGGGATGTTCCCAGAAGCTCGAGTCCTCGATCGCGACGAACGCGTCCACGACGTAATCCGGGATCTCCTCGTACGAAACGTACGTGCGGTTCGATCCCGCCTGCAGAAGCGTCTGGATCTCGTTTCCCTGCGCGTCGTAGACCGTCGTGTAGTAGCCTTCGGCCGAGACGCTGATCTCATCGATCGAAGGACCTTCGTCGAGGATTCCCTTGATACAGCCTGCCGCGAGCGCACCCGCAATGATGATCAGCGCGAAAAACACGAACACGATCCAGCCGATCACGTTCAGGACCGGATGGCGTTTCCGTTCTTTCTTCTTTTTCGCGTTCTTCGCCTCTTCGAGCTCTCTTTCGGTGGTCTCACTTCCGTAATTCACGGCGTTCCTCCTGTCAATGCTTGCGCCCCGCGCCCCGCGTCCCTTACAATGATACGCGGAGGCGGACCCATGCGAAGTTCCTATCTTACCATACTCACACCGGCCGAAGGCGAGATCACGGAGAAGCGTTCGCGCTTCATCGGCGATCTGGCGCCCGCTTCCTGCGAACAGGAAGCGCTGGCCTTTATCGAGCAGATCAAAAAAGCTCATCCCGACGCGAGGCATCACTGCTTCGCGTTCATCTGCGCCCCGGAGGGCGGCGGACCCGAGATCACACGCGTCTCGGATGACGGCGAGCCGTCACAGACCGCCGGTCTCCCGATCCTGCACGCGCTGCAGGGTGCGGGGCTGCATGACGTCTGCCTGGTCGTGACCAGGTATTTCGGCGGCACCCTTCTGGGTACCGGCGGGCTTTCGCGCGCCTATGCCGCGGCGGCGGAAGCCGCTGTGGAAGCCGCCCGGACCGTCGAGAAAATTCCCGCGTTCCGGTCGCGCCTCGAGATCGACTACACCCACGTCGGCCGGCTCGGTTCGGTCATGGCCGCGCATGCGGTCCGTTCCCTGAAGGAAGACTGGGCCGAGCGCGTCACCTACCGGCTGCTGGTCCCGGAGGACCGGGCCGAAGCGTTCGCCGCGGCGGTCACGGAACTCACCTCCGGCCGCAGCGCCGTCGAGGGCAGCGATCCGGTCTGGTTCGCGGTCACGGACGGCGAAGTGCTGCTCTTCGAGTGACTAGATTCCGATCTTCGGGCACAGCCCGCTCAGCACACATTCCCCGCACGACGGTTTCGTCCAGGCCGAGCACACCGCACGCCCGTGCAGCACGAGGCGGTGGCACAGATCCGACCCTTCCTCCGGCGGAAACATCTCCCACATCCGGTCTTCGACCTTCTTCGGATCCTTCGTCGATACGAAGCCGAGCCGGTTCATGATTCGGATGCAATGCGTGTCGCACACCATCGCCGGTTTTCCGAACACGTCCCCGAGCACGAGGTTCGCACTCTTCCTGCCGACGCCCGGAAGCGCCAGCAGTCCTTCCATCGTATCCGGGACCTTCCCGTCCAGCTCATGCACCAGCATGCTCATGCAGGCGTGAATGTCCCGTGCCTTCGATCTTCCCAGTCCGCAGGGACGCACGATCTCTTCGATCGCGTCCGCGCCGGCGTCCGCCAGCGCCTGCGGCGTGGGGTATTTCGCATAAAGCTGTTCGGTAATGACATTGACCCGCTCGTCCGTACACTGCGCCGCGAGACGCACTCCCACGAGCAGTTTCCACGCGTCGTCGTAATCCAGCGTGCACTCCGCGCCCGGATATGCGGTTTTCAGCGCCTCGACGACCGCGAGCGCGCGGGCCTTCTCATCCATTACTTCAGTTTCCCCCAGATGCCGTCCTTCTTTATGGCATTCCAGTCCACAGACAACACTTTCACCGCCTGTTCGGCGTTCTGCTTCTTTCCCGCGTCGTCCGCCCCGGCCTTTCCGCCGTCCTTTGCGGAATTCTTCCCGCCCGTATTCGTGCGGACTTTCACCTTCCGCTCGCTCACATAGCCCTTCTCCATGAGATAATCCATGGCCCATTTGATCCTGTCTCGGGCTACGCGGCTGCTCTTCGCCACGCCGTCGATGGTGCGCCGGTAAGTCGGATCCTTTTTCTGGAGCGTCAGCCGCTCCAGCGTGTTCAGCACCAGATCGAGATAAAACTGCTGTTCCTGCTCATAGCGGGGCATCTCCACATAACTCGACGCTTCCGACTTCAGTCTCCCGCTGAGCGCCCTGTTCACTCCGTAGACGATGACGCGTTTGTTCAGCTTATTCCTGATATACCTGACCGCCGAACCGAAATGTCCGTCGCCCGTAAAGATCACGTACACTTCGATGTCTTTCCGGATCGCCGCCTGGTAAATGTGATCCAGCATGATAAAGTCCGTGTAGTCCTTATCGCTCGATTCCTGTGCAATGCCGGTGTGGATCACACGCGCGCCCAGCTTCTCCAGCTTCTCCCTCTCGGGGGCAATGAAATTCACGCTGAAGTTCGCGAACACCAGGATATCTTCCAGCTCGAAGTATTCCTGCAGTTCGTCGCGCCAGGCCTCCAGATCGGGGGTCATGGAAAACAGGTTCTTATAGGAATAAAACCAATGTTCATAATCTACGAAGGCCAGGGCTCTGGGTTTCGAGGTCTTAGACCTGGAAAACAATCCCATAACTATCGCCTTCTTTCTGTCAATGATCGTTTCCGCGCCGGGGCTCAGCCTTCCGGCTCCGCCGCGGGCGGGTTCAGCTCCGCGTCCAGAAGCTGCGCTTCCGAACTGGAGGGGTATTCGTTCAGGAGCTTATCCGTCCACTCCTGAGCCTGCGTTTCGTCGCCGCTCCCCTGATACACTTTGACCAGCCAGTACATGGCAGAGGTCGCGTCTTCGTTTACCCCGAGGGCCGCACGCAGGAATTCGGCCGCCCGGTCGTACTCGCCGGCTTCGTACAGGCTCTGGCCGGCATTGACCAGGAGATCCTGCGCATTCGGATAAAGCGCGGCATACTGTTCGCTGTACGCTGTCTGAAAGACCGTCTCGCTCTGCGGGACCTGAGACGCGTCGATCTGCAGCAGATGCAGACAGGCAGAGGCCGGATCCTCCGCCTCCATATACCAGAGAACACTCGTAAGTTCACGGTATGCCGTAAGGCGTCCGTTCAGCGTGGCGGCGTCGACCGCGTCGCCCTCGAGGTCGGTCACCTGGCCTTCGAGCTCATCGACCCTGGCCTGCAGCCGTTCGGCCTGTGCGCGCCACGAATTTTCCCCGCCCGCCTGACTGACGGTAAGTCGATTGATCTCTTCGTTCAGGGCACGGGTGCGCTGCGGAAGGACCGCGCGCATGCAGATGAGGGCCGCGCAGACCGCTCCGATGGCGAGAAAGAGTACGGAGCTCCAGGACATGCGGAGGTTCGGGAGACGCGAGGGACGGATCACGTCGTCGCCCGAGATGTGGCGGAACGCCTCTTCCTCCCAGTTCCACTGCTCTTCCTCGCTGCCTTTGCGCTGGCGGCGGATCGCGATCACCCGGAGTTCATTCAGATAACGGGCCGTGTCCGGGTTATACGCGTCATAGCGCATGGCACGCCGCAGAACGCGCTCCGCGCGCGAATAGGAGCGTCTGCGGAGATACAGGAGCGCCAGAAGCTGGTACGCCTTCAGGAAGCCGGGGTAGAGGTCCACGACCTTGCGCAGCTGCATGATCGCGAGGTCGTCGCTCCCCTCCTCGACCATGTAGACCGCACGGTTATAATAGCCCAGAGCCATCTCGATATTATGAAGCTCCGCGCTGTTCATCTGGACCCGGTCGAGGAAATACGCCGCGAGATTCCCCTCTTTCTGCAGCGTGTCGGATACGACCCACTGGGTCAGTGCCTCGACGAATTCACCTGTCTGGTAACACACGAGTCCCAGCAGGTTTCTGGCATGGATATTGGCGCTGTTCAGCCGGATGGCTTTCCGCAGGTCTGTGACGGCCGCCGTGAAATCCTTCTCGCCGGCCTTTTCCAGGCCCATGTTATAGTACATGTCGGAAAGGCGCGTAATGTTTTCCGCTGTCCACTTAACTGCCATACGCCCCGGTCCGGTTTCCTTTCGCGTTCTTCGCTTCGAGCTTCCGGTTCTCTTCCACGATCTCCATCAGGAAACCCGCGATATCCTGCTGCTCCAGCTCCTCGCGGACGCTCTGCGTGAGCATGTCCGTGGTCCTGACCGGCGTAAACTTCGCCAGTTCTTCTTCGTAGTTTAACATGTGTTCTCCTCCGGCCCGCCCGGCGGCCGTTCCCGGCCCGGACGTCATCCGTTCTTCAGACCGCATACTATACGCAGTCTACTATATAGTACTCCGCAAGGGTCTTTCTGGCAATGCTGCGGACCTTAACAAAGTCTTACGATTCGCAGGTGAAACCATACAAAAGCCCCACGGAACCGGCGTTCCGCGGGGTTTCGGATAAATAACAGGTGTTATGCTCAGCGTCTGCTGTTGTTTACCGCGCACAACAGTGCGTCGACCGAAGCCTTAATAATATCGGCATTGATCCCGGAGCCCCAGTAGCGCTTCCCGCTCGGAGTCTCGATGCCGACGTAAGCGATCGCGCGCGAACTCGAGCTTCTCTCCAGAGCGTGCTCGGTGTAGACGATCACCTCGTAATTCAGGCCGTACTCCTTCTTCAGCGCGTTCGAGACCGCATTCAGGCGGCCGTTTCCGGTCGCGGTCGTGATGCGGGTAGTTCCCTCGTAGGTGCTCGTGACCTCCGCCGTGATGCCGTCGACCTGCTGGAAGTGCATCTCCGTGATGTCGAACGGCGTGCGGATATCCTCGAACTCCTTCTTATAGATCTCGAAGATCTCCTCGGGCTTCAGTTCGCTGTGCGTCACGTCGGAGACCGCTTTCACCTTATAGCCCACAGCCTCGCGCATCTCCTTCGGGATATGCAGGCCGAAGTTCCGCTCGAGGATGTAGCCGACGCCGCCCTTTCCGGACTGCGAGTTGATGCGGATGACATCCGCGTCGTAGTTCCGGCCGATGTCCTTCGGGTTGATCGGCAGATACGGAACGGTCCAGGTGTTCGGCGCGTCGGTCTCGATATACTTCATGCCCTTCGCGATCGCGTCCTGATGCGAGCCGGAGAACGCCGCGAACACGAGCTCGCCCGAATAGGGGCTTCTCGGATCGATATCCATGCCGGTGACCTGCTGGTAGACCTCCGCGATGTGATTCATGTTCGAGAAGTCCAGCTCCGGATCCACGCCCTGTGCGTACATGTTCAGGCCGACCGTGATGATATCCACGTTGCCCGTGCGCTCGCCGTTTCCGAAGAGCGTGCCCTCGACGCGGTCAGCGCCGGCGAGCAGGCCCATCTCGGTGTCCGAGACGCCGCAGCCGCGGTCATTGTGCGGATGCAGCGAGAGCATGACGCTGTCGCGGTACTTCAGGTGCTTATGCATGTACTCGATCTGCTGCGCGTAGACGTGCGACATCGAGTGCTGCACGGTGACGGGAAGGTTAATGATCGCCTTCCGGTCCGGAGTCGGCTTCCAGACGTCCAGCACGGCATTGCATACCTCGAGCGCGTACTCCGGCTCGGTGCCGGTGAAGCTCTCGGGGCTGTACTCGAAGCGGTACTCCGCGCCGGCCTCGTTCGTCAGATCGTTCAGCAGCTTCGCGCCCTCGACCGCGATCTGTTTGATCTCGTCCTTCGACATGCGGAACACCTGCTCGCGCTGCGCCACGGAGGTCGAGTTATAAACGTGCACGATGATGTTCTTCGGGTTCTTCGCGCCCTCGATCGCCTGGAACGTCTTCTTAATGATGTGCTCGCGCGCCTGCGTCAGCACCTGGATCGTGACGTCGTCCGGAATCAGGTCGCGCTCGATCAGCGTGCGCGTGAACTCGTACTCGGTGTCGGAAGCCGCCGGAAATCCCACCTCGATCTCCTTAAAGCCGATCTCGACCAGCAGCTTAAAGAACTCCAGCTTCTGCTCGAGGGTCATCGGGACCACGAGCGCCTGGTTTCCGTCGCGCAGGTCGACGCTGCACCAGACGGGCGCGTGATCGACCGCGTCCTTCTTCACCCAGTCGAAGCACTCTTCGGGAGGAAGGTAGTACTGTTTCCGGTAATGGCTTACGTTCTGCATGATCATTCTCCTTTTACATTTCCGCCGGGCAATGCCGGCCTGTCGTACCAGGTGCCCTGCGAAACGGTCTTTCTGCAATAAAAATGCCTCCGCCCACATGGACACACATCTGCCCACGGAGACGAAAGCCGAAACTTCCGCGGTACCACTCCGCTTCGCGCAGTGACTGCGCGCACTCTTCAGGATACGGGCAATGCCGGCCGAAGCCGCTCATCTGTCTTATATCCCTGCCCCGTAACGGCGGGCTTCCGTCTGCGTCTACTCTCCGGAGATTTCGGGCAGCCGCTCCGGGTCCAGTTCTTCGCTTCCTCTCACGCTGCCTCGCACCGGCCGGCAGCTCTCTGTGCTTCGAAAGAAACGCTTACTACTCCCCTTCTTCGCGTTTGCTGTTATGAGCGATACTAACAAAAAGGGAGAGGTATTGTCAACCCGCTTTTTCATCGCAGCTCCTCCCCGGACGCCAAAGGAGCCTCCGCGAACGGAAGCTCCTCTGTCTGAACGATGTTCGGTTTTCGCAGGCACCGCGGACCGCTGTCCGCGGCCGCCGCACCGCACCCGGATCTTACACCGTGTGCTCCGCGCGGTCGATGATATCCTGCTGCATCTCAGGCGTCATATCCACGAAGTACGCGGAGAAGCCGGCGATACGAACGACCAGGTTGTGATACTCGTCGGGGTTCTCCTGGGCCTTTCTCAGGGTGGCGCCGTCGACGACATTGTACTGGACTTCCATGCCGCCCTCGTCGAAGTAGGCCTTCGTCATATCCTCGAGCTTCGTGATGCCGTCGTTCGCCTTCAGGGCGGTCGGATGGATCTTCAGGTTCAGAGCCATGCCGTCCATGAAGTGCGAGTGGTCGAAGTACGTGGAGGACAGGAACACGGAGGTCGGTCCGTTCACGTCACGGCCCTGCGCGGGGCTGGAAGCGTCAGCGATCGGCTCGCCGGTCTTACGGCCGTCCGGGGTCGCCCAGGTGGTCTCACCCTGTACGACGTGGTCGGAAGCGCCGAAGGTACCGCAGCGATACACTTTCGAACGGTGCGTCGAGAAGCCTCTGGAGCAGTTGTAGTAGAAGTCGATGACGTACTTCATCTGCTCATCCGCGTAAGGATCCGCGTTGCCGTAGTGAGGAACCTCATGGAGGACTCTCTGGCGCAGCGCCTCATGGCCTTCCCAGTTGTCCAGGACCGCCTGCAGGAACTCCTCGGCGGAGACGATCTTCTTATCGTAGACCATGTACTTGATCGCGGTCAGGGAGTCTGCTGTGGTGGCCAGACCGGTCGCGGTTCCGCCGTAGCTGTTGTACTTCGCGCCGCCCTCGGAGACGTCCTTACCGGACTCCATGCATCCCTCGGTGGAGATGGACAGGTTCGGGAACGGATACATACGAGGATACTCGTGCTCGGAGTAGTTGTTGAACGTGGCGGACCACGCCATGCCCCAGCTGGAGATCTTCTCGTACGCGGCCTTCACGTCCTCGAACGTCTTCATGTCGTACAGGTAACCGGAGCAGACCTCGTCGGGTGCCTTCGCGCCGTTGAAGGGGTTCACGCCGTTATTAATGGCCATCAGCAGGTAGATCGCCCAGTAAATGCCGTTATGGCCCATGGAGGAGCCGTTCGGCGCCGGGTAATCGTTGCCGGAACCGGTGATCTCCTGGCAGCCGATGAACGCGAAGTTACGCGCATCCTCGACCGTGAAGCCCAGCTCACGCTGCAGCGCGGGGACGATGACCTCGTCGTTCTGCAGCAGCGGAAGTCCGCCGACGCGCATGGAGGTCGCCATGGCGCAGTCCCAGATCTCCTTCGGGGTGTTCTTGTTCACACGCAGGGAGACGGTCGGCTCATGCAGGTCCAGTCTGGACATGGCCTCAAGGACCATGAAGGACACGGGGTTCGTCGCATCCTCACCGGTCTCCGGAACCTCACCGCCGATGGTGGTGTGCTGTCCCAGGTGGCCGATACCCGCAGTCTGCTGGGTCTTGCCGAAGCCGCCCTGATAGAACAGGTTGACCTTCAGGAAGAAGCTGTCGACCAGCTCCTGCGCCTCGTCCATGGTGATCTTGCCCTCTTCCAGATCCTTCTTCAGGAACGGCCAGGTGTAGTAGTCGAAACGGCCCAGGCTGGTAACACCGGGGTTGTTCGAGCACTTCAGGAAGCAGTTATACATCATGACCTGCTGCAGCGCTTCGAAGAAGTCGCGCGCGGGCTCGGTGGCGGTCCACTCAAGAGCCTCGGCCATGCGGGTGTACTCCGCCTTCTTCGCGGGATCCGCGGCAGCCTCAGCCTTCGCGCGGGCGCACTCGGCATAGCGGCGGTGCATCAGGGTCGCGGCGTCGCAGGACAGCTGCGCGGCCTTATAGAACATGTACTTGCCCATGTTGTCGCCCTGGACATTGCCCTTATGGGCATCGAGCCACTCGGTCGCCTGCTTGCGGATCTTGCCGTAACCGTCTCTCAGGATGTTCTGGAAGCCGGGGGTCAGGTGTCCCGGAGGCAGCAGCAGCGGCCAGCCGTGGATCTTACCGGTGGGACCGGCCTGAAGCGCGAACCACTCCTCGGCGCCGTCCGGGAGCCAGTTCGAAGGGAAGTACTTTCCGTAAACGGCCATTTTCTCCTTCAGGATCTCCTTCAGCTCCTTCACGTCTTCGGGCGCGATCGCCAGAAGCTGCAGGGAGTAGATCGGATCGTCCAGCGGAGCGTGATGCAGGCCGTCTTCCATGATGGGCCAGGTGTTCTCGATGTCGGCCATCATGACCCAGTGCATGGCGGCGGACTCGCCCCAGTTCTTATTACCCATATCGCCGGCCAGGAACTCATCGTCGTCGATATCGATGTGCATGTTCCCGATCACGTACAGAGTCTCATACGCTCTCTCGAGGATCGGCGGATAATCGTGATACTGCTGCTGGGCTTCCAGCTTCAGGCGCTCTTTCAGAGCGTCGCCGATGATCATACGGTCGCGGACGCGTGCACGCAGGCGCTCGATACGATCGGTTACGGGTCTGAATTCGTACATATAGCATCATTCCTTTCTTTTAAACAGGCCTCGAAACAGCTTGATTCCGGCCCGAATTTTACACAACCTTACACGGACCCTTTCCGGGCCGCATAAAGAACCTATTACAGCTATTACAGATATTATATAAGAGATGCCTGATGAAAAAAAGAAAAAACTTATAAAATGAGAATCATTCTTTTTTCAATATCTTACAAGGACAGAGCTGCCGGAGCGGAGCGGCGACCGATCATTAAATTTCCGGGAAATCCCTTTTTCGCTCAAATGCACGGGTGTATATTAGGCGCTGTAAATAAAGAACGAAAGGCACACTGTTTCACAGCTCATGTCACTGATCGATTATATCAAACACTACGTCTCATTCCCCGGGATCCTGTGGTTCGCCCTGATATCCGCGGGCGTTCTGGTCCTGGTGCACGCCGTGATGATCGGAATCACCGTGCGGTCAGCCAAAAAGGACCCGCACGGCGATGCGCCGTCGCATATCTTTTCGGTCCGGAGGGAAATGTACGCGGAGCTTCTGTTTTCGGCGACGTCCATCCTTCTCTTCTCGGGAATCTATTTCCTGATCAGCTTCCGCTATTTCGACCTCCCGGACGGGTTCTACTCCGTCTGGGACCGTTACAGCGGCTTTTTCCTGGTGGCCGCGCTCGCAGTCGCGATCCTGCTGATCGACCTTTTTGACCACTTCGTCTTTCCGGTACGGCAGCTGTCGGACGACGTCCGGGGCGCCCTGCGCATCGCCGCCATGGTCTATATGCTCATCGTCTTCCTGTATATCAAGTTCATCTACGAAGACGACAATTATGACAGCATCATCCTTTACATGCTCATCATGCTGATCAGCCGCTTCATCTATTTTGACGTTTCCGTGAAAGAGCTGCGGCGTATCCTGCGAGGACTCCTGCAGGTGCTTCCGACCCTTCTTCTCGTTCTCGGCACGACCGCCCTGCTCGCACTGTTCGGCTTCGGCACCGGCTATCTGCTCCGCGGAAACGGCGTGGTGAACAGTCTCTGGATCGGACACCTTTTCATCATACTGGAACTTTGGATCGCTTCTTTCATCGAGAACAGAGCCGCACGCACGGATGCGGCGGAAAAAGGAGGTCATTCTGATGAATAATACGCCCAACCCCACCCCCGTTCAGGCCGGCGGCAGCGAGGAACTGGCGCTGCTTCGGGAGATCGCCGGGAACGCGAAAAAGCAGACCCGCGGCGTCCGCGTGATCATGGCCTTTGCGATCGGACTTTTCGCGGTGATCGCGGCCGCGGCCATCCTCCTGGTGCCGCGCGCCCTTTCGACGCTGCGGTCCGTGGAGACGATGGTGGAGAACACGAACACGCTCATCGAGGACAATGCCGGCGCCCTGACCGACACGGTCTCACAGTTCTCCCGGATCGATTTCGAAGGGCTGAACGACTCCATTCAGGATCTTCAGAACATCATCAGCCCGATCGCGCGGCTCTTCGGCGGCGGGCATTAACGCAGTCAGTTAAACTCCGTATTCAGGAAGCGCGTCTCCAGACCGAACGCGCTCATATCGAATTTGCCGCACATCAGCTTCGCCATGTTCTCGTAAGGGTCGCCGACGTTCCGGTGCATGATCTGGTTAATGATGTGAAGCTCCTCATGCGCATAGCCGCAGCCGATGTACCGCACGACCTCGAAATACGACCAGGGGTCGTTCACGGACTCTTCCATATCGATCAGCTCGATGCTGCCGGGCTGCCAGTCCTCGGTATGCGTCGTGATCGAGACCGTGTCGTTCAGATGGACTGCGGTGAACTCGGCGTCCCTGTCCGGCTTCTGGTGCGCCTCATACGTGAAGAAGAACGCGCTCCCCTCTTCGGTGTCGCCCTTCTTCGGCAGGCCGTAGACCTGCATGCCGGCCGCCTCGTCATTGTACGCGCCGAGCCTGCAGTCGCACTCGAAAATGACCCGGCCTCCCCGCACGATGTGCGCCGTGACGCGGTCGCCGGTCTTCGTGATCGCGATGTCCTCCGCGTATTTTTTGCTGATCCCGTAGATCTCGCGCCCGGTGATGGTCTCCGCCTCCGCGCCGGGCCCGTACATCAGGAACGCGGGGGCGTACATGCCGACCTTTCCCTGATAGGACGCCGTGAGCGTCAGGCCGGCCTCCATGAACGCCGGCCCGGCCGTCGAGCGGCCGTTCCTCATGATATAAACGCCCACATACGGATCCACGTAATCCAGCACCGGGGGCAATGCCGCCTTCACCAGCTCCGGCCGGCTCTCCCAGGTGAGCCAGATTCCTTCCTCCTCCGTCAGGCGGACGCCGCCCTTCAGGAATTCCTTCAGGACCGCGGGATCCTGATCAAAACCGTACTTAAATTCCATTTCGGTCCTCCCTTAACATTGACCGTCCTGCTCCGATCCCTCTATACCCGGTACGGGACCGGATCCGTAAAAAAACTCTCGTCGGCCTCCCCCGGGGAGCCGTACTTGCCGATCATGACGAACAGATCCCGGTCCGCGCCGTCGACCGTCATCGTCCCGAACGCGCGCCCGACACTGTACATGCGCTTCCAGTTATCCAGGAAACAGAGCGTGTCGCTGCGGAAGCCGAACTCGTCGCCGAGAATCTTCTCGAGGTTCTGCTCGGTCACGCTGACCAGGTACATGTCGTCCTTGATCTTCACGTACTGGGCAGGCTCGTCGCTGCCCGGCATCTTCTTCATCAGCCTCCGGAACTTTTTCGAGGCGTCGGGAAGATCCTCCGTATCGACCGCGTTCTTCGGATAGGCGATGCGGTACCAGTGCGGGTCATGGTAGACGTGGACCGTGGACAGGTTGTGGCCATAGGTCCATTTGACGCAGGTTCCCGCGACGTCCCCGGTAAATCCGTGCCGGCGGATGTCCGTGTGCTCCTCTCCCCCGACGGCGATGTACCCAAACCCGAAATGACTGTCGATGATGTAAGGATAGAACGCGTTCTCCCCGGTCACGCAGCGCAGGAACGTCACGAGTCCCTGCTCGCGGTCGATGACCCAGGTGTGATTGATCTTCGGGCGCACCCCGTCCAGACAATAGGTCAGCAGGTAGGTCCAGTCGTCCGCCTTCCGGCACTCATAGGTCTCCGCCTTCGGCTCGTCCCCGCCCTTACGCCAGGTCAGGTGCTCCTCATCCGTGAAATCGAGGACATATTCGCCGGTCTCCTCTCCGGTGTCGATCACGAAGCGGAACTGCTTCTCCGCCAGCTCGAAACATCTGGGCGGGCAATACTGATTGATCGATCGGGCCGCCGCGGCGGCCGAGCATTTTTCGATAAGATTCATGTCTCACACCTCCCTCAAAGAGTCATCCGTCTGACGTATTAATGTTATAAAATGTGTTTCCCAAGTGCAACATCATAAACGGATGTCATGATATCGATCCGGCGTAACTCCGGTATGCCGGCATGTCCGGATTGACGAAAAAGAAGCTGCGTTTTCGCACAGTCTCAGGGAAGCCTTCGCGCTTTATACGCGAACATCCCGCTGAAAGCGAGCCCCGTCACGATCCACGAGGCAATGTAGATCCACACGATGCAGTCCATGGTCCCGAAATGCGGCAGGATCAGCAGGATCGAGGCGACCCGCAGGCCGCAGGTGCAAAGCAGCGTCACGATCATGGGCCGGACGGTATCGCCCGTTCCGCAGCACGCCCCGGAGAAGGCCTCCGCCAGCGCATAAAACAGGTAGAACGGCGCCATCATGCGCATGAAATGAATGATCATGGGCGCAAGGACAGCGTGATCTTCCGCCGTGACGAACAGTCCTCCGAGGGGGCCCGGGAACAGGAACAGGCACAGGCTGATAAGTGCCACCACCGCGACCGAGAAGCCCGCCCCGGTCAGGCTGCCCCGCACGACCCGGCCGGACTTGCCGGCGCCGAGGTTCTGCGAGACGAACGTGGACAATGCCGGAGACATGGCGTCAGCCACCAGCCAGATCAGCAGATCGAGTTTTCCGCACACCGCCCAGGCGGCGATGACTTCGGTCCCCATCTTATTGATCTGGGCATGGATGATCGAATTCGCGACCGGGAACAGGATGCCCTGAAGCCCCAGCGGGAAACCGATGGCGAGCATATGGCCGATGTCTTTTCGCAGGCGGAATGACCCGCGCGGGAACGTTTCCCCGGACGGCGATGTGCCCGCCGGCGATCCGTCCGCCGGCGATCCGTCCCGGAACGGCCGGGCGATCGCGCCGCCGGGATACGTCTTCGTCAAAGACCGCATGGCGAGTACCACGCTGATGAACTGCGCGGCCACCGTCGCCGCCGCGGCGCCCGCCACGCCGGTGCGGAACACGCCGACCAGGAGCAGATCGCCCGCTATATTCACCACACCGCAGATGATCAGGATATAAAAAGGACTCTTCGAATTCCCGAAAGCCCGGAGGATCCCGGCCAGCATATTATAGAGGGCCAGAGTCCACAGGCCGCCGAAATAGATGCGCACATAGAGCAATGTCTGGGGACGGATGTCCGCCGGCACCTGCATGACGTCTGCCAGAACAGGGGCGGCAAACGCCCCAGCCGCCGAAAACACCGCGCCGAGAACCGCGGCAATGACGAGCGCAGCACGGATGGCTCCGGAGAGGTTTTTCTCGTCGCCGGCGCCGAAGCACTTCGATACGACGATCGTCGCGCCCGCCGCCAGGCCCGACATGAAGTTCAGGGGAAATTTAAACAGGGTGTAGACCGAGTCGATCGCGGCGAGGCCCGCCTGGCCGGCGAAACGCCCCACCACGACGGCGTCCACTACGGTATAGAGCTGCTGGATCAGACTGCCGGCCAGTATCGGAAGAACGAAAGCCAGCAGGACTTTAAAAATCGCGCCTTGTGTCAGATCGAGAGTTTTCGTGCGATTCATGGATGATTCATTGCTCCCGGAAGCAAGCGGAAAACAGCTGTGTTACGCATAGATACGGATATGGTCATGATAGCACATTCATATCCATAAAATCGCTTTTTTAACCTTCTGTTTTCAGAAATTCCGCTATCTCCTCATCCATGCAGCAGACGACGTCTCCGCCCGCCAGCCACACGCGCGTCCACTCGACGATCTTCTCCACCGCGGTCCGCGTGTTCCAGACCGGCCGGCGGCCGAACGTCTCCGCGGCCAGGGTGCTGTCGAGCTTCAGCAGGCCGGACTCATGAAATGCGAGTCCGCCGCTCAGATCCTTCCATGCCGCCCGGGGCGCGTCCGTGCCTTCCGCCGCAGCATTCCATTTCCCGCAGAACAGATCCGCCATCTCCCCGGTGGTCAGGCAGTCGGC
>JAFWDI010000008.1 GCA_017513125.1 Lachnospiraceae bacterium | reverse complement strand
CGCGCCGGCGATGATGCCGAACACGCACGAGGATCCGTTCGTACCACGGCCCAGGTTGATGGACATCTGGGCACGCTCGTTCTGATCCTCGGTCATGTTTACGGTCTGTGCGTTCATCGCGCACTCACCGACCGACCACAGGACGTGCGACGCCAGGAAGCCGATGATGATGACGACGGCGGAAACAGCCTCGCTCTCGGACACTCTCACGAACGCCAGGCAGAAAAGCACGGTGACGATAGGCGGAGCGATCGCCAGCCACGAACGGGTGATGCCCCAGGGCAGGCGCTTTCCGACGCTCTCCATGATCTGTCCATAGAAGAACGAGAAGATGAAGTCGATGATCGTGGTGGTCATCTGGATGGTACCGATGATGCCCAGCGAGAACAGGGCGGTATCGGTCAGGAACGCCGAGAAGTAATACAGCTCGGTGCAGGTCAGGATCGAGTAGAAGAACTTGCACAGGAAGTAGCAAACGTAATCCAGCGGCGGGTTCTTCAGACGTTTAATAGCAGTCTGTTCCATAACGTTTTCCTTTCTCTGAATTTGTACTTGAGGAGCCCGGACCGCCGCGGTTCCGCATGTCCCTGATGACGAAAGGAGCAGCGGCAGAGTTCCTGTTGATAAATATAAATAAATTATAAAATCCAGAAAAACTCTATTAAATGTGCGCACTTACAAATATATAGAAAGTCTTTGTGCTTATATATCAGTTATTTTTGTTAAATAATTGCAAAAAAATTACCGCATCGGCATCCGTTCGTCCCGAAAAGTCCCCATAATTCCAAGAAAAACAACAAAACCGCCGGGAAACCGTGCCTGCAGAGCTTCATTTTTACAAAATTTTGAGGTGCGCCGCTTTTGCAAACGATTCCAGAAATACTGGTTTAATTCAGAAACCGTGCAAATAATAAGGCGTCCCGGAGGGTTCGGGGACGCCTTATGTCTTTAATCCGCGTATCACGGATCACTGACCGTATTAAAGTTCCGCCGGCTGCGTATCCTCGTCGGGCAGCGCTTTCTTCTGCTCGACCAGGACCTTCTTCGTGTAGCACGCGAAGCTGCCTTCGACGATCTCCTGCGCGGGCTTCTTCGTGAACAGCGACACGACAGGCACGATCACGAGACCGGCGATCATGCAGAACGCGCCTGCATTGATCGGGGAGCGAAGCATCGCGGGGTACAGCTGCGGCGCGAACGTGCAGCCCAGCATGAACACCACCGAGAAGATGAAGTTCACGGCGACCGCGGCCTTCGTCGCGCGCTTCCAGTACAGGCCGTACAGGAACGGAGCCAGGAACGCGCCGGCCATGGCGCCCCACGAGATGCCCATCATCTGGGCGATGAAGGTCACGCCGCCCTTGTACTGGATGATCGCGATCACGACGCTGATCGCGATGAACACGACGATCAGAACGCGCATGATCGAGAGCTGCTTCTTCTCTTTCATGTCCTTCACGAAGATGCCCTTGATGAAGTCGAGCGTCAGGGTCGAGCTCGAAGTCAGGACCAGCGAGGACAATGTCGACATCGACGCCGACAGCACCAGCACGATCACGATCGCGATCAGGATGTTCGGCAGCGTGGACAGCAGGTTCGGGATGATGAAGTCGAAGCCGTTCGCCGCGACCTGATCGGTCGTCGCGAAGAGCCGGCCGAAACCGCCGAGGAAGTAGCAGCCGCCCGCCACGACGATCGCGAAGACCGTCGAGATGACCTTGCCCTTATTCACCGAGCCTTCGGACTTGATCGCGTAGAACTTCTGGACCATCTGCGGCAGGCCCCAGGTGCCCAACGAGGTCAGGATGACCACGCCCAGCAGGTTCACCGGGTCCGGACCGAAGAACGAGGCGAACGCGCCGTTCATCGTGGTCGTCGCGGGATCCGAGACCGCCGCGAGGTTCGACATGGCCTGCACGAGGCCGCCCTGGCTGTGCAGGACCGCGGCGATGACCGCGCAGATGCCGAAGAGCATGATGATGCCCTGAATGAAGTCATTGATCGCGGTGGCCATGTAGCCGCCCGCCACGACGTAGATGCAGGTCAGCACCGCCATCACGATCACGCAGATCGAGTAGTCCACGCCGAACGCCATCTCGAACAGACGCGACAGGCCGTTATACAGGCTCGCGGTGTAAGGGATCAGGAAAATGAAGATGATCGCGGAAGCGGCGATCTTCAGCCCCTGGCTGTCGAAGCGCTTCTCGAAGAACTGCGGCATCGTCGCGGAGTCGAGATGCTGCGTCATGATGCGGGTGCGCCGGCCGAGGACCGCCCAGGCCAGGAACGAGCCCAGCAGCGCGTTTCCGATGCCGGCCCAGGTCGCCGCGATACCGTAGCGCCATCCGAACTGGCCCGCGTAACCCACGAACACGACCGCGGAAAAGTACGAAGTACCGAACGCAAATGCGGTGAGCCAGGGGCCCACGGAGCGTCCGCCGAGAACGAAGCCGTTCACGTCTGTGGCATGGCGCCGGCAGTAGATGCCGATCGCGATCATCACCACGAAGAAAACGATCAGAAACGCGAGTTTGAGAGCCATAATTCATATCTCCTTCTGTTTACTGCTTTAACGTGATAAACTGATAAAGTAAATCACTTCGTTACTTTACCGCGATAAAGCGATAAAGTCAACTGCTTTTCAGCACTTTTTTCAAACGTTTTTCGGAACCGCGCCGCTTGCCTGCGCGCGCGTTTCTGATAGAATAAGGAACATGGTCATCGATTTTCACACACATCTGTTCCCGCCGGCGCTCGCGTCGCGGGTCATCACGAATCTGCAGGGTCTGGGCGGCACGCGCGCGCAGACGGACGCGACAGAGGCCGGACTGCTGGCGTCGATGGACGCGAACGGCATTGACTTCTCGGTCGTGCTCCCGGTCGCGACGAGCGCCGCGCAGGTCGAAAAACTGAACGACATCTCCGTCCGGCGGGCGGAAGCCGCCGGGGAAACCGGGAAGCCCGGCGCGGACCGTCTGATCTGGTTCGGCGCGATGCACCCGGACTACGGCACGGAGACCCGCGGAGACGCGGTCAGCGCGGGCGATGCGAAGCGCGAACTCGCGCGCCTGAAAGCTGCGGGCGTGAAGGGCATTAAGATCCATCCGGCCTATCAGCACAGGCGGCTGGACGACCCGCGGTACCTGCGGATCATCGACCTGTGCTGCGAGCTCGGCCTCATCTGCGTGGCGCACGCGGGCTGGGACATCGGCGTCCCCGGTGAATGGTGCTCTCCGCGGATGTGCGGGCGGATCGTGCGCGAACACGACTTTCCGCTGCTGGTGCTGGCGCACCTCGGCGGCGTGAAGGAGTGGGAGGACGCGCTGGAGTATGTGGCAGGCACGGGCGCCTGGCTCGACACCGCCATGAGCTTCGGAAAGCTCGACCCGGTCGACGACCGGCATTTCCCGGGCGACAGCCTCGACCTGATATCGAACGATCTCTTCGAGCGGATCGTCCGGAAGCACGGCGCGGATAAGATCCTGTTCGCGACGGACTCGCCCTGGAACGACCAGGGGGCTTCGGTCAGGCAGCTGCGGAGCACGGCATTGACGGACGCGGAAAAGGAGGCGATCCTCTCGGGCAATGCCCGCCGCCTCCTCGGAATATAAAAACGCCGGCGCGCAGCCGGCTCATCGAAAGGAAAAATTATCATGGAATTTAAGATCACACCCGCCCACTACGCGATCAGCGTCGCGGACCTCGACGAAAGCATCGCCTGGTATGAAGAGATGCTGGGATTTCAGCTGATCGAGAAAAGCTACGCGGGACCGCCGCAGTCGACGATCGCGATCCTGCAGAACGGCGATTTCCGGATGGAGCTGTTCCTGCACGACGACACGCAGCCCATGCCGGAGTTCTTCCGCGACCCGGACGCGCATCCGCGCCAGCAGGGCCCGCAGCATATCGCCTTCTGGGTCGACGACCTCGACGGTCTGATGGAGCAGCTCACCGCGAAGGGCGTGAAGGTGCTGGTCGGCCCGGTCGTCATGGGCGGCACGAAGCTGTACTATATCGCGGATAACAGCGGGATCCCGATCGAGCTGATGTCCTGCTGATCGATTCCTTATCAGAATAACTCCCCGCCGTCACACACGCGCCTCCAGCGCCTCGATCACCGCCGCCGCATCCATATCGATCGCGGCGGCCTTTCCTTCCAGCGACCGCGGCACCTGCGGAAACCCCGTCCGGTCCGGATACTGAACGTACCCGGTATTGACCCGCACGAGGAACGCGTACGGAAACTCCGCAGCGATGTTCTCGAAAGGCCAGCGGATGACGCCGGGGGTATTGTACCCGACGCCGATCTCGATCAGCAGCAGTTTCCTGTCACGGGCCTGCTCTAAGAAACGCACGTAGCGGTCCGCATTCTGCTGCCAGTCCTCGCCGCGGAAGCATATCTCCGCATCCGCGCCGCAGTACGGGCACTTCGGGATGCCCTCCTCGCGGCACTCGAAGGTCTCGTGATCGATATTCGCGAGAACGCGCTGCAGCGCGTCATGATCGTTCCACGTATGTGTGGTGCAATGCGCGCTGCAGCCCATATTGTCATAATTTCCCTGATATTCGAACACGCGCTCCATCGGGAAGCCGTTTCGGAAGAACTGCCGGTCGCAGTTCGACGTCACCACGAACCAGTCATGCCCTTCGAGCACGCGGAGCAGCTTCCGGTAGAGCTCCGCCGCCGGGAAGATCTCCCGCACGTAATGGATGTGCGTCGCCCAGTAGGCCCACTTCCTTCCGCGGGTCCACTCGTCGTCGCGCCGCCCTACCAGCTCATAAGGATAATGCCATCCCAGCCGGTACATGTCCGGATAATACTTCCGGAAGGCCTCCCCGTCGAAATAGCTGAGCCCGGCCGCCGCCGACAGGCCCGCGCCCGCGCCGACCAGGACGGCGTCGCATGCGTCCAGGCGTTCTTTTAAAATGCGTATCCCGCGATCCGCCTCCTGTGCAGACATGCTCATATGCAGGCCCCTTTACAGCGAATATGCCACCTCGAACGCTTCGTGAACCGCGTTCAGAACATTTCCGTTCTTCCTTCCGGAACCGATCTCATAGATCGCCGCGTCGCAACCCCGCTCCACGAGCGCCGGGCGCAGGGACGCGTTCGGCTTCAGGCCGATGCAGAGCAGGACGTGATCCGCCGGGATCTTCTCCTGTGCGCCGCCTTCCGCAGGCTCGACCACGACTCCGTCCGCCTGAATCTCCGCCAGCTTCGTGGATGTGCGGACTTCCACGCCGTAGTGCTCGAGCATATCCGTCAGCATCATCTTGTGCTGGCAGGGAACGAAGCCGGTGGAAAGGATGCCGGGCAATGCATCGATCATCGTGACCTTGCAGCCCTGGCGCGCATAATCCACGGCCGTCTCAGCGCCGACCTGGCCCGCGCCGACCACGACGACATGGCCCGCGAGCTTCGCATGGTTCGTCAGCGCATCGACGCCGGTCATGACGTTCGGCAGATCGGTGCCCTTGAGCGACTTCGGGACCACGGGCGATGCTCCCAGCGCCAGGATGACCGCGTCGGGGGCCTCCTGTACGACGAGATCGGCCGTCACTTCGCAGCCCAGGTGCACCGGGACTTCCAGATCGCGGATCTCGCCCCTGTACCATTCGGTCAGCTGATTCATCTCGGGTTTAAAATCGTGTGCGCCGGCGGGAATCATCTCGCCGCCGAGGATATCCGACTTCTCATAAAGCTCCACGTCGTGCCCGCAGCGCTTCGCCGTGCAGGCCGCTTCCATGCCGGCAATTCCGCCGCCCACGACCATGACCTTCTTCGGGCAGAGCGCCTTCTTCGGAAGCGTCTCCCTCTCGCGGAGCGTGCGGGGATTGACCGCGCAGCTGACGGGCGCACCGGTCTCGCCGAGCGCGCCGATACAGCCGATATTGCAGCCGATGCAGGGACGGATCTTATCGATCTTTCCGGTCTCGACCTTCTGCGGCAGATAAGGATCCGCGAGTGAAGGTCTGGCCAGAACGACCGCGTCCGCCTTCCCTTCGCGCACCACCGCGGCGCACATGTCGGGATCGCCCATCTTCGAACGGAACAGGACCGGGATGTTCACCGCGTCCTTGATCGGCCCGTACAGGTCGATGCCGTGGCCCTTCGGCATGTAGATCGGCGGGCAGGCGTAGTAGAAGGAGTCGTACGTGCCGGTGTCGGTCATGATGGCGTCAAAGCCCATCTCCTCCAGCATCTTTACGATCTTCACGGACTCCTCGACGGTGCGGCCGGCCTCCTCTTCGCCGGTCAGGGACGCCTTGTTCAATGCCTTGATAAAACTCTTCACGCCCAGGCCGATCGTCACAGGGAAATTCGGACCGCAGGTCTGGCGGATGCCTTCGATGATCTCCTTCACGATGCGCATCCGGTTCTCCAGCGTGCCGCCGTACTCGTCCTCGCGGTGGTTCGTGATCGCCAGAACGAATTCGTCGATCAGATAGCCCCAGTGGATCGTGTGGATGTCGACGCCCGCGAAGCCCGACTGCTGCATCAGCGCGGCCGCCTCGATCATCTCATCCCTCTTAATGTGGATCTGGTCGACGGTCAGCGGGATTCCCTTAAACTGCGGGAAATTAAATACTTCGACGTCCGAAGGCGCCATGCCGCCGGGATAATTCCGGCCCATGCCCATGCCGATCTCCGCGAATATCTTCGCGCCGTAGGCGTCGCAGCGCTCGTTCAGCAGGAGCGCCCGCGAACGAAAGCCCATCGGGTTCTGCAGCGGGGTCAGTCCCATCGGCGTCTCCACCTTATAGTCCACCAGCATCACGCCGGTATACATCATGCCGAAGCCGCCCTTCGCGCGCTCGACCCAGTAATCGATGCCGGTATCGCTTAAGGCGCCGGTCGAGTCGTAAGCTGCCGGCACGCCCATCGGGCCCATGACATAGCGGTTCTTCAGTTCGACAGAGCCGATCTTAAACGGAGTAAAAAGTATTTCGTGCTCTTTTTTCATAATATCCTCCCTGCGCTTCCGTAATCATCTGTAAGCAACAGGGCCGGCCTGAGATCTGTCAGGCCGGCCCTGTATCATTCACGCCGGGCGCCATACGCTCTGAAGGCCTGATGCCCGCCTCGTTACTTTATCAGGCCAGTTCGTACGCCGCCATGAAGCCGCTCTCGGTGGCAGGCGCGATGCTGGAGTACTGGACGTTCGTTCCCAGGACCTTAAAGTTCGGGAAGGACGAGAACTGCTCCGCGAACTCGGTGTTCGGACGCATACCCATGGAGGTAACGACCGCGTCGCACGCGAACTCGACCTTCGTGCCGTCTTCCTTCTCGAAGAAGCACTTGCCGTCCTCGATCGCAGTGAGCTTATGGTTCACGTTCTGAGGAAGCATCCCGATTCTGTGCTGGATATCGATGATGTTCTGGAAGTGCTCGCCGCGGGCCACTTCGGGCAGCATCTCGAAGATCGAGACGGTGCTGCCGTGCGCAGCCAGATACTCTGCGGTCTCCAGACCGGTCATGCCGCCGCCGATGACAGCGACCGTCTTCCCGGACAGGTCGACCTTCTCCATCAGGACGTCCTCGACGGAGTAGATGTTCTCTCCCATGATGCCGGGGATGGAGCGAGGCACGACGGGCGATGCGCCGGCCGCCACGAACACTGCGTACGGATCGAGCTTCGCGATGTCATCCGGCGTAGGCGAGCAGTTCAGGACCACCTTCACGCCGAGCTTATCCATCTGGCCCTTCATGTACTTAATGTAGGCGCAGATCTTATCCTTGTGCGGCGGCTTCGCAGCCTGCAGCAGGGCGCCGCCCACCTCTGCGTTCTTCTCGAACAGGGTGACGGCGAAACCGCGGATCGCCAGGGTCTTCGCTGCCTCGAGGCCGGCGGGGCCGGCACCGATGACGGCGACCACTCTGCCGTTTCCGTCCTTCTTAATGTCGGAACGGGTGACTTCCATGCAGCCCTGCGGGTTCACGGCGCACTTGACGACGCCGGTGGCCATCAGGCCCTTCATGCAGTTCAGGCAGGAGATGCACTGACGGATCTCATCATCCTCGCCGGCGATCGCCTTCGCGGCCCAGGCGGGATCCGCCAGGTACGCGCGTGCGGAACCGACGAAGTCGCAGTCGCCCGCCTCGAGGAGCTGCTCGGCATACGCGGGATCGCGGATCAGAGCCGTGCAGATCACCGGGACCGACACGACCTTTTTGATCTCCCGCGCGAGCTCGGCCTTCCAGCCCTGCTCGAAACCGGTGGGCTCCCAGGCCACGTTCATCGTCTCGTAGATACCGGCGCTGACGTCCAGAAGGTCCGCACCCGCAGCCTCGAACATCTTCGCATACTGCGTCGACAGTTCCAGCGTGATGCCTTCCTTCGGATCCAGTCCGTTATAATCCAGATATTCATTCGCGGAGAAACGGACCGCGATCGGATAATCGGGACCGCACGCCTCGCGGATGCCCTTAATGATATCCAGGATGAAACGTGCGCGGTTCTCGGGGCTTCCGCCGTACTCGTCGTCACGCTTATTCGTGTAAGGGCTCAGGAACTGGTTCAGCAGATAACCGTGCGCACAGTGGACCTCGACGCCGTCGATACCGGCCTTCTGCATGCGGACCGCGCCTTCCACGAACTTCTGCTGCAGCGTCTTAATATCGTCGATCGTCATCGCCACCACGGGCTGATGAACGGCCTGGCACTCGATCTCGGACGGAGCGAACATCTTCCGGTTACCATTAAACATGCTCATGCCCTGGCGGCCCGGATGATAGATCTCGACGAAGATCGTCGATCCGGCCTCATGGACCGCATCGGCCAGCTTCTTATATCCGGGAATCAGTTCATCCCTGTCCACGCAAAGGTTTCTGGGATTCGCACGGCCGGTCACGGAATCCACCGAAGCCGTCTCCGTGATGACCAGGCCCACGCCGCCTTTCGCGCGCTCCACATAATACGCGATCTCCTCAGGGCTGACGCCGCCGTCGAGCTCCGACAATCCATTCCCCATAGGCTCTAAGACCGTACGGTTCTTGATCTCGATCTTCCCTACCTTACAAGGGGATCCCAGAATCTTATTCATATCGCTTTACCTCTCCCTTTCATGTGAATAGAACGATCCCTTCGGATCGAATGTGAATGATCTCCATCCCTTAATTTATATCGTATTTGGGAAAACTATGCAACCAATGACATATTTTATCCGCCGGTCCGCTTTCACTGCGTCCCGTTCCGCAGCTCTTCCCGCAGGCGCATCAGAAGCTCTCCCTGCAGGTTCGTGCCCGGCCATGCACTCCGGGGCATGGTTTCGGCAGTCTCCCGGTCGACGCCTATCCCCCAGATCTTCTCCGTCGGGTTCGCCTCCGCGATGTAGGTGTCCCCTGTGGCCAGCAGCTGTTCCAGCAGCTCGGGGTGCTGCGTGTATTTCAGGCGGTTTCCCTGCGTCACGATGCCGATCTTTTCCGCGTCCCACACCGCGGGATCGAACGGACGGATCTCCCGCCCGAGATCGCGGCATTCCAGCGCCGTATCCGCCCGCAGGATCTTCGTGTTCGTGACCGCGTCATGGAACAGTACGGCCTTCTTCGACATCATATACTGCTCGACGCAGCTGTAGCAGAAGTCTCCCTCGATGAAAGGCGCCTCATACCAGTTGCTTAAGAAGCCTCTCTCGTCATATTCATGCCAAAAATACGTAATTCCGGAATCCTTCGATCCATGCTCCATATCCATCACCGTCCTCCTCATGGCATGTCCGGGCGAAACCCGCCGATCCTCCTCATCGTCATGCAGGCGCCGCGTCGCCTTCCGCAGCAGTCCGCCGGTCAGATGCGCCAGTCCTTCCGGTGCGTCGCCGACGCGCTCCTTCGCGGCCCCGATCTTATCCAGCGCCCGGTCCAGCACATCGCCCAGCCGCTCGTCGACGTACTTCTCCGCCAGATCGCGGCCCTTTCCGATGCCCTCCATCGCGAGCCCGATCGCAGCCTCGCCGGGATTCTCCATCTCCGACTCCTCTTCGACCGCACAGATCTGCCCGCTCGCCTCGAGCTCGCGCAGCAGATCGTTCGGAGTGCACTCGTACGAAGGCGTACGGATATCCACGCAGCCGGACTCCTTCAGGACCGCCGCCACGAACTCTGAACAGTAGTACTTATCATCGTCCTCATCCACCGTCGGGAGGTTCATCAGCCGCAGCGACACGCCCAGCTTCGCGTACTGATAGCGGTCCTTCTCGCGCTCCATCTCCGCGACGATCTCCTCCAGCCGCCGCCGCGCGTCCTCCGGCACCGCGATCACGTATCGCGTCATCTCCCGCGGGCGGCGCTTCAGGGACATGCGGTACTCCTTCTTCAGCCCTTTGAAATTAAAGCTGTAGTAATGGTCCGCCTCCTCGCTCAGGCCCAGCGACGCGTGCGTGAAGCCGCCGCCGTCCGCCAGCCAGGTCACATAGGAAAAGGCCGACCGGTCGCGCGACAGGCAGACCACGATCCTCCCGTCCATGCTCTCCGCGGCAGTCTGTTCCTCAGGTCTCATCATACCGGCGTCCCCACCTCGATCAGATGTCCGTCCGGGTCATAGAACCGCACGACCCGCTGCCCCCAGCTGTGGGTCATCAGGCGGTTCACGTACCGCACCTCCGGCCAATACTCCTCCAGCCGCCGCACGAAACCCTCGATATCGGCCTCCTCGAAGTAGAGCTCGGCGGCATGGTTCTCCGGGATGATCTCCCGCTCCAGGAAGCTCTTCCAGATGCGCTCGTCCTGCAGGACCAGGCCTTCGGTCAGGATCATGTTTCCGTCGAGGTCGGCGACGAGTTCGAGGCCGAAGAGATCCCGGTAGAAGGCCCGGGATCGGTCAATGTCTTTTACGACGATGAGGACGTTTTTGAGTTTCATGGGTGGGCTCCTTGGTTGACAATGGTTTTATAATTCCTCAAGTCCAATGCTTTTCAAATAACGATATGTTCCATCATAATACTCCGGAAGACGTGTGCTGTCTTCCCAGAAACCACTCATGGTTTTATTTGGATTCCCTTCAGGGACACAGATAACCATTCCTGCCCTGGCACGGGTAAGTAAGACTCGGTATGCATTCAGCATATATTTCACTTTTTCCTGCTTACTTTCGCTGTTTCCGGTTATCTCATTCCATCTAGTGTTTCCGTTAAAATTATAGAACCGCCATTTGCCATCTTCATATCGCATGTCCGCATCCCAAAGCAGACAAGTATAATCCAGTTCCAACCCCTGAACTTGTATCTCAGTTGCAGCATCTTCCAGATAGTTCGATGACCTTGTGTCCGTTTTATCTTCAAGGAACCAATGGACAGCGTTCTCATCGCCTGTAGGCAGAATATGTATTGCCAATGGTTTGAATCTAGCCGCTTCTTTTGTTACCAAAACTCCGGTGCGCTCTGTTCCTCGAACTTTTTCATGAAGCCATTTTCTTGCTTTTTCCATATCCCGAGTCAATATAATCGGATAATGGTCCTTAATCTCTGAATACAGTGCGGCTGCAGAATCATCAAATGACAGCAGTGCATGCACGAACGCTGAAAGCTTCTCCGCACGGTATGAACGAAGCGTAACGGCCAAATGCAAGCTCTCAGAGTATGTGACATTAGAATTGTCCTTCAGGAGTTCATTGACTTTGCCTTCAGCATACTCTGCATCGGTCAATTGGGGAGAGATGTAAACATCCCATTGGGGGAACTTCTGATTTATTGCAGCGATCCATTCGGATATGCCAGCTTCTCCTGTATTGATTTCCTGTCCACCACCGACAAGGCAGACGATAGTAGCCCAGTCTTCACGTTGGTCCAACGACCAGATCAGAAACGCGGCTTCAGACATTGGAAAATTGGGAACCTTAAGTTTGTTGCCGTATGTTCCGCCCCGTTTCAGATAATCAGCCAGTCTCTTATGTGTCCATGACCGCTGTGCTTCATCAAAGATGGCAACATGTTCAACTTCACCGAAGCCCGCCTTTTCCATCTTTACAGCTTTCTCCGGATCAATTTCAAGAATGCCATTCTCCACAGGGTTCTTTATTTTTGCAAGCATATTATCACGATACCGATGGATCATCTGGATCGATTTGCTTACTTCTCGGCGAGAATCTGAAAGCTTCTTCTTCTCGTTTCTATCACGGCTTTTTTTGTAATTATCCTGAGCAAGAGCTTCTGTTAATACCGCGACCAAGGGACCATTGCCCGACAGATATACAGCGCCTTCATCCTCAACTGGAACATCGCCACCCTGATAGGTCTGCTTAATCGCCACATCAAGTCCAACCAACGTCTTACCAGCGCCCGGCACTCCCGTAACAAAGCAAATACTCTTTCTCTGTTCTTCTTTGCTTTTCTTTATTACTTGCAGAATATATCCAATCGTCCTGTCGGTATAGACTTCATCCGCTTCGTGGCGGGTAATATCCTCTACAGAATGGTTTTCATATAATGATCTGGCTGCTTCAATGATTGTCGGCGTGGGAGCATAAGGACTGATGATCCAGTTGCGATCAACCGGAGTCTCATCAGGGAACTTATCCAAAACAGCTGTAAGCAGGTCATAAAGGTGTTCCCTTCCTGTCACCAACGGATTTACTACTCTGTCATCATATACCGACATCTGAATGACAGAAGAAGCATCCGCGTAGTTTGTGGCTATAAGGATTGGAACAATGACTTTTTCCTGGCTGAGTTTATGGAAGTTCTTAAGGTCTAATGCATAGTCCAAAACCTGGTCAACATCTGCTTCCAGAATTCGTGTTTCACCAACCTTGAATTCAATACAGAAGATAATGCCTTTGAAAAGCAGCACCACATCAATCCGCTTACCGAGACGTGGGATATCATATTCGAACACTATGCGGCCATCGTTATCGCCAATCCGGGAGAGAACATCCTGCATGATAGAGATTTCACCCTTCCAGGCTTCTATCGTTGTTGTCCGTGCCTCACCATGATAATGATCCACAAGCTTTCCGAGGACCGACATTCCTGTTTCGTCCAAGAAACTCGCAAAGCTATCATCATATAAGCACCTAGGACTATCACTCATTATGATCGTTCCCTTCAAAACCCTACTGTTTAAGAAAAACAACAACGTGTCTTGATATTAAACTACTTCCCATTATTACTCGTTATCTCCCAGATACTCCACCCTATACTCCCCCAAATACAGCCCCACGCAGCGGTCCAGCGCCTCTTCCAGCTCGCACTGTCCATAATTCTCGTGCCGCCCGTCGCGCGTCCAGCCGCACAGGAACGGCCGCGTGTCGCCGTCGATGCCGGCGCTCTTCTCCACCGTGAGATAGCGCATGTCCGTAAAGCCCTTATCGAAGCACAGGCAGACGAAATGACACAGCGGGTCCTGGTCCGGCTCCGGGAAAGCGATCTTGATCACATATCGGTCGATGGGATAGCCGAGCACTTCCACGGGCATCTCCGCCGCCTCGATCGAGCACTCCACGCCGGCCTCCCCGGCCAGGCTCGTCAGGATCCTGTGGACGGTCTCGCCGTCGTTTATCAGCGCAGCGGTCAGGGCTTCCTGCTGCCGGTAGAACAGCTGCGGAAACCAGTCGTGCTGAAATGTGTACAGAAGCTGCTTCGTCTCTCTTTTCATATTCGTACCTCTCTGAGAAATTCAGGATCATTATACCCCGAAATCCCCGGTAATTCACCCGAAAACTCGCCGCCGGTCCCCGCGGCGGGCGGGTCTGTGCGGCGGCCGGGTTCATTGACGGGTTTTCCGCCGCGATATAAAATATATTTGGACGCGATCCGTGATTTTAGTGATTTGTTTGGACGTAGGCCGGCATGGCCCTCATGCCGCGTGAAAGGAGATCATTATGAAATATCAGAGACCGGATTACATGCAGCCGGGGATCCCCACGCAGACAGTCCCCCTGGCGTTCAGCAGTGACGAGATGGTCGTCCCGAAGTTCGAGTACCCGATCTCCGTGAAGGAGAACTTCGACCGGGCCGCCGACCGGGAGGATCCGGTCTGGGTCCCGAACACCGCGCTCGAGTGCGTGAACCTGATGCTTCCGGACCTGACGGGCGCCTCCGAGCAGAACTGGGGCTCCGACGAGCGGTATGACTGGACGGATGATTTCGGATGCCAGTGGACGTACGTTCCCTCCGCCGGCGGGTCCATGCTGAAGCCCGGCACGCAGCTGCTGGACGACATCACGGAGTGGGACACGAAGATCAAGTTCCCGCTCCCCGACGAAGCGGTCGTGAAGGCCTGCTGCGAGAAGTTCATGGAGACGCGGTATGATCCGGATAAGATCATTTCGGTCAATGTCGGCCAGGGCTGCACCGAGCGCCTCGTCGCGATCCTGGGCGGCTACACGGAGGGCATGCTTTCCTTCGTGACCGAGCCGGAGGCCTGCCGCGACTTCTGCCTGGCGTTCGCGGATTACCTGACCGCGGCCATCGACATGATCTGTAAGTACCTTCCGATCGGCTGCATGACGTACCACGACGACTGGGGCACCGAGCGAGACACGTTCTTCTCGCCGGCACAGATGGAGGAGATCGTGTTCGACGCCTCCGCGAAGGTGTTCGGGCGCATTAAGCGGAACGGCCGCATGATCTTCCACTCCTGCGGTAAGATCGAACGGTTCATGCCTTACATCTGCGAGCTCGGACCGGACTTCCTGCAGATCCAGGAGCGCGCGAACGATTTCGCGATGCTGAAGAGGGAGTACGGCGACCGCGTCGGCTTTAATAACTTCGTCGGGCAGCAGCCCGGCTGGAGCACGGACGATTATCTCAGCGAGGTGCACAGGAACGTCGACCTGCTGGGCGCGGGCGGCGGCCTGACGGTCTATCAGCTCACGAACGATCCGCAGACGAGCTGGGCGGGCGCGAGCGAGATCTTTTATTACAGCCGGGAGTTTTACGGAAAATAACGGTCTGCCGGACGTGACACATGAAAAAGCGGGACGCCTCAGGCGTCCCGTTCTTATTACCGCTGTTTATATTACTGTTCTTCTGTCTATCGCTTCACCCTCAGCAGCACTTTCGCCAATGCCACCGCCGCCGTCCCGGCGGCGTCCGTGCGGTGCTTCCGCTTCCGCACGCGTTCGATGGGGCCGTCGATCGCGGTGTTCAGTCCCAGGTTCGCGAGCCGGTCGAGCACGCTGTTCTTCGAGCCGTGGATCGACTTCAGCTTCACGCGGGAGGGCTTTTCGGGCAGGATGGCGTCCGCGACCGCGGCAGCGGCTTTCCGGCCGAGGCCCTCGGTGCGCTCGCGGAACGCTTTTTCGCCGCTGAGTTCGCGGAACAGGTCTTTCGCCGCGGCGGCCTTCTCGCCGGCCTCGCGCCCGAGCAATGTCTTCAGATCTTTCGCCGCCTGCGCATGATGCGCGGCCGCGCTGCCCGCGGCTTTCGCGCCGCCCGCAGCCTTCGAACCGCGTCCGCTCTCCGCTCCCAGCGCCTTCCGCAGGAGTTCTCCCGCGACGGTCCCGGCGGCGGCCCGGAGGATCATCTTCTTTACCGGTTTCGGAATGTTTTCGGCGATCTTCATGGCGTGTACCTCACAGGGACATTGTACTCCGAAACCGCAGGAAAATCATCCGTCAAAACCGCTCCTGCCTTGCCAAACTTACAGCGGCGCTATACATTGTCCTTATGAGTCTCCCGGGAGCCCGCATCCCGGGAAATGACGAAGGAGGTCCCCATGCACGACTATTACAGCGAATACCGTTCGAAGCTCCGCACCCCCGCCGAGGCCGTGAAGGTCGTCAAGAGCCACGACTGGGTGGACCTGATGACGAACGTCTGCTTCCCGACGCTGCTGGAGGCGGCGCTGGCTGAGCGGAAGGATGAGCTGTTCGACGTGAAGCTGCGCTCGAACCTGGTGTTCGGGCCGCTGCGGACAGTCGAGTCGGACCCGGAGAGGGAACATTTTATTTATAACAGCTGGCACTGCTCCGCGTACGAGCGGAAGCTGTGCGACCGCGGCCTGTGCAATTTCATCCCGATGATCTTCCGAAACCTGACGCAGTACTACCAGCACTTCCTGACCGTGAACGTGGCGATGGCCGCCGTGACGCCGATGGACCGGCACGGATACTTTAACCTCTCGTGCGCGACGGGCGTGGCGAAGGGCATCCTCGAGACCGCGGATATCGTGATCCTCGAGGTGAACGAGCATCTGCCGAAGGTCTGCGGCGGGTTCGACGAGTCGATCCACATCTCACAGGTCGATTACGTGGTCGAGGGCGAGCACGATCCGCTGCCGGAGCTGCCGATCTACGAGGCGACGCCGGAGGACCGTGCGATCGCGAAGCAGATCATCCCGCTGATCCCGGACGGCGCGATCCTGCAGCTGGGTATCGGCGGCATGCCGGACACGATCGGCCGCCTGCTGGCGGATTCGGACCTGCATGACCTGGGCATGCACACGGAGCTGTGCACCGACGCGTACCATGATCTGTATGAGGCGGGGAAGCTGACGAACGCGACGAATTTTCACCGCGGGAAGGGGTTCACGGGCATTGCCCTGGGATCCCGGAAGTTCTACGACTGGATCGACGAGAACCCGTCGGTGGTGTTCGCGCCGCTGGAGTTCGTGAACACGCCGGAGCTGATCGGGCGGCTGGATAACATGATCTCGATCAATAACTGCATCGCGGTCGACCTCTTCGGCCAGATCAGCGCGGAGAGCGTGGGGCTGCGGCAGATCAGCGGCACCGGCGGACAGCTGGATTATCTGACCGGCGCGGCCATGTCGCGCGGCGGAAAGGCGTTCATCTGCATGACGTCGACTTACACCGACCGCGAAGGCGAGGTGCACTCGCGGATCGTGCCGTATTTCAAGGGCGACATCGTGACCGACCCGCGCAGCCAGGCGTTCTATCTGGCGACCGAGTACGGGCTCGTGAACCTCGTGGGCCGGACGACCTGGGAGCGCGCGGAGATGCTGATCTCGATCGCGCATCCGGACTTCCGGGACCAGCTGATCCTGCAGGCCGAAAGGATGGGCGTCTGGCGCCGGTCGAATAAGAGATAAAAAAATAAAAAAGGCCGCTGCCCGAAGGCAGCGGCTTTTTCGATACAGATGTTTTCCGTCAGTTCACTCTGTAGGTGCCGTCAGCGTACTTCCGCAGATACTCGACGTTCGGGCCGCCCGAGTAGTTGATGACCGGGCGGGTCACGTTCAGGAAGTTCAGCGGGCAATGCTTCGTTCCCGCCGGAACATAGACGACGAAATTCTTCGTGAACTCGAACAGCTCGCCCTCGATGTAGACCTGGACGGTGCAGCCCAGCTCGTCCGAGTCGGGGTCATTGCCCATGCAGCCCAGGAACTCGTCGAACTCATGGCAGTGCTCGCCGGGGCCGTTCGGGATGTCCTTCTTCACCCAGACCGCCTCATAGTAAGGCGCGCCGGCGCAGACGGTCTCGTCGAGCCACGCGCCGCGGGTCATCACGTCCGGACGGACGTCCTGCGGCTGCAGTTTAATGTCGCGCACGATGTACTTCTCATACTTACTTTCGCTCATGATCTGAAACCTCCCATTTCTTTTATATCTGCTTACAGTTGCACTGATGTCATTACGGGCCCGCGGCCCGTTTATGCTCATTTTTCGGAATATCCCGCGAGCCGTCCGCCGATCTCCCGGATCAGCGGTTCCAGCTCCAGGTCATCCTTCCACTCCCGGCCCACGGCGCGGTCGCCGAGCCATGCGCCCAGGATGTTCCCGCAGACCGCCCCGGTCGAGTCGCTGTCGCCGCAGTGGTTCACCGCGGCGCGGATCCCCGCCGTGAAATCGTTCTGATACCGCAGCGCGCAGTAGACGCCGACGGCCATGGCCTCCTCGCCGACCCAGCCTTCGCCGAGCGCGTGGATGTTCTCGAGGTCGGTCCGGTCGTTTTCCGCAAGGTCCGCGGCCTGCACGAGCAGTTCGTTCAGGTACCGCAGGTCTTCCGCCGGGGCCGCTCCGCGGAAGATCTCCATGCAGGTCTCACCGGCCTCAAGGACGATCTCCGCCAATGTCATCTCCCGCTCCGGATACACGATCCGGTTAATGATGTGCGTCACCGCCGCCGCGGGCAGCCAGCCCAGCGGAGCTCCGTGCGTGACCGCGGCCGCCTGGGCGCCCTCGAGGTCGATCCCCCGGATCCCGCCCGGGAAGCGGTCCGGCGAAAACGCCAGCGCCACGGGCGCGATGCGCATAACGCCGCCGCAGCCCTTGCTGTGATTCAGCCGGTCCTGCAGAAAATCTTTCGGCAGCTCTCCGTTCTGCTGCAGCTGCTCACGGCGCCCCCGCAGCGCGGACAGGCAGGTGTTTCCGGGCGCCCGCAGCGCGTAGAGCTCACTCACCGAGAGCAGGCCGTCCCGGCCCGCCGGATCCGTGTCCGCCTCGATCGGGCCGATGCCGTCTTCCTGCGTTCTCAGCCAGTCGAGATACGCCAGCGCGATGCCTTCCCGCGCCCCTTCCGGACCCGCCGCGTTCAGGATCCCTTCCGCCGTAAACAGCGTCATCTGCGTATCGTCCGAGATCAGGGCCTTCCCGCCCGGAAAGCCGGGCTCATACGACTGTATCCCGCATTCTCCGAAGCGGTCGAAGATCTCCGCCTCGTCCCAAAACTCGATCTCATAGCCCAGCGCGTCGCCGGCAGCGCCGCCGATGAGGCTTCCGATGATGCGGTCCGCGCGATCCGTCACATTCATAGTTCCAGAAGCCTCCTGACCTCAGTCTCATCGAAGCGCACCGTCGAGATCCCCTCGGTCTCGATCCGGTACAATGCATGCGCCGCCAGATGCTCGGCCGCCTGCTCGAGGTCGCGCACGCCGGTCTCGTCGCGGAAACGCTCGATCACCGCGTCGACCGCGCCGGGCGTCACACTCATCTCACCCTGCATCATCCCCATGCGCTTCAGGATCTTCGGCATAGAGAAATCCGTGAAGATGATGCGCTTCTCGTCGGGGGTGTAATCATGGATCTCGATCTCCGCGAAGCGGCTCAGAAGCGGCGCCGAGATGCGCCTGCGGTCGTTCGCGGTCGCGATCGGATAGACGCCCGCGGTCGGGATCTGACATTCGATATAGTTATCCGTAAAGCCCAGGTTATCCAGCAGCGTCAGCAGAGCGTCCGCCGGGTTCGAGCCCTGGCGGCCGGAGTCGGCCTTGTCCAGCTCGTTAATGATGAACACGAGGTTCGACGCGCCCGCCCGCGCGAGCGACTCCATGACGTGGCCGGGCTTCGCGTTCGTGTAGACGCGCGGCGTCCCGGTCAGCTGCTCGACGTCGGTGATCGCGCTCATATCGAGCGAGGTCCACGGCAGCTTCAGGATGCGCGCGACCGCGTAGGCGATCTGGCTCTTACCAGTGCCGGCCGGTCCCACGAGCAGCAGCCCGTAGACTGGGAGGGTGTGCGTGCGGTTTATCTGGATGATCGTCTCGATGACCCGCTGCTTCACCTTCTCCATGCCGTAGAGCTCCTCGTCGAGGATGCGGCGCGCGGCCGCCGGGTCGACCGGCTCGAAATACGATCCCTGCCAGCGGATGTTCAGCATCATCGAGAGCGCCCGCTGCGCGTGGCGCTTCTCCTCCTGGCTGACGGTCTTCGACTTCGCCATGGCGATGTTCCGGTGCGCCCAGTTCCGGACGTTATCCGGAAGGGTGTCCTCGGCGACGTTCACGTAATCGATCATCGCGGCCATGTCCGTCAGCAGGATGCCCGCGTCCGAACTGTCGCGCTCGTCGTCGTCGGCCGCCTCTTTCGGGCGGCTGTCCAGGATGCGGCGGATGACCAGCTGCAGAAAGTCGTTATTCGCGGTCTGAAGGATCTCGTTATCGTTCACGCTGACCGCACGAATCTTATAGACCGCCCAGCCGTCTTTCCCGTCCGGGCCCGGCACCCGCCTTCCGGTCAGGCGCACCGCGATGTGCCCCTCCCCGAGCCAGGTCATGAGCTTCACGAAACGGCTGTCCAGGAAGCGGATCTCAGCCGACTGCGGACGGCCCTCCGAGACGTACTCGAAGGCGGTCTTGCGTTCGGGATTCGTGAAGGCGCCGGTCTGATGGTGCGGGACCTCCGTACCGGGGTCCGCCAGCACCAGGATCGGATGCTCCGCATCCGCATAGTTCGTGTCCGCGGCGAAGAGCTGCCAGGAAATATTCTTCTTTTTCTGATTTTCCTGCGGAATCTCGGCGAGAATGGGGGCATGCTCAGCGGAACCGTCCGCGGCCTCGCCGGGCTCAGCGGAACCGCCTGCTTTTCCTGCGGCTTCCGCCCGCTCCGCGTCCGTCTTCGCCGCGCGGAACTGCTCCGCCGCACAGGGGTCTTCCGGCACGGTGATCTTCGGAGCCGCGTCGTCCTCGTCGTCTTCGCTCCCGTCCGCGATGCGGTCCAGCAGCCCGAGGTCGATGTAGCTCTCCAGAATCGCCTCCACCTCGGCATCCGTCGCGCCGCCCTTCCCTTCCAGGATCCCGGACAGGAAATTCGCAATATCCTTCCTGTCCGCCTCGTCGATGTACGACGCGAGCCGGAAACCGTTCTCTTTTAAGATGTCCTCAAAGGATGTCGTGTTTACAGACATGGCTCTTCTCCCGGGCTTACCCCTGTTTACTATACCACGCCGTCTCAAAGGTAGTATATAATAAAGATGCAAATTCGGGACAGCCGGCACGGCCCGGCGGAGACATTGCCCGTCCGCGGAGCGCGGATGAACGGAGGCGTATCATGGCCAGAAGCAGCAACCAGAAACTGAAGCTCCTTTACCTCGTCAGGATCTTCCGCGAGGAGACCGACGAGGATCACGGGCTGAGCACGGAGGAGATCATCGGCCGCCTGAACGCTTACGGCGTTAACGCGGACCGGAAGACTCTGTACTCGGACTTCGAGGAGCTTCGGACGTTCGGGTTCGATATCATCAGCCGGCGCACGCAGCGGAACACGCTCTACTATCTCGGCGAGCGCGAGTTCCAGCTGGCCGAGCTGAAGCTGCTCGTGGACTCCGTGCAGTCCGCGAAGTTCATCAGCGACCGGCGGTCGAACGAACTGATCGCGAAGCTCGAGACGCTCGCGAGCCGGCACCAGGCGGGCCAGTTGCAGCGGCAGGTGGTCATCTCCGGGCGCGTGAAGACCGCGAACGAGAAGATCTATTACAATGTCGACCCCATCCACCAGGCTATCGGCGCGGACCGGCAGATCAGCTTCCGCTACTTTCAGTGGAACCTGAAGAAGGAGCCCGAACTGCGGCGCGAGGGAAAGCGCTACACGGTCAGCCCCTGGGCTCTTTTGTGGGACGATGAGAACTACTATCTGGTGGGATACGACGCGGCGGACGACGCGATCAAACACTACCGCGTGGATAAGATGCAGCAGGTCACCGTGACCGATGAACCGCGCGAGGGCCGCCGGCAGTTCCGCGACTTCGACCTGCCGAAGTACACGCGGATGCACTTCGGGATGTTCGGCGGCGAGGAGACGCACGTGACGCTCGAGGCGGAAAACTCCATGGCCGGCATCCTGATCGACCGCTTCGGGAAGGATATCCCGCTGATCCCCTGTGATGAGGAACACTTCCGCACGCACGTGGACGTGGCAGTAAGCGATCAGTTTCTGGGATGGATCGCGGCGCTGGGCGGCCGGGTGAAAGTGACAGCGCCCGAAACCGTGGTGGAACGGATGCGGGCGCTGGCGAAAAGCTTAAGCGAACAGTACGGGGAGTGACGGGGCGCGTTACGCGCCGACCGCGGCACAGCGCTTCGGTAAGATCACTCCATGACCTCCCCGTCCAGCGAGATCGTCACCACGCGCCAGGGCACGAACTTCCCGCTGTGCTTCAGCGCGTCCTCGGCGGCGCGCTGCAGGCCGCCGCAGCAGGGCACCTCCATGCGGACGATCGTGAGGCTCTTAATGTCATTGCTCTTAAAGATCTCGAGGAGCTTGTCGTAGTAATCGACCGCGTCGAGCTTCGGGCAGCCGATCAAAGTGATCTTCCCCTTCATGAAATCTTCGTGCATGTTCGCGTAGGCATAGGCCGTGCAGTCCGCCGCGACCAGGATGTCCGCGCCGTCGTAGAAGGCCGCTTTCGTCGGGAGCAGCTTGATCTGGCAGGGCCACTGGTTCAGGCGCGACACCGGCTTCGCGCACGAGGCCGCCGCGGATGCCTGCGCAGGCGCCTGCTCCGCACGCTGAAACGTCCTCATCGCCGATCCCGGGCAGCTGTGCCCCTGCACGGGCGCGGCCGGCGCCGCAGCAGCCGCGGGTGCGGCCTTCGCAGCCTGAGCCGCCTTCACCGCCGCCTCGTCGTACTCGGGCGCCTCACGCTCCTCGAACGTGATCGCGCCGGTCGGGCACTCCGGCAGGCAGTCGCCGAACCCGTCGCAGAAATTCTCGCGCACCAGCTTCGCCTTCCCGTCGACCATGTCGATCGCGCCCTCATGGCAGGCGTTCGCACAGGCGCCGCAGCCATTGCACTTCTCTTCATCAATATGAATGATCTTCCGGATCATAACGGACCTCCTTACAGTCTCATATTTCCAGCCGCGCCGGGCAATGCCGGCCGGCTTCCTCTTGTCTTTCTGCCGTAAATATAGTATCCTCCGGGGAGAATATACGTGGTTTTGACCACGTATGGGGAAAATGTTCCGAACCCTTCGCGACTCGATCATCCTATACGGAAAGGAGTGCATATGATCGCACAGAAAGACCTCGACTTCATCCGCACGACCGCCTTCTTCCGCGGACTCGGCGCCGAAGACCTCGCGGAAGCCCTCCGCACGCTGCGCGCCGCCGTGAAGACTTACGACCGGGGCGAACTCATCCTGCACGCCGGCGAGCCCACCGAGCGCATGGGGCTGGTGCTTTCGGGCAGCGTCACCATCGAGAGCAATGACCTCTGGGGCACCCGCACCATCCTGAGCCACGCCGGTCCGGGCGAATTTTTCGCGGAGACCTACGCGATGCTCCCGGGCGAGGTCCTTCTCGTGGACGCCGCGGCGAATGAAGACTGCCGGATCCTGTTCCTGAATATGACCGCTCTGCGCGGGGACGCCGCAGTGGCCGACGCCGCATTGCCCGACGCCGCCGCATGGCCCGACGCTGCCGCATCGCCCGCGAAAAAAGGCTCCGGATCCTGGCGCGGCGCCCTGATCCGAAACCTTCTTCATATCTCCTTCAGGAAAAACCTGATACTCTCCGGCCGCGCATTCCACACCGCGCCGCACGCGGTCCGCGCCCGCGTCATGTCCTACCTGAACACCATGGCGCTGCGCAGCGGCTCGAACACGTTCGAGATTCCGTTCGACCGCCAGCAGATGGCGGATTATCTGAATGTGGAGCGGACGGCATTGTCGAAAGAACTCGGGCGCATGCGCGATGACGGGCTCATCTCGTTCCGCAAAAACCGCTTCACGCTGCACGGCGAGGTCTGACCGCCGGCCGGTCCGCAGACTGCCGCGGCGCCCTCGCATTCGCCCGGATCAGTCGTCGTATCCCACGTCCTTCCAGAAATCGCGGTGCGCCACCTGCGCGTTCTGCTCCTCGGTCAGCTGGTCCCAGCGGAACTTCTCGCTGAGCGACTCGGCCTCGCGCGAAGAGATGAACATGAACGGGCGATGACACTCCACGATATTGTAAAAACCGTGCGGCATCCCGCCGGGGATCATGATCGTCACGCTGCGGGTGAACGTATATTTCTTCATGTCCTCGCCGAACGAGAACTCCACGGTCGCGCCCAGATCGTAGGGATCGTAGGGATCGCCGCCGATCAGCATGATCACTTCATTTTCCTTATGCTCGTGAGGCGGGTGGATGGTGAGCTTCCCCGGGGCGGGCGCTTCCGGCGGAGCGGCGTACTGCTCCGGCACGACCGCGGCTCTCGGAGCGGGCGCCTCGCCTTCCGCGGGCTTCGGATAGACCCAGTGCGCCGAGTAAAAGCTCTTCATGCCCGACTCCTCCGCCTCCATGCGAAGCTGCCAGGGGATGGGTCGGAAATCCTGCTGCGGAACGTCCTCCGCATAGATAATCTTCAGTCCGTTATCTTCCATGTGATATCTCCTTCCCGGCGGTCATCCCGCCTCATGCCTTCGGCGCGGCCGAAGCCCGCCGCCGTCTTTTCCGTATGGTCCGTGCCTGCCACGCCGCGCGGGCAATTCTTTAATAAAGTGCATAGAAACCCGAATAACGCTTGTTATTTTATCCCGAAATCACTACATTGTCCATATCAGCATGATTATGAAAACCATATCAGACGAAAATAAGGAGGCATAACATGAGCGCATTCAAGAAATACATCGCCGAGTTTATCGGCACCCTGGTCCTGGTGGTCTTCGGCTGCGGCACCGCTGTCGCGGTCGGCTGCGACGCGGAGTTCGGCGGCGGCTACGTCCTGACCGCTCTGGCGTTCGGTCTCGTGATCGTGGCGATGGCCTACAGCATCGGAAACATCTCGGGCTGCCACATTAACCCGGCGGTCTCGATCGCGATGCTGATCTCGAAGAAGCTGTCGGCGAAGGATTTCGTCGGCTACGTCATCGCGCAGTGCCTCGGCGCCATCGTCGGCGCCGCGATCCTCGGCGGGATCTTCGGCTTCGACTGCGGCTTCGGCGCGAACGGGCTCTATCAGGGCAAGGCCGGCGCATCCCTGCTGATCGAGATCATCCTGACCTTCGTGTTCGTGATCGCGATCATGGGCGTGACTTCGAAGGTCGAAAACGGCGCGGTCGCGGGCCTGGTCATCGGCCTCTCCCTGACGCTGGTGCACATCCTGGGCATCGCGCTGACCGGTACTTCCGTGAACCCGGCCAGAAGCCTGGGTCCGGCGCTCTTCGCGGGCGGCGCTGCGCTGTCGAGCCTGTGGGTGTTCATCGTGGGACCGCTGATCGGCGGCGCGCTGGCGGCGGTGGTGTATAACGCGCTGGCGAAGGAGAAGTAAGGAATTGAATCTGCGGGTGCAGACGACAAAGACGTTCACTGCTCCCTGAAAGGACAGCCTTCACACATCAGAAAAACTGAGGGCACAGCACAAATTCGGCGGGAAGACTCGAAAGGGTCTTCCCGCCTCAATTGTGCCGGAATGAATTTGCCCGGAAGCAAACATTCCTCCCTCAGTTTTTCTGCGTGTTCAGTCAGTCTTTCATGGTCGCAGCTCAAGTCTCTGCTGTCCGCACACCGCAGATTCAGCTGGGAGCAGCGTTCCCACCGATCTTACATCTGCAACTCCGTCCTCCGAATGAGGTCGTCCTGCGCCGCCTTATACACGTCCACGAAGTACGCCGAGAACCCCGCGATCCGCACCACCAGATCCTTATAATTCCCGGGATGCTCCTGCGCGTCGCGCAGCGTATCCACGGACACGATGTTCAGCTGCATCTCCATGCCGCCCTTCTCGAAGAAGTAGACCTTCATGAGCTGCTCGAGCTTATTAAATCCGTCCTCGCTCGCCAGCGTCAGCGGGTGGAACTTCATGTTCAGCAGCGTGCCGTTCGAGTATTTCGTCTGATCGAACACGCCCACCGAATTCAGGATCGCGGTCGGGCCGTTCTTATCCTGCCCCTGCAGCGCCGAGATGCCGTCCGACAGCGGCGAACCCGCCACGCGGCCGTCCGGCGTCGCGTGCGTGAACTTTCCGTAGACGACGTTCATGGTCACCGGGTACATGCCCGCGGCATACTTTCCGCGCGGGCCCGTCTGCGCGTTCGCGCAGTCCGCGTACTCCTCCGCGACCCATTTCGCCCAGCGGTCCACCTCGGGGATGTCATTGCCGTAATGCATCCGATGGCCGTTGATATAATCGTGCAGTTCCTCGTAGCCTTCCCAGTTCGCCAGCAGCGCGTCATACAGCTCGCGCATCGTGCAGAACTTCTCCTTAAAGACCACGTTCTCGATCATCGAGAAGCAGTCCGTGACATTGCCCAGGCCGATGCCGGACAGGCCGGTCGAGTTATACTTCGCGCCGCCCTCGGTGACGTCGCGCCCGCTCTCCATGCAGCCGACCATGCAGGCCGAGACCACGGGCTGCGGCAGGAACTCTTTATTTATCTCCTCGAACATATTGATCAGGATGACGTTCCACTTGATCCAGTAGCGCATCTGGGTCAGGTAGGCTTCCTTCACCTGCTCAATGTCGGTCATCTCGTACAGATAGCCGGTCTCCGGGCCGAACTGCTCGGTTTTCGGGGTTCCGTCCATGTTCGGCATGGGGTTCTTTCCGTTATTGATCGCCATCAGGAAGACATTGACGAAATTCATGTACGAGTTGATGCCGACGCCGCCGCACGCGGGCCACTCGGAGCCGCCGATCGAAGGCTCGACGCAGCCGATCAGGCAGTAGTTCCGCGCGTCCTCGAGCGTCACGCCGCGGTGCGCCATCAGCGCCGCCATGACGGACTCGTCCGAGTAGAAGCTGGGCACGCCGCCCGCGCGCTTATTTACCTCGAGCGCGCAGTCCCAGAGTTCCTTCGGGCTGTCCTTATGCAGGCGCAGCGCCTGAGGCGGGCTGTGCAGGACCAGCCGGCCCACCGCCTCGAGGGCCATGTAGGTGATGACGTTCGTCGCGTCGCGGCCGTCCTTATCCACGCCGCCGACCGTGATCAGCTGTCCGGAAGTGTAGCCCGGCGCCGACAGCACGGTGCGCGCCGCCCACACTTTATTGCACTCGGCGACCTTCAGGTAATACATGTCGACGAGCTCCTGCATCTCCTCGCGGGTGATCTTCCCCTCCGCCAGGTCGCGCTCGGCGAAGTCGCCGATGTACTGGTCGAAGCGGCCCACGCTGGTGCCGTGCATGTTCGCGTCCATCAGCACGCACATCTGGTAGAACCAGACCGCCTGGATCGCGTCGCGGAAGTCGCGGCAGGGGTTCTCCATGATCCAGCCGAGCGTGTCCGCCATGCGCGTAAACTCCGCCTTCCGCGCGGGGTCGGTCTCGGCCTCGGCACGCTCCGCGCACGCCGCGCTGTAGCGCTTCGCGAACGTGATCATGCCCTCGCAGACCGCGACGACGCCGCGATAAAACCGGTACTTCTTCGCGTCGTCATGCTCGAAGCCCTTCTCCTCGAGGTCGAGCATCCGCTGCTCCGCCTCCGCCTTCACCGACGCGAGGCCCTCGCGGATGACCTTCTGGTAGTTCGGCGCGAAATGGCCCACGGGCTGCGGGCAGATGCCGGTCTTCGTGAAGTACAGCGCGCCGTTATTCGCGGTGTCCTGGTACTTCTGCGGAATGTACGGATCCATCTTCGAGTTCATGCACTCGCCCAGCCAGTAGTCGGCGGTCGCGAGGATGTACTCCTTATCCTCCTCGGTGATCTGGTACGGATCGACCTCGCGCTCCCAGAGCGACCCGGTCTGGATCTCCGTGATCATCCAGTCGATCGAGTTCTCCGGGTACAGTGCCGTCGCCTTATACGTCTGCGTATAGCTGCCCACGATGACCTCGTCGTCGTGGATCGTGCAGGGGATCTTCTCGCAGAGATTTTTAAAATTATAGGCCCTGCGCAGGTTCCCGGACAGGTTCCTGTGTGTCGTGTAAAATTCCGTGACGATGCGGTACCGCGTCGTGTCGACGAACGGCACCGTGTCGCGGTACTTCGCGCGGATGCGCTCCACGCGCTCCGTGATGGGACTCAATGTGTACATAACCGGATCTCCTTTCCGAAACTTTCTTTCAGTTATGCCTCTCCGGGATGCCTAAAAGGGTAATTATTTCTTTTTCCGGACGCTTCCTCCGAAGCGCTCGCACTTCTCTCCGGTCGCGAAATACTCGCCGTGGATAAACGACAGCAGGTTCGAGTCTTCGAGGCAGAAACGCCCCTTCTCGTTCATGTACCGCTCGTCCACGAGCACCGCGGTGACCTCCGCGAGGAACATGTCGTGGGAACCCAGATGCTTTACTTCCGTCACGCGGCACTCCAGGCAGACGGGGCTCGCGTCCAGATACGGGACCGGGACGGTCTGTCCGGGCCATGTCTTCAGCCCGCAGGCCTCGAACTTATCCTCGTTCGCCCCGCTCTTCACGCCGCAGTAGTCCACGGCGCGCGCCATGCCCGCGGTCGTCAGGTTCAATGTATACACCCCGGTCCGCTCGATGATATCGTGTGAATACCGGTCCGGCCGGATCGACACATAGACCATCGCCGGATCCGAGCAGATCGTGCCGGTCCAGGCTGCGGTCATCACGTTCGGGCGGCCCTCCTCATCCGCGCAGGTCACGAGTACCGCGGGGAGCGGAAAGAGCATGTTTCCGGGGCGCCAGGCTTTCTTTTCGGGCATGATGATCCCTCCTTTTCATTCGTTCATCTGTATTATAGCAAAAGAGTTCGTGATTTTTCCTGTTATAATTTGCGTCCGTTTGGTGGCTTTTGCTTGCATTTTCCCACTGTTCGGTGGTAGATTAGTACCTGTTTTGTGATAATTCGTAACAGAAAGGATCTCTACGGACCATGAAGACCTTTTCTCTCCCGCTCCTGGCGAAGACCGTCTCCGAAATGAGAAAAGCCCGGAAGCTTTCCCAGACACAGCTGGCCGCAATAACCGGCATCCACCGCTCCATGATCAGTAAGATCGAGACGCGCGAGTACACTCCCTCGATCGTGCAGCTGACGGCGCTGGCGGAAGCCCTGGACTTCGATCCGGCCTCCCTGTTCACGGCCCCCGCAGCGGAGCAGGCCGATGCACCCGGAGCGGACGGCCTCCCCGTGGGAAAGACTTTCCGGATCGCGGTTGCAGGCGCAGGCTACGTCGGCCTGTCGCTGGCCGTTCTCCTCTCACAGCATCACCGGGTGACCGCCGTCGACGTCATCCCCGAAAAGGTCGATATGCTGAACCGGTTCGAATCTCCGATACGAAGCGAGTACATTGAGCGCTTCTTCGCGGAGGCGAAAGCCGGCACCCGCACGCTGAACCTCACCGCAACGACCGACGGGGCCGCAGCCTACGCCGACGCGGACTACATCATCATCTGCGCGCCGACGAACTACGACCCGAAGCAGAACTTCTTCGACTGCTCGGCGATCGAGGATGTCATAGCGACCGTCCGCAGCTGCACAGCAGACCGGAAGGCCCCGCCTGCGATCGTCATCAAATCCACGATCCCCGTGGGCTACACCCGGAAGCTGCGCCGGTATTTCGGCCTCGACCGGATCCTCTTCAGCCCGGAATTTCTGCGCGAATCGAAAGCACTTTACGACAACCTCCACCCGAGCCGAATCATCGTGGGCCGCGAGCCCGGCAGCGAGGAGTACGCACGGGTGTTCGCATCACTGCTCGAGCAGGCGGCCGAGGAACCGCCGGCCGAGACATTGTTCATGGGCACTACTGAAGCGGAAGCCGTGAAGCTGTTCGTGAACACCTATCTGGCGCTGCGCGTGTCATTCTTCAACGAGCTGGACACCTACGCCGAGGTGAAGGGCCTCTCCACCGCGGACATCATCCGCGGAGTCTGCCTGGATCCGCGCGTGGGCGACTTCTATAACAACCCCTCCTTCGGCTACGGCGGCTACTGCCTCCCGAAGGACACAAAGCAGCTGCTCGCGAACTACCGCGACGTGCCCGAGAACCTGATCGGTGCGATCGTGGAGTCGAACCGCACCCGGAAGGATTTCATCGCGGACCGCGTGCTGGAGATGGCGGGAGGCTACAGCTATTCGAACAATGCCTACGCCCGCGACCGCGAACATCCCGTCACCGTAGGCGTCTACCGGCTGACCATGAAGGCGAACTCGGACAATTTCCGCCACTCATCCATCCAGGGCGTGATGAAGCGCATCAAGGCGAAGGGCGCCGAGGTCATCGTGTATGAGCCGACGCTGGAGGACGGTTCCACGTTCTTCGGGAGCCGCGTAGTCAATGACCTGGATGAGTTTAAACGGATGAGCGGGTGCATCATCGCGAACCGCTACGACAGTGCGCTGGACGATGTGGCAGACAGGGTGTATACGAGGGATCTGTTCCGGAGAGACTAGCCCCCGCCCCACGGCAGCACGGTTGGCGGAAACGTTCACCGCTCCCTGAAAGAACAGACTTCACACTTCGAAAAAACAGAGGGCACAGCACAAATTCGGCGGGAAGACTCGAAAGGGTCTTCCCGCCTCAGTTGTGCCGGAATGAATTTGCCCGGAAGCAAACATTCCTCCCTCTGTTTTTTCGGTGTTCAGTCAGTCTTTCATGGTCGCGGCTCAAGTCTCCTCCAACCGTACTGCCATGGGCGACGGATGCCGGACTCTCCGGAACAGGAAAGCATTGCCCGCAGATTATTCCAGATGACCCTTCTGCGTGATCACATCGATCACACTATCCACATACTTCTCACAGATCTCCCCGGTGCCCGCCTCGACCATCACGCGGATGACCGGCTCGGTGCCGCTCTCGCGAACGAGGATCCGGCCGGTATCGCCGAGCTCCTCCGCGACCTTCGCGACCGCCGCCTGAACGTCGGGGTCGTTCTGCGCTTCGGGCTTCGACTTCACGCGCACGTTCTTCAGCACCTGCGGATAGAACACGACCGGCGCCGCGAGCTCGCTCATGGGCTTCTCCTTATCCAGCATGACCTCCATGAGCTTCAGGCTCGTCAGGATGCCGTCGCCGGTGTTTGCGTACTTCGTGAAGATGATGTGGCCCGACTGCTCGCCGCCGATGCGGTGTCCGTTCGCGACCATGTTCTCATAAACGTACTTGTCGCCGACCTTCGTCTTCTCGTACTCGATTCCGACCGCGTCCAGAGCCTTATACAGGCCGAAGTTCGACATGACCGTGGTGACGACCTTGTTATTCGCGAGGAGGCCTTTCTCCTTCATGTACAGGCCGCAGATGTAGATGATGTGGTCGCCGGTCACGACGTTCCCCTTCTCATCCACGCACAGGCAGCGGTCCGCGTCTCCGTCGTACGCGAAGCCGATGTCCAGCCCGTTCTCCACGACGAACTTCTGCAGGTGCTCGATGTGCGTCGAGCCGCAGTCCGTATTGATATTATAGCCGTCGGGCTCCGCGTTCATGACGTAGGTCTTCGCACCCAGCGCGTCGAACACGCCCTTCGCGATCGACCAGGAAGCGCCGTTCGCACAGTCCAGGCCCACCTTCACGTCCTTAAAGCTGAAGCTCGAAAGCGAGATCAGGTAGCCGATGTAGCGGTTCCGGCCCGCCACGTAGTCCACGGTGCGGCCGATCTCCGCGCGCTCCGCGAGAGGCACTTCGCACTTCCCGTCGATGTAATCCTCGATCTTCAGGAGCGTCTCCTCGTCCATCTTCTCGCCGTAGCCGTTTACGATCTTAATGCCGTTATCGTAATAAGGGTTGTGCGAAGCCGAGATCATGATGCCGCAGTCGAAGTCGTCCGCGCGGGCAATGTAGGAAACGGAAGGCGTCGTCGTCACGTGCATGATGTAGGCGTCCGCGCCCGAGGCCATCAGGCCCGTGCAGAGCGCGTACTCGAACATGTACGAAGATCTTCTGGTGTCCTTGCCGATCACGACCTTCGCCTTACGGCCCTCGCGCGCGCCGAAGTGCCAGCCGATGAAGCGGCCGATCTTGATCGCGTGCTCATAGTTCAGCGTCAGGTTCGCTTCCCCGCGGAAGCCGTCGGTTCCGAAATATTTTCCCATATAAAACCTCTCTTATAGTCTCTGGCTCCGCTCGATGTCCAGGAAATACTTATACGTGTCCACGGTCAGCTCGCCGCAGGCTTCCTCGTCGCAGGCGATGATCGCCGCGTTATGAAGCTGCAGCGCCGAGCAGGTCCACTTCTGGCTCACACCGCCCTCGACGGTCGCGGCCAGTGCGCGGGCCTTGTTATGGCCCGAGATCAGCACGAGGACCTCCTTCGAGTCCGTCACGGTACCGATGCCCACCGACAGTGCCTTCGCCGGCACCGCCTCGGGATCTCCCCCGAAGAAGCGGCTGTTCACGATGCGCGTGTCCGTGGTCAAGTCGCGCACGCCGGTGCGGGACGAGAGCGAAGTGTAGGGCTCGTTAAACGCCAGGTGGCCGTCCACGCCGATGCCGCCCATGAACAGGTCGATCCCGCCGTAGGACGCGATCTTCTCCTCGTAGCGGGCGCACTCGCCCTCGGGATCGTCGGTCATGCCGTTCAGAATGTTAATGTTCTCCGGCTTCATGTCGGTCAGGTGATCGAAGAACGTGTCATGCATGAAGTACCAGTAGCTCTGGTCGTGCTCGTGCGGCAGCCCCAGATACTCGTCCATGTTAAACGTGACGACGTTCGCGAAACTGAGCTCGCCCGCCTGATTCTGACGGATCAGTTCCTGATAGACGCCGATCGGCGAGGAGCCCGTGGGCAGACCCAGCACGAAGGGACGGTCTTCCTTATGCGCGCGGATCTTCGCGGCGATGTAGTCCGCGGCCCACTTGCACATCTTCTCGTAATTATCCTGAATGACAACTCTCATGTTATCTCTCCTTCTGTCATTGAAAAACTCTTCGCGGCAGGCAGAGGCTCACTCCGCGTTCCGCGGGCGGATCTCGCCGTTATCGCGCCAGATGCTGTTCTCCGGAACGACCCCGCGCACGCAGGATGTCGGGTAGACGCTGCTCCAGCGGCCGATCACGGTGCCGGGGTTGCACACGGCGTTGCAGCCGACCTCGACGTGGTCGCCGAGCATCGCGCCGAACTTCTTAATGCCGGTCTCGATCTGCTCCGTGCCGTTATGCACGACCACGAGCTTCTTATCCGACTTTACGTTCGAGGTGATCGAGCCTGCGCCCATATGGCTGTAATAACCCAGGATCGAGTCTCCCACGTAGTTATAATGCGGCGTCTGGACATGATCGAACAGGATCACGTTCTTCAGCTCCACGGAGTTTCCGACCACGCAGTCCGCGCCGACCAGCGCCGAACCGCGGACAAACGCGCAGTGGCGTACCTCGGTGTTCGGACCGATGATGCAGGGCGCGCCCAGATACGCCGAGGGGAAGACCTTCGCGGTCTTATGCACCCAAACGTGCTCCGAAACTTCCTCGTAGTCCTCGCCGAGCGTCGGGCCCAGCGTCAGAATCAGCTCCTTAATGCCCGCGAGCGCCTCCCAGGGATACGTGAACTGTGCGAGGTAATCCTTCGCCAGCGTGTGATTGAGATCGAACAGATCTGTAATAGTATACATTCGCAGTGTTCTCCTTAAAAAGTCGCAATGCGGGGAGACCTCTGTTACGATGTCGATTTCGCTTTTTCCTTCTCCCCTGACGACTCATGCGCGTGAGCCGCGGCAGCATCCGCCGAGTCTTTCGATGACTGCCGACCTCGTCAACCGTTCCCGGTCCTGGCGCTAACAGGTCTCCGTTTATACCTCCGTAAAGAGTGCCTGTTTTACAGTGTCTCCATGTGCGGTCTTCTCCACTAGATATGCACATCTAAACTGAAATATTATACTACTGATAGATGGCGTAAACAATACTTTCGTGCTCTGCATTCCGGCTTTGCATCGCGGTTCAGCCGCCGCTTACCATCGCAAAACACACCGGCGTGTGAACAGCGCGAGAAGTATTGTGATACCTGAAAAGATGCGAACATAGCTTTTCCGACGCGAGTGGCATATAATGATTACAGTATCACAGGAACCGAATCTTTTCTTCGTGTTTTTTAAGGAGGTATCATCTATGGGCATCGTAAAAGATCCGATCATGTCCCAGGAAGGCGCGTACTGCCTGAAGGGTAAAAACGCCATCGTGACCGGCGGAAACCGCGGCATCGGCCTGGGCATCGCCACCGCGTTCGCTCAGCAGGGAGCAAACGTCGGCATCATGTGCCGAAACCAGGAAAGCGCGAAAGCAGCCGTCGCGGAGTTTTCGGAAAAGTATGACGGGACATTCCGCTGCTACGCCGTGGACATCTCCGACATGCAGCAGTGCCGCGACGCGGTCGCCGCGTTCATCGCGGACTTCGGCAGCGTGGACATCCTCGTGAATAACGCCGGCGTCGCGGTCGCCGGTGACGTACTCGACATGGACGAGGATCTGACGGACTGGTTCCACTGCATCGACATCGACCTGAACGGAGCGATGCGCATGAGCTACATCGTCGGAAAGTACATGCGTGACGCCGGAAAGGGCGGAAAAGTCATCAACATCACTTCGAACTCCGGTGCGATCATTAATAAGCCCGTGACCTTTGCGCCCTACCACGCGGCGAAGGCGGCCCTGAACCACCTGACGCGCGACCTCGCGGTCGAGTGGGGCAAGTACGGCATTAATGTCAATGCCATCGCCCCCGGCTACACCTACACGGACATGGCCGCGAAAATGCCCGACGAAGTGAAGGACGAGATCATCGAGAAGATCCCTATGGGGCGTTTCGGGCAGGTCTCCGAGATTGGCGCGCTGGCGGTCTACCTGGCTTCCGAAGCCTCGAACATCGTGACCGGCGTGGTCGTGACGGCCGATGGAGGATATTCGCTGGCGGTGTAACATCCCTGCGGGATACGCCCGCGGCGAAGAACCGGGCCGGCGGTGCGGATCCGAAAAAAAAGAAAAGAGTGTGCGGTCCGATGACCGTGCACTCTTTTTTCAATGCCGGGAACGCGCGCCCGCAGCTCCCGCTCTCTTCAGTGCGGCTGCTGCGATCAGAACGCCGGCCAGAACGCCGGCCGCGTCCAGAAGCACGTCCTTCACCTGTCCGCTGCGGCCCGGCACGAAGATCTGGTGGATCTCATCCGTGACCGCGTAGGCCGCGCCGATGAGCCAGGCCGGGAAGGCCGCGTTCAGGCGGGGGCGGTCTTCCGCTCTCCCGCCGAAGGCCATCCGCAGGCACAGCCCCAGCGCCAGATACTCGAGGAAATGCGCGAGGTCCAGGGCCGCAGGATCGTCGGCCGCGCCGAAGAGCCCGGCGAGCAGCCGGGCGAACAGTCCGCTCTCCGCGCCCGAGAGGTCCGCTGGCATGGCGGACTGGACGAAGATGAAGATCATGACCGCGAGAGTGAGTATGAGAAATATGGTGCGGGAACGTTTATTCATCGGAGACATTTTAGGTCGGGGGAGGGAGTTCGTCAACCGGGCGAGGGACTGTGAGGCGGGTGGCTTGGTACTACCAAATGGTGGCATTTCGCAAAAAACTTTAACTGTTAGCTAAAAAACCGGGCTGTTAGTTAAAGACTTTAGCCATCAGCTAAAACAATTGGCTGCCAGCTAAAGAAATGCGTCAAAAGAGAGGCTCTGCGTTCGCAGAGCCTCTCACACTTATCATATTATTCCGGGATTTCACCGGCAGAATCAGGCCCCGCCGCGAGGCTCCCGCTGCAGGCTCACGAAGCGCGTCGTCTCCGCCAGCCAGCCGAGATAGACCGTGCCGGTGGGGCCGTTTCTCTGTTTCGCGATGATCAGCTCGGTCTCGCCGGGGTGCTGCGACTGCTCTTTCGTGTAATAGTCGTCGCGGAACAGGAACATGACGACGTCGGCGTCCTGCTCGATCGCGCCGGACTCACGGAGGTCGGACAGCATGGGCCGTTTATCCTGGCGGCCTTCGACCGCGCGCGACAGCTGCGAAAGCGCGATGACGGGCACCTTCATCTCGCGGGCCAGGCTCTTCAGGCCGCGCGAGATATCGGAGATCTCCTGCTGGCGGCTGTCCCCGTTCTTCCGGCCCGAGCTCATCAGCTGGAGGTAATCGACGACGATCAGATCGAGTCCGCCGCAGTCGAGGTCGTACTTCCGGCAGCGCGAGCGCATCTCCGAGACGCTGATGCCGGGCGTGTCGTCGATGATCAGGCCGCTTCGGCCGATCTCGTTTACGGTCTCGGACAGTTCGCCCCACTGCGCGGGGGTGAGCTGGCCGTTCCGGAGGTTCTGGGAGTTGATCCCGCTCTGCATCGCGAACAGGCGGTTCGTGAGCTGCTCCTTCGACATTTCGAGCGAGAAGATCGCGACGTTCCGGCGCTTTCCGGACTTCACGGCGATGTTCTGGGCGATGTTCAGGACCAGCGCGGTCTTACCCATCGACGGGCGCGCGGCCACGAGGATCAGGTCGGACTTCTGCAGGCCGCTCAGCTTATAATCCAGATCGCTGTATCCGGTCGCCAGGCCGGTGATCATCGACTTCGAACGGCTGGCCTCCTCGATCCGGTGGAACACGTCCATCGCGATCTTCGAGATCGGCGTGTAGGTCTCGGTGCGGCCGCTGCGCGCGAGGTCGAACACTGCGCGCTCGGTGCGGTCGAGAATGTCGTCGAGCGGTTCCTTCCCGGTGTAGGCCTCCGCGGCAATGTTCTCGGAGACCTTGATCAGGCGGCGCAGGACCGCCTTCTCCCAGACGATCTGCGCGTAGCTGCGCACGTTCGCCGAAGTCGGGATCGCCTCGACCAGGCTGCGCAGGTAATCGAAGTCCGCGACCTCCGGGGAGATGTCTTTCTCGCGGAGTTTGTTCTGGACGGTGATGGGGTCGGCGTCGAGGCCGGCGGCATTGATCTCCAGGACCGCGTCAAAGATCACCTGATAGCGCCGGAAATAGAAATCCTCACCGCTGAGGATCTCCGCCGCCGCCATAATGGCTTCCTTATCCATGCTCATCATCGAGCCGATGACCGAGCGCTCCGCCTCTTCGTTATAAGGCTGTCTGCGTTCTCTTAAAGTTTCTTCGGGCATGTTCACACCTGCATATCGCCGGGGGCTCCCCGCGGCACGTTTATTCCTTCGCGACCACCTGCAGCTTCAGTTTCGCGGTCACGTCCTTATGCAGCTTCACGGGCAGCTCGTAGTCGCCCAGGTCCTTGATCGGCTCCGCGAGGACGATCTTTTTCTTATCCAGCTCGATGCCGCAGGCGTCCGAAAACGCCTTCGCGATCTCCTTCGTGGTGACGGACCCGAAGACCTTTCCGCTGACGCCGGACTTCACGGCCAGCGTCACGGGGCACGCCGCGATCTTCTCCGCGAGCTCCTTCGCCGCCGCGAGCTCTTCGGCCGCGACTTTCTTCAGGTTCTGATCGTGAAGCTTCGCGTCGTTCAGCACCGCAGCCTTCGGCTCGGCGCCCAGGCCCTTCGGGATCAGATAGTTTCTGGCATAGCCGTCGGAGACCTTTACCCGCTCGCCCTTCTTACCGATCTTCTTTACATCCTGCAGCAAAATGATCTCCATCAGATATCTCCTTCCTCGATCATCAGATCGATCGTCTCTTTCATCAGTTCCTTCGCATCGCTGACCGAAGCGCCCTTCAGCTGCGCGCCCGCGATCGACATGTGTCCGCCGCCGCCGAGCTTCTCCATGATCACCTGGACATTGACCTCGTCGATCGAACGCGCGCTGATGAACACGGTCCCTTCGTAGTCGGTCAGCACGAACGACGCCTGGATCTCGGTGATCGACAGCAGATCGTTCGCGGTCTCGGCCGCGAGGACGGTCGGGCTCTCTCCGTAAGGCGGGCACACCGTGATCGCAAAGCGGTTATGGATGATCTCCATGTTATGGATGGCTTCCGCCTTCACCTTATATGCCTCGAGGTCGTCGCGGAACAGCTTTCGGACCTTCGTGATGTCCGCGCCGCTCTTCCGCAGGTAGGCCGCCGCCTCGAACGTGCGCACGCCGGTCTGCGCGGTGAAGTTATGCGTGTCGAGCACGATGCCCGCATAGATCGCGTCCGCCTCCGCGGGGCGCAGGGCGGTCTCCCCGTCCCCGAAATACTGGAGGATCTCCGCGACCATCTCGCTGGCCGAAGAAGCGAACGGTTCGACGTAGGACAATGTCGCGTCCGCGATGTAATCGGCCACCTGCCGGTGGTGATCGAGCACCACGATGGTCTTCGCGCGGTCGGCCAGTTCTTTCTCCTCGACGATCGAGCGGCGGTTCGTGTCGACGACGATCAGGACCGAGTCATCGGTCAGCATAGACAATGCCTGCTCGCCCGTGATGAACAGGTCGTCCGGATAATCCGGGCTCTGCGTGAAGTAGTCGTAGAACTGCTTCACGGAAGCGATCACGTCGTTCATGACGATGTGCGTCTGCTTCCCCATGGACGCCATCGCGCGGTACATGCCGATGCCCGCGCCGATGCAGTCGATGTCGCCCAGCCGGTGGCCCATGATAAAGATCTGCTCGTGCGGGCGGACCAGCTCCGCCAGCGCGTGCGCCTTCATGCGGGCTTTCACGCGGGTGTTCTTTTCGACCTGCTGGGAGCGCCCGCCGAAATACTGGATGCGGGAGGCGTCCTTCACGACGGCCTGGTCGCCGCCGCGGGCCAGGGCCATATCGATCGCCACGCGCGCGTAGTCGTAGTTCTTCGCGTACTCGTCGCCGCCCATGCCGAGGCCGATGCTGACCGTGACCGCCTGGGCGTTTCCGATGTTCACGTCCTTCACTTCCTCGAGGATCGAGAAGCGCGTCTCCTTCATCGTTTCGATGTGCTTCTGCTTAATGACCGCGAGGTACTTATCCTTCTCGAGCTTCCGCAGGAGCGCGTCGTACTGGCGGAAATAGCGGTTTATCTTCCGGTCGATCAGGGCGATCAGGATGGACTGGCGGACCTGCTCGACGTTCTCGAGCGCTTCGTCGTAATTATCCAGATACAGCAGACAGACCATGTTCTTCTGGTCCGCCAGCTCTTTTTTCATGCTGATCAATGCGGTCTCGTCGTAGAAGGTCAGGCCCCAGAGCACGTCCTCGCCCATGAACTCTTTCACGAGATCGCTGCCCTCGTCGAACTCTCTCAGGTTCTCCGAGACCACGCGGTAGGAGGTGCTTCCGTGCTGGATGTTCAGGCCTTCCCGGGTGTGGGCCTTCCGCATCTCGGTCTTTCCGAAGCCGGGGATGACCTCTCCGAGTTTCTTTCCGTCGCGGGCCAGCGCGGAGAAAGCGTCGTTCTGCCAGATGATGTCGCCGTCCTGGTTCACGATCGCGTAGGGGATCTGCATCTGGCTGATGACGTGGGACTGCACCGTGTCATTACTCATCGCGAGCTCGTAGAAAGTCCGCTGCAGGCGGCGCTTCGCGGTGAACAGCTGCCAGACCGAGATGACGAAGCACACGACGGCAATGATCTCGATCGCGATCGCCAGGTAAAGGTTATAGAAAAACAGCGGGATGCCGCAGACGATGAAGATGTCCGAGAGGGCGACCGCCCAGATGGCCAGGCCGCGGTAGCGGTAACGTCCGGTGCTTTCGGTTTTTCCTGCGGGAGTGTTCGGCATGTGTGATCCTCCGGGGGCTGTAAAAAGCCTATAATCAGTCAGATTATAGCATAGATGGCGGCGCAGGCGGCTGTGTTTTTCATCTTTTTCGCGGTGAGGCGGGCAGCGGCGGCGATAAGACGCTTGCGGCGGTTCCCGCGGCATCGGAAAGCCGCTCGCCGTCCCCTGAAGAGCCGCGATCTCACACATGTGAAAAAACGAGGGCGCCGCTCGAATTCGACGGGAAATCCCATGATTTCCCGCCTCAGTCGAGCTGAAATGTCTGTGCGGATACAGACATTTCGCCTTCGTTTTTTCTATGTGTGTCGATCAGGCCTTCATGGTCGCGCCTCGAGGCTTTCTCCCTGCCGCGGGAACGCCCGTACAGTCTGACTGCAGCGGCTTCCCGCATCCCCGAAAAAGATGAAAAATCGCCTGCTCTGTTCCTGCGAGCACAGTCTCCGGAGACTTGAGACGCGACCATGAAGATCGAACGGAAAAGCATAACCGAAACGAAGGGGGAGAGCGTGATATCCGAATCACGATCTCAGCGCATCGTCCCGGGAAATCCTTCGGAGATTTCCCGGGACGTATAAGCGGTACCCTTCGTGCGGCATGCTTTGAGGTTCAGATCTTCAGGGAGCGGCGAACCGTCTCCGGAGACTGTGCTCGCAGAACATATCTGTACTCTTCTGCCCGGGACGGCGTCCGAAAGAACCCGCGGCATAAAAAAACCGCCGCAAAACGCGGCGGTACTACGTGATGGATATGATCCGCAGGATCTTTCGTCGAAAAGCTTTCCGCCTGTGCGGCGCGGCTTACTCGACGGTGTAGGGAAGCAGGGCCACGTGACGGGCGCGCTTCACGGCAGTCGTGATGTCTCTCTGGTGCTGCTGGCAGTTTCCGGTCACTCTGCGGGGGAGGATCTTACCTCTCTCGGAGATGTACTTCTTCAGCTTCGCCACGTCCTTGTAATCGATGGTGCCCTTCTCGCTACCGCAGAACACGCAAACTTTTCTTCTCTTACGGGGACCGCCGCTTCTTCTGTGGGATCCGCCCTCTCTGTTAAAAGCCATGGTTTATTCTCCTTAAATCGAAATTAGTTAAACGGAAGGCCGTCGTCTTCGACTCCGTCGGGGATGTTGATAAAGCCGTCGTCCAGCGGCGCCGCCGGTCTCTCGGTCTGGCGCGCGGGAGCCTGGTAGGATCCGCCCGAGGACTGCTGGGAAGCAGCCTTGCTCTCGGCGAACTCCTGGTCTTCCACGATCACGTCGGTCGTGTAGACCTTCTGCCCGTCACGGTTCGTATAGCTGCCGGTCTGAATGCGGCCGGTCACGGCGATCTTCGTGCCCTGATGCAGGTACTTCTCGGCAAACTCCGCGCTGCGGCCGAACGCCACGCACGAGATGAAATCTGCCGTCTGGTCATCGTTATTCCGGCGGAAACGTCTGTCGACGGCCAGCGTGTATCTGGCGATCGCGGTAGGGTTCGCGCCCTGCGAATAACGGATGTCCGGGTCGCGGGTCAGGCGGCCCATAAGAATCACTTTATTCATGCAGTGCCTCTTTCTTAATCAGTTAAGCCTCCTGCTTAACGATCAAAAACCGGAGGACGGGCTCCATGATGCGAAGCTGAGCTTCGATCTCCGCGGGAGCAGCAGCCTCTGCGTCAAAGTGAATGAAGTAGTAGAAGCCCTCGTCCATCTTCTGGATCGGATAAGCCAGCTTCCGCTTTCCCCACTCGTCGATGTCGGCGATCTCGCCGCCGAAACGGGTGACGTAGCCTTTCACTCTCTCGAGCGCATCGGCTCTCTGCTCGTCCTCAAGTCTGGCGCTGAGCACGAGGCATAATTCGTACTTGTTCAATGTTTTTCCTCCTTCTGGACTAAAGTGGCCCACGTTCTCACGTGAGCAAGGATCATATATCACGGAGTATTATTTTAGCAATGCGGGTCAGGCATTGCAAGCAGTTTTTTCACTGTTTCAGCGATCCGCTCATCGCTCAAATCGGAAGCAGCGCCTTCGCGATCATAAAATACGAGATCAGCGCCAGCGCATCCGCCACCGTCGTAATGATCGGCGTCGCCACCAGCGCGGGATCCAGATGGATCTTCGTCGCGAAGATCGGCATGATGCCCGCCATCAGGTTCGCCAGGCAGATGGCCGCGACCGCCGTGATCGACACCACGAGCGATTCCAGGTAGTGGTGCGGGAACATGATCATCAGCCGGATGTAGTTCACGGCCGCCAGGCAGATACCCAGGCAGAGCGACACGCGGATCTCGCGCCAGACGATCTTCAGGATATCCCGGGTCTGGACTTCCTTCAGCGCCAATCCGCGGATGATGCTCGCGGAGGTCTGTGCGCCGGCATTGCCGCTCGTGTCCATCAGCATCGGGATGCAGGTGACGAGCATCGGGATGGCCACGAAGGCCGCCTCGAAATTCTGCAGGATCTTTCCGGAAACGGTCGCCGAGATCATCAGGATCATCAGCCAGGGCAGACGCTTCTTCACGGTCTCGAGAATGCCCATCCTCAGATAGGGCTTCTCGGAAGGCAGCTGACCGGCCATCTTCTGGATATCCTCGGTGGCCTCTTCTTCCAGAACGTCGACCGCGTCGTCGATGGTGACCATGCCGACGAGCCGGTTTTCATTATCCACAACGGGCATGGCCAGCATGTCGTACTTCGAGAACATGCGGGCCACTTCCTCCTGGTCGGTCTGCGTGGACACCTTCATGACGTCCTCTTCCATCAGGTCGATGACCTTGTCGTCGTCCTGTGCCAGGAGCAGGTCCTTCACGGTCACCACGCCGATCAGGTGCCGGCGGCTGTCGGTGACGTAGCAGGTGTAGATCATCTCGGCGTCCTCGCCGATCCGGCGGATGCGCTTGATCGCATCCTCGACGGTCATGGTCTCCTTCAGGTCGATAAACTCGGCCGTCATGATGCTGCCGGCGGAGTCGTCGGGATAGCGCAGGAACTGGTTCAGCAGCTTCCGGTCTTCCGGCGCGGTGTTCTTCAGAACTCGCTTCACCATGTTCGAGGGCAGCTCTTCCAGCATGTCGACGGCGTCGTCGACGAACAGGTCGTCCATGATCTCGCGCAGCTCGAAGTCGGTGATCGAGGCAATGATCGTCTCCTGAACATCCGACTCGAGGTTCGAAAATACGTCCGCGGCGATCTCCTTCGGCAGCATGCGGAACAGCAGTACCGCCTTCTCGGCAGGCTGCTCCAGAATGAATTCCGCGATATCGACCTCGTTCATCTCTGCGAGGGCGTCTTTCAGTTCACGGTATCGTCGTTCCGACAGCATCTCCTGCAATGCTTCGAACTCCATCGTCCTGGTCATCTCTTCCATGACGGCCCTCCTTTCCTGCTGCTTATACTATCGCCAATGCCTTTACCGCGGCCGGACGCCGCATTATAAGTTCTCTTCCGCCGGGACCACGCGCCGGCAAGGTGTCCGGCTCACGAATTCTCTTCCGCTCCGTACTGCTTCTTCAGACGCGCGATCAGTCCGCCGTCTTCGATCAGCGACATGATATGCTCCGGGATCTTCGAGCACTCGTAGGTCTCGCCCTTCGTAAGGTTCCGGATCACTCCTTCGCCGGTCGCGATCTCGATCTCGTCCCCGTCTTCGATCCGGTCCGTGTCCGCGCACTCGAAGAGGGGCAGGCCGATATTGATCGAATTCCGGTAGAAGATCCGCGCGAAGTACTTCGCCACGACCGCGCCGCAGCCGAGATACTTCAGGGCAAGCGGCGACGTCTCGCGGCTCGAGCCCGAGCCGAAATTCGCGCCCGCGACCACGAGCTCGCCCGGGACGAACTTCGTCCCGAACTCCGGATCGAGCGCCTCCATCGAGTGGACCGCGGCCTCCTCGACCGTCAGCTCGATGTACTGGGGCGGCGAGATGATGTCGGTGTTGATGTTATCGCCGAACTTATGGACTTTTCCGGAAATGACGTTTTTCATGGCGTTTCTCCGTTAAATAACAAGTGTTATGCTTTCTGTCTCCGCCCGGAGGCTCAGCCGATCTCCCTGGGATCCGTAATATACCCGGTCAATGCCGACGCCGCCGCCGTCGCCGGCGAGGACAGATACACGAACGAGCCCGACGAGCCCATGCGGCCCAGAAAATTCCGGTTACTCGTGGCGAGGCAGTTCTCGCCGTTCGCGATCAGGCCCGAATGCAGGCCCGCGCAGACGCCGCAGGTCGGCGCCATGATGACCGCGCCCGCCTCCGCGAGCGTCTCCATGATGCCGTCCTTCATCGCGCGGATGTAAATGCTCTGCGACGCGGGCGAGACCAGAAGCCTCGTGCCCGGGTCGATCTTCCGGCCCTTCAGGATCGCGGCCGCCGCAGCCAGGTCCGAATACCGGCCGCCGGTGCACGATCCGATGTAGACCTGATGCACGCGGGTCTTTTCGAGGTCGGTGACCGCGCTGACGTTATCCACCGCGTGCGGGCAGGCGACCTGCGGTGCGAGCGTGCCGGCGTCGAACTCCAGCGTCTCGCAGTAGACCGCGTCCCCGTCCGCCGCGAACTTCGTGTAGGGCTTCGTCACGCCGATCTCCGCGAGATACCGGTCGGTCTCCTCGTCCGCCGCGATCAGGCCGACCTTCGCGCCCATCTCGACCGCCATGTTCGAGATCGCCATGCGCTCGTCCATCTCCAGCGCGCGGATCGCTTCGCCCTGATACTCGACGGCTTTATACGTCGCGCCGGCATGACCCACGCGGCCGATCGTCGCGAGCGAGATGTCCTTCGCCATGACGCGGTCCTGCAGGGAACCGTTCCAGATCACGCGGATGGTCTCGGGGACCTTCACCCAGGTCTGGCCCGTGATGAAGATGCCGACCATCTCGGTCGAGCCGCAGCCGGTCGAAAACGCGCCGAACGCGCCGCCTGTCACGGTGTGCGAGTCCGTGCCGAAGATCACGGTGCCGGGCAGGTCAAAGCCTTTCTCGGCGAGGATCTGGTGGCAGGGCCCGATGTACTCGAAATAGTTTTTGATGCCGTGCTCCACGCTCCAGTCGCGCGTGAACTTCACGATCTCCGCCTGCTTCGGGGTCGCCGGCGGGACATAGTGGTCGCTGATGATGACCGCTTTCTCACGGTCCCAGACCTCGTCGCGGATCTCCTTCATGCGGTCCGCGATCTCGATGCGCGGGCCCAGAACGTCATCGGTCATGGCGCAGTCGACGTCGACCCAGACGATGTCGCCGGCCGAGACTTCTTCGAGCCCGGCGGCCTTCGCGATGATCTTTTCGGACAAAGTTTTGCCCATATGCACTCCTCTCAAAAAGGCAGACGAAAACAGGAGCCACGAGCCCGTGACTCCTGTTTATTTTAATCTTTCGGAGGAAGAAAAACAACCCCCGCGGCGCCCCGGCGGACTGCGCCGTCAGCCCTCGCCCGCGAACGTAAACACGGCCCGCGCCAGTTCGCGGATATACGGATCCTCCGAGCCTTCCAGCACTTCGTCCGGCGTCCCGATGCCCTTGATCCGCCCGTCCTGCATGACCATGACCCGATCCGAGACTTTCCGTGCGACCGACAGGTCGTGCGTAATGAACAGCACGGTCAGGCTGTGCTCTTCCTTCATCTTCAGAAGCAGCTGCAGAATCTGGTTCTGGATGGGCACGTCCAGCGCGGACACGATCTCGTCCGCCACCAGCACTTTCGGTTCCGCGAGCAGTGCCCGCGCGATCGAGATGCGCTGCAGCTGTCCGCCGGAGAACTCCTTCGGATGCTTCTTCAGGCTGTCCTCGCCGAGCCCGCACTCCGCGAGCATGGTCCGGATGCGTTCGAGGCGCTCGTCCGCGCGCATCTCCGGATGCCAGATCTTCATCGACTCCTCGAGCAGGCCGTGGATGCGCCTGGTCGGGTCCAGGCAGTCGAACGGGTTCTGGAATACCATCTGGATCTTTCCGCGGCGCTTCCGAAACTGCCGCTCCGGCATGTTCTGCACTTCTTCGCCGTCAAAAACGATCGTCCCGCCGCTCGGAGCGATCAGATGCATCAGCATCCGCGCCAGCGTCGTCTTCCCGCAGCCGGACTCGCCCAAAAGTCCCAGGATCTCGCCCCGGTAAAGGTCGAAGCTGATGCCGTCGACCGCGGCGAGCGTGTTTTTCCGGCCGGCCGCGGTCAGCCCGCCGCTTCCGCCGGACTGCCGGAAATGTTTCGACAGATCGCGCACCCGAAGGACCGGAACGCGGTCTTTGGCTGCACTCATGTTCGGTCCGTTCATGCCTGCGCCTCCTCTCCGTCACGGTCTGCCGGCCGCTCATCCGGCTCCGCGGTCTGCGTATCCGCGGCGGACTTATGCGCGAAGAGCTCCGGGACATTGTCCTCATTTCCCATGATCTTCACGGTCTCGCGCACGAGCTGCCTCGTATACTCTTCCTTCCCGCGGAAGAACAGATCTTCGGTCAGCCCCTGCTCGACCACACGCCCGTCCTTCAGGATCATCATGTGGTCGCACAGATACTGCAGGATGCCGAGGTTATGACTGATGTAAAGCAGCGTGCGGTCCGTGTCGTCACACAGCTTCCCGATGAAATCCACGGTGCTGCGCTGCGTGATCGCGTCCAGCGAGGTCGTGGGCTCGTCCGCGATCAGGATGCGCGCCGGCGACTCCAGCGCCATCGCGATCGCGATCCGCTGCCGCATGCCGCCGGAGAGCTGGTGCGGGAACTTCCGCAGCGTTTCCTCCCCGCCGCGCACGCCGAAGATCTCCATGCGCTCGAGCAGGTGCGCCAGACAGTCTTCCTTCGTGATGCCGGGCTCGTTCAGCCGCACGGTCTCGCTCCACTGGCGCAGGACGCGCTCGTTCGGGTTCAGGGCATTGATCGAATCCTGGAAGATGACCGCCGCCTGCTTCGCGACGAATGCCGAACGTTTTTTATAGGGGATCTCCAGCAGATCCTGCCAGGAGCCGTCCGGCTGCCGGTACAGGATCCGCCCGCTGATCCGGGTGCTGCCGTCCGCCAGCAGCGCGGTGATCGCGTTCATGGTCATGCTCTTTCCCGCTCCGGACTCGCCCGCGATGGCCCAGTGCTCGCCCTCGCGGATCGTAAAGGAAATATCGTGGAGGATCTGCGTCTCTTTCCTGCCGTCCAGCATCCGGACGCAGAGCCCTTCGACGCGGAGAATCTCTTCGCGCGCCGGGGACGTGTCTCTGATCTGCTCAGTCATAGATCGTCAGTTCCTCCTTTCCCGCGCTTCCGTCATCGAAAGCAAAATGGAAGAACAGCGCCAGCAGGCACACCGCCGCGATCGGGATGATCACGAGCCGCGGGTAGGTCAGCATGTACAGCCGGTAGGAGTACAGCAGGGTGCCCCAGTCCGGGTTCGTGATGTCCGTGCCGAGGCCGATGAATGCCAGGCCGGCGTACTGGAGCGTGACCGAACTCGCGTGGTTTCCCATGTAGACGAACATCTGCTTCATGATGTTCGGGAAGATGTGCAGGAACACGATCCGCGGCTTCGACAGGCCCAGGCTGATCTCGGCGCTGATGAAGTCCCGCTCCTTCATGCCCAGCGTGAGCCCGCGGGACAGATTCACATACGATCCCATGTTCCCGATGCCGAACATCAGTCCCGCCATGACCGGCGAGAAGCCGAACAGCGCGGACAGGATCAGCGCGACGATGAACGAAGGCACGATCATCGTAAAGTCCGTGACGAACTGGATGACGGTCGCGAGGATCCCTCCCTCATAGGCCGCCGCCATGCCCAGGAGCGTGCCCAGCGAGAACGAGATGGCCGTGGCCAGCCCCACGACGCCCAGCGACCGGATGCCGCCGACGACCATCAGCGACCAGAGATCGCGGCCCAGATTATCCGTGCCGAACCAGTGCTCCGCGGAGGGACCCGCGAACGTGTGGGCAATGTCCACCAGCCGCACGTTCTGATGCGGCGCGAGGAACAGAAACAGCACGATGGCGGCAAAGACCGCCCAGAGGATGATCTTCTTCTTCATGACTCCTGCCCCCTTACATTCAGTGCCCGAAGCACCAGGTTCAGGACCAGGTGTACGAAGAACATCCAGATGACGACCACGAGGATGTAGACCTGCAGGATGTTATAGTCGCGGCTGTCCATGGCGGAGACCAGCATCGTGGACAGGCCGGGGATCGTGAACGCGAACTCCAGCACGGTGCTGCCGCCGAAGACGTAGGCGAAGTGGCTGATGACCGCGGAGATCAGGCCCGCCAGCACGGGTTTATACGCGTGCCGGAACAGAACGGTCTCCTTCGAAAAGCCGCGCGAGACCGCGAACTTCACATAGCTCTTCCCCATCTCCTCGCGGAATCCCTGCCGCACGATGCGCGACAGGCTGCCTACGCTGTAGAAAGCGGTGAGCAGGATGGCCGCGAGCATCGCGTATTTTCCGTCGCCGGTGAAGAAGCGGGCGATGCGGAGGCGCACGCCCAGGGCATTGATAATGATAATGGACAGGATGAACATGGGAACGCTCTGCGAGAAGATCGTCAGAACAGTCGTGATCTTATCGCAGATCCCGCCGCGGCGCAGCGCGGCACGGAAGCCCAGAAAGAACGCCGCCGCCGAACCGATCAGGATGCCGGAGATGCCGATGGAGAACGAGTAAGGCATCTTCGCGAAGAAACGCGCGCGGATGTCCTCGCCGGAGACCAGCGACACGCCCCAGTCGCCGCGGAAGAAGTTCCGCATCCAGATGCCGTACTGCACGGCCAGCGGCCGGTCCAGTCCCATCCGGTGCGTGATCCACTCGATGTTCGCCTCCGTGCGCGGCAGGTGAAGCGTGTCCAGCCATTTGACCGCGGGCGTGGTGGGCATCATGCGCACGAGCAGGAAGATGAGGATCGACGCGGCAAAAAAGACGATCAGCCATTTGATGATAAACCGGACGGCTTTATTCATGCGAAGCTCCTGTGGTTTCGGAAAGTTGCGGATCCATTCGCGGCCGCCGGGCGGATGCCGCGGCAGCCTTTTTATTATACAATGTTTTCGAACAAAAATGTGCATTTGTTCATAAACCTGTGGCTGAGGCGAAAAAGGCTGTCGAATGCGGACCCCCCGGAGCGCTTCGACAGCCTTTTCCTTTTTATTTGTGAGTACTGATCAGGGCCCGGTCAGAGCCCGGGACAGCGCTTACAGGCCGAGCTCGGCATTGACGATATAATAGTCGCCGCAGTACGGAACGTAATCCGCCACGCGTTCGGACAGCGCCACGTGCCACTGAGGATCGATCAGGAAAGTCACGGGCAGGTCTTCCGCCACGATGTCCTGGATCTGCTGCGCGATCGCATCGCGTTCGGGGCCGGGCTCCACGCTGCCGATCTGCGCGAGGAGATCCGTGATCTCATCACTGTGATAACCGTAAAAGTTCTGGACGCCTTCATCCGAGTAATACATGTTCAGGATGGCGGCAGGCTCTCCGGAAGGAGCGGTGTGATGCGCGTAGAAGATCACGTCATACTCTCCGGAGCTGATGGCCGCGCCGATGTCGTCCACGACTTCCGTCGTGCAGGTGACGCCCGCCTCGGTCAGTTCGGAGGAAGCCATCTGCATGATCAGAGGCAGATCCGGCCGGCCGGCGTAGGTGACCAGTTTCAGGGTCAGCGGCTCGCCGTCCTTCTCATACATGCCGTCCGCGTTCCGCTCATATCCGGCGGCCTCCAGGGCAGCCTGCGCGGCAGGCACGTCGGTGATCTCATCGACATGTCCGGCGAAGCTGTAGTACTGCGCGAACATGCCGGTCGCGACCCGTCCCGCGCCGAGGTAGGTGATCATCTCTTCGCGGTCGAAGATCTGGCTGACCGCCTGACGGATCGCGAGATCGGCCATGGGGCCGTCCGCAATGTTATTGATCACGAAATACTGATATCCCGCGTCGTAATCCACGACCGTGAAGCCCTCGCCGCGAAGGATCTGCGCGACTTCGGGGGAGAGGCCGAACATCATGTCGATCTCGCCGCCCTCGAACGCCTGCTGCTGCGCGGCGGCGTCGTTAAAGACGATCATGGTCACGTCGGAACGCTGCTCCGCACGGTCATCGTAATAGGGGTTCGGCACCAGATGGATCGAAACGCCGGAGTCCAGGCTGTCGACCATGTAGGGACCGGTGTAGATAAAGCCGTCGCCGACCTGCTTAAATACGACGTTGCACCACTCGCACAGGAGCGAATCCAGCGTGGTGATGGGGCGCTCTGTCACGACCTGCAGCGTGTCCGCGTCCGCGGCTGTGAACGTACATACGCCCGCGGTCCCGTTCGCGATCGCGTTTTCCGCCTGGATGTAGTTCATGCAGTCTGCCAGCGCCTGCGCGTCGCAGTCGCTTCCGTCGGAGAACTTCACCGCGTTCGTCAGCGCCAGGTTCCAGGTCAGGCCGTCCTCCTCACGCTCCATATCCGTGACGAAGCGCGAGACCAGCTCGCCTTCCGCATTCTGCATGAAGACGCCTTCGCTGACGCCCTGCATGGTCAGCTCCCAGGGGCAATCGATCGGGTTCGTGTTCGCGGAGACGAAACTGCAGCCGATCACGATGCTGTCGCCGGTGCCGGCAGCGGCGGGCGCGCTGTCGGTCTCTGCCGAAGCCGCCGGTGCGCTGCCCTGATCGGGAGCCTCGTCCGCGGAGTTTCCGCCGGTTCTGCCGCATCCCGCGAAGAGCATGCCTGCCGCGAGAACGCCGGCCAGTATCATGGCAAGTTTCTTTTTCATCCTGTGATCTCCTTTTCCAACGGGGTCATTCCCGCCGCAAATGCGGGTCAAACTTCAAAATCAGTCTGTTATCGAACATTTTTTATCTTTTGTTCGTCAATACCGCCATTATACTCCCGGGCCCGGCATTGTCAACAGTTTCTGAACATGTTTTCGTTTTTGTTCATTAAAATGCACAAAGCCCGTCCTGTTCCGCAAAAGAACAGGGCGGGCCGTCATCTTATCTCAGCTCCCGGCGCGGGTCCTTCGCCGTCAGCCTTCATGCACCTCCGCGAACAGCTCTCCGTCCTCACATCCGATCCGGATCACGTCGCCTTCGTGCACCTCGTCCGAGAGGATGATCTTCGCGGCGAGCGTCTCCACGTACTTCTGCAGGAACCGCTTCAGCGGGCGGGCGCCGTAGACCGGATCGTATCCGCCGTCGATCACGAACTGTTTCGCCTCGTCGGTCAGCTCGATCGCGATCTCCTTTTCCGCCAGCCGGCGGTTGATGTCCGCCATCATCAGGTCGACGATGCCTCCGATATTCTCCTTCGTCAGCGGCTTAAACAGGATGGTCTCGTCCAGCCGGTTCAGGAACTCGGGGCGGAAGTGCGCGCGCAGCTCCGCCATGACCAGGTTCTGCGCCTGCTCCGTGATGTTCCCCTCGCTGTCGATGCCGTCGAGCAGATAGGCCGAGCCGATGTTCGAGGTCATGATCAGAATCGTGTTCTTAAAGTCGACCGTGCGGCCCTGCGAGTCCGTGATGCGGCCGTCGTCGAGGACCTGCAGCAGGACGTTAAACACATCCGGGTGCGCCTTCTCGACCTCGTCGAACAGCACGACCGAATAGGGCTTCCGCCGCACGGCTTCGGTCAGCTGGCCGCCCTCGTCGTAGCCGACGTATCCGGGAGGCGCTCCGATCAGTCTGGACACGGAGTGCTTCTCCATGTACTCGCTCATGTCGATACGGACCATGTTCTTCTCGTCGTCGAACAGGCTCTCGGCGAGCGCCTTCGCGAGCTCCGTCTTACCGACGCCGGTAGGTCCCAGGAACAGGAACGAACCGATGGGGCGGCTCGGGTCCTTGATCCCGGCCTTCGAACGCAGGATCGCGTCCGAGACTTTCCGCACGCCCTCGTCCTGGCCGATCACGCGCTTATGCAGCTCGTCGTCCAGATGGAGGGTCTTCATGCGCTCGCTCTCGTTCAGCTTCGCGACCGGGATGCCGGTCCAGCGCGAGATGATCTTTTCGATCTCGTCATCGCTGACGCTCTCATGCACCAGCGTCATCTCGCGGCTCTTCACGAGCTCCTCCTCGCGCTCGAGCTCGTCCTGCAGTCTGGGCAATGTCCCGTACTGCAGCTCAGCGGCCTTATTCAGGTCGTAGTTGCGCTGCGCGACTTCGATCTGCGCGCGCACGTCCTCGATCTGCTCACGGATCGCGGAGAGCTTCGAGGCGGCGTTCTTCTCATTCTCCCACTGCGCCTTCTTCGCGGCGAGCTCTTCGCGCAGCTCCGCCATCTCCTCCTGCAGGGTCTCGAGCCGCTCCGCGCTCAGACGGTCGGTCTCTTTCTTCAGCGCGGCCTCCTCGATCTCCATCTGCATGACCTTCCGGGAGAGCTCGTCGAGCTCCGCCGGCATCGAGTCCAGCTCGGTCTTCACGAGGGCGCAGGCCTCATCGACGAGGTCGATGGCCTTATCCGGCAGGAACCGGTCCGTGATGTAGCGGTTCGAGAGGACCGCCGCGGTCACGAGGGCGGAGTCCTGGATCTTCACGCCGTGGAACACCTCGTAGCGCTCTTTCAGACCGCGGAGAATCGAGATCGTATCCTCGACCGTGGGCTCGTCCACGAGCACGGGCTGGAAACGCCGCTCCAGCGCGGAGTCCTTCTCGATGTACTTCCGGTACTCGTCCAGTGTCGTCGCGCCGATGCAGTGCAGCTCGCCGCGGGCCAGCATGGGCTTCAGGAGGTTCCCCGCGTCCATCGCGCCCTCGCTCTTTCCGGCGCCGACGATATTATGAAGCTCGTCGATGAACAGGATGATCCGGCCTTCCGAAGCCTTCACCTCGTCGAGCACGGCCTTCAGCCGCTCCTCGAACTCGCCGCGGTACTTCGCGCCGGCGATCAGCGCGCCCATGTCCAGGCTGAAGAGATCCTTCCCCTTCAGGCCTTCGGGCACATCGCCGCGCACGATACGGTGCGCGAGACCTTCGACGATGGCGGTCTTGCCGACGCCGGGCTCGCCGATCAGCACGGGGTTATTCTTCGTCTTACGCGAGAGGATCCGGATCACGTTCCGGATCTCGGAGTCGCGCCCGATCACGGGATCGAGCTTCTGGTTCCGCGCGCTCTCGACCAGGTTCGTCGCGTACTTCTCCAGCGTGTCGTAGGTCGCCTCGGGGTTATCCGAGACCACGCGCTGGTTTCCGCGGACCGTTGACAGCGCCCCGAGGAACCGCTCGCGGTCGATCTTAAAGTAGGTAAAGATCTGCTTCACCGCGCGGTTCGGGGTGGTCAGCATGGCCAGGAACAGGTGCTCCACGGACACATACTCGTCGTCCATCGCTTTCGCTTCGTTCTGGGCATTGATCAGGACCTTATTCAGATCCTGGCCGACGTAGACCTGGCCGCCGGAGACTTTCGGGAGCTTCTTCACGGCGCCCTCGACCTCATCCGCGAACAGAGTCGGCTGAATGCCCATCTTCTCGATCAGTTTCAGGATGAGGCTGTCTTCCAGGCGCAGCATCGCGAGCAGCAGGTGCTCCTGGTCGATCTGCTGCTGTCCGAATTCATAGACCAGGCTCTCGGCATCATTAATGGCCTGAAGGGAATTCTGTGTAAATTTGTTTAACTGCATGTGCTTTCGCCCGCCCGGTGTGCCTGCCGCTCCGGCAGGTCCGCTTCGCGCGGCCCCGGGTAGACTTCCTCCTTTTAGTGTTCTATCTGTACTATAACACGCAAACAGGCAATGTCAAGCCTTTCCTCACATTTTAAAAAACGTTCCTTTCTCCCGCGAAGGGAAGAGAAAGGAACGCTCTTTCACACACTCATCATGCACTTATCCGCCGGTCCCGCGGCCGCGCCCGCCGGCGGTCCCGCCTTCTCGGGCGCATTTACGGAATCGTCTCGATTCGCAGAATATTCGTGTTTCCGCTGGTCCCGCTGGTATCGCCGCCGGTAAAAACGATCGTGTCGCCTTTCTGCAGATCCAGCGTATCCCGCGCAGCGCGGACCGCGTAATAGATCAGCACGTCCATGCTGGGAAACTGTTCCGTCATCACCGGAATGACGCCCCAGGACAGCGCCAGTTTATACCAGGTCTCGCGGCTGGTCGCCAGGCCCACGATGGGAATGGGCGCGCGGAAACGCGAGACCATCCGGACGGTCAGGCCGCTGAGCGAGGTGACCGCCACCGCGCTGGCTTTCAGATCGATCGCCATCGTGCACGCCGCGTGAGATATGGCGTCCACTCGGTCCCGGATAACGAAGTGTTCCCTGCGGAAGCGTTCCTCGTAATCGATGTTCCGCTCCGTCTCCTCCGCGATCTCGCCCATGACCCGCACGGCGTCCACCGGATATTGGCCCGAAGCGGTCTCGCCGGAAAGCATGACGGCGGACGTGCCGTCGTACACGGCATTGGCCACGTCGCTGATCTCCGCCCGCGTAGGCCGGGGCTTCCCGATCATGCTTTCCAGCATCTCGGTCGCGGTGATCACGCGCTTTCCGAGCAGGCGGCATTTCGTGATCAGATACTTCTGAATGGCGGGGAGCTCCACGAACGGAACCTCGACGCCCAGATCGCCGCGCGCCACCATGATGCCTTCGCACGCGGAACAAATGCCGTCGATCTCATCCACGCCGGACCGGTTCTCGATCTTCGCGATCACGTCGATGTTTTCACCGCCGTGCTCCCGCAGAAACGCTTTCATGTCCAGCATGTCCTGCCTGCACGACACGAACGACGCGGCGATGAAGTCCACGCCGTTTTCGATGCCGAACAGAAGGTCCGCCTTATCCTGCTCGCTGAGGAAGGGCTGTTTCAGGACCTTTCCCGGGAAACTCATACTCTTCCGGTCGGTCAGGGGGCCGCCCGTGATCACCCGGCAGCGGATGTCGGTGCCCGCGATCTCCTCGACCTCAAAAATGACCAGGCCGTCATTCACGAGAATACGGTCTCCCGCGGACAGCTCATCCGTGAGTCCTTTATAACTGACGGAGACGATGTGCCCGTCTCCTTCGACCTCGCGGGCCGTGAAGACGAACGGGTCTCCGTCCTTCAGCTTGATCCCGCCGTTCCGGAAGGTGCCGATCCGGTATTCCGGACCTTTCGTGTCCAGCATGATCGCTACGGGAAGACCGAGTTCCTCCCGCACGGCCTTTATCATTCGGATCTTCTTCAGATGGTCCTCGTGAGTGCCGTGGGAAAAATTCAGGCGCGCCACATTCAGGCCCTCCAGGCACATGGCCCGGAAAACGGCCGGATCCTCGCTGGCGGGGCCGATGGTGCCGATGATCTTCGTTTTTCTCACGGGTATACTTCCTTTCTCTCTGTCGGAGCGCTCCGACCAGTTCATATCCGCCCGGCAGGGCCGCCGGCTCCGATCAGCAGGCCGCAGCGGTACAGGTTTTTCCAGATGCGGTCGGGATAATACTCCAGATAAGGCTCCGCGTCGGCGAACGCGGCGTTCCGGCGCCGGGCGAGCGCGCGTATCCTCTCGGCGGTCTCCTCCGGACTCAGATCCGTCACGTCGTCCATGTCGCGGATCAGATCGAGAAGCTGCAGGACATCGCGGTTCTCCGCGTTCACCAGGACCGCCGGCCGGCGCAGCAGATAGATCTGTCCGCCGAGCGAGGTCTCGCGGTGCGGTCTGTGTTCTTTATTCGTCACAATCTCGATGACCGTCAGCGGGCGCTTCATGAGCCCGGCTTCCGCGGCGAACGCCTTCCCGGAAATGTAGCCGCACGGCTGTCCGGCGTCGAGCATGAACTTCTTCTCGGCGAACAGCGAACGGGGCGGGCGCACCACCTGGCGCGTGAGGCCTTCCGGCGGCAGAAAAAACAGCCCGGCGTCATACCGGCAGACCAGTCCCATCGAGCAGAGGCGCTTCATCTCATGGCGCACTTCGACCTCGGAAAGGTCCTCCGGGGCGATCTCCTCGATCAGGATCGGCTCGTTTTCATGAAAATGTTCTTTCAGCCAGTCGTACAGCATATCTCTCATTCGCCGCGCAGGCGTCCTCGCTGGCCCTCGAACCGGCTCTTCGTGCGGAGGCAGCCGGTCAGGTCGATGAGCCTGTCGTCAATGCTCCCCTGCCGCACGGACAGATCCAGAACGATGCAGATATTATCCACGATACGGTCAGTGAGGCTCCGCCAGTTCTCGTTAATGATGGCGATCTGCTCGTCCGAGCCCGCGGCCGCGAAGAAACTCTTCATGAACTCCTCTTCCGAGAACGGGACGCCTTCGCCCTCCTCTTCCGGAGCCGCATCCTTCCGGGCAGCTCCGCGGCTGAAGACCGCGTCACGGAAGGCGGCCTGCTCCGGCGTCAGGATCTTTTCGGGCGCGGGGGCGGCTCCCCGCGAAGCGGTTCCCGCGTCCGCGGCAGTCCGGTCCGCGCCGCTGCGCACCTCCGCCGGCCGCGCCGCATCCGCCGCGGCCGCAGCCATGCGCTTCCCGGTCGGACGCATAAACTCGAGAAACGCCTCGAGCGTGCAGACATACGCGGGCTTTTCCGCGTCGGCCGCTCCTTCCGCGGTCACCTCGCGGTATACCACCAGCGGATCCGCGGTCACGAAGTGTTCGGCGTTTACCAGCACCGCGAAACGCACTCCGCCCGGTCCGGTCCAGATCTCACCTTCTGCGGGTCTTTTCATGTCGCTCATTCTCCAGCCTCTCTTTCAGGGATCTGTCCTCTACTATAGCACCGATCCCTTCAGAATGCACGAACCTGCCGGGGAAGCCCCGGCAGGTTCAATAACGCATGTTATTTTTCTCAATCCTGATGATATCCCTCCAGGAAATCCCCCAGCTCGCGCGCCGCGTAGCGAAGCTTCTCCGCTTCGGCCAGGAACACGATCCGGAAGTGGTCATGCTCGGGCCAGTTGAAGCCGGTGCCGTTTACGACCAGGATGTGCTTCTGATGAAGGAAATCCAGTGCGAACTGCTCGTCGTCATGGATCGGGTATTTCTTCAGGTCGATCTTCGGGAAGATGTAGAAGGTCGCCTTCGGTTTCACCGCGCTGACGCCGGGGATCTCATTGATCGACTCCCAGATGGCGTTGCGCTGCTCCCAGGCCCTGCCGCCGGGCATCATGACCGGATCCGGTCCCTCGTCAGCGAGCGCATCCGGCACCACGTACTGTCCATTCACGTTCGCGCACAGGCGCATGGACGCGAGCAGATACAGGCCCTCGCGGAATTCCTCCGTGCCTTCCTTCGGACCGCACACGACCACCCAGCCCACACGGTAGCCGCACAGACGGTGCGACTTCGAAAGGCCGTTAAAGGTCAGCGTCACCACGTCGGGGGCCAGCGCCGCGATCGACGTGTGGGGAAGACCGTCCATGATCACGCGGTCATACGTCTCATCCGAGAGGATGATCAGGTCATGCTCGCGCGCGATCTGCGCGATCTCTTTCAGCGCTTCGTCGTCATAGATCGCGCCGGTGGGGTTGTTCGGGTTGATCAGGACGATCGCCCTGGTCTTATCCGTGATCTTCCGGCGGATGTCCGCGATGTCCGGGTTCCAGTCCGACTCCTCGTCGCAGGCGTAGTAGACCGGGGTGCCCTGCTCGAGAATGACGCAGGCGGTCCAAAGCGGATAGTCCGGGCTCGGGATCAGGACCTCGTCGCCCTTGTTCAGGAGCGCGGTCAGAGTCATCTGGATCAGCTCACTGACGCCGTTCCCCATGAAGACGTCGTCAGCGGTCACGCCTTCGATCCTTTTTCTCTTCACGCAGTAGTCCGCCACCGCCTGGCGTGCCACGAGCAGTCCCCGGGAGTCCGAGTAACCCTCGGCCTCCTGCAGATGTTCGCGGATCGCGTCATGCGTGTGCGGGGGCGCCCACATCTGGAACGCGGCGGGATTACCGATGTTCAGCTTCAGGACATCGATCCCTTCCGCGATCATGTGGTTCGCTTCCTGCTGGACCTTTCCGCGGATGTCATAATTAACGTTATCCAGTCTGGATGCGGTAACGAGTTTACTCACTGTCAGCCTCCCTTTGTCCGTCAGTCGTCAATATCCTCCAGAGCGCCGTCAACATCAATGCCGAGGTCATCCAGACCGTCTGCCATGCCGGCGTCTCCGTCCGCATCAGAGTCAGCTTCTTCCGCGCTCATCGCTTCGAGCTCGGCGTCCGAAGGCTCTTCATTCTCAAGTGCTTCCAGCTCGGCGCTGTCGGGGCCTTCCTCTTCCCAGTTATCCTGGAAATCAGACTGTTCCGCATCATAGTCCGCGTCGCCCCCCGCGATGGCCCTCAGCAGGCTCATCTCAGGAGAGGCTTCCTCGAACTCGGCGGCAGCCTGCGCGGCTTTCTTCGCGCGGGCCTCCTCGGCCACTCTGCGTCTGGCGGCCTCTTCCTCCTGACGCTTCCGCTCCATCTCGGCCTTCTTTCTGGCCAGCTGGACTTCGACCATCGCGTCGCAGTCGAGCTTCGGATCGCGGTAGATCTTCATGCCGGTGCCGGCAGGGATCAGCTTACCGATGATGACGTTCTCCTTCATGCCCAGCAGCGGGTCCACGCGGCCGTTGATCGCAGCCTCGGTAAGGACCTTCGTGGTCTCCTGGAAGGAGGCGGCGGACAGGAAGGAATTCGTGGCCAGGGCAGCCTTCGTGATGCCCAGGATGACCTGCTTTCCGTCCGCGGGGGTCTTTCCTTCGGCTTCCATCTGCGCGTTCACGTCATTGTAATCCAGGACGTTCACGCTCGCGCCCGGGAGCCACTCGGTGTCGCCCGGATCCTCGATGTTCACCTTCATCATCATCTGGCGGACAATGATCTCGATGTGCTTGTCATTGATCTCTACGCCCTGCAGACGGTAGACGCGCTGCACTTCCTGCAGCATGTAGTCCTGCACGGAGCGCACGCCCTTGATCTTCAGGATGTCGTGCGGGTTGATCGAACCCTTCGTCAGCTGGGCGCCGTCCTCGATGACGTCGCCTTCCTTCACCAGGACTTCCGAACCGTAAGGGATCAGGTAGGTCTTGCTTCTGCCCTCCTCGGAGTCGGTGACGGTCACCTCTTTCGACTTCTTCGTGTCGCTGATCGACACGGTGCCGCCGAACTCGCAGATGAGCGCCTGGCCCTTCGGCTTTCTGGCCTCGAAGAGCTCCTCGACACGGGGAAGACCCTGAGTGATATCCTGATCGGAAGCGACGCCGCCGGTGTGGAACGTACGCATGGTCAGCTGTGTGCCGGGCTCGCCGATGGACTGCGCGGCAATGATGCCGACCGCTTCACCCATCTGCACCGCTCTGCCGGTCGCCATGTTCGCGCCGTAGCAGGCCGCGCAGATGCCCTTTCTGGATCTGCAGGACAGGACCGTGCGGATCTTCACGGATTCGCGTCCGAGCTTCTCCAGCGCGGCAATGACCTTCGGCGCCTTCACGGGCGTGATCAGCTCGTTCGCCTCGCAGACGGTCTCGCCGGTCTCCGGATCGACGATGGTCTCGGCGATCGTTCTGCCGGTGATGCGCTGGTCGAGCATCTCGATCGGCTCATAGCTGATCTTTCCGTCCTGGCCCTTAATGGGCAGGCGGAACGCGCGGATCTCCATGTAAGGGATCTCCTCGCCCTCCTCGCAGCAGTCGTCCTCGCGGATGATCACGTGCTGCGAAACGTCGACCAGACGGCGGGTCAGGTAACCCGAGTCAGCGGTACGAAGCGCGGTGTCGGACAGACCCTTTCTGGCGCCGTGCGCGGAGATGAAATACTCCAGAACGTCCAGACCTTCACGGAAGTTCGACTTGATCGGCAGCTCGATGGTCTTACCGGTCGTGTCGGCCATCAGGCCTCGCATGCCGGCCAGCTGCTTGATCTGCTGGTTCGAACCACGGGCGCCGGAGTCGGCCATCATGTAGATGTTATTATATGCGTCCAGACCTTCGAGCAGGTCGTTCAGCAGAGCCTTATCCGCGCCTTCCCAGACACGGATGACTTCCTCGTGGCGCTCCTCTTCATTGATCAGACCGCGGCGGAAGTTCTTCGTGATCTCGTCGACTTCGGCCTGCGCGGCGTCCAGGATCTCATCCTTCGTCTCGGGAATGATCATATCCGAAATGGATACGGTCATGGCCGCGATCGTCGAGTAGTGGTAACCCATGGCCTTGATGTCGTCCAGGACCTCGGCGGTCTTGAACGTGCCGTGGATGTTGATGATGTTCTCAAGCAGCGTCTTCAGCTGCTTCTTTCCGACCATAAAGTCGACCTCGAGCGCGCACTCGTTTCCGGGCAGGCTGCGGTCAACATAGCCCAGATCCTGCGGCAGGATCTCATTGAACAGGAAGCGGCCCAGCGTCGAAGAGACGATGCGGGTGACCGCGTTCCCCTCGGCGTCCGTGCCCTTCATGCGGACGTGGATCCGCGCGTGAAGGTCGCACATGCCGTTCTCGTGGGCCAGGATCGCCTCGTTCAGGTTCCGGAAGTACTTGCCTTCGCCGGTCACGCCGGGGCGCTCCTGGGTCAGGTAGTAGATGCCCAGGACCATATCCTGCGTAGGAACGGTCACGGGACCGCCGTCCGAAGGCTTCAGCAGGTTATTCGGGGAGAGCATCAGGAAGCGGCACTCGGCCTGCGCCTCCACGGACAGCGGCAGGTGGACCGCCATCTGGTCTCCGTCGAAGTCTGCATTGAACGCGGTACAGACCAGCGGGTGCAGCTTGATGGCCTTGCCTTCGACCAGGATCGGCTCGAACGCCTGGATGCCCAGTCTGTGCAGGGTGGGCGCGCGGTTCAGCATGACCGGGTGCTCTTGGATGACGTCCTCGAGGATATCCCAGACCGTGCGGTCCATGCGCTCGACCATCTTCTTCGCGCTCTTGATGTTATGGGCCATCTTGCGGCTCACGATCTCGCGCATGACGAACGGCTTAAAGAGCTCGAGCGCCATCTCCTTGGGGAGACCGCACTGGTAGATCTTCAGCTCAGGTCCGACGACGATAACGGAACGGCCGGAGTAGTCCACGCGCTTACCCAGAAGGTTCTGGCGGAAGCGGCCCTGCTTACCCTTCAGCATGTCGGAGAGGGACTTCAGGGAGCGGTTTCCGGGACCGGTCACGGGGCGGCCGCGGCGGCCGTTGTCGATCAGGGCGTCGACCGCCTCCTGGAGCATGCGCTTCTCATTCCGGACGATGATGTCCGGAGCGCCCATCTCCAGCATGCGGGCCAGACGGTTATTGCGGTTAATGATCCGGCGGTACAGATCGTTCAGGTCGGAGGTCGCGAAACGGCCGCCGTCCAGCTGCACCATGGGTCTCAGATCCGGAGGGATGACCGGGAGGATGGTCATGACCATCCACTCCGGGCGGTTTCCGGAATTCTTAAAGGCTTCGACGACGCCGAGGCGCTTCACGATGCGCGCGCGCTTCTGGCCGGAGGAGTTCTCCATCTCCTCTTTCAGCTTCTCGTACTCGTCGTCAAGGTCGATCTCTGCCAGGAGCTCGCGGACGGCCTCCGCGCCCATGCCGGCGCGGAACGCGTTATGTCCGTACTGCTCGCGGGCCTCGCGGTACTCGCGCTCGGTCATGACCTGCTTCTTAGCCAGATCGGTCTCGCCCGGATCCAGCACGATGTAGCTCGCGAAATACAGCACGCGCTCGAGCACCTTCGGGGAGATGTCGAGGATCAGGCCCATGCGGCTCGGAATGCCTTTGAAGTACCAGATGTGCGACACGGGCGTCGCGAGAGCGATGTGGCCCATGCGCTCGCGGCGGACGTTCGCCTTCGTGACTTCGACGCCGCAGCGCTCGCAGATGATGCCCTTATAATGAACTTTCTTATACTTTCCGCAGTGGCACTCCCAGTCCTTGCTCGGTCCGAAGATGCGCTCGCAGAACAGGCCGTCCTTCTCGGGCTTCAGCGTGCGGTAGTTGATCGTCTCCGGCTTCTTCACCTCGCCGCGGGACCACTCGAGGATCTTCTCGGGGCTGGCCAGGCTGATGCGGATGGAGTCGAAGTTAATGGCGTTGTTTTTCTCTATCGTCTGGGGCATGTTACCCTCCTTATATATGGACAGAACGGTTTTCGGTGACGCGGTGCGCCGGTCTCACGCCGGCCGGCGCGGCGGGATCCTTACTCCTCGGCCCCGGCCTCCTCGGCCGCGACCAGCTCGCCTTCGCTGTTGAACTCCTGCGTCTGATAACCGTAGGAGCCGTAATCCTCCTGGTAGTTATTCAGCGGGCGCTCGGAGTTCAGGAGCGAGTTGATGTTCGTCTCGCCGTACTCGTTCACCTCGCGCAGGACGACTTCGTGGTTCTCGTCATCCAGCAGCGTGATGTCCAGACCCAGCGACTGCATCTCCTTGATCAGCACCTTGAAGGACTCGGGAATGCCGGGCTCCGGCACGTTCTGTCCCTTAATGATCGCCTCGTAGGTCTTCACGCGGCCGACGATATCGTCGGACTTCATGGTCAGGATCTCCTGCAGCGTGTAAGCCGCGCCGTAGGCCTCCAGCGCCCAGACCTCCATCTCACCGAAACGCTGTCCGCCGAACTGGGCCTTGCCGCCCAGGGGCTGCTGCGTGACCAGCGAATAAGGGCCGGTGGAACGCGCGTGGATCTTATCGTCCACGAGGTGGTGCAGTTTCATGTAGTGCATGTGGCCGACGGTGACGGGGCTGTCGAACAGCTCGCCGGTGCGGCCGTCGCGCAGCGGGATCTTTCCGTCCGCGGTCAGGGTCACGCCCTTCCAGAGTTCTCTGTGCTCGAGATGCGCACCCAGATACTCCATCGCCTCGGGGGTCAGCACGTCCTGATACTTCGCGCGGAAGTCCTCCCACTCGGTGTTCACATAGTCGTTCGCCAGCTGCAGGGCGTCCTGGATATCGCTTTCCTTCGCGCCGTCGAAGACGGGGGTCGAAACGTCGATGCCCAGAGCGCGGGCCGCCAGACTCAGATGCGTCTCCAAGACCTGTCCGATATTCATACGCGAAGGCACGCCCAGAGGGTTCAGGACGATGTCCAGCGGACGTCCGTTCGGCAGGTAAGGCATATCCTCGACCGGCAGGATGCGGGACACGACGCCCTTGTTTCCGTGGCGGCCGGCCATCTTATCGCCCACGGAGATCTTTCTCTTCTGGGCAATGTAGATGCGGATCTTCTCGTGCACGCCCGGCGAAAGCTCGTCGCCGTTCTCACGGGTGAAGACCTTCGCCGCGACCACGATGCCGTAGGAACCGTGAGGCACCTTCAGGGAAGTGTCGCGGACCTCGCGGGCCTTCTCACCGAAGATCGCGCGCAGCAGGCGCTCCTCGACGGTCAGCTCGGTCTCGCCCTTCGGGGTGACCTTTCCGACCAGGATGTCGCCTGCGCGGACCTCCGCGCCGATGCGGATGATGCCGTGCTCGTCGAGTTCCTTCAGTCCGTCGTCGCCGACGCCGGGAACGTCGCGGGTGATCTCTTCCGGTCCGAGCTTCGTGTCGCGGGCCTCGACCTCGTGCTCCTCGATGTGGATCGAAGTGTAGACGTCATCCTGGATCAGGCGCTCCGAAAGCAGGACCGCGTCCTCGTAGTTATAGCCTTCCCAGGTCATGAAGCCGATCAGCGGGTTTTTGCCCAGAGCGATCTCGCCGCCGGAGGTCGAAGGACCGTCGGCAATGACCTCCCCCGCCTCGACACGGTCGCCCTTATTAACGATCGGTCTCTGGTTATAGCAGTTATTCTGGTTGCTTCTCGTGAACTTCTGCAGGTGGTACTCGTCGTTCTCGCCATCGTCCGTGCGGATGATGATCTTCGCGGCGGAGACGTACGTCACCAGACCGTCGCGCTCCGCAAGCACGCAGGCGCCGGAGTCGGTGGCGGCCTTATGCTCCATGCCGGTACCCACGACGGGGGCCTCGGTCTTCATCAGCGGGACCGCCTGGCGCTGCATGTTCGAACCCATCAGCGCGCGGTTCGCGTCGTCGTTCTGCAGGAACGGGATCATGGCGGTCGCGACCGAGAAGACCATCTTCGGGGACACGTCCATCAGATCCACGGACTTCTTCGGGAACTCGGAGGTCTCCGTGCGGAAGCGGCCCGAGACATTCGCGTGCAGGAAGTGGCCTTCCTCATCCAGCGGCTCGTTCGCCTGCGCGACGATGTAGTTGTCCTCCTCGTCGGCGGTCAGGTAGATGACCTCGTCGGTGACCACGGGCTCTCCGCCGGTCCTGTCGACGATGCGGTAAGGAGCCTCGATGAAGCCGTACTCATTCACGCGGGCATAGCTCGCCAGCGAGTTGATCAGACCGATGTTCGGACCTTCGGGGGTCTCGATCGGGCACATGCGGCCGTAGTGCGTGTAGTGAACGTCGCGGACCTCGAATCCGGCTCTGTCTCTGGACAGACCGCCGGGGCCGAGGGCGGACAGACGGCGCTTGTGCGTCAGCTCGGAAAGCGGGTTATTCTGGTCCATGAACTGCGACAGCTGGGAACTTCCGAAGAACTCCTTCATCGCCGCGGTCACGGGCTTGATGTTGATCAGGGACTGCGGGGTCACGCCGTCCATATCCTGCGTGGCCATGCGCTCGCGCACCACGCGCTCCATGCGGGAGACGCCGATGCGGAACTGATTCTGCAGCAGTTCGCCCACGGCGCGGATGCGGCGGTTCCCCAGGTGGTCGATGTCGTCCGTGTTTCCCACGCCCTCTTCCACGTGCATGTGGTAGTTAATGGACGCAATGATATCGTCGCGGGTGATGTTCTTCGGGACCAGATCGAACACGCGCTTTTTGCAGACGGCCTTCAGCTCATCCTCGTCCTCGCAGGTGTCCAGCAGTTCCTTCAGCACGGGCCAGTAGACGTTCTCCTTAATGTTCACCTCGCGGGGATCGAAGGAGACGTACTTCTTCATGTCGACCATCATGTTCGAGAGGATCTTCACGGGACGGGTGGCGCCTTCCACGGTGATCGAACGGATCGCGCTGTCCTGGATCTCGGTCGCGAGCTCCTTCGTGAGCTCGGTGCCGGCCTCGGCGATGATCTCGCCGGTCTCCTCGTTAATGACGTCTTCGGCCAGAACCTTGCCCGCGGCACGGTTCTTAAAGTGAAGCTTCTTATTAAACTTATAGCGGCCCACCTTCGCCAGGTCATAGCGGCGGGGGTCGAAGAACATCGCGGTGAACAGGCTCTGGGCGCTCTCCACGCTCAGCGGCTCGCCCGGACGGATCTTGCGGAACAGCTCCAGAAGGCCCTCCTCATAGTTCGTGGAGGTATCCTTCTCGAGGCAGGCCTCGATCTTCGGCTCGTTATAGCCGAACAGATCGCGGATCTCGCTGTCGCGGCCGATGCCCAGGGTGCGCAGAAGGACCGTGACCGGCACTTTTCTGGTGCGGTCCACGCGCACGAAGAACACGTCGTTCGAGTCCGTCTCGTACTCGAGCCACGCGCCGCGGTTCGGAATCACGGTGCAGGCATAGAGTTCCTTACCCGTCTTATCGTGATCCATGCTGTAATAGATGCCCGGGGAACGGACGAGCTGGCTGACGATCGCGCGCTCGGCACCGTTGATAACGAAGGATCCCGTCTCGGTCATCAGCGGAAGATCTCCCATAAAGATCTCATGCTCGCTGATCTCCTCGGTCTCCTTATTCCTGAGGCGTACCTTTACCTTAAGAGGAGCGGCGTAAGTCGCATCACGCTCCTTGCACTCTTCGATCGAGTATTTGATCTCGTCGCGGCAAAGGCGGTAATCATTAAACTCCAGACTCAGATGACCGCTGTAGTCGGAAATAGGAGAGATCTCGTCAAACACCTCTCGAAGGCCCTCTTCCAGAAACCACTGGTAGGAGCTCTTCTGGATGGCGATCAGATTTGGCATTTCCAGAACTTCTTTCTGTCTGGAATATCCCATGCGTACGTTTTTTCCGGCCCTGATCGGGCGGAACCTGTTTTTCTCCATGGACACCTCACCCTTAGTAAAATTAAACTGTATTAATTTGGAAAATGTACGAATGGCGACACAAAAAAGACACGGGCATAATTTGCCTGCGGCGTACATGTCTCCACCATAAGTGCCTAAAGATTTTATCACTGAGGTATAGGGGTGTCAAGAAAGAATTGTTGCGTATTTTTGAACGCTGTGATAAACTGTTTTGGATTGCATTGGGACCCTTAGCTCAGCGGTTAGAGCAGCCGGCTCATAACCGGTCGGTCCTGGGTTCGAATCCCCGAGGGTCCATCGATAATGTGCGGGGCTTACCCCTGTTCATTGCATCAGCTCGCCAGTTGGCTGAGAACACTCCATTCGCGCTTTGCGCGAACGGAGCCCTGTCGTCAGGACTCCTCCCACGGCGCCAGCGCCGCGGGCCCCTCCTCACGACGAATCGCGGGTGTGGCGGAATTGGCAGACGCAAGGGACTTAAAATCCCTCGGTGGCGACACCGTGCCGGTTCGAGCCCGGCCACCCGCATAAAAAGAGAAGGAACGCGGTTCCTTCTCTTTTTCTTTACTTCGGTTTTCTTCCGTTTCCGCATCCCGTGCGGCCGCTCTTCATCCGGTCAGCCGAGCCGCTCCGCCAGGAAGCGCCCCGTCACGCTCTCTGCGCACGCCGCGATCTCCTCCGGCGTCCCGGCGGCCACGATCGTTCCGCCGTCCTCTCCGCCGCCCGGTCCCATGTCGATGACCCGGTCCGCGTTCGCGATCACGTCGAGGTCATGTTCGATCACGATGACCGTCGCTCCGTTTTCGATCAGCGTTCCGAACACCCCCAGCAGCGCCTGAACGTCCAGCGGATGCAGGCCGATGGTCGGCTCATCGAACACGAAGACCGAATCCGTCTGCAGCCGGCCCATCTCGCTCGCCAGCTTCAGCCGCTGCGCCTCGCCGCCCGACAGGCTCGGCGTTTCCTCGCCCAGTGTCAGGTAACCCAGCCCCAGGCTGTCCAGCACTTCCAGCCGCTGCCGGACCGTCTTCATGTCCGCACAGAACTTCAGCGCATCGGACACGTCCATATCCATCAGCTCGGGCAATGACTTCGCCTCGCCGGCCTTGTTCGTATACCGGATACTGTATGCCGCCTTCGAGTACCGCGATCCGCGGCACTCCGGACAGGGGATCTCGACGTCCGGCAGGAACTGCACATCCAGGCTGATCGAACCGGTCCCATCGCAGACCGGGCAGCGCAGATCGCCGGTATTATAGGAAAAGTCTCCGGCTTTCCGCCCGCGCTCCTTCGCGTCCTTCGTCCGCGCGTAGATCTTCCGCAGCTCATCGTGCACGTTCGCGTAGGTTGCGACAGTCGAGCGGATATTGATACCGATGGGTGTGGCGTCGATCAGTTTCACATGTTCGATGCCCTCCGCCTCGATGTTCCTGACATGTTCGGGCATCCGCTTTCCGGCGGTCAATGCCGCGAGCCCCGGCACCAGGCTCTCCAGAATCATCGTCGTCTTCCCCGAACCGGACACTCCGGTGATCACGGTCAGCCTGCCTTTCGGGATCTCCACTTCGAGCGGCTTTACCGTGTGGATGGCTCCGGTCGACATCCGGATCACGCCGTCGGCGAACACATCGTCCGAAAGCGCAGCGTCTGCCGTCCCGCGTTTTCTCCGCACCCCGGCCGTCCCTGCCAGAAACGGCCCGATCGCGGAACCGGCACGGCCTTTCAGGTCTTCCACGGTCCCTTCCGCGACCACACGGCCCCCTCCGGCTCCGGCTCCCGGACCCATCTCGATGATCCAGTCTGCCTCTTTCAATATCTGTGTGTCATGATCCACGAGCAGCACGGAGTTTCCGTCTCTCACCAGGTCATGCATGACCGCGTTCAGCCCGACGATATTCGCCGGATGCAGGCCGATCGACGGCTCATCCAGCACATAAAGGACCCCGGTCGTGCGGTTTCTGACCGCGCGGGCCAGCTGCATGCGCTGCCGCTCTCCGGTCGAGAGCGTCGACGCCGCCCGGTCGAGCGCCAGATACGACAGTCCCAGGTCCGTCAGTCTGCGGGCCACGTCGCGGAACGACTCGCAGATGCTCTCCGCCATGGGCCGCATCTCCTCCGGCAGCGACGCGGGCACGCCGTCGACCCACGCCGAAGCCTGCGCGAGCGTCATGCGGCAGGCCTCGTCCAGCCCGATCCCGCGCAGCTTCGGGGCACGCGCGGCCTCCGAGAGCCGGCTGCCTCCGCACTCCGGGCAGAGATCTTCCTTCAGGAACTTCTCGACGCGCTTCATGCCCTTCTCGTCTTTCACTTTCGCGAGGGCGTTCTCGACCGTGTAGACAGCATTGAAATACGTGAAATCCATCTCGCCCGCGGCTCCGCTCGTGCGGTTCTGGTAGATCATGTGATGCTTCTCGGCCGGCCCGTGGAACACGATGTCCCGCTCCTTTTCGGTCAGCTCCCGGAACGGAACGTCGGTCCGGACGCCGAGCTCCCTGGCGAGATCTTTCATCAGCGACCACATCAGAGTCTGCCACGGAAGCACGGCGCCCTCGTCGATCGAGAGCGACTCGTCCGGCACGAGCGTGGTCTCGTCCACAGTGCGCACGATCCCGGTGCCGCCGCAGCAGGCACAGGCGCCCTGGCTGTTAAACGCGAGCTCCTCGGCGCCCGGTGCGTAGAAATGTTCCCCGCACTCCGGGCAGACCAGATCCTGCCCGGCCGCTACCGCAAGGCTCGGCGCCAGATAATGCCCGTTCGGGCAGCGGTGCGACGCGAGCCGCGAGTACATGAGCCGCAGGCTGTTCAGCAGTTCGGTCCCGGTCCCGAACGTCGAACGGATCCCGGGAACGCCGGGCCGCTGGTGCAGCGCGAGCGCCGCGGGGACGTAGAGCACTTCGTCGACGTCGGCCCGCGCGGCCTGCGTCATGCGCCTTCGGGTGTAGGTCGAGAGCGACTCGAGGTAGCGCCTGGAACCCTCCGCGTAGAGGACCCCGAGCGCGAGCGAGGATTTTCCGGATCCGGAAACGCCGGCGATGCCGACGATCCGGTTCAGCGGAACGTCGACATCGATGTTTTTCAGATTATGGACTTTCGCGCCGCGGATCAGGATCTTCTGCGGCTCGGTGAGTTCATGAGTCATTTCGTCAGTCTTCCTTCGTCGGTTTCATGGCATATGTCGGATTCATCGAGATCGAGAAATGCAGGATCGGCCGCTCCAGGCTGATGATCGACAGCGGAAGGTGCCTCATGCCGGCCGGCATAAAGATGATCGAGGTCTTCGTGAGCCGGTGCAGCTCGCCGTTGATGCCGATCTCGATCTCTCCGCCCAGGTCGTAGGGATCGTCCGGGTTCGAGCCGATGAAGCCGATCATCTCGTCATAGTCATGGCTGTGCTCATCGTGCATATAGAGCGGACGCATGTCCGGCGCGGAGTGATACCAGGTCGTGTTCATCTGGAACGCGCCGGGGACGACATTGCCGTCCATCCACAGGAGGCGCTTCCCCCAGAGCTTATACATCTCCTTAAACTCCGGGCTGACCGGCGGCTCGTGCAGGGTCTGGATAATGTACTGACCGTATTCGCCTTCGTCGTTCATGACATATTTTTCTTCCATACTATTTCCTCCTGCTCTCTTTTGAGATTTGTCCCAGCCCGATCTCCTCGTCGGGCCGTTATTCCGCGTCTTCTTCTTCGCGGTACTTCTCCCTCATATAGGCGCACAGTCTGGACAGATACTCCAGATTCATCTGATACCGCGTCCCGGGCGACGGCATGATCATCCAGGCGTCCCCGGAGCGGTCTCCGGCTTTCTCCGCCTCCTCGAATTCCCGGATGCTGAGGATGAGCTGATCTCTCTCTTCGATGAGTTCGCTGTAGGGACGGTCTTTTAACTGTTCGATGTAGTAATCGGGGCTGATCATCATGGCGGGCACCTCTCTTTCGACTGATCACTCCATGGCCCTGCTTATCAGCTCGGCGATATGAATGTCGACGCTGTCCAGGCATGCCACGGGACAATTTCCTTCGTTCAGAAGGAGCGGCAGTTCCGTGCATCCCAGAATGACAGCGTCGATGCCGGACTGCTCATGCATCTTTTCTATGATCTGCTGAAACTCGGTCAGTGTGGTCTCTTTTATTATACCATTCTCCAGCTCTTCGAATATCCGTTTCGCGATCAGTTCCCTGTCCGCCGGGTCCGGCACGCACACTTCGATCCCCGCTTCCCGGAGATCTTTCTTCATGTAGTCCTGTTCCATGGTAAACTTCGTCCCCAGGAGACCGACCCTGCGGTATCCTCCGGTCCGGGCCGCACGGGCGACCGCGGCGGGAATGCTGACCAGCGGCACTCCTGTCTTCTCCGACAGATCGTCGAAAACGATGTGCATGGTCGCGGCGGTCAGCGAGATGACTTCGGCGCCGCCCGCTTTCAGGCAGGCGATCTTTTCCGCGAGAAGATCCGTCAGGAGATCGTATCTTTCGGAGACGACGTACCGCCAGGCTTTTCGAAAATCGACGCTCTCGACAGCGATCTCGGGCATCTGTTCGCCGGACGTGAGCCGGTCGATCCTCGTATTCAGTTCTTTATAGTACATGAGGGTGGACTCGGGGCCGGTGCCGCCGACAAGGCCGATCTTTTTCATGAGGGCTCCTGACTGATGAACGATACTGGGTTTGATGGGTTCTCCGGATCTTCAATGGTCCCGGCTTTCGGCCGGATAAAGGTATTATATCATTTTTTTACAGCCACTCCCCATTAAACGCAGCGATCATGATGCTCGCCAGCAGCAGGAAGACCAGGATGCAGATGGCGAGGCCGAGCAGGCAGAGCACCAGGCCACTCAGCCAGATCATGGGGTACCGGTTTCTGCTCTTCCTGGTGATGATCATAAAGATCACTCCGATCACGGAGCAGATCGGGCTGAAAATGATAACGTCGATGTGATGATACGGTGCGTGGTTGGCGCCCCACAGATAGATCACGAAGAACAGCAGGGACAGCAGCCCCATGATCAGGGGTATGAAGATCATTATGAGGTTTTCCGACGGTTTCTTCATTCCTGTCATTTTTCTTTATCTTCCGGGACGGGGCAATGTTTTGCGGCGGATTTATCGATCAATGCCCGTATGGCCTGTTCATAATCCGAATCGATCATCGTGACATGCTCGCCGGCTTTTCGGAATCCGTCTGCCGTTCTTCGATTATCCTCTTTCAAGCCGGCAGCTGTGCAGTCGGCTTCGAACGCTCTGCGTTCGATGTCCGACTCATGCGCGATGATCTCGGCGAAATGGGTTTCAATGTATCCTTCGGAGAATGCCAGGCATATAAACCGGATGAACGGTAAGTAATCCTCGTCAAAATCTCTCCTCCAGCCAAACGGGACATAGCAGCCCTCCACGATCAGATTCTGGCGGTTCTCGATCGCAGTCTTGATCATCTCGCGAACAATGGGCCAGAGATAGTCCGTCAGCGCTTGGTCGTCCTCCGGCGTGAGGTCGGTCATTCCGCTGCGGATCAACCCCATTTTGAGGTGGTCAATGGAGAGATAGGGGCAATGGTATTCTTCCAGCAGTTTTTGGGCCAGAAGTGTTTTTCCTGTGCGGCCGGCGCCTGTGATCAGGGTTATCATGGGAGATCTCCTCATTTTTGCAATATTGTAATACAAAAAGCGGGTCAATTCTATGGGGCGCGCCGTCTACGGTGCGTGCCGGCGCACCGATCATCTCGCAGACCTCCGGTCCGCTCGATGAGGAGCGCCCACGGTATAACCTAACTCAGAAGCGCCCGCATGAGAGCGAGCTCTCGTCAGCCTCACCCACGGTGCTCCCGCCTCCGGCGGGATGCGCCGACGCCCCATCTCGCAGTTCTCCGCTTCGCTTCGAACCGCTCGATGAAGAGCGCCGACGCTATGATCCCAGTCAGAAAAACGCCCGGACGAGTAAACTCGCCCGGGTCGTTTTCTTCCTGTGATCGCACCGTAGACTTAGATCATGTTTTCATGCCTGCTAATAAGGTCTTCCTGACAGTCCTTGCTCAACTCGATAAAGTACGCCGAATACCCCGCGATTCTCACGACGAGGTTCTTATACTCATCCGGGTTCTCCTGCGCCGCCCTCATCTTCTCCGTCGACACGACATTGAACTGGGCCTCGGCTCCGCCGTCCTCCATATACGCCTTCACGGTATCGCGCAGCTTCGCAATGCCGTCCTCCCGCGACAGCGCCGTCGGATGGATCCGGATATTCAGGCACACGCCGTCCATGAACTTCGAATGGTCGTAGCACAGCGAGCTCGAGAAGATCGCCGTCGGGCCGTTCTTATCCGCGCCCTGCGTCGGCGACGCAGCGTCCGCGATCGGCGTACCGGCCTTCCGGCCGTTCGGGGTCGCCCACGTCGTGTAGCCCTGGCCCACGTGATCCGCCGCGCCGTACAGACCGGCCTTAAACGTGCGGGTCCGCATCGAATAGCACTTTTTGCAGATGTCGTAGTAGGCATTGATGACGTAGGTCATCTCCTCGTCCGCGTAAGGGTCGTTGTTCCCGAAGAACGGGACTTCGTTGATGATCCGCTGCCGCAGCGACTCGTACTCCTTGCCTTCCCAGTTCGCCATGACCGCGTCGTAGAGTTCCTTCAGCGTGCAGTAGTCGTGGTCGAAGCACATGTACTTGATCGTCACGAAGCTGTCCGCCACGGTCGCCAGACCGGTCGCCGTGCCGCCGTAGCTGTTATACTTCGCGCCGCCCGCGGTCACGTCGAGGCCCTTCTCCATGCAGCCCTCCACCGAGATCGAGATGATCGGGTGCGGCGTGTACTGCTGGACGATGTTCTCCAGATAGTTATTCATGGAGACCTGCGCCTTCGTGTAGTACTCGGCCAGCTGCCGCCACGCCTCGCGGACCTCGTCCATGCTCTTCTTCTCATAGAGGAAGCCGGTGTGGATCGGGCTCTGGTGGCCGTTCATCGGATTCTTTCCGTCGTTCAGCGACGACGCCAGCAGCGTGCTGTAGTGGATCGAGGAGTGGGGCGGGGCCACGCCGTTGCACGCGGCGTAGTCATTGCCCGATCCCGTGATCTCCTGGCAGCCGATGATCGCGTAGTCGCGCGCGTCCTCAAGCGTGAACCCGAGTTCCTTCATGATGCCGGGGATGATCACCTCGTCGTTCTGGAACAGCGGCAGACCGCCCACCAGACGCGACGTCTCGATCGCGAGGTTCCAGAGGTCGTCCGGGGTGTTCTTATTCACGCGCAGCGAGATCGTCGGATCGTGCAGGCTCAGGCGGCCGACGGACTCCAGCGCCATGTAGGTCACGGGGTTCGACGCGTCCTCGCCGGTCTTCGGGTCGACGCCGCCGATGGTGTTGTGCATATAGGTGTTTCCGATGCCGATGATCCGGGACAGCGCGGTCAGATTTCCGACGCTGTACATGCTGTTGATCTTCATGAAATAGCAGTCCATCATCTCCTGGGCCTGCTCTTCATTGATCCGGCCGGCTTCGAGATCGGCCTTCAGATACGGCCAGGTATACTGGTCGATGCGGCCGAACGAGGACACGTCCGGAACATAAGCGTAGTCGTGGATCATGTACGCGTACGAGATCGCGCCCTGCAGCGCCTCGCGGAACGTGCGGACCGGGTTCTCGCTGATCCAGTGCAGCGAGTCCGCCATGGACTCAAGCTCGGCCTTCCGCTCGGGGTCGGTGCACTCGGCGGCCTTCTCCAGGCACTTGTCGCCGTAGCGGTTCAGCAGGGTCGTCGCGCCTTCGCAGACATAGACGACCGCCTGGTAGAACAGGACCTTCCGCGCGTCCTCGCCCATCAGGTCGTTCACGTGCGCGTCGAGCCAGTCCTGCGCCTCTTTCTTAATGGCGCCGTAGCCGACCTCGAGGATCTTCTTATAGCCGGGGGTCATATGGCCCGAAGGCAGCATCATCAGAGGCGCGCCGGGCTGCGTCGCGGAGCACTGCATGCCGCACAGCTCCTCGTATCCCAGCGGGGTCCAGGCCGCCGCGATGTCGCTGTAGGTCTTCCCGCGCCAGTACGGAGCGATCGAGCGCAGCTTCTCGACTTCGTCGGGATGGATGGCCAGGTCGATCTCGTCGGTGTCCGGGTTATGATAATAACCGTCCTCGCGCAGCGTCCACTGTCCGCTGTCCACGGGCAATGTCGCGAACGTCGCGCCGTTCCAGTCCGGAGTGATCGAGGTGCCGCAGAACGTCGTCGCGTTATTTGCGACGATCATCTCCCAGTCCTCGACGCGGACGGTCATCTTCTCGCAGATGGCCTTAAAATACAGGGCCTTCTTCAGGTAAGGAATGACAGACTCATTCTCTTTCGCGCACTCGGTCACGATCATGGCGCGCTCGGCGTCGGTCTTCATGACGCGGTCGCGGACTTTATCGTGCATCAACTGCATGCGCGGGGTCACGGGTTTAAACTGATGCATGTATGGTCTCCTTTCGGCTCTTCGGGTCTGTAAACATTATTCTTCGGGGGAATCCCCCATGTCCGATTCTATCACGGTTTCGCTGTCTGACAATGTCTGATTCTGAGAACCATTATCATTATCTTCCGAAAGATCTCCCGAAACCGTCTCGGGCGCTTCTTCCGCAGCGGCGTCTTCCGCCTCCGGTGTCTCCTCCGCGGGCGCCTCCTCCGCGGGCTCGCCGGCATTGTCCGCGGGCGCCTCCTCTGCGTCCTCTTCCGGAATCTCGTCCGACACGTCGTTCGGATCGTCCTCGAAGTACAGGTCCTCGTCCGCCAGCACGACGATCGGCTTCCGGTTCATGATGTCGTAGATGCAGGGCACCACGAACAATGTCATGACCGTTCCGTAAAGCAGGCCGCCGATACACACGAGCGCCATCGGCTGGATCAGCTTCGTGCCGATGTTCCCGCCGGCCGCCATCACGATCAGTCCGAGCACGGTCGTCAGGGTCGTCATGAAGATCGGGCGCATACGCGTGACGCCCGCCTGGGTCAGCGCGGCGCGGCGCTCCATGCCCGCGGCGCGCAGCTGGTTCGTGTAGTCGACCAGCACGATGCCGTTATTCACGATAACGCCGGTCAGCATGACGAAGCCGATCAGCGAGATGATGCTCACGTCGAACCCGGCGATCAGCAGCGCCAGGAAGCCGCCCGTGAACGCGAGCGGAATCGTGAACATGATGATGAACGGGCTCTTCAGGCTCTGGAACTGCGCGACCATGACGAAGTACACGAGCACGACGCCGAGCACGAGCATGAGCCCGAGCTGCCGCACCGAAGTCATGATCTCCTCGTTCTCGCCGCCGAAATCATAGCGGACGCCGTCCGGAAGATTCATGCCCGCGACCGCCTCCTGCACCGCGGCCGTCATCTTCGTGATGTTCCGGCCGTCCTCGATCTGCGCGGTGACCTGCACGTAGCGCTCCTGGTCCTCGCGGTTGATCGAAGTCAGACTCGTCGTTTCGCGGATCGTCGCGATCTGGTCCAGGCGCACGGTCTGTTCCTCGCCGTCGGGGTCCGTCCAGGCAAATTCCATGGCCCGCAGATCGTCCGGGCTCACACCGTCCGCGTTTTCGACGAGAACGTCCGCAGTCTGCTCATCGATGTTCAGGTCCATCGCGGTCACGCTGCCGCTCAGCGCCTCGGAGATCTGCATGTAGACCTGCGCGACCGTGTAGCCTTTCCGCATCGCCTCGTCTTTATTCACGGTCACGTGGATCGCGGTCTCCGCGTCCTGCAGACCGTTATCCGCGGAAGTCACGCCGTCGACCTGTGCGATCCGCTCGGCGATATCCCGCGCCGCCTGCTGCATCTCTTCCATGTCGTCGCTGAAGACGTTCAGCGAGATGCCGCTGCCGAAATACGACCCCATATTCAGGCCCGACGACGAGTCCGCCGTGATCTCGCACGGCAGATCTTCCATCGCCCGGATGATATCTCGGCCGACCGCCGCGCCCGAAGTTCCTTCCTCGAGCTCGACATACATCGTCACGTCATAGGAACCGGCAGTCGCGGAACTCCCCGAGAAGGACTGATAACTCACGGAGCTTCCCATCATCGCGCCGATCTCCTGCGCCTCGGGGACTTCGTTCGACACATAGTCCATGACCTGCTCGGCCCATCCGATCGCCTCTTCGCGGGTCGTCTCCTCGGGCATCGTGATCGTCAGGGTCAGCTGCTCGGTATCGACGTTCGGCAGGAAGCTGAAGCCGCGAAGCAATGCCAGCCCCGCCGTCAGCACCACCAGCGCCATCGCGCCGGGCAGCACGATCTTTTTATGGTTCAGCGACCAGGCGGACGCCTTCCGGTAAGTCCGGTAGACCACGTTTTCCTTCCGTCCGCGTTTCTTCTCGAACGGCTTTTCGCTCTTCAGCAGCTTCACAGCCATCGCCGGGACCAGCGTCAGGGAAATGATCAGACTGGCCGCCAGCGAGAACCCCAGCGTGAGGCCCAGATCCTGGAACAGTTCGCGCGTGGTGCCATGCGTGAATACGATCGGCACGAACACGCAGATCGTCGTCAGGGTCGACGCGGCGACCGCGCCCGCGACCTGCTTCGTGCCGGTGGCCGCAGCCTGCGCGACCGTGGCGCCCTTCGAGCGGAGACGATAGATGTTTTCGATGACGACGATCGAGTTATCGACCAGCATGCCGACCGCCACGGCCAGGCCCGCCAGCGAGATCATGTTCAATGTCATTCCCGAGAAATACATCAGAGCCAGCGCGAACAGCAGGCTGATCGGGATCGCGACGACCGTGATGACCGTCGGCCTCAGATCCCGCAGGAACAGGAACAGAACAATGATCGCGAACAGCGCGCCGAACAGCAGACTCGACATGATCGCGTTAATGATCAGATGGATATAGTCGCCCTGGTTCATCAGGGCCACGAACTGCAGTCCGGGGTACTCTTCCTCGAGCTCGGTCAGGCGCGATTCAAGGGAATCGCAGACCGTGGCGGTCGCGGCATTGGACTGCTTTTCAAACGAAAGGACGACGCCGTCAAAGCCGTTCAGGATCGCGTAGGAATCTTCGGAGTTATCCGTCACGAAGACCTCGGCGACGTCGGTGAGATGGACCTCGCCGACTCCCTCGAGTCCGGTGTCGAACAGCAGGAGATCCTGCATCTCGTCCAGATCCTCGATCTTATCGCCGACCGAGACCATGTAGCGCAGGCCGTCTTCCTCGACGTAGCCCGCGGGCATATTGAAGTTCTGGGCGGCGAGGATCTGCGCGACCATCTGGATCGTCACGGTCCCGGAGATATCCGCCTGGTCCAGCGCCGCGTCGCGGCTGCCGTCCAGCTGCGCCTGCCCCAGCTCGATCTGTGTGAGCGCGGCCGTCAGGGCGGCGGTGTTCTGTGCGATCGTAAGGATGCCCGTGGTCTGCATCTGGCTCAGCAGGGTCATCCCGTCCGCGATCTGCATCGTACCGTTCTGGATCTGCGTGATGGCGTCCTGTATCTGCGCGATGCCCGCGTCGACCTGCGCGATCCCGTCCCGGGTCTCGGCGATCCGCGCGTCCAGTTCTTCCACAGTGATGCCGTTCTCCGCCAGCGTCTGCTCCAGTTCCGCGATCGACGTGCGGATGACGTTCTCTGCCTGCCGGAGCGTTTCGATCGCCGCAGGAAGCGTCGCTCTGTTCAGCCCCGCGGCCGCGAGCGCATCCTCCGCGGCCTGCACCGCGGCGGCCGCCTGCTGATACTGCTCGTCGTCAGGACCCAACCCCGCCGCGATCGCTGCCGCCATCGCAGCGTCCGCCTCGTTCACCTGCGTCTGCAGGGCCTCCAGCGCCGGCAGCTGCGCCTCCGCCTCCGCAAGTCTCGTCTGCAGATCGTTCAGCGTCGACCGCGCGGTCTCCATCAGCGTAAGCAGGGTCTGCAGCTGGGTCTTCGCCGCGTTCAGCTCACTGAGCTGGCTGCGGAGCTCGATCTCGGTCTGCAGAAGTTCCATCTGCTGTGCGTTCATCTGCCCCTGCGCCTGCGACGTCTGGTTCGCCAGCTCGGTCTGTGCCGCCTCCAGCTGGCTCCGTCCGGCGTTCAGCTGCGCCAGCGCGCTGTCGAGCTCGCTCTGCGCGTCGTCGAGTTTGCCCTCGACCGCTTCGAGTATCGCGGCATTGAGCAGATCGATCTTATCCTGGTCGATGACCACATGGATCTGGTTTTCCACCAGACCGGTGGCCGAGATCCGGGCAATGCCGTCCACGCCCTCCAGCTGCGGCTGAAGCGTGTCCTCGACGAATTCGGACAGCTCAATAATATCCATGCCCTCGCGCGAGATCGCGATCATCGCGACAGGGAGCATGGACGGATTGATCTTTAAAACATAGGGGGTACCGACCATGTCGTTCCAGCCGGCCTGCAGAAGCGAGATGTTCTGCTGGATGTCCAGAGTGACCGTATCCAGATCCGTTCCGTCCTGAAAGACGAGCGTGACCATGGAATAATTCTCCGAAGAGACCGACATGACCTGGTCGATATGTTCGAGTGTAGCCATGGAAGCCTCGAGGGGTTTCGAGACTTCTTCCTCGACGACCTCGGGACTCGCACCCGGATAGGTCGTCATGATCATGACGTACGGGAAGTCCATGTTCGGCATAAGATCCGGCGTCATCCGAAGATACGCGATCACGCCGACCAGAACGACCGCGATGGCCGCCACGAAGATCGTGAGCGGTTTTTTCACACTGAATTTGATCATGCGAATACCCCTGTGATCGTTTCAGGTTTATCTGTCGTACGCACCCACTCCCTGCATGCCGAGCCAGTTATGTTCGATAGGGTATCGATCCAGAATCTCATTCGTCCATGCCGACATGGCGTCTGCCCGGAGGTCTTCCGTGACCTCGCTGTCGATGACCGAACGATCCTCATTCTTCGAAACGTAATACACGATAAAATAGCCGCGCCCATTATAGTCCACAGCCGCGACGTCGCCCTCCGACCGGGGAGCCGCCTCGATCCATTCCAGAACACCGGTATTGACATAGCCCACACGCAGGTTATGGCGCAGGCAGGTATCCGAGGGAACTTCGGGAGCATCCTCGCCCTGAAAGTCGCGGATCGCGCTGTTGAAGCTGTCCATATCATGGATCTGCGCGGCGACGCCCTCCGCTTCTTCCTGAGTGGCGCCCTCCAGATAATACGAATAGAACGTATACATCACATAGCGGTCCGGATCCTCGTTATAACGCGCGTCGATCTCGTCCTGCGTAAACGTCAGGCTGTCGCGGTGCGCTCTCGAGTACTCGTCCGCGAGCGTGCGCATCTCTTCGTACTGCCGGTAATTCTCGAGATTGCAGCCCGCACCTACGGAGCCGGCCAGATACCGGTCCACATCTTCGACGCCGTTCTCGACGGCTTTCGAGCGCATCTCTTCCACGGCTGCCTCCACGGACTGCCGCCCCGCCTCGGAGAGTTCCATGCCCGCATTTACCGCCTCGGTGTAAAACGCGACGTCCTGCCGGCAGTTCTCATCCGCGTAGGAGATCACGAGATCCCTCCAGTCACTGCCCAGCACGGATTCGGCGTTTTCGCCGTAGCCGCTGATGAGGGCATAGTAAGTCTGCTCATAATAATAGTCGTAGATGGTCGTAGGCACGCGCACGCCTCCGACCGTTGCCGCGTTCGTATGCGCGGCAAAGATGCCGGTATCGGCGGAACCGAGCAGGACCATCACGATCACCGCTATGACGCCCGCGATGCAGGCGGCAATGATCCCGGTCCGCTTTTTCTTCTTTTTCGCCGCCTCGGCAGCCTGCTTCTCCGCCTGGGTCATCACCGGCGCGGAGGATGTGTGTTTGGTTTTATTCTTCTTCTTAGCCATAATCTCTCTGTTTCCGAAGCGCCCGCGTCACACGCCGGCGTGTTCTGTCCTTCCTTCCGCTCAGCGGGGGCCCGGACGGGTGGTTCCCATCGCACGCATGGCCAGGACGTCGATCTGTTCGCGGTCGAGCTGCGCCATGCGGCCGATCAGTTTCGTGTTCAGGAGCGTCGTCGCGTAGAACTCGACGGACTCCATGCGGTGCAGCGCGGTCAGGGCGTCGGGGCCCCAGGCCAGTGCGCCGTGGTTCTCGAGGAGCACCGCGTTATGCGTGCGGCAGAAAGGCGCGATCGAATCCGGCACTTCCTGCGTACCCGGCACCGCGTAGGGCGCCAGCGGGACTTCGCCCAGCTGCACGACCGCCTCGGCCAGGATCGGGACGTCCAGCGGAACGCCCGCACAGGCGTAGGCCGTGGAGATCGGCGGATGCGCGTGCACGACGCCGCCGACTTCCGGGTTCTCCTGATACACGCGGATGTGCATCTTGATCTCGCTCGAAGGCTTCGCGGTACCTTTCAGGATGTTCCCGTCGAGGTCCATCTTCACCATCATATCCTCGGTCATATAGCCCTTCGAAACGCCGGTGGGCGTGCACCAGATCTCGTTCTCAGAAACCTTGCAGCTGATATTTCCGTCGTTCGATGCGACGAAGCCGCGCTCATAGAGCCGTCTTCCGAGCTCGACGATGAGCTTCTTCGCCTCGTAATCTCCTGGATACTGAACGCTCATGCTCTCCTTCTCCTTTATATGCTCCGCCTGCGTCCGCGGCACGCGCGGGCCCGGCGGTCCTTTTCGGTCTTAAAACGTCCCGAAACAGGCTCCCGGCAATGTCGGCAGCCTGTCAGGTGCAGTCTTTGCTATGATAATGCGCGGCGCCCCCGCGGTCAAGCTTTCGCGGGAGGCGCCGTTCAAGTTTCGGTCATGTTTCGTCAATGAAGGTCCGCCAGAGCCCTCTCCACCTCTTCCGCGAGCGGGATCGAGATCGACGCGCCCTTCCGCGACACCGCGATCGAAGAAGCCGTCGAGGCGATCTTCAGGCTCTCTTCGGGACTCTTCCCCGACAGCCACGCGGTCAGGAAAAAGCCGGAGAACGTATCGCCCGCCGCGGTCGTATCCACTGCCTTCGTCGGGACCGCCGCCTGCCGCACGGCCGTATGCCCGTCCGAGAACATGCTGCCGTCCTCACCCAGTGTCAGGACCGCCGCAGCGCCCGGATAGAGCTCCGCGATCTTCGCGAGGATCGCCTCCGGATCCGTGAGCCCGGTGAGCTGCTTCCCCTCGATCTCATTGATCATGAAAAGGCTCACCTTCGCCAGGTCGCACTCGTCGATGAAATGATCGAACGGCGAGGGGTTCAGGACGATCTTCATGCCTTTCGCGTACGCCCGGTCGATGATCACGTCCAGCAGATTTACTTCGTTCTGCAGCACGATCACGTCGCCCTCCCCGAAGCCGGCGAGCACCTCGTCGATGAACTCCGGCGTCATCTGCCGGTTCGATCCCGGGAACACGATGATGCAGTTGTTTCCCGCGGGCGTGACCTGAATGATGGCATTGCCCGAGCGGACCTCGCTCTCACGGATGTACTCCGTGTGGGCGCCCGCCTCCGCGCAGAGCTCCTTCAGAAAGCGGCCGTCCTCGCCGATCAGCCCGGCGTGCCACACATCCGAGCCCGCCTTCGCGAGCGCGATCGTCTGGTTCAGGCCCTTTCCGCCCGGGAAGATCTCCAGGACGGGGGATGTGATCGTCTCCCCCTCCTGGACCACGTGATCCACCTGATAGGTATAGTCGATGTTCAGCGAACCGAAATTCAAAATCTTCATAGTCATTTACCGATGCCCATGCGGATGAACGCCTGGTCGAACGGCGGGTACGCGATGCCCTTCTCGGTGATGATGCCGGTCACCAGCGTGTGGTCGGTCACGTCGAACGCGGGGTTGTTCACCTTCACGCCCTCCGGCGCCATGCGCTTCTCGTACCACATCTCCGTGACTTCCTCGGGCTTCCGCTCCTCGATCACGATCTCGTCGCCGGACTTGATCGACATATCGATGGTCGAGCTCGGCGCGCAGCAGTAGAACGGGATGCCGTAGTGCTTCGCGAGGATCGCGACGCCGCTCGTGCCGATCTTATTCGCGAAATCGCCGTTCGCGGCCACACGGTCGCAGCCCACGAACACGATGTCGATCTTTCCGCGCTTCATCGTGATGCTGGCCATGTTGTCGCAGATCAGGGTCGTGTCGACGCCGGCGGTCTGCATCTCGAACGCGGACAGGCGCGCGCCCTGCAGCAGCGGACGGGTCTCGTCGCAGAATACGTGCAGGTCGTCCCAGCCGTTCTCAAGGGCAATGTAGATCGGCGCCAGCGCGGTGCCGTACTTCGCGGTCGCGAGGGTGCCGGCATTGCAGTGCGTGAGGATGCCGTCGCCGTGGCGCAGCAGCTCGAAGCCGTACTGGCCGATGTTCCGGCTGATCGCGATGTCCTCCTCGCGGATCGCGTGCGCCTCTTCCTTCAGGCGCTGTTTCATCTCCGCGACGGTCTTTCCGTCCTTCTCCGCGAGAAGGACCTTCTCCATGCGGTTCAGCGCCCAGGACAGGTTCACCGCGGTCGGGCGGGCCGAGTCCAGATAAGCCTTCTGCTCCTGGAATTTCGCGACGAACTCGTCCATGTCTTCGGTCTCGATCTGATCCGCCAGCAGGTAGATGCCGTATCCGGCGGCCACGCCGATCGCGGGCGCACCGCGCACCCGCAGCGAATAAATGGCCTCCCAGATGTCCTCCGCTTTCGAGAGATTCAGATACTTGATCTCTCCGGGAAGCAGAGTCTGGTCGAGGATGATCATCTCTTTTTCGTTCTCAGCCAGGAGAACGGTGTCCAAACTCAATGCGTTCATGTGTGTCTCCTTTTTTAATGAAATTGCCTTGCGGCCGAACGGCGACTCCGCGGCCACTCTATGCTGCGGCGCAATTCAGGCTTTCGCGATCGCGTCCTTCAGGATCGCGAGGAAGTCCGCGCCGTTCTTCAGCTGCGCACGTTCCTTAATGAAGCGCTTCGCGGCGAGCACGCAGATGCGCTCCGCTCTCACGCGGCCGGCCTCGTCCGGAATCGTGGTGATGTCCTTCACGTTCGCGGTGCCGATGATCCGGCGGTTCAGCTCCAGGCCGGTCACGCCGGCGGTATCCGCGAGGATCGTGCCGAGGTAATACTCTTTGTATCCCGGGGTCTTCGCCATCACATCCGTGACATTTTCGTCGAAATACGTATCCATCTTCGACATGGTCAGGTCAATGACGTCGACGATCACGGACTCGACCCAGCCGCAGAACTCCTTCTTTCCGTAGAAGTCGCCGTTGCACCAGGCGAAGATCATATTCGCGATGACATTGCCGATGTCGTAGCCCATCGGTCCGTAAAATGCGAACTCGGGGTCGAACACCTTCGTGCTGTCCTCTTTGATGAAGATCGATCCGGTGTGCAGGTCGCCGTGGATCAGCGACTGCGCGTTCGTCATGAAGTCCATCTTCAGCTTCGCGACCTCGAGATGCAGCTCCTCGTCCTCGTAAAGCTCTTTCGTCAGGAATTCCGCGTTCGGCGGATAGACATGGTTCAGGCCGCGGAAGTCATTGTACGGATCCGTGTAGACCACGTCCTCGGTCAGGTCGCAGAGATCCGGGTTGCAGAAGGTCTTGTTCAGTTCCTTCTTCTCCTTATGATTCATGACGATGTCGGACGAGCCGAGCAGCGTCTTTACCATGAACGTGGAGATCTGGTCCGCGAACAGCGGGAAGATCTTATGCTCCATCAGCGCGTAGCGCATCAGCTGGTGGTCGCTCAGGTCCTCCATGCCGCAGGCGCTCATGACCGTATCGTAGAAATAGATGTGCGGAACATATCCGGGGGCCAGCTTCTCCTGAAGGATCAGAATCTCCGACTCGATGCGGTTCCGGTCGACGGGAAGGTGCATGTCCGCCGAGATGCGCAGCGCCGAACCGGCCTGCTTGATGATCGCGGAATGTCCTTTCTCATCATGCACTTTAAACACGTAATTCAGGTTTCCGTCTCCGATCTCTTTGCTGGTGATCGTGGCGGCGTCCCACCCGATCTCCGGGATCTTCGCCATGGCATACTCTGCCGCCTGATTCGCGTTCATCAGGAAATACTCATCATACTTTCCCATATCTGATATCTCCTTCCTCTGGTGTTTCTCGGGAAAAGGGCTGCTGCAGATCTTCCACAGCAGCCCTTCTTCAAGTCATGTAAGGCTTTTTACGGTCTTAATCCTGCTTCTTCGTAATGTAAGCCAGGACCAGGGCCAATGCCATGACCGCGCCTCGGACGGCCGGCAGCACGTAGTATGCGACGCCCACCTGTGTCAGTCCGTTATCCAGCACGCAGACCAGCGCCGCGCCGATCAGCGTGCCCAGGGCATTCGGCTTTTCCTGTCCTCCCACGGACCGGCCGACGAACACGGCGGCCAGCGAAGGCATCAGGTAGTTATCACAGCCCTGGATCTGAGCCGCGGAGTTGCGGGACGTAACGACCATCGCGCCGATCGCGACGATCACGGCGGTGATCATACCGGCCATGTAGCGGTACTTCGTGGTGTTGATGCCGGAGAGCTTCGCGGCGATCTTGTTTCCGCCCATCGCGTACAGGTAACGGCCGTGCTTCGTGTAGGTCAGGAAGATGTGCGCGAAGATGACGACCGCCAGCATGATGATGATGCAGTACGGGGATTTGCCGATCGCCAGGAAGCTGGTGGTCCAGCCCGGGCGGACCGGAGCCGCGCCCCAGCGGGTGGACATGCCCGCGGAGACCGCGCCGCCGCCGGTGTAGAACAGGCCGAGGCCCTGATGCACGAACATCAGTGCGCAGGTGGCCAGCATGTCAGGGATGTGGCAGACCAGGATCAGCAGCATCGTGAGCTGATACAGGACCATCGTCACGATGATCGTAATGATGACCGCCACCGGGATCGGAAGGCCCCACCACAGGAAGGTGGAAGCGAAAATGTATCCCGAGCAGGATGCCAGCGTACACGCCGACATGTCGAAGCCGTCAGGCGCCATCGTTACGGTCGCACCGATCGCGAATATCGTGGTAATGGACATCGCTCGGAGGATATTGATGGCATTTACCGGCGAGAAGAAGGACGTTCCCTTCACAGCCGTGAAAATGATGATAGCCGCGATCATAACGATGACCGCCGCCCAGTCCATCAGGACCCTGGTCAAGCTTTTATTGGATTTCATTGTAGCTGTCATGAGAAACTCCTTCCTCAGCCTGCATACGCTTCGGTAGCGCCGACCGAATAATGCATGATCTCGTCTTCCGACGTCTTCGCCGTCTCCAGTTCGGCCATGATCTTTCCGTCATACATGACGTAGATGCGGTCCGAGATCGAGAGCAGCTCCTGGTTTTCGGAGGACGCGTAGATCACGCACTTTCCGAGTTTGGCAATGTCATTGATCAGACGGAAGATCTCCGTCTTCGCGTTCACGTCGACGCCCTTCGTAGGCTCGTCGAAGATGTAGACGTCGCTGTCCGCGGCGATCCATTTTCCGACCGCCACCTTCTGCTGATTACCGCCGGAGAGGTTCGCCACGACCTGCTTGATCGTAGGAGTCTTAATGCCGAGCTCCTCCACGTACTTTTTCGCGTTCGCGGCGGTCTTCGCCCGGTTCACGAACGAGGCGTTGCAGAACTGCCCCAGACTGCCCGCGGCGAGGTTGAACTCGACGGTCTCCGTGATCAGAACGCCTTCTTTGCGGCGCTCCTCGGGCACGAGCGCGATCCGCTCCTTCACCGCGTCGGAAGGATTCTTTATCTTCAGCGTCTTTCCGTGCAGCTTCACTTCGCCGGACCCGGCCTTCATCGCGCCGAAGATGGTCTTGCAGAGCTCGGTCTTTCCGGCGCCGACCAGGCCCGCGATGCCGATGATCTCGCCCTTCCGGCAGTGGATCGAAACGTCGTTCACCATGCCTTCGGTGTCGCACAGGTGCGAGACCTCGAAGTCCTCCTCACCGATCTCGGTCGCTTCCTTCGGGAAGCTCTCGTCGAAGGAGTGTCCGAGCATCATCTCGACGATCTCCTTCGTCGTGGTCTGTTCGGTGATCGGCGCGCCGCCCACGATCTCGCCGTTTCTCATGACGGTGTAGGCGTCGCAGACTTCCAGGACCTCGTAGAGTCTGTGAGTGATGAAGATGACGGTCATGTTATATGTTTCACGCAGATGGCGGACCATCTTGAAGAGCTCTTTCGTCTCCGTGTCGCTCAGAGGCGCCGTCGGCTCGTCCAGAATGAGGAATTTGCACTCGTGGACGATCGCGCGGGCAATGAGCACCATCTGCTTTTCAGCGAGGGAAAGGTTCGAGCACAGCTCGTTCACGTTCAGGTGAACGTTCAGGCGCTCCAGCGTCTCCTTCGCGCGTTTTCTGATGTTGGGCCAGTTGACGAACTGGCGTTTCCCCATGTCCATGACCAGAGAGTTGATCATAACGTTCTCCGCTACGGACATGGAACCGATCAGGGCGGTATCGACCTCCTGATAGACGATCTGGATTCCGAGTCTCTTGGCTGTATTCGTGTCGCGAAGCTCCACGACTTCTCCGTTCACGAGCACCTCTCCGGTATATCCGGGATTTGCGCCCGCGAAGACCTTCATCAGCGTGGATTTACCCGCGCCGTTTGCGCCCAGCATCGCGTGTATCGTGCCGGAGCCGATCGAGAAGTTTACATTGGTAAGAGCCTTGACACCCGGGAATTCAATGGATACATTCCTGCATTCCAGCGTACTGTTTTCCTTTTCCATGGGCAGGTTCCTTCCCTCAGAAAAATCGGGAGAAACGGAAGGCAGTTCTTCCGTTCCCCCCGGTCTCACGTTCCGATCATGGGACGATCGCCGTCCCGCGATCTTAATATTTACTCATTCAGATGATCAGTCACCCAGAATCGCGGCCATCCAGTCGGTCGTAGGCATCCAGGAACGATCGCTGTAGCCTTCGCCCGCCACGGTGTCGAGGTTCAGAACGGTGATGCCGCCGCCGGAGACCATATCCTGAGTCACGATGGTGGTAGGCAGCTCAAGCCAGTTGCTGGCCACGCCGGTGATCGGGTCGATGATGCGGTCATACTCGTCAGCCAGCTCCAGAGCCAGGACTCTCATACCGAACTCGCCGTTATAGTTCCAGTTCGTGGTGGCGCAGGCCATCCAGGGCGAGTTCTCAGCGGCCATCTTATCGATATCGGCGTTGCAGATATCAACGGTCACGAGCGGGATGTCATAGCCGCCCTGGGTCAGAGCGGTGTAGACGCCGGCTGCGAACGCGTCATATGCGCACCAGATCGCATCGATGGCTTCCGCGGCAGCGTCGGGCGAGCCGAACTGTGCCAGGTAGCTGGTCGCGACGTCAGCGGTGGAGTTCTCCATGTTCGCAAGATCGGTCGGGCCGATGGTGTCCACGGTGTGGATCCGGCCGTCCTCCTCGAAAGGAGCATAACCGACCTGACGGCGGTCGAACGGGCTGTTGAAGTTCGGGCCGAGCCAGACCTTCAGGACGTTGACGGTATCCTTATCCGGATACAGCTCTTCGCAGATGTAGTTCAGAAGGATCTCAGCGAAGCCGGCATCCTGCTGGAAGAACTGGGTCACGCCGTCGATGGTCTGCACTTCACCGTTCTCATCCTTGAAAGGAGTATCGAAGGTGACGATCCGCAGATCCGGATACTGAGCCAGCAGATCGGTCAGGAAGCGCCATGCGTAATCCTGTCCGCCGTGGGAGATCAGCAGTCCGTCATAGCCGGAAGCCGCGCAGCTGGAAATGGTATCCTGGAAGTCGGAGTCGCTGCCGCCGCAGAAGTAGGAGTTATACTCCATGCCGAGAGCCTCGGCCGTCGCGCGCGCGTTCTCATCCCACATCATGAAGATGTCCGAAGGGGCCATGGACATGATGTAAGCGACTTTCTTTCCGGCGATGGGAGAATCGACCGATGCCTCGGGAGCCGCGCCGGTCTCCTGCTCAGCGGGAGCCGCGGGAGCGCTGCCCTGGTCATCGCCGCCGCCCTGCTGTCCGCCGCCGCCACCGCCGCCGCAGGCAGCCAGCGAGAACACCATAGCCAATGCCAGTAACAAAGCTACGATTTTTTTCATTAGTGTCTCCTCCTTAAAATATTTGATCCGCGGGATACTGCCCCGCGCAACACTACGAGTAAATTATACCATTCCGTTTATAATTATTAACGTATCTTTTCCGCCTGTTTATTTTTTTGGTGAGTGACGCCAATTTTTAGTTTTGGCTATTAGCAATGTTTCACAAAAAGAATACCCCGTCCTCTCCAATCCGTAGGTACTAATGTCAGCATTTCGACGGATTCGGCGGAAAAACCCTGTTTCGGAGGCCCGTCCGGCGCGTTCACGGCGCGTTCATGGTTTGTTCACAAAATCGCGCGGCGCCCGCGGCCGGCCCCGGTCCGCGGCCAGCGGCCCTTACAGGCAGCCCTTCTGCAGGATCAGGCACGAATAAAAGGCCTTCTCGGTCGTCGCGACGATCGCGTAGGACTTCTTCGCCTTCTCGTAAAAATCGAAGCGCTCGATGAACCCGACGGCGTCCGCGCCGCGCGGGTCGTGCTTCGCGACGATCTCCTTAAACTCGTCCCAGACCGGGCATTCGAGGTCCTGATGCTGCGGCTGCTTATTCATGATCAGGACCGGATGTTCGACCTCGTCCAGCGGGAACAGGGTCAGGATCGCGTCCAGCATGGTCGTCGCGCCGACGCCGTCGCAGCGGACCAGGATATTGTCCTTCGCGTTCGAAGCCGCGGGATAGTTCGCGTCGCCGATCACGAGGCAGTCGCCATGGCCCATCTCGGCCAGGACTTTCAGTAGTTCGGGCGAAATGACGTCCGGAATTCCCTTTAACATTTCACGCTCCTTTCCCCGCGCCGGTCCCATCCGTCCCGCGCGCGTTCAGCCGGGGCATTATCCGCAGATATAATTCCGCATGCCCTTCATCAGGTACAGGCCCGCGACCGCGCCCTGGTCCGGCACGCCGGCCGCGACGTTCGCGTGTACGGCCGCCTTTCCGAACACGGGCTTCATGTCCCGCGTCGCCTCGACGCCCTCCTCGGCGCCCTTCACCGCCGCGTCCATGATCTCGTTCAGGTCCGCGTCCGGGTGCTCTTTCAGATACGCGGACGCCCTGTCCGCCGCCGCTCCCACGGAATCCAGGATGGTGCGCTGGCCGCGCTGGCATTTCCCGCGGTTCGCGATACCCTCCGCGAACGCGTTCAGAAACAGCACCATCGACGCGGCATTGATCTCGGCCAGGCCCTTCAGCGCCTTTCCGCCGGCCATGATGCCCGAAGACATCAGCGTCCCCATCGTGGACGGGACCACGGAGGACATCTTCATTCCGCCCTTCGCGAGGGTCTTGCCGACGTCGCCATCCTCGGCATTATCCTTCAGCAGATCGGGCAATGCCGTGTAACCCTTACTCATCGTAAGGCCCAGGTCTCCGTCGCCCATCTTCGCATCCATCTCGCAGAGCTCTTCCTTCTTCTCCGCGAACAGTTCTCCCACGCAGCGGAACATCTCCGGCAGCTGCAAAACTCCCAATGTCTTCATAGTCTTCCCCTCACTTCTGGCAGTAGAACGGTGTGCTCACGGGCATATCGATCCAGTCCTTCATCTCCTGATCCGCCATCCTGCAGATCGAGATCGAAGCGCCCGCCATCTCCATCGAAGTCGCATACTCTCCGACGAACGTCCGATAGATGCCGATGCCTTTTTCCTTCAGGATATCGGCGACCTCGCCGCTGAGGATGTAAAGCTCCTCGACCGAGGTGGCGCCGAGACCGTTGATCAGCACGCAGACCTCCTCGCCCGCGGCCACTGGCATGTCGTTCAGGATCGTATCCATGGACTCCGCCGCGATCTCCTTCGCGGTCTTTATCGGGCCGTTCCAGATACCGGGCTCGCCGTGGATGCCCATGCCCATGGCCATCTCATCCTCGCCGAGCGTGAAGTTCGGATGCCCGACCTCGGGGATGATGCAGGGCGTCAGCGCGAAGCCGACCGTGCGGGTGTTATCCTTCGCGATCTGCGCGGCGGCCAGGACCTCGTCCAGGCTTCCCATCTGCGCGGCTTTCGCGCCGGCGCACTTATACATAAAGAAGATGCCGGCCACACCGCGGCGGATGTTCACGTCCTCGCCGGAGTTCACGTCGTCCGCACCCACGATCGAGCGGGTCTCGATATCCTCGAACTCGCACATTTCGGCAGCCATGTCGAAATTCATGATGTCGCCGGTGTAGTTTCCGTAAAGATAAAGGATGCCGGCGCCTGCCTCGACCTCCTGCGAAACGTTAAAGATCTGCTCAGCAGAAGGGCTCTGGAAAACGCCGCCCACGCCGCAGCCGTCGAGCAGGCCCTCGCCCACGTAGCCGAGGAACAACGGAAGGTGGCCGGTGCCGCCGCCGGTGATGATGGCGACCTTTCCTTCCTTCTTTTTCGCGGTGCAGTAACAGCGAAGGTCGTCCGCGACGTACTTCACTTCGTCCGGGTACGCCGCGTAGATTCCCTTCAGCATATCGTCGGTATAGGTTTCAGGGGCGTTAATGATCTTTTTTAAAGCCATGACATTCCTCCTTATATGAAATACCCGCGCCGTCTCAACGTGCGCGGGTCCTGTCCGACCCGCAGGTCAGAAATAGATCAGTTCATTCTCGGGCACCTCGGCCGGCGTGACTTCGATCACGTCCAGCATCGGGCCTTTTCCGCGATAAAAGCGGTTCCGTTCGAGCTTCACCTTCGCGCGGACGCGTACCCACTGGCGCGTCGCCAGAGGCCGGGTCTGCTTTCCTCTCAGAAGCACGCCCAGGAACGTCGTGTCCTCGGCGCAGCAGACCATCGCGAAGCGGCCGATGGCGCAGCAGTCCTTCGGGAAGCGGTCCGACTGCGCGATCATGCCGAGGAACGCGAGTTCCTTCCCGTCGTAGTTCTCCGGGTGGTCCATCGCGTCCACGTACCAGACGCCGTAATCCTCATCGGGGATCTCCAGAACCGGCTGGCTCAGGTCGAACGGCGGAGTGCCGTCGTCATAAATGTCGCTCCGGCCGTTCTCGTACTCGAGGTACATGTCGCAGCGGCGGTTCAGCATCTTCAGGTTCCGCGCCCGGAGCGCGGTCACGAGCTCATCCGTGCAGCGGTTGAAGATCACCATGCCGGCGTTCGAGATGTGCTGCATCATCAGCTGTGACATGTTTTTCGCATACACGTCGAACGTCCGCGCATCCACGGTCGTGACGACCTGGTAGATCTGCCAGGGCTCGGAGATCGCGCGGTTCAGCGTCTCGATCAGCCACATGCCGTTATACTCGATCACGACCTGCGTCGGGCGGTGCTTCTCCGCCAGCTGCATGAGGGTGAAGTCATTGAAATCCTCTTCGTCGTCGATCACCTCGACCGCGACGTTCTGCTTCCGCACGCCCTCGACGTTATACTCGACCTCGCCCTCCTCGGTCAGGATCAGCAGGGTCTTCTCGTTCTCCGTAAAATCCGTTCCCATCACCAGCGGGGTGATGAACGTGGTCTTCCCGGAATCCAGAAATCCCAGAAAGACATATACCGGTATGACCTGGTCAGCCATGTCTCGCTCCTCCGCGGGCAGCGCCCGCATGTCCGCGCTTTCCGCGCGGCTTTACAGCCCGAACAGTCCGGGCAATGCCTCTTCCTTCAGCTCCGAACCGATCACGCAGAGACGGCCGGTGTAGTCCGCGGTCCCCTCGCGCACCTCGTGCTCTTCCGGGACCATATCGAACTGCAGCCACTTTCCTTCGGCCGAAGGAACGATGCCCTTCGCGCGCAGGACCAGGCCGTAGTCGCCGGTGTCGAGTTTCGCGAGGATCTCCTCGAGCTCCTCCGCGGAGAACTTCTTCGGGGTCTCGACGCCCCAGCTGATAAATACCTCGTCGGCGTCATGGCCGTGGTGGTGATGATGGTGGTGATCATGGCACGAGTAGTTCGGATCATCGCACTCCTCATCGTGATGATGGTGATGGTGCTCATGCTCCTCATGGTCATGGCCGTCGTGGTCATGATCATGGTGGTGATGGTGATGGTGATGATGATCGTGGCAGCTGCACTCCGGATCGTCGCACTCCTCCTCATCCAGCCGTTCCGCCGCCTCGCGCGCCTCGTTCATGAGCTCGTCGGCCAGCGAGTGGTGATTCATCGCCGCGAGGATCGTGTCGCCGGAGATCTGGTCCCACGGCGTCGTGATGATCGTCGCCTCCGCGTTCATC
>JAFWDI010000033.1 GCA_017513125.1 Lachnospiraceae bacterium | reverse complement strand
GTCGAGGGAAGCTTCTTCATCCGCCGGGCACTCGAGGACGCGGGCATCCCGGTGCTGATCTTCGAGGCGGACCCCGTGGATCCCCGAAAGTGGAACGCCGAGACCATGACCGGCCTCGTCGACGAGTTCATCGAGACCCGGATCATTCCGGGCAGCCGGAAATCATAAAGCGCGCCGCATCGGCCGGAACGGCGCGGAAACAGACCGAAACACATTCAGGAGGAACATCATGGCTTGCAAAGGACCTTTGAGCGGTTACCGCATTCTGGATATGACTCAGTTCGAGTCGGGCACCGTGTGCACCGAGACCCTGGCCTGGTTCGGCGCGGAAGTACTGAAGGTCGAACGCCCCGTGAAGGGCGAACTCGGCCGCTATACGCAGGCCGAACCCGGCATCGACAGCTACGGCTTCCTGGTGATGAACATGAATAAGAAGTCCATCACGTGCAATGCCAAGGCCCCCGAGGGTCTGGCACTGCTGAAGAAGCTGGTCGCGAAGTGCGATGTCATCGTCGAAAACATGGGCCCCGGTTCGATGGACCGCCTGGGTCTGACCTATGAGGCCTGCAAGGAGATCAATCCCCTGATCATCTACGCCTCGCTGAAAGGTTTCGCGCAGGACGGCCCCTACCGCGACTATCCCGCGTTCGACCCGATTGCGACGCACACCGGCGTGCTAGTGTCCGTCACCGGCCTGCCGGATCAGCCAATCAAGGCCGGCATCTCGGTTGCGGACTCCGGCACCGGCACGGCGCTCGCGATGAGCATCATCGCGGCCCTGCTGCAGCGCGAACGTGAGGGCATCGGCCAGCGTGTCGACATCGCCATGCAGGACTTCATGATCGGACTCTCCCGCTCCCAGTGGGAACCTTACTACGCGAACGGCCGGCCGAACCGCCGTGTCGGAAACGGCATGCCGCTGGAGGACGTCGCGCCTTCGAACACCTATCCCTGCAAGCCTTTCGGACCGAACGACTACGTGCATATCTACTGCAGCCGCCACCCGGGCAGCCGCCAGTGGGACGAGCTCTGCGATGTGATCGGGCGCCCCGACCTGAAGCAGGACGTCTGCCCCGAGATGGCGACGCCCCACGAGCGCTATCTGCACCGCGAGATCTGCGACGCCGCGATCACGGAATGGCTGAAGGACTATGACAAATTCACCGCGATGGACATTCTCGCGAAGGCGGACATCCCCGCGGGGGCGATCCTCGACTGCGACGACATCACGAACGACCCGCAGTATTACGAGCGCGGCATGATGGTCGAGATCGACCACCCGCAGCGCGGGAAGGTTAAGCTTCCCGGCTTCGCGCCGCGGCTGTCCGAAAACCGCATCGAGTACGAGGCCAGCCCCGCTTTGGGCGGATCGAACGAAGAGATCTACGGCGGACTTCTGGGGCTGTCCGCCGGGGAGCTCGCGGAGCTGAAGGAGAAAAAAGTGATCTGACCGATCCGGAATGACCGGACACAGCCGGAAGGCGCCTGCCGTCCGGTCAGACGCGGTACTTCTCCCGGTACTCGTTCGGAGTCATTCCCGCATACTTTTTAAAGACTCTGGAAAAATGCCCGTGGGAAGAAAAACCGAGGTACGCGCTGATCGCCGAGATCGGTCTTTCGGAATAGCGGAGGAGGCTTCTGGCTTCCTCCGTTTTTTCGCTCAGGATATAGTCAGTCAGAGTCATGCCGGTCTCCTGCCGGAACCTGCTCGACAGATACGGGCGGCTCATGAAAAACTCCTCCGCCATCCGGTCCACGCTGACGGGCTCGGAAAGATGGTGATGGACGTAATTCGCCACATCCAGTGAAAGCCTGGTGGCATGCCTGCCCCGGCGGAGTTTTTCCACCCGCCCGGTAAACTCCAGCAGCATATGATACTGCAGGTTCAGGATCCCCGCATGACTCGAAGTCAGCTCAGCCTGCCGGATATAAGCGTCGGACAATGTAAAAGCGTCGTCCTCTCTCATTCCGCCGTGTATCGCCGCGCGGGAAGTCAGAGTAGCCGTGACGATAAACAGATTTCTCATCTGGCGGAGCTGATCTCCCGCGATCGTACCGCCCCGGACCGCCGGGGCAGACGCCAGCCAGCGGCTGAGCGCGGCGGTATCGCCTCTGCGCACGATATCCATCAGGTACTCTTCGATCGCCAGCGTATTATGCGCCTGTTTATCGGGATCGTTTGCTTCCCGCTCTTCCGAAGAGCGGCGGCGCTCCGCGCCGTCTTTCAGCCATGCCTGCTCCCCTGAGCGTATGGTCAGATCGGAGATCTCCAGGGTCTCTCCGGAGTTCAGAAAAAAATTGATCGTGCACAGCATCTGCAGCAGCGTCTCCGCGGGCATGCGCGTGATCGCGTTCATGCCGTCCACGAAAGCCGATACTTCATCCTGGGGAATGCCGGCCTGAAAGGCCAGTTCCCGGAGCTTCTGCTCTTCCGCCATGATCTGGGCGGTCGGACCTATGACGATCCTGACATCATCCGCATTCAGAACTCCGTAGTAATGAAACAGCGGCGTGGCAAAGTATCCCACATGGTCGGAAACGGCAAAGATCTCCTCCCGGTAAAGCTCCATCGGATCCCGGGGCAGCCCGGCCGGAAAGAACCGGCAGCGTTCCTCACCGCCCTGATAGACCCGCACCGGAATGCCGGACAGTCCTGCCACAGATCTGGCCAGATACTCAAGATCAACTGTCATAAGAGCCCCTCCCCGGACGGCTGTATCGATCTCCTGTCATTTCATTACCATTGTACTAAATACATTACAGATATGCAAAGCATTGTCCCTTTGTTCTGTATATACTTAAAGCAGAATACAGCCAGAGGGAGGCGGACAGATTGGATATCGAAAAGATCCTCGCACAGATGACCGTGGAGGAAAAAGCCGCGCTGGTATCGGGGACGGATTTCATGTATACGAATCCGATCCCGCGGCTCGGCGTGCCCGCTCTCTGCATGTCTGACGGCCCTCACGGCCTGCGAAAGCAGATCGGCTCCGGTGACAACGGCATCAGCACTTCCGAGCCCGCCACGGCATTTCCGACGGCGGCCTGTACCGCTTCGGGGTGGAATCCCGAAAACCTGAGAAAAATGGGCGCAGCGATCGCGGAAGAATGCCGGTATTACGGCGTGCATACTCTGCTGGGGCCCGGCGTGAACATCAAGCGCGATCCGCTCTGCGGCCGGAACTTCGAATACTTCTCCGAGGATCCGCTGCTGGCAGGCGTCCTCGGCGCCGCGCTGGTCGAAGGCGTGCAGTCCGGCGGCGTCGGCGTCTCGGTGAAGCATTTCGCATTGAACAACAGCGAAAACTATCGCTTTATGGGCAATTCCGTCGCGGGTGAGAACACCATGCGCCGGATCTACCTGAAACCGTTCGAATATATCGTGAAACACGCGCGCCCGGCGACGATCATGTGCGCGTATAACCGGATCAGCGGCACCTACTGCTCGGAGAACCGGTGGCTGCTCACCGAAGTGCTCCGCGATGAGTGGGGCTTCGACGGCGCGGTGATGAGCGACTGGGGCGCGGTCCGCGACCGTGTTTCCGGGCTCATGGCCGGCATGGATCTCGAGATGCCCGGCGACACGGCCGTCTGCCGCCGCCGGATTCTCGACGCCACGGCGGACGGAAGCCTTCCCATGGAAGATCTGGACGAGGCATGCCGCCGCATCCTGAACTGGATCGACCGGTATTACCGGCCCGCGGATCCGTCCCCGGTCGACTGGGAGGCGCATCACGCGCTGGCGGCCGGGATCGCCGCGGACTGCGCGGTGCTGATGAAAAACGACGGTACTCTCCCGCTCACCGGAAGCGAAAAACTGCATATCGCGGGCGAACTCTTCGCGAACATGCGCTACCAGGGCGCGGGCAGCTCGATGATCAACCCCACCGCGGTCACAACGCCGAAGGATGCGTTCGAAGCGCGCGGCATCCGGTCCGTTCCGCCGGCGGACAGCGATGTGATCCTCGTCTTCGCGGGACTCACCGACGAATACGAGTCCGAGGGCGGCGACCGCGAGCATATGCGGCTTCCGGAGCACCAGCTCCGCGAGATCGACGCGCTCTGCGGGAGCGGGAAAAAAGTCATCGTGGTCCTCTTCGGCGGCTCTCCCGTCGAACTGCCGTTTTTCGACAAAGTCAGCGCGGTCCTGAACATGTACCTGCCCGGACAGAACGGCGGCACGGCGGTCTGCGAGCTGCTCTTCGGCGAAAAGAATCCGTCCGGAAAGCTCGCCGAGACCTGGCCTCTGCGCTATGAGGACGTCCCCTGCTCTGCGACGTTCGGAAAACAGATCACCGAAGTCTACAGCGAGGGATGCGAGGTCGGTTACCGTTACTATAACAGGCATGACGTTCCGGTCCGCCTTCCCTTCGGCTTCGGCCTGAGCTATACGACGTTCCGGACCACCGGCTGGGAAAAGGACGGCAGCACTTACACCTGCTCCGTCACGAACACCGGCAGCCGCTCCGGCGCCGAGGTCGCACAGCTGTACACGGACGGCGAGCTGAGGGGATTTCAGAAAGTTTATCTCGCGCCCGGGGAAACCAAGACCGTCACGGTCACGGTCGAGCCGGAGCCGGAACAGGCGTACCCCGACGATTACACGGTCCCTGCGGAGCCCGCGGCATTTCCCGTGACGACGGAGTCGCGCTTCACGGACCTGAAGCAGTCCTTCACGGGCCGGATCCTGTTCAATGCCGTGCTCTCCGTCGCGGACAAACAGGCCCGTGCGGCCGAGAAGCTCCCCGACGGCCCCGAAAAAGACAACAAACGCAAAGGCGCGCAGTTCCTGCGCCGGGTCCTGGAGAGCAACTCCCCCCGGTCCATGTCCATGACCGCCGGAAGCGCCTTCCCTTACAATTTCGCCGAGGGCTTCGTCGAAATGACCAACGGACATCTCATAAAAGGCATTCGCTGCTTTACGAAAAAGATCCGGGTTCCGAAACTGCCGAAGGAGGAAAACTAAATGAAGCTGCCCGCAAGCGCCATAAAAACGCCCGAAGTCAGAGCCAGGGAAAAATGGCTCGGCTATCTGATCGGTCCCGCCGGCGCGCTGCTCCTGAACGCCGTGCTGGCCACCTACCTGAACGTTTACTACACGGACGTCCTGAACCTCACATCGCTCTGGGGCGGCATCTTCCTCTCCCTGTTCCCGATCGCCTCGAAGATCGTCGACGCGGTCACGAACATCGTCATGGGACAGGTCATTGACCGCACCCGGACGAAAGAAGGAAAGGCCCGCCCGTGGCTCTTCCTGTCGGCATTCCTGGTGCCGATCACCGGGATCCTGCTGTTCGTCGTGCCGGAGGGAAGCGACGCGCTCAAGGCCATCTGGGTCCTGATCTCTTACAACCTCTTCTACTCCTTCGCATACACGATCTTCAACATGAGCCATAACCTCATGGTCCCGCTCTCCACCCGCGACAGCACAGCCCGCGGCGGACTCTCGGTCTTCAACCAGATCACGACGATCATGATGGCCGGCATCCTCGTGGCGCTGGTCTTCCCGATGGTCGTCATGCCGATGATCGGCGCGGACAAGTCGAAGTGGATCACGCTGATGTGCTTCCTCTCGATCATTGCCCTGCCGCTGACGCTGCTCGAATATTTCTTCACGAAGGAACGCGTCACCGAGGAGGCCGCCGAGGCCGGCGAAGAGACGAAGCTGCCGTTCGCGCAGCAGATCAAGATGCTGTTCACGGACAAATACATGGTGCTCATGTACGTCTACTTCTTCGTCTACACCGCGGGCATGACGATGAAGAACCTCGGACTCGTCTACTACTGCAACTACGTTCTGGGCACCTACAATGACGGCATCACGCAGATGCTGGTCTCGGTGATCGGCGGCATCCCCATGGGTATTGGCATCTTCCTGGTCTGGCCGTTGGCGAAGAAGTTCGGAAAGCGCAATGTCACACTGGTCGGCTTCATCCTCTATGCCGTCGGCTCGCTGATCTGCTGGCTGAACCCGCACACGCTGGTCATCGTCCTGGTCGGCCAGTTCATTAAAAACATCGGCGGACTGCCCTGCGCCTACGTGTTCATGGCGCTGTTCGCGGACTGCCTGGATCATCTCGAATGGAAGACGGATCTGCGGATCGACGGCGCCGCGATGTCGATCTACAATATCATCGCGGTGGCGATGGTCGGCGTCATGACCGGCGTTTTCAACATGTTCCTGGCCCGGGCGGGCTATATCGCCCCGATCACTGCCTCGAGCACCGCAGAAGCGACATCCGCACTGGCGGCCCACGGCTGGACTTCCCAAATCGCCCTCGAGAGCATCCGGCCCGCGGCGGACGGGGTGCTGACTGTAGCCATACAGCAGCCGGCCGTGGTCGGGCGGGCCATCTCCTTCGCGTTCGTGGGTCTGGAAGTCTTTACCGGCATTGCCCTGGTCGTGATCCTGTTCTTCCTGAACGTCGAGAAGAACCTTCCGAACGAGCAGGCTGAGATCAAGGCGAGACACGAGGCAAAGATCGCGGAACAGGAAGAGCTCACGGAGCAGAAAGGCTGAAGAAGCCGGGAGAAAACAAATGAAAGCCATCCGACTTAAGACCGAGTATCTGACGAATCCGCTCGGCGTGGATCTTAAAAACCCCCGCCTGATGTGGAACTGTAAGGGCGGCGTCCGGCAGACCGCGTATCAGATCGTGACCGACAGCTGGGACAGCGGAAAGGTCGAAAGTGCCTCCATGCACGCGGAATATCCGAACGAGCTGCATGACCGCGAGCGCGTGACCTGGAAGATCCGCCTCTGGGACGAGAACGGCGAGCCCGGCGAATGGAGCGAGGCGTTCTTCGAGTGCGGAATCACCTCCTGGAAGGCATCATGGATCACCGGAAACTACCGCGTGAATAAGAAGCTGCGCTATCCCGTCGACTGCTTCCGCAAAACGTTCACCGCGGAGAAGCCGGTCATCCGCGCGCGGCTGTACATCACTGCCTGCGGCCTCTATGAGGCGCGGATCGACGGCGAAAAAGCCGGCGATTTCTGTCTGGCGCCCGGTCATACCGACTATCGGAAGCGCGTGCAGTACCAGACCTGTGACGTGACCGCGCTGATCCGGACCGGGGAAAATGAGCTGACCGTCCAGCTGGCTGACGGCTGGTACCGCGGCTCCTGCGGTGCCTGGGGGCTGAAGAACCAGTACGGGACCGAGACGAAACTGCTGGCGCAGCTCGAGCTGTTCTACGAAGACGGCAGCAGTGATACGATCGCCACCGACGGGACCTGGGAATGGTCCGACGACGGTCCGATCCGTTTCGCAGACAATAAGGACGGCGAGCTCGTCGAGGCGTTCCGGAAGCCGACTTACGGCGGCCGCGCAAAGCTGACCGGTCATACCGTCCGCCCCGTCTGCTCGAACAATGTCCCCGTCACCGAGCACGAGCGCCTGCATCCGGTGATCTCCGACGCGCCGAACGGCCGGAAGCTGCTCGACTTCGGCCAGAACATTGCCGGCTATGTGCAGTTTTCGGTGACCGCACATAAGGGGCAGACCCTGCGCTGGCAGTTCGGCGAGCTGCTGGACGAAAACGGGAACCTGACGCTGAAGAACATCCAGCTCAGCATGAAAAACAAGACCACTCCTCTTCAGAAGATCTGGTACACCTGCGGCGAGGGCCGGAACGAGTATAAGACGACCTTCGCGGTCTTCGGCTTCCGGTACGCCGAGGTTGAAACGGACGTAGAACTGGATCCTGAGAACATTGCCGCGATCGCGGTCTACTCCGACATGAAGGAGACCGGCTTTTTCGAAAGTTCGAATCCGCTGCTGGATCAGCTCGTCGAGGCGACCCGCTGGTCGACCAAATCGAATTCCCTCGACGTTCCCACGGACTGCCCGACCCGCGAGCGCCACGGCTGGACCGGCGACGCGCAGATCTTCTTCGGGACCGCGAGCTATCTGTTCGACTACGCCGCGTTTTCGAAAAAATACCTGCGCGACGTATTCGACTGGCAGAAAAAGAACGGAAAGCTCCCGCAGATCGCTCCCAGCGGCGGCGTGGACTTTTACATGAACCCCCTGAACGGTTCGGTGGGCTGGTCCGACATCGGGATCCTGCTTCCGTACCGCTTCGATAAAAAGTACGGCGACGCGCGCATCTTCGATGAATACTACGACCGGATGAAGCGTTATGCGGAATTCATGATCTCCCGCTGCGGCAAAAAAGGTTTTATGGCGAAGAGCCTGCATCTGAGCGGTGCAGCCGGAAGGTTCGCGGTGAACGCCGGGCAGAGCTACGGCGAATGGGCCGAACCGGCGGACGTCCATCCCAACAACTGGAAGGATATGGTCGCTCCGCACCCCGAAGTGTCCACCGCCTATACCGCCCATGTACTCGGCCTCATGGCGAAGATCGCCGGCAGGACCGGCCGCGCGGACGACAAGGCGCGTTACCGTGCTTACAGCGACGGCTGCAGGGCCGCATATCAGGCGCTGGTCGGGACCGCGGCCTACTCGCTGAACACCGACCGGCAGGCACAGCTGGTGCGCCCGCTGGCATTCGGCCTGCTGAACGAACGCCAGACCGCCTATGCGAAAGAACGGCTGATCCGGGCGCTGGACAGCTACGGCTGGCGGCTCGGCACCGGCTTCCTCTCCACTCCGCTGATCCTGGGCGTTCTCGATCAGATCGATATCGAGGCCGCCTACCGGCTGCTGGAAAACGAGGAGATTCCCGGCTGGCTCTCGATGCCGAAGAACGGAGCGACCACGATCTGGGAGAGCTGGGAGGGCGACAAGGCCCAGGGCGGCATCGGAAGCCTGAACCACTACTCCAAGGGCGCGGTCGTCGAATGGCTGTTCGAGGGCATGTGCGGCATCCGCGTCGACGGTGAAAACCGGTTCGTCATTGCCCCGAAGCCCGGCGGACATTTCACGTACGCGAAGGCGCGTTACCACAGCGTCTACGGCACGATCGAAAGCGGCTGGGAGCGGCAGGACGGCAGGACCGTCTATCACATCACCGTCCCGGCCAACTGTAAAGCATCCGTCAGCCTGCCCGGAGGCACGACCGCGACCGTCAGGGCCGGCTCACACACTTTCACCGAGAGATAAAGGATGTCAGCATGTTAGTGGAAACCAGAGCCCGTATCGGGGTGTTTGCCATCGCACTGGGCGCGTATCTTCCCCAGTTTCCGTCTCTCGTACCCGAATTCGAGTCCCAGTACGCAGACTTTAAGAAGCGCATCCCCGACACCGTCGACCTGATCGACGGCGGCATCGTGACCACGAAAGAGCAGGCGGTGTCCGCGGGCAATGTCTTCCGCGCCGCGGACGTGGACCTCGTGATCCTGCAGCTTCTGACCTATGCCACGTCCTACAATATGCTCCCGGCGGTCCGTGACCTGGATGTGCCGGTCGTGCTGGTGAACCTCCAGAAAAAGAGGGCGCCGGACTACGCGAACACCGATACAGCGGCCTGGCTGGGCGAACTGTACGCCTGCGGCGCGGTCGGCGAGATGGTGGCGGATCTGGAGCGTGCCGGAAAGCGCCACGCAGTCATCACCGGCGTCGTCGAAGGCGGCGATCCTCACGCGGACGCGGAGATCCTGGACTGGTGCCGGGCGGCGCAGGTGCGCAGGCGCTTCCGCGACACGAACCTGGCCCAGATCGGCCGGCCCTATCCCGGGATGATGGACCTCTACATCGACGAGACGAACCTCTATCACCGGATGTGGCTCTACACGAAGCAGTTCGACTGGGAAAAGATGTGGGCGATCGCGGACGGCATCACCGATGAAGCGGCGATCCGCGCGAAGGCGCAGGACATCCTCGACACCTTCGAGATCGAGGGCGGCGGCACCGTGGAGACCGTTTGGGAGATGGCCAGATATGTCGTCGCTTTCGAAGCGTGGGTGAAGGAGGAAAACATTGCCTTCATCGCGAGCCACTACGACGGCTTCGCGCAGGGCAAGGCCGGCGTGCTGGACAGCATGCTGATCCCCGCGTTCTCGATGCTGATCAAACAGGGCGTGGCCTGCGCGGTCGAGGGCGATATCAAGGTCGCCATGGCCATGAGCATCCTGAAGACGATCTCGGGCACGGGCCAGCTCAGCGAGATGTATTCGATCGATTTCGACGAGGACATCTGCATCATCGGTCACTCCGGCTCCGGCGATGCGGACATCTCGGCGAAAAAGCCCACCATGAAGATCGTCCCGGTGTTCCACGGAAAGACCGGCGGCGGCTATCTGACGCAGTTCTACCCTCACCTCGGCCCCGTGACCTATCTCGGCATCACACAGGACCGTGATGGGCGCTTCAAATTCGTCGCCGCTGAGGGCGTCAATGAAGACGGACCGATCTTCACGTTCGGCGACACGAACATGCGCACCCGCTTCACGTGCGGCGCCAGGGAGTTCTGCGACCGCTGGAGCGAAGCCGGCCCGACCCACCACATGGCCGCAGCCTCCGGCCGGCATATCGATACGATCCTGAAGGTCGCAAAGATCTTCGATGTACCGGTGGATATCATCACCAGATAAATTGACTTATTTTTGGCGGAACCGTGCGGAATTATTGATTTTTTTGCGCCGGGAGCTAACAGTTCACCTCCGTATGTGCTAAACTGTTTTCAGATATGCAGGAATCGTCCTGCTCCGGAAACACAGCATTTACGGAGGTGAACCTATGCTTTCGAAAAAAGAAAACTACTATCGTCTCCTGGAAGGGAAGATGCCGGAGTACGTCCCGGTCTTCGACATGATGCCCTATCCGGGCATGGAGCCGACCGCCGTCATGACCAACCCCGGTTTTCTGGACTTCCACGGGCCGAAAGGCGGCGTGGATCCCTGGGGCGTGAAGTTCATTACGAACCCGGAGACCGGTTATTCCGCGATTCCGCAGAACTGGGATTTCATGATGGATGACATCACGAAGTGGCGCGACATCATTAAGAACCCGGATCTCGACGAGATCGACTGGAAGACCTGGGCCGAGAAGGACGCGGATTTCCTGAAGAATGTGATGGGCATTGACCGGGAAAAAACTCTGGTCCTCGGCGTGACCAGCGCCGGCTTCTTCCAGGATCTCGTAGGCTTCATGGGATTCGTCGAAGGCATCTGCGCGATGGTCGAGGAGCCCGAAGAGTGCTACGCTCTGTTCGAGTATATGTCGGAGTATTACCTGAAACTGCAGCATTATATCATTGACTACTACTCTCCCGACGCGATCTACCTGCTCGACGACACCGCGGCGAAGCGCACGCCGTTCGTTTCCAGGGACATCTTCGAGGAACTGCTCCTGCCGTTCTATAAGATTCTGATCGACGACGCGAAGGATCACGGTCTGCCCGTCCAGTTCCACAACTGCGGTCACTGCGACGAGTTCATGCTCGAACTCGCGGAGGCCGGTGTGACTGCCTGGGATCCGGTCCAGGAGACGAACGACATCCTCGCGGTAAAGGAAAAGCTGGGTAAGAAGCTCGCGCTCTGCGGCTGCTGGGACTGGAGACCTCCGTCGACCTATCCGGAAGTCGACGAAGCGGAGATCCGCAGACAGGTCCGCGAGACCATCGACAAGTACGCTCCCGGCGGCGGCTTCGCGATGTGCGGCGGCGCGAACGTCATCGGAAAGGCCGGCGACGAGATGCCCGCCATCATCCGCGGCTGGGTCCTCGACGAGGCCTACACCTACGGCGAGACCTTCTATAAGAACCATCCCGAGGCGGTATATTGACCGGACCGGGGTCGGTACAGTGAAACGCCTCCGCCGCGGAGAATGACCGAGGCGGACACCTGATGAAAAGGGACTGCGCACCGCGAAGGTGCTGCAGTCCCTTTTCGATCACTGTGATCTTTTTACGCCCCGGCTCCGATCAGGCGCGCTCTCCGTCAAGGTCAAACTCGCCCATCGGGTTCTTGCTCTTTCCGGTGATCCGGTCGCCCTCGAGCTTTCCGCTGATGTGGTTCGTCATCTCGCCCACAGCAGTCTTAATGGTCAGGTCATAGCAGAACTCGCCGTTCTCGAACCGGCCGTTCTCCAGCGGCGCCACCGCTCCGTTCGATGCATCCTCGCCCGTGCCGGTCAGAACGTTCCCTTCCACCTGAAACTCCATGTTCGAACGCATGTCGCCCATATAGGTGTGTACCGTAAATACCCACTTGCCTTCCATGTTTCATCCTCCGATCTTTCTGAGACTATCCTTTGGATCAACTGTTTCTTTCAGCGCCCGTCCGTACTTTAATCAAATTTCAGGGTCGCATAGTTTCCGTACTTCTTTCCCTCGTCGTCGATGATGCCGTCCACCTTCGGAACGATGGAGAACATGACCGAGGAGGAAGCCATCAGGCCGCCGCCTTTTCCGAGAGTATCGATCACACGGCGCACCTCCGCGCGGATCTCCTCTTCCGTCGCGCCGGGCCTGTCCGTCACCTGCGTGTCCACCGCACCGGCGAAGATCAGTTTATCGCCGTAGGTCTCCTTGATCTTCTTCAGGTCGTTCACGGGCTGGACCGCATGCCAGGAGTCCACGCCGATCTCGACCAGATCACCGATGATCGGCTCGATGTAGCCGCAGGAATGATGCATGTAATGCATGCCCAGATCATGAGCCGCCTGCGCCATGCGGCGCTCGGGCTCTTTATAGAATCTCCGCCACTCCTCAGGGCTCAGGAACATGCTCTTCTGATTTCCCCAGTCGTCGTGCATCATCACGAAGTCGATGTCCAGATACTCTTTCAGCAGCGCGAAGAGATTGATGCGGTAGTCGGCGTATGCGTTCACATAGGCCGCGTAAGCCTCGTCGTCCATGAACTGGGCAATGATGCCGTTCACATGACCCATCATGGCGCAGATGCGCTCGAAGGCGCCCATATTGCCCACGAAATAGCCCTGGAGCTGATCTTTTTTCGCCCACATGGCCTTCGTCCGCTCGCGCGCGGCGTTCCAGTCCTTATCTTTAAAATCGGGGAACTTAATGAAGTCCTCCCAGTCCGAGATGTCGTCGAACACCTCGCCGCCGGGCTTCACGTGCGTCATCAGCTCCGGGTGCTTCGGATCGAGCTCCCACTCCAGACCGAACTGGTCTTTTCCGCTCATGAACAGCGGGCGGTCATTCACCTCCGGGGTGATGATCATCTGAGAAGCAGTGTTGATCATCGGGACCCATTCCGGCTGCTCGTGATTCCAACAGATCTCCATATTCTCGCGTTCGGTAAGCATAAGCTGAACCCCCTTCCTGCCTACAGAATACTACAGGAGCTGCCGCTCTGTTTAGCAGACAATGGTCCCCTTATCCCAACCTCAGGTTGTAAAAAAGCATGCCGTGCGGTTCACACGGCATGCCGAATTCCGGATAATATGGCCTGTTTATCTGTGTTCCAGATTTTCGCGTATCTCGCGGACGATTCGGTCCATATCCTTCACGGGATTGTTCGGATCGTACAGCAGGGCCGTGACGAACCGAAGGCCTTTTCCCGGATAATCGAACGCACGGATCTGCGCCCACTTCATGTCCGTAAATGCCAGCGGAAAGACCGCAAATCCCGCACCCTGCTCCAGCAGCACCATCATGGTCTCGAAATTATTCGCTTCGATGATCTTTTTACAGGGAATATTCTGGTAAAAGCTGTCCTCTGCCGGCACCGCGTAATGATCCGGATCGACCTTCATCTTAATGAAAGTCTCCTGCTTCAGATCCTCGACGCCGATGCTGCCGAGCGCTCCCCAGGGATGATTCCGCGCTACCACCACTTTCGCGTCGTATGCCCCGAAGGTCACGCGTTCGAAGCCGCTCAGGTCATCCTGCTCATGCGTATTCGTCAGCAGAAAGTCCAGTTTCCCGTCCAAAAACTTACGCAGGCCCGCCGCCAGTTCCACCATCTCCAGCTGGATCTGGCGCTCCGGGTAGGTCGTCAGAAGGTACGATACGAAAGGCAGTACCAGTTCTTCCCTCGGCAATGCCGAGAAGATCCCCACAGTGATGCTCTCCCGCAGGTCTCCCGCGTGGTTCCGGACGTCCTGCACAGCCTTCTCGAAATCCTCGAAGACATTGCCCAGCCGCTGCTGCGCATACTTCCCGAAAGGCGTCAGTTCCGCCCCCCGGCGCGATCGGATGAAGAGCTGTCCTCCCAGCTCGGATTCCAGAACGCCGATCTGTTTGGTCAGCCCCTGCGGGGAAATGTACAGCTCCTGGGCAGCCAGGGAGAGATTCCCCAGCTCGGCGGCTTTCAGAAAATATCGGACGCGCTGGTACATGGCGCCGCGCTCCTTTCCCGGTCAAAGGCAGATCTTTACCGAACTTCACCGCATCCCATGCGGTCACTTTCCTTACAGGACAGTCACCGCATCCAGCGCCTGCGCCACGTCCGCGATCAGGTCCTCCGCGCTCTCGATACCGCAGGACATCCGGACCAGATCCGCCGGAACGCCCGCCTCGATCAGCTCCTCGTCGGTCATCTGGCGGTGCGTCGTCGAAGCCGGATGAAGCACACAGGTAGCCGCGTCCGCAACATGCGTCGCGATGTTTCCGATCTTCAGGTTCTTCATGAACTCCATGGCGCCCGCTCTTCCGCCCTTCACGCCGAAGCTCACGACGCCGCAGATGCCGTCGGGCAGATACTTCTTCGCGCGCTCGTAATAAGGGTTATCCGGCAGCCCGGGGAAGTTCACCCAGGAGACCTTCTCATGTCCCGCGAGGAACTCCGCCATCTTCTGGCCGTTCTCGTTATGCCTCTTCATGCGCACCGCGAGCGACTCCAGACCCAGGTTCAGCAGAAACGCGTTCTGGGGCGCCTGAATGCAGCCGAAATCGCGCATCAGCTGCGCGGTCGCCTTCGTAATGAACGCTCCTCCGAGCCCGAAGCGCTCGGTGTAGGTCACGCCGTGATAGCTTTCGTCCGGCGTGGTCAGCCCCGGGAACTTATCCGCGTGCGCGCTCCAGTCGAACTTTCCGGAATCCACGATGCAGCCGCCGACCGCCGCGTCATGACCGTCCATGTACTTCGTCGTCGAGTGCGTGACGATGTCCGCACCCCACTCGAAAGGACGGCAGTTGATAGGAGTCGCGAAAGTATTGTCCACGATCAGCGGGACGCCGTGCGCGTGCGCCGCGTCCGCGAAGCGCTCGATATCGAACACCGTCAGCGCGGGGTTCGCGATGGTCTCGCCGAAGACCGCCTTCGTGTTCGGCTGAAACGCCGCCTCGAGCTCTTCGTCGGAGCAGTCCGGATCCACGAACGTGAACTCGATGCCCATGCGCTTCATCGTGACATTGAACAGATTGAACGTGCCGCCGTAGATCGACGTCGACGAGACGATGTGGTCTCCCGCTCCCGCGATATTAAACACCGCCAGGAAGCTGGCCGCCTGGCCGGAGGACGTCAGCATCGCCGCCGTGCCGCCCTCGAGCGTGGCGATCTTCGCGGCGACCATGTCGTTCGTCGGGTTCTGCAGGCGCGTATAAAAATACCCGCTCTCCTCCAGATCGAAAAGCTTTCCCATGTCCTCGCAGGTGTCGTACTTAAACGTCGTGCTCTGGATGATCGGGATCATTCTGGGGTCGCCGTTCCCCGGGGTATATCCGGCGTGGATGCATAATGTATCTCTGTCCATGTTTTTCTCCTGTCAATGATATTTAAAATCTGTTATCTATATCCTCTGTCCCGCAGAAACCTTCGGATGTCTCTCCTGCATCTGGAACAGAACAGTTCGTCGTTCCGGTACTCTCTCTGTGCGGCTTCCAGCAGACGGTCCAGGTTCGGCGTCTGGCACATCACGCAGTCGGGGTCCGTACAGTGTTTTCCGAAATCCTCGACCGCGGCGATCACACGGTTAGGCGCGGGAGCCCCGAACATATGTCCGAGCTCGTGCACCACGGTCCGCCGCACGCACAGGGCAGCGCTCCGCATATCCTTCATGTTCGCAAACCGGCTCATGCTGTTCACGGAGACCCGTGCCTTCACCCGCGTCAGTCCGAAGCAGATCGTCATTTTCGGGACCGTCAGGTCCTTCATCGTGATGTAGATGACCGCGCCGGCCGCTCCGGCGCCCTGTCCCATGCCTTTCCAGCCTTTCGAACCTTCGTCCAGCGCCGTGAGCATCTCCTTCGCGAGCAGCTTTCCGTCCTCCGTCAGGCTGCGCCGCACGCCGTTCTCAAAGACCTTTCCGATGTCGTCGTTCCAGAACTCCGTCTCTTTCCGTACGAGAGTCAGTCCGGGCACATAGCGCGAGAAATCCCGCACACCCTCCGCGACCCAGCCTCGCAGGTCGTCCGGGACGGTGCTGTCCGTAAACAGATAAAGCGGAATCTTTTTCGCAGGATCTCTCATGCTCTCTCCGCGCCTGAAGCGGCGCAGGTCCGTGCGCTCAGAGCGCCTTTCTCTCTACAGTATACTCTCCTTCGCCGTCAAATGTCATAACAAGATATCCGCGGACGCTCCCGCCGCGCGGCCGGGCAATGCTTCCCGGGTTCAGGATCCGCACTCCCATCCACTCCTCGTCGCAGGGAACGTGCGTATGCCCGAACAGGGCAATGTCACACTCCTCCTCGAGAGCGGCATAGACCAGCTTCTGCAGGCCCCAGTTTACACCCAGCAGGTGCCCGTGCGCACAGAAGAACCGATGTTCGTTCACCGTGAAGACCGCCTGCTCCCGCAGCCCCTTCCGGGCGGGATTATCGCAGTTTCCGCGCAGAAAGACCGCCGGCACGGGCTCACCTTTCGCCTCGGTCAGCCAGTTTTCGACGCCGCATGCATCCGCAGTGATATCCCCGAGGTGCACGAGCATATCAGGGCGCTCGCGGTCGATCGCCTGACGGACCAGATGACTCTCCCCGTGGGAATCACTGACGATAAGAATCTTTTCGATCATGACGCCTCCTACAGCAGCCCCATGGCGCGGAACACCGTGATGATCACGAACAGGCTCAGCATGCCCATAATGCTGCTCCATGCCACGATCTGCCCCGCCAGCTTATCATCTGCGTCCATCTGCGCTGCCATGACCATAGCGGAAACGGACAGCGGCGACGCGAACACGCCGATCAGCCCGCCGACCACTGCGGGGCTCAGCGTGACAAAGCCGGTCCGCGCCGCCAGAAGCAGCAGTCCGAAACCGATGATAGGCGCCCCGACGAGGCGCATGATCACGCCGGAGATCAGTTCGTGCCGGAACAGGGACGCGTCCGAAAAACGCATCTGTGCGCCGAGCACGATCAGGGCCAGCGGAGTCGCGACCCGGCTCACATAGCTCAGAGCCTGATAGAGCCAGGGCAATGAATACCGGATCGAAAAGACCGGAAGCCCGTCCGCCCCCACCGGGATGAACTGCCGGATCACGAGCGCGAGGGCGCCCGCCAGCAGGCCCTGGATCAGGGGATTTTTCAGAACGCCCGCAAACACCTTCCCGGCCTTCGGCTTTTCCTCCGACCGCGAATACAGGCTCAGCATGACCACGCTCATCGCATTGAAATAAATGACGACCGGAAGCTGAAAGACCGTGGCTGTGGCCAGCCCCGCAGCGCCCGCGACGGACTCCGACAGCGGCAGCCCGATGATCGCGCTGTTCGAGCGGAACATGGCCTGTACGAGTACGCCCTTCCTGGCGCGCTCTTTCGTGAGGACCTGTGCGAGCACCAGTCCCAGAACGGTCAGAATAACGATCGCGAGGACCACCAGCCCGACCAGCCGGACCGGGACCGGAATGCCGGACGACAGATCCATATTATAAATGTTCACGAACATCAGCGCGCAGAACGGCACGCGGAAATTAAACCGGTTCAGCTGCTTCAGCGCGGCATCGCTGAAAAAACCGAGCCTGCGGACCCCGTAGCCCAGCAGAATCAGCAGGACCAGGGGCAGGATGGCATTGACCGAAAAAGATAACGTATCCAGCATCAGAGGCGCCCCATCGCCCGGAACATGGTTATGATCACGAACAGACTGATCATGCCGATCACGCAGGACCAGGCCACGATCTGTCCGTTCAGCTTATCGTCGCAGCCCATCTCGGCCGCCATGGGTACGGAGGCGATCGCCATCGGACCCGCAAACAGCGCGATCGAGACGCCCATCTCCACAGGGCCCATCGTCAAAAATCCCATCCGCGCCGCGAGGAACATCAGGGAAAGACCGACCGCAGGCGCAGCGAGCAGCTTCAGGATGACGCCCGTCACGAGTTCCCTGCGGAACGCCGACGTATCCGAGAAGCGCATCTGTCCGCCCAGGATCACGAGCGCGAGCGGCGTGGCGACGCGGCCCACATAGTTCAATGCCTGGTACAGCCAGGGCAATGTATACCGGATCGAAAAGACCGGCAGACCGTCCGCGCCGACCGGGATCACCCTGCGGATCAGGACCGCGATGAGACCCGCGACCAGACCCTGGATCAGCGGGTTTTTCACGATGCCGAGCAGGACTGTGCGAAGCCGGACCTTCTCGCCCGAATTCGAGAATATGCTGAAGAGGACAACGCCGACCGTATTAAAGTAGATGACCACCGGAAGCTGAAAGACCGTCGCGATCATCTCCCCGGTCTGCCCGGCCAGTGAGGCCGAGAGCGGCAGGCCGATGATCGAATAGTCGCAGCGGAACGCGGACTGCGCCAGAACGCCTCTGCGCCCGCGCACTTTCGTCACCAGACAGGCGACGATCAGGCCGATCGCGGTCAGGACCGCCAGGATCACCATGGCCATCACGGCCAGCCGGACCGGGATGCCCTGCTGCAGATCGAGATTATAGATCAGCATGAACAGCAGTGCGCAGAAAGGGAACCGGAAGTTGAACCGGTTCAGCTGTCTGAACGCGTCGTCACTCAGGATCCCCAGCCGGCGGATCACCATACCGAGTACGATCAGCGCGATGAGCGGCAGGATGGCATTGAGCGAAAAAACCAGGGTGTTAAGCATGATACTGCTGCTTCCTCTTCTCTTTCCACGCCTCAAAACGGGTGTCGATCACATCAAACAGTTTCATGGCCGCCAGCGCGATCGCGATGCCCAAAGCCACGCCTGCAATCACGTCCGTCGGGTAATGGATACCCACATACAGCCTGGACAGCGCGATCAGCGTCGCCGCCGCGATGATCGGGATTCCGGCCTTCTTCGGCAGACGGGCCAGGCAGATCCCCCCGACGCTGAACGCCGTGCAGGAATGTCCCGACGGGAACGACCAGTCCGAGGCCTGCGGCCCCAGCAGGTGCAGCCCCGGAATCTGCGTATACGGGCGCGGACGTGCGAACACGTTTTTCAGGATCCCGCTGCAGAAGACCAGCGTCATCATAAGCGCGATCACACAGGCACAGCCGACTTTTCTCGTTTTCGGGATGATCAGCAGGACCAGCGTAACGATGATCCAGACCAGGCCGGCATGACCCAGCTGCGTAAACCTGACCGCGACCGGATCGAGCCAGTCCTGACGCACGGTATTCTGCACCCACAGCAGGAATGCGGCTTCCCAGGCCATGGAGGCCCTCCTTTCCGATCTCTCTTCGCATCAAAGTGCCGAAGCCCACGGGACGGACTTCCGGCACACCTTGTATATTATGGACTTTCGGGGCGCGGGTGGCAAGAGCCAACACGATAAGTATTGCATTTATCGATGGGCAGGAGTCTTCAGATCTTCCGCGGAATGCAGCCGTCAGAGACATTTGAGGCGCGACCATGAATATCCTGCCGAACATGCAGAAAAGCGGGCGGAGAAATGATGGTTTCCGTACCATCATTTCAGATTCGGGTCGCGGGAAATCCATCGGTGATTTCCCGTGACCTCGAATCGGTGCCGTCCGCTTTTCTATGATGTGAGGCAATGATATTCAGGAAGCGGCGAACCGTCTCTGAAGGCTGCGTCAGCGGAAGTCTTTACAGGCTGTTGGCCACCTCGTACGCATCCCACACCGCGTACATAATATTCGACACCTTCGCCGCGTCGCCCAGCAGATACAGGTCGTCGACCTCGTACTTCAGCTCCTGATACAGGCTGTTCTCGCTCCGGTAACCCACGCACAGCACCACACTGTCCGCCGGATACTCCTTCACCTCGCCGCCGACCTCAGCGGTCAGCACGCCGTCCGCAAAGCCGGTGACTTTCGCCGAACACTGAATCTCGATCCCGTGGAACGGCAGAAGCTCCTCGAGCATCTCCTTATTCGCGCTGCAGATCGGGCCGTTCACGGCCATGATCTTATCCAGCGCCTCGACGATCGTGACCTTCTTCCCCTTCATGGCCAGGTCGAGGGCCAGCTCGCATCCCACGAGGCCCGCGCCGACCACGACCACGCGCTCACCCGGATCCTTCTGTCCCAGCAGCACTTCCTCGGCGGC